>DATKRN010000031.1:0-29962 GCA_035532155.1 Verrucomicrobiia bacterium | reverse complement strand
ACCTCGGCTACTGCACCAGCTCGACGTCGCCCGCGCCAGGTGGGGGCGGCGGCGGCTTGATCAGGAGGTTGGCGGATCCGGTGGTGTCGAAGGAGTCGACCACCGCGACCCCCTGGATCACAACGCAGTTGGTCGCGCAGCTGGGGGAAATCGCGTCGGATGCCTGGGTCTGGCAGGCGATCTGCCCGGGAACGGTCGGGGTGCTGCCGTTTCCGATCACCACCTCACCGCCGTCGGCGGCGGGCGCGAAGTTGCAGGCCTCGCTGGAGATCGGCACGACCGGCGAATTCATCGAGGCGTCGTAGACGTCGCCGGTCAGGCTCACTGCGGCGCCGTCCATGTAGCCGGCGTCGAAGCCGATGTTGGCAGGTGAGCTGGCGGACCGATTCTGGAAGAGGACCACCTGACCCCACTGCCCGTCGCCAGCACCCGGGCCCTGGAGGTCGACGGTGGAGCCGTCGACTCCTCCGACCGTGATCCCGTAGTTCATCACCGGCCAGAGCGGGCTGGCGGCCCCGGGGGTCACGATCTGGGTGAGCTGCATCACTGGCGAGTCCCCGTCGGGGTCATTCGGGCTGGCGGCCTCGGTGTCGCCGTCCTGGCCCACACCCAACGAGGGGCAGGAATCGGGGGAGACGCCCGTGAAGAGCCCGGCGCTGTAGAGGGTGACGCCGCCGTCGAAGGCGCTCCCGGCCGGGTCGGTGGGGGCGTTGCCCGATGCCACCGACTGGCCCGATGCCTGGGGGCAGATCTCGATCCCCTGGTCGAAGATGTAGCGGCCCGGCTGACCGTTGGGACACGAGTGGAAGGTGGCGTTGCCGTTCACCACCACCGGGCCCGTGTACTCGCCGGGATTCAGCACCGCGCCGCTGTTGTAGATCGGGCTCCCGCCGACGGTGTTGAGGCTGCCCCCAGCGCAGATCGTGCTGCTGGATGTCGGGGTCGGCAGGTACCCCAGGGGGTCGTTGGTGATCGCGCTGGCGTTGGGGTTGATCGCGTTGTAGTTGATGTCCTTGGGGGAGCGTGTTACCCCCGTCTCGCCGCACGGGCTGGTGACGCCCTGGAAGGTGAAGGTGCTCTGGGGAGCGGCGTTGTTGGGGAGCGCGCTCGGCGGGTTCGTCGGGTAGGAGTAGACCGGATAGTGCCCCGGGTTGTTGGGATGGCTGTAGCAGGGGTCGAGCGGGGTCGAGTCGACGGCGTTGATGGTCCCATAGATCCCAATCGTCCCTGAGCTGAAGGCGTCCATGGTGTCGCCGTAGGTGTCGACCCCGAGGCACGGCCCGGAGGGGCTGAAGGGGCTGTTGCCGACAGTTCCGGGCGTGCAGCCCCCCGAGTTGTCGTTGATGTCGCCGTCGACGATGAACGTGCCCGACCCGCCCGCGTAGATCGTGTGCAGGCCGAAGCGGCCCAGGCTGTCGATCCCGGCCGGGGCGACCAGGACCGCCCGCGCACTGGCAGTGGTCGTGAGGTTCGCGACCCCCATGATCTGCTCGATGAAGGGGCCCCAGGTGGGGGTGACGGTGGTGACGATCCCGCAGGCGGTCGCGGGCGCGTTGGCGCCAGCCCCGGCGCTGATGCTGACCTTCACCGGCCCCGGCAGCTTCGCGCCCTGCTTGTCGAGGTAGAACGCGGTCCAGGGCGGGGTGCCAGGGATGTTGGCGTTCACCACCGCATTGATGTAGTCGTAGATGGTGCTCTGGGGCACCGTCGACCCCTGGTTGCAGTCGGGCCCCAGCTGGGAGGTCCCCGCCTCGCTGGCGAAGTCGGCGGCGTTCTGGGCCCGGCGCAGCTGGTTGAGGCCGAAGCCGCCGTCCACCGCCAGCCCGACCACCGAGAAGATCACGAACAAGGAGATGGCGAAGAGCACCACCACCTGACCGCCCTGGGTCTGGCGGAGCCAGGGGGCGTGGCCCTGGCGGGCGCGCCGGTCGCCGGGCTGCCGGGCCACGTCAGTACGCCGCCGCCGCCGAGGCCTGCAGCGTCAGGCTCGGGAGCAGGGGGACCAGTGGCGCGATCGCCCGGTAGACCGTGACCTCCTCCACCGGCACCGCGGCGGCGCCGGTCGTGGTCTGGGTGACGCTGACGCAGGGAGGGACCACCGGGGTGCAGTAGGCATAGGTGACCGACGGCTCATCGGTGGTGGCGGCGTTGACCGCCTGGGACTCGACCTCGAGCAGGGTCCCGCCGTGGTCGGCGGAGAACGACGCGGCCGTGGCCGAGGCCCGGGCCACCTGGTTGAGGTTGATGCTGCCCACGATGTACTGGCCCACATCGACCACCAGGGCCAGGATCAGCAGGGCGACCGGGAGCACGAGGCTGAACTCCACGATCGACTGGCCGCGCTCGGCGCGCCGCCGTCGCCCACTCCTGCACTGGGCCACCGAATCTCCTCGCGCTCGGCGGCATCGGGGCACACCTCGCGTTCCGCCAGTCTGCGGTCCACCCTAGGTCGGGGTCAACGGGCCTTGGCCCCTGGGGGCAACTTGTGACGAGTTCGCGAGCCGGTGGTGTCCGCCCGCCGGGCGGCCTTCTCCGCCCGCTTGCCCGCCTGATAGGCCAGCAGCTGCTCCCAGCTGGTGACGTCGCCCAGGGTGGGGTGGGACGGGACCAGCGCCTCCCACCCGCTCGGCCGAACCCCGAACTGTCGCCCCAGCAGGGTGGCGAGGGTGCGCACCTTCATCGGGCCGAAGCCCGGCAGCGCCGCCAGACGGCGCCCGAGGTCCGCGCCATCGACCGCCCCGAGCCAGACTCGCTCGGCCCGGCCCCCGTGCTCGCGGGCCACCATCTCCGCCAGCAGGCCGACCCTGGTCGCCATCATCTGGGGGAAGCGGTGGATCGCGGGCGGTCCCGCGAAGGCTAGTCTCAGATCCTCAGCCGGTCGCTGGGCGATCGCGGTGGGATCCAGGGTGCCGAGCCGCTGCCGCAGCAGCCAGGGCCCCCGGAAGGCGGTCTGGAGCGGAACCTGCTGGTCGAGCGCGAAGCCCACCAGCAAGGCGAACGGGTCCCGGGCCAGCAGACGATCCGCCCCCTCGTCCCCGGTGAAGGGGAGCTGCGACGGGGCGGCCCCGGGTGGGTGGACCGCTCCAGGCGAGCCCGTCATCCGCCCCGCCTACCCGGTCTCGCCCACGGGGACGAGCTGCTGGCAGAACTCCAGGATCGCGCGCGCCACCGGGGCCGGCCGCTGCACCGGCAGGTCGTGGACCCCGGCCACCCAGCGGGCCGCGCCGCGGGGGCCGAGCGCCGCCAGCGCCGCCGCCACCGCCCGCTCCCGCTCGAGCTGGCGGGTGGAGCCGCGAGCATCTCGGGCGGGGATCAGCAGCACCGGCTGGCGGGTGCGTCCGAGCAGTGCCGCGCCGTCCAGCTCCCAGAGCGCCCGGGCGATCAGGAGGTGACGGCGACGGTCGAGGCGCGGATGGAGCCGGCCATTGGGCCCGGCCTCGAGGTTGCCCAGCAGGATCTCGGCGGCCAGGGCCGGGTCGGATCCCTCCGCCAGCGCCGACCGGGCCAGGAAGCCGGGGAGGTCGCTGGCGGTGGCGGCCGGGAAGTCAGGCGGCGTCATGGCCGCCTCAGCGCTGGCCCAGGTGGGCCCGAACGCCTGGCGGAGGTCGCCGACCCCGCCGTCGACCAATACGCAGCCCAGCACCTGCTCGGGGGCCGCGGCCGCCAGCCAGAGCGCGACCGAGGCGCCCCAGCTGTGGCCGACGACCACCGCCGGCGGCAGCCCGATCGCGGCGATCAGGGCCAGCAGGTCGCCGGTGACGGTCTCGAAGCCGTAGCCGTCGGGGGGACGGTCGCTGCGGCCGTGGCCGCGCAGGTCGGGCGCCACCACCCGGTGGCTGGGGGCGAGCCGGAGACCGACCAGATCCCACCACCTGGCATTGCTGGCCAGCCCGTGCAGGCACAGGACCGGGGGGAGACCGCCCTGGCGCTCGCGCACCGAGAGCGTCACCGCGCCGGCCGCGACCCGGCGCTCGTGGATCGGGGAGGCTGGGTCCATCGCCCTATCAGTCTGCGGCGCCGAGCAGCCAGGCGCGCCAGAAGGGGTCGGCGACCGCGACCGCGCCGTCGCGGCGGACCACCAGCTCCTGCGCCTCCAGCGCCGCCAGGGCCTTGCGGGCGGCGTTGTCATTGGCGACCTCGATCGCGGTCAGGACCGCGTGCGCGTAGGGGTGGGTGATCGGGCCCTCGGCCACAAGCCGCAGGAGCCGCTGGGCCGACCCTGACAGCCGCTCGTACCGCTCGGCATAGGTGGCCGCCTGGCGGGCCACCGACAGGGCCAGGCCCTGGGAGACCGACTCGTCATCGACGTGGGTGCGGGCGACCTCGAAGGCGGTCTGGGCGAGCCGCTGGATGTCGTTGGGCACCGGCCCGGCGAGCGCGCACACCCGCTGGGCGGTGGCCAGGGCCATCGGGCGCCCGGCCCGCCGCGCCTGGCGCACGAGGTAGGCGGCCATCTGCGCGGGCGGGATCGGGCCCAGCCGAAGCACCTCCCCCATGCCCAGCAGCGGCGCCCCCGGGGCGGTCGTCAGCCGCTCCATCAGGTGCACGTGGGAGCCCGCCAGCACGAAGCACACCCCGGAGGCCTGGTCGAGCACCGCCTTGAAGACCCCCGCCAGGCCCGGATCCACCTGGTTCACCTGCTGGAACTCGTCGAGCACCAGCGCCACCGGCCGGCGGCGGGCCTCCTCCGCCAGCAGCCGGCCACAGTCGGCCACGGTCCCCTCCCAGTCGCGGTCGGCGAGGGCGGGATCGAACCCGAGGCTGACCCTCCCGTCCCCGGAGACCGCCACGGTCGGGCGCACCCGCACCCGCTCCAGCAGGCCGCCCAAGCGGCGGAGCAGGTCGCGGCGGTGCAGCGGACCGGCGAAGGTCGCGCGCACCACCGCCTGGGCGATCTCGCGCCGGGTCGAGCAGCGCAGCAGGTTGGCGTACCCGACCCCGACCCCCCGCTCCTCCGCCCGCCGCGCCGCCCGCCGCACCAAGGAGGTCTTGCCGTAGCGGCGGGGCGCGTGGAGGATCACATTGATCCCCTGGGTCATGCGCGCCTCCAGGGTCGCCAGCTCCGCCTCCCGATCGCAGAAATGCGCGGCCTCGACCGGGGACCCGAAGTGATAGGGCGTGATCTCTCGCACCTTGCGGTATGATACCAACTGGCTAGGTCGCACCCACGAGCGGCGGGCCAAAGGGGCTAGCGTCGCCCCCCCGCCGCGGTCACGGGCGGCGCCAGAGGTCGGCCCCGTCCACCACCCGCGGCGGGCGATCGGTGAGCAGGCGGAACAGGCGGACGGTGGCGGGGGCCGCGCGGGGGGTCACCACCAGCAAGGCTCGCACCCGCCAGCGGCCAAGGTCGGCCCGCATCGCCGCCAGGTCGGGGCGGGGCGATAGCTGGTGATCGGCGTACGCGACCAGGACCCGGCCCAGGGCCGAGGGGTAGGGGAAGTTGGTCACGCTGCCGCTCGCGTCGGGGTGGAGGATGTACCCGAAGGGTTGCGAGTAGCGGAAGTTGTCGAGCGCCTGCCAGAGCATCGGCGACCCGTCGGTGTAGATGGCGATCGGGGCCACCACCATGACGCTGCCCACCGGGAGCCTGGCCAGCTGGTGGCTGTGGAACACCGCCGGGAGGGTGCCGGGGGCGGTCTCGCCGCCGCTGAAGAGCATCGGCGCGGGCACCCAGGGGACGAAGAGGAGCGCCACCAGCAGGCCGGCCGCGAGCGGGGATCGGCGCCGCTGCCCCCAGCTGTCGGCGCCCAGGGCGAGCAGGATCGCCACCCCCAGGTCGACGAAGATCGCGAAGCGGTTGGGCACCGTGTCCGCATAGACCGGCAGGTGGTGGAGCAGCCAGAAGGGGAGCGGCAGCACCGCCACCCCGTAGACGTGGAGCCACTCGCCGCTGGCGAGGCACCCGCCCACCACCGCGATCGCGGCCGCATAGCGCGCGAGCCGCTGCCGCCGGCGCCGGATCAGCGCCCACAGCGCGAAGAGGATCACCGGGGCCCCGAGGTAGCCGACCACCTCCGCCCACCACATGGAATAGGGGAGCAGCCAACGGTCCCCGCCCGGGCCGACCAGCTGGCCGGGCGACGGCAGCACCCAGGAGAGCAGGTCGATGTAGGTGCGGACCGGGGTCAGGCCGGCCGCATGCAGTAGCGAGGGGCGCCGCTGGGTCTGGAGCGCGATCGGCCCGGCGAGGAGCAGGGCCAAGGTGAGCAGGGCGCCCCCCAGCACGGGCGCGGCGCCCCGGAGGGCTGGCACCACCCGGCGTCGGTGGCGCCACAGCGGCCAGGCGCCCACCAGCACCGCCATCAGCAGGATGGTCGCCAGGAACTCTTTGTTGACGACGTACTGGAGCGCGACCGCGGCGCCCGCCGCGACCCCCCACCGCCGCCGGTGGCGCTGGCCGCGCACAGCCGCCACGGCGTGGTCCGCGACCCACCAGCCAAAGGGCAGGGTGGCGATCGTGAGCCAGGTGAGCTGGCCGTCGACCAGCTGGCCCTGGACGAAGGGCGCGAACCCGAAGCCCACCCCGCCGATCCAGGCGGCGAGCGCCGAGCGCAGGTGGCGGCGGAGCTGGGCCGCCATCATCGCGGCCCCAGCGGCGAGCAGCAGCAGGTGGAGCAGGTTGATCGCGCGCACCCACCCCAGCACCACCGCGATCGGCCAGGTCACGACCGCCAGCAGGATGTCGGCGTTGTTCCAGACCAGGCTGATCGTGTGCGGATAGGTGGCGGCGCGGGCGAAGAACGGGATCTGCCCCCGCCCGATCGCGTGGATCATGAAGACGAGGAACCACAGGTGCAGCGCGCTGTCGGCGCTGGCCCCCAGCAGCCCCGGCCGTCGCGTCAGCCAGACGGGAGCGGTGATCGCGAAGGCGATCAGAAGATAGCTGGCGGGCGTGAGCCAGCCGGCGCTCGGCCGCCAGCTCGACAGCGGCGGCTGCCGGCGCGCCCCGTCCCCGCGCGCGGGGACGGGCGAGGACGGTCTCACCGACGCCCGCAGCGGTCGTCCGAACCGGCCGCGCCCAGCCCCCGCGCACAGAGGGGCGCCGGGCGCGGCCGGGCGGCGGCCGCGGGGATCACGCCGGCGCGGGCGCGACCGGCGCCACCGGGGATCCCATCCCGCTCACGGCGACCCATCTCGGGGGGCGGGACCGCCGGGGCGCGCCCGCCGGCGGCCTCCGGCTCCGATCCAGCGGGCCCCGGCGCGTCCCCGATCGGCGCTCACACCGCGTCCGACACCGAGGAGAAGCAGAAGTCCTGGACCCGTATCGGCGGCGCCGAGATCAGGACGTCGCCACCGACCTCGCGGGAGATGGTGGGCTCCCCCCGACCGACCTCGAGGGTGCGGGCGAGAACCCCCATCGGGCTCTCGTTAAAGCGGAAGTTGTTGACCGCGCCCACCACCTCGCCGTGCTCCACCAGGAAAACGCCGTCGCGGGTGAGGCCTGTCAGCAGCATGGTGGTGGGGTCCACCTCCCGGATGTACCAGAGGCTGGTCACCAAAAGCGCCCGCTCGGTGCTCTCGATCATCGCGGCCAGCTCTGGCCCGTCGCCATCCATCAGCAGGTTGTCGGTGGGCGGCCGCACCGGGTGGCCGTGGTCGCGGGCCCACGCCCTCGGGCACATCAGCGGCTGCTGCACCCCGGCGTCCACCCAGGTGGTGGGAGCCACCGCGAGCCCGTTGTCGAAGATCGAGCTGTACTCGCTGGAGGCGGTGGCGCGCACGAACGCCGGAGTCTCCATCCCGTCGGCGCCGGGGTCTCCGCGCAGGCTCACCTCGCGGGCGTAGAGGCGTTCGCCGACCCGGGGGCCAATCGGGCCGGCGAAGGCGGTCTTGCCCTCGTCGGCACCTCGGGCGTGCATCTCCCAGACCAGCCGCAGGATCAGATCGGCGGTGGCCGAGGGCTCCAGGATCACCTGGTAGCGGCCGGCGGGGAGCTCGACCTGGCGCTGCGCCCAGGCCAGCCGCGCGGCCGCGCGGTCGTAGAGGCCAGCCAGGTCGATCCGGCCCAGGTCGGCGGCCACCGCACCCACCCAGGCGCTCCGCCGCAGGTCCTTGGACTTCACGGTCATGGAGACCGTGCCGGCGACCCGGCGCCCGCCGGCGCGCAGCCCGGTGGTGAGTCCCAGCTGCTCGGTCGCCGCCTGGACCTCGGCGTACCCGAAGCAGCACAGCTCATCCCGGCGGGCACGCTCGAGCACCGCCGCCAAGGGGTCGACCAAAGGACGCAGCGACTCCGCCCCGGCCGGCCCGGCTGCCGGCGCCGGGTGAGCGGGCGCGTCGGCGGGGCCGAGCAGAGCGAAGGCGTCGGCGGCCGGGGGCGCCTGGCGGGCCGCCGCCCGCGCCCACTCTGCCGCCCGGCGGCAGTCGTCGAGCGCGGTGACGTCGAGCCCCTCGCTGCCGACCGCGCCGCCCTCGACCGCGATCGCGGTGCAGGAGAGGGCTCGTTCCACGCCATTGGTGGTCAGGGAGTTGTTGGCCCAGCGGCAGTTGGCCGCCGAGGTGGTGGCGGCGATCGCGATGGTGGCGCCGGCCGCGAGGGTGGCCTCGACCACGTCGTGGCCGTCCATCACCGCCCCTGCTGGTGGGTGTTGAGCACGGTCACCTGGCGGAAGAGCGCCGCCGGGACACCGTGGGACACCGGCGCCACCTGGTCCGGCTGGCCCTTGCCGCAGTTGAAGGCGCCCTGGAGCCGCCAGGTGGAGCGCCCGCCCAGGGCGGCGAGCCGCCCCCAGAAGTCGGGGGTGCGCGACTGGTAGGCGACGTCGCGGAGCTGACCCTGGAGCCGACCGTTCTCGATCCGGTAGAAGCGCTGCCCGGTGAACTGGAAGTTGTAGCGCTGCTGGTCGATCGACCAGGACTTGTCGCCCACGATGTAGATCCCGTGCCGCACCTCCGCCAGCAGCTGCTCCAGGCTCACGTCCTCGTCCACGTTGGGCTGCAGCGACACGTTGGGCATCCGCTGGAGCGGGACGTGGGCCCAGCTGTCGGCGAAGGCGCAGCCGTTGGAGCGGGCTTGCTGGAACCGGTGCGCCATCTGGCGGTTGAGCTGGTAGCCGACCAGGATGCCGGCGCGGATGATGTCCCACCGCTGCGCCGCCACCCCCTCGTCGTCGAAGCCCACCGAGGCGAGCCCCTGCGGCTCCAGCCGGTCGCCGGTGACGTGCATCAGCTCGGACCCGTAGCGCAGGCTCCCCACCTGGTCGGGAGTGGCGAAGGTGGTGCCCGCGAAATTGGCCTCGTAGCCCAGGGCGCGGTCGAGCTCGGTGCCGTGCGCGACCGACTCGTGCACGGTCAGCCAGAGGTTGGACGGGTCGATCACCAGGTCCAGCGGCCCGGGATCGACCGAGGGTGCCCGAAGCTTCTCTTGGAGCAGCGCCACCGACCGCTCCGCCTCGCCCAGGAAGTCGTAGGCGCGGACGTACTCCCACCCCTGGCCCACCGGTCGGGAGTCGGAGCGCATCGTCTCCACCAGGCCTGAGCCGGCCCGGTCGCGAATCCCGGCCTGATACACAGGGTGCACCCGGGTTCGCTGCTGACGGATCTCGGCCCCCTCGGTGCTGACGAAGAGCCGGCTCTCCACCACCGCCTCGGTCATGAAGTCGCTGAACTCGGCGCCGGCCCGCAGGAGCCGGTCCGAGACGGTCTGCATGAAGCTGACCTTCTCCTCCAGCGGCACCTCGAACGGGTCGACCAGGGCGGGCGCGATCCAGGTCTGCCGGTGGCAGGGCTCGGGCGCGAGCTCGACCCGCTCCGACTGCAGCGGCCGGAGCAGGGCCGCCAGCTCGGCCGCCTCGCGCACCGCCTGGCGCACGGCCTCGGGGGTGCAGGCCCCGTTCCCGGCGAAACCCCACGCGCCGTCCACGACCAGGCGGACCCCGAAGCCCACCGGGTGGAGCTGCTGGTGGGCCTCCAGCTCGCGCTCTTTGACATGCAGGTACTCGATCCGGTCGCGGTGGAGCCGGAAGTCGCCGTAGTCGAGACCGGGAACCCGCCGCATCGCATCCAGCGCGGCGCCGGCCAGCTCCGCCTGAGGCAGCCGCATGAAGTCGGCGTCGAGCTCGGGCATGATCTGAGGACCTCTGTGGCGGGGGTGCCCCCCTGGTCGAGCCCGACCATTGTCGGGATCCTCGGGGGACGGCCGCCAGGCCCGCCCCCGCCAGGGGCAGGAGCCGCCAGCGGTCATCCACCTCGCAGCGCCGGGATCTCGTTCAGCCGGACCGCGCCGCCACCTAGTCGGGCGAGGCTGATCGCCTCGCCCCCAGGGTGCCGCTCGGCACCCACGAGCACGAGCCCCGCCGTCGGAGAGGCGCCGCTCCAGGGGGCGCCCCGGAGGGTCGCGATCCCGCAAATCGGGCGCCCTCAGGAGAGGAGCGCCCCAGCCCCAGCCGGGGTCCGCCGCGACCCGCGGGCCGCGCCCCCGACCCCGGTTCCGGGGACGGGAGCGTGACCGGCTTCCGCGGGAGCGCGGGTGACACGGTCACTCGCCCGCCCCGCCTCGCCCGCTACCATCGCTGCGACCCATGGCCGTCTCGTCCCGCCGTCGCCCGCCCGCGTCCGACCCGACCCCCGCCGTCCCTGTGCGGTCGGTTGCGATCGAGGAGCACCGCCTTCCCAACGGCCTCCGGGTGGTCTTGAGCAGTGAGCCCGGCAGCGCCGTGGTGGCGCTCGGGGTCTACTACCGGGTCGGATTCCGGCTGGAGCCGAAGGGCCGCACCGGCTTCGCCCATCTCTTCGAGCACCTCATGTTCCAAGGATCGCGCCACCTGGGCAAGATGGCTCACTTCCAGGTGGTCCACGACGCCGGCGGGGTGCTCAACGGCTACACCCGCTACGACTACACGGCCTATTTCGAGGTGCTGCCGGCCTCGGCTTTGGCCGCCGCCTGCTACCTGGAGGCCGACCGGATGGCGGGGCTGGACCTGACCCCTGCCAACCTGCGCAACCAGGTGGACGTGGTCGAGGAGGAGGTCCGTCTCAACGTCCTCAACCAGCCCTACGGAGGCTTCTCCTGGCTGTTCCTGCCCCAGCACGCGTTCCAGCGGTTCGCCAACGCGCACAACGCCTATGGCGAGTTCGAGGACCTGGAGAGCGCCACGGTGGAGGACGCCTCGGAGTTCTTCACCAGCCACTACGCCCCCGGCAACGCGACCCTGGTGGTGGTCGGGGGCTTCGACCCCTCCGAGGCGCTGGCAACGGTGACGCAGCACTTCGGCGCCATCCCGGCGCGCCCCGTCCCGCCCCCGCCCGCCACCGACGAGCCGCTCCCCACCCGGCGCCGGGTGGTCCGCCATGAGGACCCGATGGCACCCGTCCCCCGGCTCGGGGTGGGGTACCGGATGGCGACCTTCGGGTCTCCCGCCCACCTGCCACTGACGCTCGCGGCCGACATCCTCACCGATGGCCGCGGCTCGCGCCTGGACGAGCGCCTGGTGCGGGGCGAGGGGGTCTGCCTGGATGTCACCGCCGGGCCCAACTTCCCGATCGGCGACGCCTTTGACACCGGTGATCCCAGCCTGTGGACCCTGGAGGCGACCCGGCGGCCCGAGGTCCCCACCCCCCGGGTGCTGGAGCTGATCGATGAGGAGCTGGAGCGCCTCGGCCGCGAGGGGCCGAGCCGCCCGGAGCTTCGGCGCGCGCAGCGCAGCTGGCTGGCGCAGCACTGGGCCCAGGTCGACAGCCCCCGCGGCCGGATGGACCGGCTGGGGACCCTGACCGCCGTCCATGGCGACCCCCACCTCCTCAACCTCATCCCCGGACAGATCGCCGCGGTCACCGAGGAGCAGGTGGCCGACTCGGTCCGCACCTGGCTGAGGCCGGAGCGCTCGACCGTGCTGGACTGGGTCCCACCCGGACCTAAGCGGAGGCCGGGGTGACCTCACTGCCCGTGCCCACAGGCGGGGACCGGCCTCCGCTGCCGGCCGACCTGCCCGCGATCGGACCGGTTCCCGACCTGCGCCTGCGCCGTCCGGTCCGGACCCAGTTGGAGGGCGGGACCCGCACCACCATCGTCGCCCACGCGACCGTGCCGCGACTCGAGCTGCGCTTGGCCGTGCCCGCAGGGAGCGCGCACGCGAGCGTTCCCGGCTCGGCCGAGCTGCTGAGCCACACCCTGTTGGCCGGGACCCGGGTGCGGGACGGGGCGACGCTCGCTCAGGACCTGCAGATGATCGGCGCCGACCTGCACGTGAGCCAGGACGGCGACGTGCTGGTGCTCAGCGGCTCGGTCCTCAGCGAGCACGAGCAGGAGCTGTACGAGCTGGTCGCCGAGGTGGTGACCGGGCCTGCCTTCCCCGCCGACGAGCTCCAGCTGGAGCGCGGCCGGATCGCCGAGCAGCTGCGGATGGCCCGCGCCGCGCCTCACTTCCCGGCCCAGGAGGTGGCCCGCGCCGCGGTCTACGGGCCCCACCCGTACGGCGCCGCGACCCCCACCGAGTCCCAGATCCGGCGCTGCGGGGCGGCGGCGATTCGCTCGCTCCATCGGGCCACCTTCGGCGCCCGGGCGGCCCAGCTGACCGTGGTCGGCGACGTCGACCCGCGCCGGACGGCGCGCCGGCTGAGCCGCGCATTCGCCGCCTGGGACGGCCGCCGCGGCAGCTGGCGGCTGCCCCCGGTGCACCACCGGCCGGCCGCCGGGATCACGCTGGTGGACCGCCCGGAGGCGGTTCAGACGGTCTGCATCGTGGCGGCGGGGGCACCCCCCGTCGGCCACCCCGACCATCTCCCCCTCCTGCTCGCCACCGCCATCCTGGGCGGGGGCGGCCCGTCGCGGTTGATGCTCAACATCCGCGAGCGCCACGGCTACACCTACAACCCCTTCGCCATGACCGACAGCCACCTCGGCGACACCCTCCTGCTCGCCGGCGCCGACGTGCGCTGCGAGGTGACCGGGCCGGCCCTCACCGAGATCCTCTACGAGCTGGGCCGGCTGGCCACCGGGGAGGTGACGGCGGCGGAGCTGGAGGGCGCTCAGCGCTACCTCGCCGGCACCCGCGTGATCGCGGTCCAGACCCAGGCGGGGGTGGCCGGCTCGCTGGCGTCGGCCGCGCTGCACGGCCAGGACCACCGCTACCTGGAGACGTTCGCGCGCCGGGTGCGGGCGGTCACCGCCCGCGACGTCCGGGCCGTCGCCGCCCGCTACCTCGCCCCCCGCTCGGTGCACGTGATCCTGGTGGGCCCGGCCGAGCGGATCGCCCGGGAGGTGGCCCCCCTGGGGGTGGTGACGGTGCGGCGGTCCGGGGCACGGCGGGGCCGCCCCCCGGGCTGAGATCGGCGGCCCGACGAGACCGGGCGGCCGCGCGGTGGGGTGCGGATCGCCCCCGCGGGAGCGTCATCCGGCGGGGCACGACGGATGCCGGTCGCCGGGGCAGCACGAGCTCGCACGCGCAGGGGGAGATCGCCCCACGTCCGCCGGAGGACGCGGGCTCGCCGACGGCGGTGCCTGCCCGGGGGCGGGGCCATAGCCGCTCGGGGCGGGCGGAGCTCGCCGGGGCGCTCCCCAGGTCGAGCGCCTCCAGATCGGCGGGGTCCAGCGGCCGGCAGAAGAAGAAGCCCTGGACCCGGCCGTCGTCGCTGAGGGCCGCGACCTCCCTCGCCTGGTCGGCGGTCTCGACTCCCTCCGCCACCATCCGCAGCTGGAGCGCCCGCCCGAGGTCCACCACCGTCTGCACGACCGCGGCGCCGGCCGGGCTGGCGGTGAGCTGGTGCAGGAAGGTGCGGTCGATCTTGAGGATATCCACTGGCAGGCGCCGGAGCTGAGCGAGCGAGGAGTTGCCGGTCCCGAAGTCGTCGATCGCGATCCGCACCCCGAGCCCGCGGAGCTCGCCCAATCGCACGGCCACCGCCTCGATGTCCCGGATGACGGTGGTCTCGGTCACCTCCAGCACCAGCTGACCCGGGGGCAGCCCGGAGTTGCTGAGGGCGGCCTCCACCTCGGCCACGCAGCCGGGGATGGCCAGCTGGCGGGCGGAGACCTTGACGGCGAGGTAGAACCGGCCCAGGTGGGGGTGGCTGGCCCGCCAGGCGACCATCTGACGGCACGCCTCCCAGAGCACCCAGCGCCTGATCGGGAGGATCAGACCGGTGGCCTCGGCGCGCGGGATGAAGTCGTCCGGGCCGACCACGCCCCGGATCGGGTCGTGCCATCGGACCAGGGCCTCGACTCCGGTCAGCTGACGGTCGACGACGGTGAGGATGGGCTGGTACTGCAACCGGAACGCGCCCGGCTCCTGGGCCAGCCTCAGGCCCGCCTCCATCTGCACCCGCTGCATCACGCGATCGTGGAGGACGGAGCGGTACTGGATGGCACGGCCCTTGCCCTCGGACGTGGCGGTGTACAGGGCGATGTCGGCGTTGCGCAGGAGGATGTCGGCGCCGGCGGCCTCGCGGGTGGTCACGAATCCGATACTGGTGTCGGCGGCGCGCAGGCACCGCTGGATCCGCCGGGTGACCTCGACCAGCACGTGATCCCCCGATCCGTTTCCGAAGCCGTCGTTGACGTCCTTGACGTCGTCGAGGTCCAAGGCGAGCAGGGTGAGCGGCTCCCCGGTGCGCTCACGGCTGGCGAGAGCGTGCTCCAGGCGGTCGCGGAGCAGAGCCCTTTGGCGAGCCTGGTCAACGGATCATGCCGCGCCTGGTGGCGGAGCTGCTCCTCCAGCGCGGTCTGATCGGTGACGTCCCGCGCGGTCAGGACCACGGCCCGGGCCACCGGGTCCTCCAGCAGGGTGGTCAGCAGCACCTCGACGGTGCGCCACCCCCCGTCCCGATGGCGGAGCCGCAGGATCAGCGCCCGGGACGATCCGGCTCGGCTGCGGACGTCCAGCAGGGCCGCGACGAGGGCGGGCTGGTCCTCGGCCGCCACCAGATCGGGCAGCCCCGCGAGTACGTTGCTCCCCAGGGCGTGGTCACCCAACGCCTCGACCAACGGGCGGGCATAGACGAGCTCGCGGTCGGGGCCGACCGCGACGACGAGGTCGGAGACGGCCTGAGCCAGAGCGCGAAAGCGGTCCTCGCCGGCGGTCCGATGGGCCACCGCCCCCCGGGGCGCGAAACCGCGCGGGCGCGCCCCCACTGCATGGGAGTCGGGACGGCGGCCCGGATGCCGGGCCCAGCCACCCAGAGGCGGCGCCAGGCGTAGCCGGCGCGACCCAGTCAGGCGAGGGGGTGGCGAGGCGCATGGTCCGCAGGGATCGGCCGCCGGAGTCGTGAGGGCCCCGCCTCGGGTGGCTCCGTCGGCAGCCGGCCGGGGGGGCATGAGATCCCGCGGCCGCCCCCGGCAGCAGGCATGCTCGCGTCGAGGTGCCGCCCCGCCACACTTAGGCGATGTCCGATCCCGTCCGCCCGGGAGATCGTGGCGGTGCCGGAGTGGAGCCGCCGGCGGACCTGCCCCCGTCCGCCACGGGAGTCGGCCGGCGCGGCAGGGTGTCGCCCGCCGGACTGGCCCGGAGCCTGATCCTCGCGGCCGCGGGCAATCGGATCGCCGAGGCAGTGGTGGCCCGCTACGGGATGCGCCTGGGCGCCTCCCGGTTCGTCGCGGGCGAGACCATGGATGAGTGCGTGGCGGTGATCCGCGGGCTCAACCGCGAGGGCCTGCGCTGCAACGCCACGGTTCTGGGCGAGGCGGTTCGCTCCCGCGCCGACGCCGACCAGGCGGTGCGCGACTACCAACTCCTGCTCGCGCGGCTCGCCGACGAGCAGCTGACCGCCAACGTCGCCGTGAAGCTCACCCTGCTGGGCCTCGAGGTCGGCGCCGAGCTCGCCGAGGCCAACCTCACCCAGCTGCTCGACCTGGCCAGCCCGCGGCAGCAGTTCGTCCGCATCGACATGGAGGAGTCGCGCCACGTCGAGGCCACCCTCGGCCTCTACCGGCGCCTGCGCACGGGCGGCGTCGGGAACGTCGGCACCGTGCTCCAGGCGTATCTCTACCGGACCGCCAGCGACCTGGAATCCCTCCTGCCCCTCGGCCCCAACCTGCGCCTGGTCAAGGGCGCCTACCGGGAGAGCCCGCAGGTGGCGTTCCCGCGCAAGGCGGACGTCGACCGCAGCTATGTGCAGTTGATGGAGCGCGCCCTCACCAGCTCCGGGTACACCGCCATCGCCACCCACGACGAGGCCATCATCGAGCACGCCATCGGCTTCACCCGAGCGCACCGGATCGGCCCCGACCGCTTCGAGTTCCAGATGCTCTACGGGGTGCGCCCGCAGCTGCAGCGCAGCCTGGTGGCGCGCGGGTTTCCGGTGCTGGTGGCCACCTCGTTCGGAACCCGCTGGTACCCGTTCTTCATGCGTCGGCTGGCGGAGCGCCCCGCCAACCTGCTCTTCCTGGGGCGCAACCTGCTGCGGCGCTGACCGGTCCCGGCAGCGGGCGCAAGGGCGGCACGACCCCAATCCTGGGGTACGGACGGCCGCGCACAGCTGACCGCAGGCAGAGCAGCGGACGCGAGCGAGCCGCGCCGAGCCGCGCCGCGATGCCCGGTGGTGCCGGAGGGGAGCCCGCAAGGCGAGCGGGGCGGAGGCGGCCCTGGCCCCGCCCGTCGGCCGGTCTCCCGGCGGACGCTGCGGGGTGCACGATGCTGCGAGTTGCGACCCGCTGCCGGCGGCGGGAGCCGGAGCTCGCCCGAGCGCGACCAGCGCGCGGGTGCCGCGGGCGGCGCCCCACCTCCCGCTCCGGGTCGTCGGTGCGCTGGATTGGGGTGTGGGAATAGACAGCCGACAGAACCGGTCTGGCCTCGGCCACGCGGGTCGCGATGCAGTCGCCCCACACGTCCGCGCCGGCAGGCCGATGCGCCAGCACCTGGGTCACCGACCATTCACCCGGATGCGGGCCCGTGCGCAGGTGGGCTGGCGTCAGGCCATCGGTGAGCCCGTCGATGCGCGGCGGAGTTCCGGCCCGAACCGTGAGCACCTGCTCGGGCGGGACGGTGTTGGAGAGCAGCAGGGGGATCCTCGGGCGGCCAGCGGTGCCACCGCTATGCCCACGTCGTCGGGCGCGGCGCCCCCGGCGACAGGCGGCTCCGGCCACGCCCGAGGGATGGCCTGGGCGTGCGCACCCTGTCGCAGGCGACGGAGCGGAGGCGCGATGAGACAAGGATCGTGGGCACGGCTGGTGATCGCGCCCAGGACCGGTGGGGATCCGCCGCCGCGGCCGACGCAGCGACGGCCCATTCCAGGTGGGGTGGGGATCAGGGGCGGGCTCGCCGTGGCGGAGGCAGATCCGCCGACCGGGCTTGGCCGGGGTCGGCGGCCGCCCCACCCCTCCCCTACGGGAGGCGCAGGTCGTGAGACGCGGCTGCGGATCGCCGGTCCTGGGCGCTCAGCTCTGACATCGAGACCGGTGCCACCAGGCTCCAATGCCGGCCGACCGGGCAGTACTGGAGCCTCCACCAGACCAGCCGCAGGGCCTTGACCGACGCTCCGGGAATCCACCAGGTGGTGAAGAGGTGACCTCTGCGGCAGCTCACGACCGTGTCGGCCGCCAGCAGGGAGCCTCGTCGCCGGGCGACCACGATGGCCTCGACGCCGACGAGCACGCCGGCCACCACGAGGATCGTGCGCCTGAGGCCGGACCTCGAGGCTCGCATCGCCGACCGCTCTCTCGTCGTGCTCACGGTGTGGCACGCCTCGTCGCCGCCGTGACGAGCCCACCGGTCGCGAGGAGCGTGCGGGCGCGGGCATGCCAGGGGACGCCGGGACCATGGGGCCCAGCCAGGTCCGCACGGCTGCGAGCGAGCGTGCTCGGCGACCAGGATGACCGGCGGGTGATGCGGCCGAGGAACCCCAGCGCCGGCCAGCTGGCGAGGATCGGCCCCGCGATCGACGCCATGCCGCGGGCGACGGACGCGACGCGAGCGACCCGGCGCACGCCAGCGCAGATCCGGGCGGATTCGATCCCGAGCCGGGCGGCGAGAGTCCTGGGGCTGAGCGGTCCGATCAGCGCCGCGGTCTCGCCCCGGGCGCCGAGGGTCCCGAGCCCAAAGCAGGTGGTGGCCACAGCGCTCGGGGCGACGGGGCCGGCCAGCCCGCAGTCCCGGCCCCGCCGCCGGCTGCCCGGCACGACCAGGTGCGGGGCCATGTGGACCACGCCGTCGACCTCCCCGTGCGACGACACCGGCACGGGGAGGCCGCCAGGGAGCAGCTCGGCCTTCTCGGCAGGGCGGAACGGCACCATCACCTCATCGCCGGTCCGGCTCAGCTCCACCACCGTGCGGTCCTCCTCCACCCCGCCATCGATCCTATATGTGTGAATAGTACCAGCCAGATGAACAGTGGGGCGACCCTGCCCTGGCTCGCCACCCCGGCCGGCAGCACGCGCGGGCGGCGGCTGGTCGGGGGGGGCCTCCCCGCACCCGAACCGCGCGGGGCTGGACCTCGGGAGTCGACCGAGGTCGGGCGCCGGACCCGGTCCGGCGGGACCAGCGGACCGACCTGGCACAGTCGAGCGGGACGCGGGTCCGGGGCAGATCGGGCGGGCTGTGTGGACCACGACGCGTCGCGGACGCGCTCGGCGCCAAGGGCCGTGTCGTGATCGCCCCGGTCACGCGGGGCGTGCCCGCCTCTCTGTTCTGGACGCGGCCAGGGACGACGCGACCGGTCCCGACTCAGCGGCCACCGGCGGGTGCCCGCCGCCGACCGGCGCCGACCGGACCCTCCACGCTCAGGGGACGCACGTCAGGCCACGGGCCGCCTCCAGGCCGTCGGCGACACCGCCAGCCGCAAGCCGGCCGCCGCGGTTGGGAAGGGGCGGAGCTGGCGCGGGCTGGGAGGCTGAGGCACCGCCCGGCGCGGGCCGAGCGTCGACCCGCCTGCGACCGCAGGGGATGATCGGCCGGATGCGGGCTGGCCCGCCGCCGGCCCCAGGGAACCGAGCGGGCGCGCGCCGCGTCTGGGGGGTGTGAGAGCCGCACCGCCTGCCCCGCCCGCCGGTGCCGGGGCCCGAAGGGGGCACCCCCGCGCCCGGCTCGGGCTGCTCTCGATCGCGGGCCTAGCCCTCGCCGCCTGCGGCGCGATGGGCACCGGAGCGGCTGCAATTGTGCCCGGGTCCCCCGCTCCCGCCCGTCTCTCCGCGGCCGGACCGGTCGCGGTCGCGACCGGGGTGGCGGTGGGCGGCGCGGGCGTCAGCGGGCCGTCCGCCACCACCCCGGTCGCCACCGCGATCCGGCCGCCCGCCTGCCAGCGGGTGCTCGCGACCGCGTGCCTGGTTGTGGTGACCCAGGCCGACGCCGGCCGCACCCTGCGCCTGCGGGTGGGGTCACGGATCCGGCTGGTGCTGCAGGGGTCGGCCGGGTTCGGGTGGGGCGCGGCCCACAGCTCCAATCCCCGGGTGCTGCGCCCCACTCCCGACCCCCTCATGACCCCGATCCCGATCGGCTGGATCCGCACCGATTTCGCGGTCGTCCGGGGGGGTCGGGCCACCGTCACGGCGGTGCAGGCGCCCGCCTGCGCCGCCGACCACCCCCCCTGCCTCGCCCCGGACCGGCTCTTCTCGCTGAAGGTGGTGGCGATCCGCTGACCCCCGCGCGGCACCGCGGCCGACCCGCTACGCTGCCAGGCGGACGATCGGGGCGGGCGCCCCGCGTCGCAGCCGAAGGAGAGTACGGGTGGAGACCACGGGGTCACGGCCGGCGGGGGCGCGGGGCGAGCGTCTGCGGGCGCTCCGGCTCCGCTCGACCCGCCGGGGGCGGCTGCTGCGGGCGCTGGTGGACCTGAGCGCCGCCGGTCCGTCCGGGGGCGACCTGGAGGCCGAGCTGCAGCGGCTCGCCGAGCGCCTGGCCGCGGTCGCCTCGCTTCCCCGCGTCGTCGTCTTCCTGGTCGACGGGGCTTCGGGCGAGCTCTGGCCGGCGGCGGCGGCGGGGGTGACCGCCGATCAGCTCCAGGCCCTGCGCCAGGACCCCGAGAGCCCTCAGGTGGTGCGCTCGCGGCTGCGGGCGGCCCCGGTCGGCCGCCGCACCCTCCAGGACGCCTCCTCGGAGACCCTGGTGGTGCCGCTCCGCGACGCGGATGGGGGATGGACCGGGATGATCGCGGCCGACGTCGGCGAGCTGGAGCCGGACCAGCTGGTGGCGGCCGCCGCGGAGCTGATCGCGGACCGCTGCGAGGCCCAGGTGGTCCGCGCCCAGCTGGACGAGGTGCTGAGCCGGCTCGCCCTGGTGGACATGGAAACCGGTCTGATCAACCGCCAGGGACTGGAGGACGCGCTCCAGCGGGAGCTGGTCCGGGCCGAGCGCAACGGTCGTCCGTGCGCGGTGCTGGCGCTGCGGATCGACCCCGTGCGGGCGATGGGCGGGGACGCGTTGGCCCAGCTGCGCCAGGCCCTCGGCCCCAAGCTGGCGGCGACCCTGCGGGAGCGCCTGCGGCGGGGCGACCTGCCCGCCCGGCTCGACGACACCACCTTCGCGGCCCTGTTGCCGGAGACCGTCGAGGCCGCCGCCCGGGTGGTGGTCGACGACCTGCGCGGCCGCCTGCGCCAGCTGCTGGACTCAGAGCCCGACCCCACCCAGCTGACGGTGTCGATCGGGCTCTGCTGCTCCTCGGGGCGCGGCTCGACCGCGGCGGGCCTGCTCGAGAGCGCCACCACCGCCCTGCCCGCACCGCCCACCCCCGCAGCGCCCCGCCTCCCCTACGCCTGAGCCCCCCGGGCGGCGAGCCAGGCGGCCAGCCCCAGCACACAGCTGGCCGCCGCCACCCCGACCGCGGTCGGGATCACCCCGGAGAGGAGCACGGCCCCACCGGCCAGGATGCACCCCGCGGCCAGCAGCACCGAGGCGACCGCGAGCCCGCCGATCTGGGCGAGCCGCCGCAGCACCGCGGCCGGGGCCTCGCGCGCCCCCCGGCGCAGCTCCGCCGACCACCAGCCGAGCTCGGCGGCGGCGAAGAGGGCGCCCGCCACCAGCGGCGCCGCCGCGGTCGCGCCCGGGACCGACCGGGGTGCCCCCAGCAGGACCAGCGCATAGTCCGCGGCGACCAGCGCCAGCGCGACCGGCACCACCTGGGGCCGCTCCAGCACCAGCCCCGCGGCCAGCCCCAGCACCGCCACCGCCGCCAGCACCCACCCCAGCTGGTGCAGCGGGGTCGTCTGCGGACCCCGCTGCACCAGCGCCAGCGCGGTGGCCCCGAGCAGGCCGCCCGAGGCCACCCCCGCCCCGGCGGCCAAAGTCAGGCCGGGACGCGCCATCGCCGCCGCCGGGCTCCGAGCAGCTGCGCCAGCACCGGGTCCAGCGGCTCGCCGGCGGCCCAGGTCGCGATCGGGACCCCGGCCAGCCCCAGCTCGGTGCGGCGCGCCTCGCGCATCAGGTGCCAGAGCCGGTGCGCCAGCCGCTCGACGCGGTCGGTCGGGGCGGGCGCGAAGCCGGTCGGGTCCACCTCGATGATGGCCAGGTCGTGGCCCCGGGCGGCCAGGTCGGATACCGCCCGGATCGCCCGGGGGTCGAGCAGGGGGGTGAGCGCCACCACCATGGCCCGGGGCGGCAGCATCCGCCGGGGGAGGACGTCGAGGTCCTTCCAGGCGTAGCTGAGGACCACCTCGGTGTCGAGGAGCGCGTCCACCACCCGGTACAGCTGGGTCAGCCCGGTCCCGGGTGTGAGCCAGCGCAGGACCCCGCCGAATCCGATCAGCCCGACCCGGTCGCGCCGTCCCAGGTGGGCGGCCGCCAGGCCGAAGACGGCTCGGACGGCGAGGTCCAGCGTCCCCTCGCGGTCGCGGCGGGCGTCGCGGAAGCTGTCGAGGAAGAGGACCACGTCGGTGTTGCGCTCGGGGTGGTGGAGGTTGACGTAGGGGGAGCCGCGCCGAGCCGTGACCCGCCAGTTGATCCGGCGCACGCGGTCGCCGGGCACGAACGCGCGCAGGTCGCTGAATTCGATGCCGTCGCCCCGCTGGCGCGCGATCTGGTTGCCGGTGTGGGCCAGGGTGCGGCGTGGCTGGAGCAGCGCGTGGAGCCGGGGCGGGCGGGGATAGACCCGCAGCCACACGCGGCCCCCCGCCCAGCCCCCGTGCTCCACCAGCCCCAGCCGGTCGCGCGCCCGCACCGCCACCGGGCCGATCCGCTGGGCCCCCCAGCCGCGGCAGGTCAGCTCCAGCTGGGCGGTGGCGGACCCGCCCGGGCCGATCCGGACCGCGACCCGGTGGGAGCCTGCGGCGGTGACCGCCGGGGGCAGGTGCAGGGTGAGCTCGACCCGCTCCAGCGGTCTCGGGCTGGCCACCTGGACCCGCGCCGTCACCCGGTCGCCCTCGACCGCACGATCGGCGCTCAGGGTGACCGACACCGCCACCAGGGGGGTGGGGGACCGAGCCAGGCCGACCGCGAGCGCGACCGCGAACGGGGCCGCCAGCGCCACCAGCTCGGGCAGGCCCAGCGCCAAGCCAGAGAGCAGGAGCACCGCCACCAGCCAGGCGGTGCCCACCAGTCGGGCGGTCGAGCGGTGCGCCAGCCGGGTCACCGCCGCGGTGCCGCCTCGAGCCGGGACACCACCTCCTCCAGGTCAGCTGGGCTGGGGCCCCGGCCCACCCCAATCCCCTGGTCTCCGTTCCCCAGGAGGACGCCGGCGGCATGGTCGCCGAGCCCGGCGCGCAGGCGGGTGGGAGTGAGCGGCCGGCCGCACCGACTCGCCGCCAGCTGGAGCAGCAGGGGCCGCAGCCGATCGCCGAATTGGGTGGAGTCGGCGAGACCGCTGCGGCAGCTGTCGACCAGCCGGCTCAGCTCCTCCAGGCCCGCCGGCCGCTCCGGCTCGGGCCCGGGACCGCCCTGGTCCGGGGCCGGCCCGGAGCCGGCGGCGGCCCGGCCCACCGCCCGGGCCAGGACCGCCAGCCCCACCGCCCCCAGCCCGAGGATGCCGGCGCGCAGGACAAAGGTCGCGTCGCCGACCCCGTGGAGCAGGAACCCCGCCACCACCGCCAGGTCGACCAGGGCGGCCGCGGCGGCCCAGCCGATCCCCCGCAGCTGACGCCGCTCAGCCATCCCCCGGCCCCCGCTCCCGGTGCAGGCGGGAGCCGAGCTGGTGGGCCGCCGCCCGCGCCGAGCGCGCGGCGCCGTCGTCGACCGGATGGGGCGAGAACCGCGCCCGGTGGTAGAGGTCGACCAGCTGGGCCGCGGGCGCGTCGGGTCCGGGCGGGGTCGGCACCGCCCGCCCCAGGAACGCCTGCGGACCCTCGTGGGCGCGGCGGCCGGCGCCGGCAGCGGCGACGCGCTCTTCGAGGTCAGCCAAAGCGCACCAGACCGCCTCCCTGGGGGTTCGCGGCGCCCGGTGGCGCGGGGGGCCGAGGCTCCGCCCACCCGTCCGGACGGGGTCACCCTCCTCCCCCACTCGAGACGGCCGGCGCACCCGCCGGATCAGCACGATGGCGCCGACCAGGATCACCAGGGCCGCCACCACGGTCGCGATCAGGGCGGCGTCGCCCCAGCTGAGAAAGCCCGCGCGTCCGCTTCCCACGATGAGTCGGTGGGCCCCCCGGGCCAGGCCCGGGGCACCGCCGGCCGGGGGAGGGTGGGCCCGCACCCGGGCGACCTGGTGCAGCAGGATGACCAGGCCCACCACGCTGAGGACGAAGACGAACGGTCCCAGCGACTCCACCAGCCGGCGCCAGCCTCCCAACCGGCGGCCCTCCGCTCCCGGGCGCGACCAGCTCACGAACAGCCGCCCATACACGAGAGCGGCCAGGACCAGCTCGATCGCGAGGATCACGGCGACCGCCCCCAGGCTGGAGAGGCCCAGGGTCAGCGGCCGGGGCAGGCCCAGGCGTTCGGGCGCGCGGGAAGTGACCAGACGATCGGCCGAGCTGGCACCGGCGACGACGAGCAGGAGCGCGACCGCGAGCCCGCCCGCGACCGCAGCCGCTCCCCTCCGCCCGCCCGAGTCGGCCGGCGACGGCGCCGATGTCACGGCGATCCTCCCAGCTGGCGCGGCCCGATCCTATCAGGGTGGCGCGGGGACCTCGGCGGGCAGCGGCACCCCCCGAAAGAGCCGGAAGAGGGCCAGGTCGTATCCGATCTTGAGGCCGCCGCCCAGCAGGAAGATCAGCCCCAGGCCCGGGGCCGCCAGCGCGGCGCCCCCGACCAGCGGCCCCGCCATCGCCCCCAGGGTGCGGGCCGCCCCGGTGGCGCTGGCGGCGGCGGAGCGCTCTGAGGGATCGACCAGGGCCATGGTGTAGGCCTGGCGGGTGGGGACGTCCATCTGCGAGCAGGTGGAGCGGAGCACCAGCAGCGCCACCGCCACCGGCCATGTCGGGGCCCACGCCACCGCCATCAGCACGACGTTCGAGGGGAGATGGGTCAGCACCATGGTGTTGAGGAGCCCGATCCGGCGGGCGAGCCGGGCCGCCACCAGGTAGGAGAGCGCGGCCGCCACATTGGTCGCGAAGAAGACCGGCCCCAGAGCGGCCAGCCCGAGGCCGAAGCGCAGGTGCAGGTCGTAGGCGACCAGGCCCTGGACCGCCACCCCGCCCGCGAAGCTGTCGAGCGCGAACAGGCTGCCCAGTCGCACCACGGTGGGGCGCGAGCGGTGGAGGCCGGTCCAGGCCCACCGTGAGGGGGGCCGGCGTGCCCCCGCGGCGGACAGCGGGGTGGGGACGCCGTCCGCCCGCGGGGAGAGCTGAAGGTACGCCACCAGGGCGGCCAGCTGGGCGGCCCCGTAGAGGGCCACCAGCGCGCGCTCGGCCCCGAATCCGGCCGCGCCGTGGACGCCCAGGAGGTTCGGCAGGCCCGCGACCAGCGCCCCCAGGGCGGCCGCCAGCGAGCCCGCCAGGCTGTACCAGGCGAAGAGGTCAGTACGGCGCGGGGCCGGGACCAGGTCGGCGATCGCCGCCTGCTCCAGGGCCGGCTGCGATCCCACGTCCTGAGCGCTCGCCGAGACCGCGCCGATCGCCGCCGCCAGCCCCAGCAGCCACGCGATCGAGGCGGTGGTGAGGAGCAGAGCCGCCAGGCAGCCCAGCCCCGCCGACAGCGCCAGCGCGCGGCGGCGGCCCCGCCGCTGCGCCATCTGCCCCAGGCCCACGGCGCTGAGGGCTCCCCCCAGCAGCCCCGCCGCCAGCACCGCGCCGATCGCCGCGGGCGCCAGCCGGAGGTGGGCGAGGTAGAGGGCGAGGGTGACCGACAGGACACCGTTGCCGAACAGCCGGGCCGATCGGCTGCCGATCAGCCAGGCGGCGTCGCGCGGCCATCCCAGGATCAAAGGGCCCCCGCTGCCGCGGGAGGCGCTCACCCCTCCCGGGGGACGGGCAGCGCCGCGACGATGTCCTCGGCCGGATCCGGCTCCGGGTCGTCCCGGGGAGGGCTGGGCTCGAACTCGTCCGCGGCGGCCGGGGTCGCGACCGGCGCCGGGGGGATGTCCTCGTCGAGCGGGTCGTGCTGCGCCTGCCAGCGGCAGGCGTCGGCGCGGCGGCGGGTGACCGCGGCACGCTCCTGAGCACGCTCGAGCTCGGTCCCGAGCGCTTGGATCTGGGCGACCACGGCGTCGCGCTCGGCCTCGAGGTCGGCCACCACCGCGTCGAGCATGGCGAGGCTCTGCCGGATCCCGGTGAGCTCGGCCAGCGAGCGCGCCTCGGTGGTGGCCTGGCTCAGCTCAGCCCGGTGGCGGTGCCGCTCCCCGGGCACCTCGGCCAGGCGCGACTCCAGGGCATGGTGGCGACGGGCGGCGTCGGCCAGGGTCGCCTCGGCCAGGCGGGCCGCCTCCTCGGCGGCGGCCGCCTCCGCCTCCAGCTGCCGGGCGGTGGCCTCCAGCTGCCGGCGCGCGTCGATCACCGCCCAGGCATGGTCGATCGCATCCGCCTGGGCGAGCAGGTCGCGGGCGCCCTGATGCGCCTGGTCACGGCGCTGGGCGATCTGGACCGCGAGCTCACGCGCCATCCGGCGCAGATCGCGGATGTCCTGGGCGGCCTCGTCCCGGACCCGGCGGGCGCCGGCGCGCAGCTCGGCCGCGGCGCCCGGCTCGGGCAGGCCGTCGGGGACGGTGTAGGTGAGCCCCTGGGCGTCCTCGGACTCGGACGGCTCCGGGGGAGCCGGGTCGAGGTCGGCGAGGCTGTCCTCCACCACCTCCTCGGCCGGGGAGCCGTCGCGATCCTGGTCCATGGCCTGCTCCGAATCCTCCTGGTCCGCATCTTGGGGGTCGGTCGCGATCAGGTCGGCCGCGCGGTCCGCCGGGTCATCGTCCGCAGGCTCGGCCACCTGGGCCACGGGGCCGTCCTCGGCCAGCTCGTCCGGCCCTCGCCACCAGGATGCCGGGCCGGCGCCGCGGCGCACCCGCACCCTCATCGGCGGGCCCCCCGCCCGAGGGCAGAGCGCCTGGGCGAAGCAGGACTCGAACCTGCGGCATCCTCGGTGTAAGCGAGGCGCTCTGCCACTGAGCTATTCGCCCCGGACCGAGCCAGGGTAGCGCGCCCAGGCTTCATGCCTCAGCCGGCGGCCACCAGCCGCGAGGGCGGTGGCACGGGCCGGCGTCCCCGGACCTTGGGGCGAACGGCGACCGGATGGAGCAGGTAGTCGCCCTGCTCGTTGAGCACGCGGTCGATCACGGCGGCGGGGGGGTCAGTGAAGGGACAGGTGATCCCGCAGCGGGTGAGGACCTCGTGGATGCCCGCGGGAACCAGGGTCTCGCCGCGCAGGTTCAACTCCTCCAGCACGGTCAGGACCTGGTCCAAGAGCAGCAGCCGGTCGCGACGGCTGGCACGCTGGTGGCGCGTCTCTTGCTCCCAGGTGAGCGGGGTCAACGATCGCGGACGCGGAGCCATAGCACCATCCCCACACTAAGCGCGGTGTGGCAACTATGCGCCCGGTCCCCAGCGGGATCAAGACACGGGCCGGCGACAGCCTCACGGCCCCCGTCACCGCTCCGTCACGAAAGCCGCATCGGGGCCGGCTCCTGCGCGAGCAGCTCCTGCGGCGTGCCCGGCAGCGCCGTGGGCCGCTCGGTCACCGCCCGCAGCCCCAGGGCGTGCGCCACCAGCGGTGCGGTCAGCTCGGCGAGACTTCTGGGGTCGACCGCGCGGTCAGCGCCGCAGCGCTCGAGCGAGGTGGCGGTGCGGCCGGGGATGCCGCAGGGAACGATCCGCCGGAACGGCTCCAGGTCGGTGGTGCCGTTGAGGGCGAAGCCGTGGTAGGTCACCCCGATCCGGCTGAGCCGCACGCCGATGGCGGCGAGCTTGGCCTGGCGGTGCCAGACCCCGGTGTACGGCGGGTCGCGAACCGCCTCCACGCCGCAGAGCCCGCAGGTGTCGATCAGCGCCTCCTCCAGCCGGCGCAGATAGGCGATGGCGTCGAGACCGAGCGGGGCGAGCTGCACGATCGGATAGCCCACCAGCTGGCCCGGCCCGTGGTAGGTCACCGAGCCGCCCCGGTCGACCGCGAAGACCTCCGCTCCGCTCGCGCGCAGTGCCGCCTCCCCCTGTCCGAGGTGCTCCGGTCGGGCGGCGCGGCCGATCGTGTAGACGGGCGGGTGCTCCAACAGCAGCAGGACATCGTCCGCGAGCTCACCGGTGGCCCGCGCCGCCGCCAGCTGCTTCTGCCAGGCCCACACCGGGCCGTACGGGAGCCGGCCGCACCACGCCACCCGCAGCGGCGGGCGCCACACCCCGGCCACCCGACTCCCCCCGGCTAGCCGGCCACCGACTGGGCGCGGCGCACCTGGTCGTGGGCGTGGTACGAGCTGCGCACCAGCGGGCCGGCCTCGACATGGCGGAAGCCCAGGCCCA
This sequence comes from Verrucomicrobiia bacterium, assembly GCA_035532155.1. Lineage (GTDB taxonomy): Bacteria > Chloroflexota > Dormibacteria > Aeolococcales > Bog-877 > DAHUZL01. Next base: position 2,292 of record DATKRN010000031.1, on the reverse strand, counting down.
TGCCGTAGCGGGCGAGGGCGAGGAACTCCTGCGGCCGCCAGAACCGATCGCAGCGGATGTGGCGCAGCGAGGGGCGCAGGTACTGGCCGATCGTGACCAGCTCGACATCGTGGGCCCGCAGGTCGCGCAGCACCGCTTGGACCTCCTCCTCGCTCTCCCCCAGCCCGACCATCAGCCCGGACTTGGTGGCGACGTCGGGCATCAGCCGCTTGGCCACCCGCAGCACCCCCAGCGAGCGGCCGTACTGTGACCGCGGGCGGACCCGGGGGAACAGCCGCGGCACCGTCTCGATGTTGTGGTTGAAGACCTGGGGCCCGGCGCCCAGCACGGTGCGCAGCGCCTCCGGGTCGCCCTGGAAGTCAGGCGTCAGCACCTCCACGGTCGCCCCGGGGATCGCCTGGCGCACCGCCCGGATGGTCTGGGCGAAGACCCGAGCGCCCCCGTCGGGAAGGTCGTCGCGGTCCACCGAGGTGATGACGACGTGGCTGAGCCCCATCGCCTTGGCGGCGGCCGCGACCCGGTCCGGCTCCCCCAGATCGAGCCCGGTGGGCCGTCCCGAGTGGACGGCGCAGAAGGCGCAGGCCCTGGTGCAGGTGTCTCCCAGGATCATGAAGGTGGCGGTGCCGTAGCTCCAGCACTCGCCGAGGTTGGGACAGTGAGCCTCCTCGCAGACGGTGTGGAGGCGGAGCTGGCGCATGGTCTGGCGCAGGCCCTCGGCGGTGGCGCCCACCGGGGCCCGCACGGTCAGCCAGGGCGGCCGCCGGTCCACCCCCTTAGGAAGGAGCTGCTGCCACATCGGCCGACCGTCGCCGAGCGGGCCGCGGCCGGGCACCACGGTGGGCCGGCGGTCGGGGACCGGCGCCCGGCCCAGCTGGGGCTGGATCACAGGGAGCGCTCGCATCCCGCCGGCCCGATCCCCAAGGTCCGCGCTCGCCACCTGGCCATCGTAGCGCCATGGCTCGCCCCCGCCGACCGGATCAGTAGAGCGAGTCGTCGGGGGTGACCGCCTCCAGCCAGGTGCGCACGGCGCGCAGGAAGCGGGCGGCCCCGGCCCCGTCGTTGACCCGGTGGTCGAAGCTGAGGCAGAGGTTCATGATCGGACGGATCCCGATCGCGTCCCCGATCACGACCGGGCGGCGCACCACGGAATCCATCACCAGGATCCCGGCCTGGGGCGAGTTGATGATCGCCTGCGAGATGACGGTCCCGAGGGCGCCGGCATTGTTGAGGGTGAAGGTGCCCCCCTCCACGTCGTCCACCGTGAGCCGCCCCAGGCGGGCGCGATCGATGAGGTCCTGGGCGCGGGCGGCCAGGCCGGCGCAGCTGAGCCGGTCCGCCTCGCGCAGGACGGGAACGATCAGGCCGTCGTCGACCGCCACCGCGATCCCGAGGTTGACGTCGCGCCGCCGGAGGATGGCATCGTCGGCGAAGGTGGCGTTCATGGTGGGGACCTCCCTCAGCCCGAGCGCGGTGGCCTTGAGGGCGAAGGGCAGATAGGTGAGGTCGACGCCGGTGTTGGCCCGGAAGGCCGCCCGCTGGGCCGCCCGTGCCGCCACCACCCCGCTCATGTCGACCTCGACCAGGGTCCAGGCGTGGGGGGCGGTCTGGCGGCTGCGCACCATGTGCTCGGCGATCGACCGCCGCATCGGGGTGAGCGGCACCCGCTCGACCGCGAGGAAGGCCTCGGGGCGGGGGGCGAGCGCCGGGCTGGCAACGGCAGTCGGCTCGGGGGCGCTCTCCGGGGCCGCGGCCACCGGTCCCCGCTCCAGGTAGAGGAGCAGGTCACGCTTCGTCACCCGGCCGTTCGCTCCCGTCCCGGGGATGGCACCCAGGTCCAGGCCGTGCTCGGCAGCCAGGGAGCGGACGACCGGGCTGACGAAAGCCGCAGGGGGTGGCGTCCCGACCGCGGCGGGAGGTGACGGCGAACCGCTGTCGGGTGAGGCCGAGGGCATAGCCGCCGGCGACCCGGCGGGCTCCCCGTCGATCGCGCCCTCCGTCTCCAGACGGCACAGCGCCTCCCCCACCCGCAACAGCTGCCCCTCGGAGGCGAGCAGCTCGCCAACCACCCCATCGGCGGGTGACGGCACCTCCGCCGTCACCTTGTCGGTGATGACCTCGACCAGAGCGTCGTATCGGTGGACTCGAGCCCCAGGCTGGACCAGCCAGCCCCCGATCGTGCCCTCGGTGACCGACTCGCCGAGCTGCGGCATCGTCACCGTGATGGCCAATCTGCCCTCCCGGGACCGGTCCCCACCCGACACCCACCCTGCGTCTACGGACCGGCCCGACGAA
>DATKRN010000030.1:0-5325 GCA_035532155.1 Verrucomicrobiia bacterium | reverse complement strand
GACGCGGGCGCGCACCCGGCCAGGGGCGGTCAGCTCCCGTTCCCCATCCAGGGCGACGGTGCCCTCGCCGGCCTCCAGCCACACGTCCTCCCCGAGCGCCAGCGGTCGCCAGTTGCGGATCGGCACGTCGAGCACCAGCCCCGGAGCCAGCACCGCCCGGACGGCTGGCCCGGGGCCCAGCTCCACGAACAGGCCAAGCGAGTCCCCGTCCCCGACGCATTGGAGCTGTCCTCCGATAGAGGAGAGCCCCAATACCCACGGCTCCGCCCGGGCCAGCACCAGCGTCGTGATCCGTCCCGGGTCCCAGATGGCACGGGCTCCGGCGAAACGGTCGAGGCAGACGGCGGCGTCGATTAGGGCGAAGTCGGCGCCGGCGGCGGTTGACACCTCGATGCGCTTGGTGCGCTGGCACACGGCGGCGGGACCCACAACCCCGGTGGCTAGGAGGCCGGCGGCCAACCCCGCGAAGGTGCCGTCGATCATCGTCGAAAAGACGTTGTTGGTCCCGGTGGCCACCGGGACGAGCGGCGTGTCGCCACAGTCTCTGGCGACGGCCCGGTTGGTCCCATCGCCCCCGAGGGTAACGATTGCCGCCGCTCCGGCGGAGGCCAGGAGCCGACCCGCCAGGATGGAGTCCATCGCCGTTCCCTGGGGCCGGATCGGGAGCGGCTCGCAGTGGAGGGGGAGATCCGCCCCAAGCACCGCCGCCTCAGTGATCCGAGCCACGTCCGGCAGGTAGAGGACCCGGTCGGCCCCGGTCGCCGCCAGCCCGCGCAGCACCCGGCGCACCACCGCCACCCTCTCCTGAGTGGGCAGTACCGAGGCCTCGCCGACAAGACGCCGGATGTCCCGGCCCGCCAGCGGGTTGACGACCACGCCGACGGCCCGTGTCACTGGCCCCCAGCGGCCGATCGCGGAGCCCGGGCTCCGAACCCGGTCACCCAGCGGCCAGGTGAGGTGCCAGCCGGGCCAGCGCCGGTCCCTCGAGGTAGGTGGCGCCGGGGTCGTGGTGGCGCTGCCAGTCGAGCCGGTCCCGGAGCGCCACCTCGTCCCCGGTGGCGGCCAGCATGAGCACCCCGCTGTGGACCAGGTCCAATCGCATCCCGGCCAGCGCCTCCACGGTGTCGACCCACGGGGAGAACTCCCGCAGCGCCGAGAGGCCGATGGGCACGAAAGGACCCGGGGTCTGGCTCTCGGAGAGCGGCGCCAGCATGCCCGCCGCCGCCCCGGAGGCCCCGGCCCCGACCCGGTCCCGCTCCAGCAGCTCCACCGCCACGCCGCGCCGGGCCAGGGCCAGGGCGGTGGCGCAGCCGATCGCTCCGCCGCCGACCACGATTACCCGCATGCGCAGCTCCGGTCCCTCAGGCCACGAGAGCAGCCGGGGTCTCCAGCCGCTCGACCACGTCGGTGAGGAAGCTGGCCGCCGGTGCGCCGTCGACGACCCGGTGGTCGAAGGTGAGGCTGAGGACCATCAACTGGCGGGGGACGACGGCACCGTCCCGCACCGCCGGCCGCCAGCGGGCCCGGCCCAGACCGAGGATGGCCGACTGGGGCGGGTTCAGGAGCGGGGTGAAGCCGTCGATCCGGTAGGCGCCCAGGTTGGTGACGCTGAGGACCCCGCCCTCGACCTCGGCGGGCGTCAGCGCCCCGGCCCGCGCCCGCTCCGCCGCCTCGTCGATCTCCCGCCCTAGCGTGGGCAGGTCCTTAAGGTCGGCGTCGCGTACCACCGGGGTGACCAGACCGTCGGCCAGGGCCACCGCGATCCCGATGTCGCGACGGTCCGGCTCCCGCAGCCCAGCTTCGGTCCAGCGCGCGCCGACCCGGGGATGGTCGCGCAGGGCGAGCGCTACCGCCCGCACCGCCGCTGCCACCAAGGAGCCCTGGGGTGGATCGTCGCGGGCACGGCGGCCCAGCTCGGCCACCAGGTCGGTCACATCCGCCTCCGCCGTGAGCGTGACCTGGGCGGTGGAGCCGAGCCAGGTCTGCAGCCGCTCGGCAATGGCCCGCCGCATCGGCGAGATGGGCGTGGCCGGGAACGGCTCCGCCGCCGCAGTCCGGACATCGGCCTCCACGATCCGGCCGTCGGGCCCGGACCCGCTCACGCCCGCCAGATCCACCCCCAACTCCCGGGCCAGGCGCCGGGCCGCTGGTGACGCCGCCACCCCGCCGCCACCAGCGGCCGGCAGCGCTGCCGGTGCCGAAGTCCCGTCGCCGGCATCCGGGGCCTCGGCCCCACCGGTAGCCTCCTCGATGATGGCGATGGGATCGCCCTGGGTCACCACCCCGCCCGGGACCACCAGCAACTCCACCACCCGGCCGTCGCACGGGGCCCGCAGCTCGCTGCTCACCTTCTCCACCTGAAGCTCGGCCAGCAGCTCCCCCTCCCGGATGGGCGCGCCGGGCTCCACGAACCAGGTGACCACGACGCCTTGGTCGACCTCCTCGGCCAGGCGCGGCATCAGGACCGGTCGGCGCATCGCTTCCTCCAACAGAGCCACAGAGCGGGGCGGGGGATGGGGTCGGGCCCCACCCCCGGTCGCCGTCTACCGGCCGGCGACCAGCTCGCGTGCCGCGGCCACGATGCGCTCGCGGCTGGGCAGGACGTACTGCTCCAGGGGCCGGGTGTAGGGGATCGGCACGTCCGGTAGCGCCAGCCGCGCCGGCGGGGCGTCGAGGTAGTCGAAGGCGCCCTCGACGACGGTGGTGATCACCTCCCCGGTCATGCCGAAGCTGCGGTAGTCCTCGTCCACCACCAGCAACCGCCGGGTCCGGCGTACCGACTCCACGATCGCCTCCCGGTCGAGGGGCACGATCGACCGCAGGTCCAAGACCTCGGCCTCAATGCCCTCCGCGGCCAGCTCCTCGGCCGCGTCCAGGGCCCGGTGCACCATGAGGGACACCGTGACCACGGTGAGGTCGCGGCCCGGCCGCTTGATGTCCGCCTTGCCGATGGGTACCGTGTAGGGCTCCTCCGGCACCTCCCCGGTGGCCCGAGCGTTGGGCGTCATCCAGCCCAGTCCCATCACTCCCTTGTGGAACATGTAGATGACCGGGTTGTCGTCCCGGATGGCGGCGATCATCAACCCCTTGGCGTCGTAGGGCGTGGACGGCACCACGATCTTCATCCCGGGCAGGTGGGCAAAGGTCCCGTAGAGCGTCTGCGAGTGCTGGGCCCCGTCGCTGTAGCCCCCGCCGATGGCCGTCGTGACCACCACCGGGACCCGCACGTTGCCGCCGGACTCGTAGTGGATCTTGGCCATGTGGTTGTAGATCTGGTCCATGCACACGCCGAAGAAGTCGACGAACATCAGCTCCACGATCGGGCGCATGCCGGAGAGCGCGGCCCCCGTGGCGGCGCCGATGAAGCCGGTCTCCGAGATGGGGGTGTCCATGATCCGCTCGGGGCCGAACTTCGCCAGCAGCCCCTCTGTGGCCCCGAAGATGCCCCCATAGACCCCGATGTCCTCGCCCATCACGAAGACCGCAGGATCGCGTTCCATCTCCTGGGCAATGCCTTCCGCGACCGCCTTAGAGGTGGTCAGTAGCCGACGCTTCGTTTCCACTGCCATGAATTCTCTCCCCTAAGCGAACACGTTCAAAAGCGCCGCTTCGAGTTCCGGGTAGGGGCTCTGTCGGGCGTACTCGATGGCCGCGTCGACCTCGGCCTGGGCCGCGACCCAGACCTGGCGCGCTCCGTCCTCGGTCAGGGTCCCTGCCGCGATCAAGCGCCGCTCGTACAGCTTGAGAGCGTCCCGCTGCGTCAGGGTCTCCATCTCGTCCTTGGTGCGGTAGACCTGGGCATCGCCCTCGAAGTGCCCCAGGAGGCGGTCGGTCTTGACCTCAATGAGCGTGGGGCCGCGGCCCGCCCTAGCCCGGGCCACGGCCTCGCCCGCGGCCTCGTAGACGGCGACCGGGTCATTATCCGGGATCAGCACCCCGGGGATCCCGTAGGCGGCGGCCCGGTCGCTGTTGTTGGCGATGGCGGTGGCCCTCTCCTTGGGCACGCTGATGGCCCAGGCGTTGTCCTCGCACACGAAGACCACGCCAAGGTTCCACAGGGCGGCCAGGTTGAGGGACTCGTGGAAGGCGCCCTGGTTAGCCGCGCCCTCCCCGAAGAAGGACACGGCCACATCGTCGCGCCCCTGCTTCTTGAAGGCCAGGGCGTGGCCCACCGCGGTCGGAATCCCCTCGGCGATGATGCCGCTGCAGCCGAAGTGGGTGGCAGGGTCGAACAGGTGCATGTGACCGCCCTTGCCGTGGCCGAGGCCGGTGTCCTTGCCGAAGATCTCGGCCGTCATCTTTTGCATGTCCATGCCGTGAGCCAGGGCAATGTGGTGGGGGCGATGGGTGGCGGTCACGGCGTCGCTGGGCCGCAGGTGGAGGCAGACCCCAGCCGCCACCGGCTCCTGGCCGGCCGCCAGGTGCATCTCCCCCGGGACCGGGCCTGCGGCGATGTCGAAGGCCGGGCTCTTCCCCTCCATGTAGACCTGCTGCAGCGTCTCCTCGAACCGCCGGATGCGCACCATCTGGTGGTGCATCTCCAGCTGGACCTGCTCACTCAGCATGGGCCGCTCCTCCCTACTCGCTCATCGAAAGACGCGCTGACCTGCCGCGCCCGCAGGCGGTCGCGCCTCTTCACCCACACTTCACCGGCGCTGGCGCGTGACCCTCGCGGCCTCCGCCCTTTGCGCCGACAGCACACTGACGGCTCCCCGCATTAAGGGCCGATGCTCCCCGTCCAACGCGTCCCCTTCACCTTCGCAACTGCCGGCTCGACGGCACTGCCCGGCATGATACTCCCGCGGCAAACGGTATCGTGGCTCCTCGCTTGCGGCCCTCCGAATGACCGCGACCGCATCAGGAGGCACGCGGATCGTCCGGCGTCATTTGGCCTCGGCGATCTCGGCCATCGGGACGAGTTTCGCCTTCGAGAGGGGGCGATTGGCAATGCAGAGGGAGTCGAGCACCGCATCGGAGGTGGCGTGGTCACAGTCGCTCCGCGGTGACGACGCCCCGGCACCCATCTCCTCCACCCTCGGGCGGCGATGGCCCACAGGTCGTGATCCCGCGCGGCCAGTCGCAGGACACCGAGGCGGTCGGCGGGCTGACCGACTATCGCCGCTGGCGATGAGCTCGGGGCGCTCCAGATAGTGCCGAGGCGGCCTTGGACAGTCTCAGCGTCTCTGCCCTCTAGCTGGAGGCGAGCAGGACGTCCATGACACCGGTCGCCTGCCGCGGGTGCCGGGGCGGCCGGCAGCGGCCAACTGTACACCCGATGGAGGAGGATAGGTCCAAGCGTCGATGCGGTAGCGGACTTCATCCCGT
>DATKRN010000029.1:0-2198 GCA_035532155.1 Verrucomicrobiia bacterium | reverse complement strand
GTCCCGGCCGCCGCGGCCGGGCTATCCTGAGGGCGCCCTCCGGCCGTCGCCGGGGTGGCCCTCGCGGCCGGTGTAGCTCAGTGGTAGAGCGGCTGTTTTGTAAACAGCGGGCCGGGAGTTCGAATCTCCCCGCCGGCTCCCAAATCTTATCTCAGCAAGTACCGCCGAGTCCCACTTCGCATCGCCCCAGTTGTCGTCAACCTAAGGGCTGTGGCATGGGGTCGGCCCGGCTTCACGGTGACCGTGGACTGAGCCGCGCGACAGGCCCACCCTGGCATGGGCTTCCAAGCCGCCGGAGATCTGTGCCAGACTCCGGGCAGCGGGGGAGTAGAGGTATGTCAATGCCCAACGCGGCTGGCGGCAGACGAAGAATTAGCGGCGTCTGGACCCTCGTCATCTTCGGCTCCATCGGGTGGTGGGCCTTAGGCCACCCTGGCTATCACGTCGGCGGCTCATCCGGGGCGCCGGCGTTACTGCAAGCGCCCACACAGGCCAAGGGGAGTCCGAGCTCCACTCCAAGTCCGAGCGGTCCCAAGGTCTATGCCGTCGGGCAGACCATGACCAACGGAGCACATCAGACGGTCACGGTCACAGCCTTCGCCCAGGGGGTGGCCGCTTCGGCGTTTTCGACGCCAAGCCCTGGCGATCAGTGCGTCAGGGTGCAGGTGGCGGAGTTCAACGGAGACTCATCACCATGGGATCTCCCGCTGTATGAACTGACGGTGGTGGACGCGAGCGGGCAGTCGTATGACAGCCTCAGCTCGCTGGACTGCCCATCGTCGGACTCGATCGACAGCCTCGTGCCCGGCGGCCGCGCCCCAGCCTCGCTGTACTTCGAGGTGCCGCTGTCCGGAAGGCTCCTCTTGCAGTGGACGCCGAGCGCGCTCAACCCCAACAGCGTCTACAACACCGAACTCAAGGCGTCGTGAGAAAGACGACGCGACAACGGGATGGAGACGGCCCCGGCGGGAGGCTCCAGGCGATCCACCACCCGCGCCAAATCCGCCGGCCTCGACGAGCGAACCGCCGTTCGGGATTGGCAGAGAGTGGGGGGGGCGCTTCCCTGCGGGCGGCGACCGGTGGCCACGACCCAGTCCGAGGCCCAGGCTCGCCGGGTCAAGGCCGCGCCAGCCGCTGGGCGAAGATTCGGTCGATCTCGGCGTCGATGTCGAGGTCGCCGTTGTGCAGGGTCGCCGCCACCTCGACGCGCTGGCGCGGCTCCTGTCCGAGCAGCTTGGCCTCGTACATCACACACTGCCGGGCCACCGAGAGATAGGCCGAGCGGTTCAGGCTGGAGATGGCCGTCGCCTCGAAGGCGTCCAGCGCGGAACGGTGAAGATGGCGGAGCCGGGCGACGGATTCGGCCACATTGCCAAGGACCGAGTCGCGGGCCACCTCGACGAGGCGGTGATAGTCATCGACGACCGTGTCCCGCGAGACGCCCACGACCGACGCGATCTCCACCGAGGTCTGCCCCGTGCCCTGAGGTCCGCGACCAGACCCAGGCGGCCGAGGATGACCGGGTCACGCCGCCAGTGGAGCTGGTGCTGCTCCCCTCTTCGGGATCCCCTTGGCGCTCGCCGCACTGGCATCGTTTGGGCTGGCATCTGGCACGACCACATTACCGTCGTTTAGAGTCACGCACGATCGACAGATAGGGCGGCCACGGCGCCCGCCAGCGCCTCGACCATACGTGCGTCGCCCGCCAGCTCCCCCGCTCGATGGCCGCCAGCACGCCCGCCAGCACGGCCGCCAGCACGCGCGCGGCCTCGCGGGTCGTAGCGCGGTCGTGGCCCTCCGCTGCGGTCAGGGCCAGGATCGCGCCTTCCACCCGGCTCCGAGCGGCCCGGTCCGTCGCGTCATCCGCGGGCGGGAGCCCGTCGAGCATCCGGCGGAGCTGGGCCAGGGGGTCCGTGGTCACGGCCGCGAGGGTAGCGGCACCAGCGCCCGGCGGAGCGCCGTCATCGCCGCCGCCTCCGTCTCCTGACTCGCCGGCCCGTCCGGCCATCCGGCCGGGTTTAGGCCGTGCGCACCACCCAGGCAACGAGGAGATCGGTGTCCTCCCCAGGTACCTTCCGCTCCTCGATCAGGTAGCAGCGGAGGTCCCATTGCGCGAGCGCGAGTTCGATCTCGCTTCGGAGCGCGTTCGGCTCCCGGCGACGCTGCGGCACCTGGCGCTGGAGGTTCGCCACCACCCG
>DATKRN010000028.1:0-2109 GCA_035532155.1 Verrucomicrobiia bacterium | reverse complement strand
GGCAATCCGGTGCTGCGCGCGATGGCCGGCGCCTCGGCGACAACCTCCCTGTTCGGCTACGTCTTCCTGGCCGTCTACGTGCTCTACCTGGATCACGACCTGCACCTCGGGCCGACCGCCATCGGGCTCGTGTTCGGCTGCGGTGGAGTCGGCTCGCTGCTCGGCTCGGCGCTGGCGGAGCCCGCGGCGCGCCGGTTCGGCACCGGAGCGACCATCGTCGCCGGTCGCATCCTGTTCGGGCTGGGCGGGCTGACGATCCCGCTGGCGGTGTATTTCCCGCGTCACGCGCTGCCGCTGGTGCTGGCGTCGGAGTTCCTGCAGTGGGGCATGCTGGTGATCGCCGACGTCAACCAGATGGGCCTGCGCCTGGCGCTCACCCCGGCGCGGCTGCAGGGGCGGGTCAACGCGACGGTGCGCTTCATGGTGGCGGGGATGGTGCCGATTGGGTCGCTGGCCGGCGGGGCGCTGGGCGAGGTGCTGGGCTTCCCGGCGACGCTGGTGGTCGGCGCCATCGGCATGCTGACCGCCGCGATCTGGTTCGCCGGCTCACCGGTGCCGCGGCTGCGCACGCCGCCCGCCGTGGGCCCAGAGGCGCAGAAGGAGTCCCCCTCCTGATCACGCACGAGCGGGAGGAGCCGCCCCGTGACGGGCGAGGCGACGCCCGGCGCACCGGGGCCACCTCGCCTGCCGGGATGCCGCGGCCGCTACGGTGCCGGCGCGGTCCCCAGATCGATGGCCGACAGCGAGCGGGTGGCGACCAGACCGGTCCCCGGCCCGAGTGGGTACGACACCTGTATCACGAAGCCATGCGAGCCACTCCCGACCGGGATCACCCGCGAGAACGGGACGGTAATATACGACGTCCCGGCAGGCGGCGTGCTGTCGTACACCCCGTCGATCGCGCTGCCATCCATCAGCACCCGGACCTGTACCGGGGTGGTGCCATCGCTACCGTTAATCTCCATCGTAAGCTGACCCGTGACCAGCACCTGGTGAGTTGCGCTGCCCGGGATGGTCAGGGTCGCCGTCTCGGGCAGCGAGATCCAGCTGCCTCCTCCTGTAACTACGATGGGCGACACGGCGAAGACGTTGACGGCATTGCCCGTCCCGGCCGGCCCGGTCGGCCCGCTGGGTCCAACGGGTCCACTGGGCCCCGAAGGACCCTGGGACCCCGCGGGCCCGCTCGCACCCTGGGGCCCCGACGAGCCCTGCGGGCCACTCGGCCCTTGAAGTCCCTGTGGACCCGACGGTCCCTGTGGCCCGGTGGCGCCCTGCGGACCGGTCGGGCCGGTCTGCGACCAGCTGACCGGCGTCAGCCAGGGAGAGCAACTGACGGGCGTGCCGAGGCTCACGTTGTCGATCGTGCGGGCGTACGGGTTGTAGCAGGCGTAGAAGACGGTGTTCGAGGCGGCAAAAGCGGTGATGCCCGCCCCGACGAGGACCAGGATGGCGACGGCGACGGCGATGACCAGGCGCCGACGCCCGAACCAGCGGGACATAGACTCTTCACCTCTCCCGACAGCAAGACGGCGGGGCAGCTGCCCGCCCGCCACGCCGGCCAACCCTCACTCGCGCGCAGGAACGATCGCGATGGTGCAGTCTAGCAGATCTGTCGCGAGCGCTGTCAATGGTGGAAGCGGCACGCAACGTCGGTCACGGTCGGGCCGTGGACGCAGCCCCCACGAGGACGGGAAGCAACCCGGCGACGGCCGCTCGATGCCTGCCGGCTCGCCAACGCCGTGCGCGGCACTCTGGTCTGACGAGGGGAGCGCGCCCCGATCGCCGGCCGACCCGCGCCAGGGACGGACTACGCCGTGCGGGCCCCGCCCGTCCGGACCATGCTCGCCCCGACCACGCCCACCCCAAGCGCCACCGCGGCCGCCAGGAGGGCGACAGGGATGCCCCAGCCGGGCAGGGCCAGCGTCGCCGCGAGGGCCAGCACACACGCCACCAGCATCCGTCGCATCGGTCCGCTCCTCTCCATCACGTAATCACGTACCCGGTAACCAGATACCCGGGAGCGCGGGGGTCAGGACCCCCCGCGCTCGCCGCCACCGATCCGACCGCGCCGGGTCGAGGGGGTGCTACGACTGCGGCGCCGCCGAGTCG
>DATKRN010000027.1:0-14237 GCA_035532155.1 Verrucomicrobiia bacterium | reverse complement strand
GACGCGACTCGACCGGGTGAGGTGGCCCGATGGCTGAGGCGCGCGAACACCAGCGCTGCGGGGTCTGCGCTGTGGTGGCTTGGGCGTTGGCTGCCATCCCCGTACTCGGCGGGGTTGGCCTGGGCGTGTGGGGCGCGTGGGTGTGGGCCCAGCCGCATATCGTCTCCCGCTGGTGGGTTGGCGCCTTGGGCGCGATGGGCTTCGTGATGTTTGTGGGCATGGCTCGCTCCGCACTGGGGAAGCCCCATTGCCAGCTGTGACGCCGCACGAGGAGCCCGTGTGGGAGTTGACCGCCGATGGCTGACCTCCCCGCGCTGCCTCCCTACGCCCTCCTGGGCCACAGGGACCGTCCGGGTGAGCCCTGTCCGTGGCACCTCCCCAGGCGATGGGCGGGGAGCTTCTGTCCGCCGGAACTGCGCCCCGACACCCGATCCGGCTGCGCGGTGAGCCTGACGGCCTGGGAGCGCCGTAGCGGGCATGCCCCGAGCGACGCGGCCTACATCCCCGCGATGCTGGAGGGCGACCTGCAACGGGCGCTCGCGGAGACGGCGCCGGGCTGGCTGCAAGCGCTGGTGCGGGCGACGCGCACCACCCCGTGCCATGAGCCGGGAGGGCGGCGGCTGCCCTGTGTGATCTGTGGGCACAGCTACGATCGGCCGGCCGGGGCGCGGGCGGTGGTGCGGTGGCTGGCGCAGTCTCCCTGCGGACCCGACTGGGGGGCCTGGGTGTCGGCGAACCCTGTGCGGCCCCACAGCTCGGCCTGTGACGCCGCGGCGTGGGGAATGGCGCAGGTACTGGCGGGCGGTCTCTGGTCGGAGCTGCCCCAAGCGCCGCGGGACTCCTCCTGCGCAGCCCCTGTGCAGGAGCGAATCGGCCAAAGCTGAGCGCCGTTGCACGCCGAGCTGCCCATGCCTCACGATCTCTGGCGATGGTGAACGGGTGCGCCCGTCCGGCGACTGGGCGTGTGCTCTTCGGCACCGGCCCAGCGGCCGAGTGGCTGGAGATCCACCCGCAGACCCTCCGCCGGTATGAGCGGATGGGGTTGGTGGACCCGATGCGCCGGAACGGGAGGCGCTACTTCACAGCCACCCAGCTCCGCCATCTGGAGCGGGTGATGCAGGAGGCCTACCGAGCCCGGGGCAGTCTCACAGCCGCCGCGGCGCGGATCGGGTAGAGGCGCGGAGGCATGGAAGGCAACCTTGAAAGACGATCAACCCTCGCGGCCTCCGCGAGTTCCGCGACCCACCCATCCCGAGAGTAAGCACACCAACCGGGGCAATACGCGGACCGGCCCGTCGCGCGGCCAACACTGCGGGCTGAAGCGTGGCACGCAGCCCTGGCGCAAGACTCCTGAGGTGCTGGCACGGCTGCCGATCGTGGCCGAGCGGAGCCTTCGGGGCGAGTCGGCGCGGGAGATCGCGGCGGACCTCGGCCTCCATCCCTGGACGATCCACCAGGACCGGGAGCACATCCGGGAGTTGGCCCAGGAGAAGCCGCTCGGCAGTCTGGCCGAGACGGTCGGGCGTCTCCGCTGGGTGATGGAGAGCGCCGAGAAGGCATTCATCGACACCGACGCTCGGAGCCTGAACCGCTCGGCCTATCTCGGCCAGTACCGCCAGGCCGCGATGGACGAGGCCAAGCTGCTGGGCCAGGAGCCCCGCCAGCGCGTCGAGGTGGAGGCCACGATCCGCAATGGGGATCTCGACATCGACGGCGAAATCGACCGCATCCTCGCCCGACGACTGGCGGTCCCTCGACTCGTGGTCGAAGCTGCGCCTCCGCTGGAGGCTCCAGGCACGGCCTGAGCAGCTGCCCCCACCGGGGGAGTGGCTGGCGTGGCTGGTGATGGCCGGCCGCGGCTACGGGAAGACGCGCCTGGGGGCGGAGGCGACCAGCCACTACCTGCACGGGCACCCCGGCTCACGGGTGGCGCTGGTGGCTCCCACGTGGCGCGACGCCCGAGACACGATGGTGGAGGGCGAGAGCGGGCTGCTCCGGTGCCTGCCCCCTGACGCGGTCCGCAAGTGGAACGCCAGCCTGGGCGAGCTCCAACTGGCGAACGGCTCCCAGGCGGCCTGCTTTGCGGCGACGCAGCCCGACCGGCTCCGCGGTCCCCAGCACGCGTTCGCCTGGGGAGACGAGGTGGCGGCGTGGGAGCGCCCAGAGACTTGGGACCAGCTCCTCCTGGGGCTGCGGCTCGGCGAGCGTCCCCAGGTGGTGCTGACGACGACGCCCCGGCCACGGCGGCTGGTGCGGACGATCCTGGACCACCCGAAGACGGTCACCGTCCGGGGGTCGACCTACGACAACCTGGACAACCTCGCGCCGGACTTCGCCGAGCGGGTGCTGGCGATCTACCGCGGCTCCCGGCTCGAGCGGCAGGAGATCTTCGGCGAGCTGATCGAGGACGTCGAGGGCGCGCTCTGGCGCCAGGGTCCGCTGGACGACGGCCGAGTGGCCGAGGCTCCGGCTGACCTCGTCCGGTCGGTGGTCGGGGTCGACCCGGCGGGTGGGGGCCGAGACGAGACCGGGATCGTCGTGGCGGCGCGCGGGGCGGACGGGCAGGGCTATGTCCTCGCCGATCGCTCTGGGCAGTACCACCCCGAGACGTGGGCCCGGCGGGCCATCGCGGCCTACCACGAGTACCGCTGCGACCTGATCGTGGCGGAGAAGAACTACGGGGGCGAGATGGTGCAGCACACGATCGCCACGGTCGACGCCTCGGTGCCGGTTCGGCTGGTCCAGGCGACCCGTGGCAAGGCGATCCGGGCGGAGCCGATCGCGACGGCCTACGCCCAGGGGCTCGTCCACCACGCCGGCGAGTTCCCGGCGCTGGAGAAGCAGATGTGTGAGTGGACGCAGGACTCGGGCGAGTCTCCCGACCGGCTCGACGCGCTGGTGTGGGCCATGACGGAGGTGTTGGACCACTCGGCCGCCTCCAGCTTCCTGCACGCGCTGGAGGACAGCCGCGTCCCGGCGGCGAGCTGATGGCCTTCTGGAGCCGTCGCCCCCTGGAGGCGCGGATTGCCGATGCGGTGACGACGGCGCTGGAGAAGGCAGCCGTCCAGACCGCACAGGGGTCCGCGCACCTCCCGGCCGGCACCACGACGCGCTCGCTGGCCGAGGCCAGGGGGGCGCAGGCGCAGACGACGACCCCGCTCCTGACCCCGCTCCCGCGCGATCCCCGCGACGCCGTGACGGCCTTCGGACCCGCTGTCCCGCTGACGCCGGCTCCGATCGACCCCGTCGAGGCGTGGGGGCGACCGCTGGCTCGGCGCTCGCAGTACCCGGTCGCGGTCAACATCCAACTCGGCCCCCAGCGGGCGGTCCCGTTCGAGGTGCTTCGGGCGGTCGCCGACCGCTGTGACGTGGTCCGGCGCTGCATCGACATCCGCAAGGCGGCGATCCAGCAGCAGGACTGGGACATCGCGCTCACCCAGGCCGCGACCCAGCAGATCATGAGCGACTACGCCGAGAAGAACCCCGAGAAGGCGACCGCGATCGGGCGCAAGCACTTCGAGGCGCAGATCACGCGGGTGCGGGCCTTTCTGGAGGAGCCGGACCCGCAGAACCACCTCGGCTGGTCCGAGTGGGTCGGCAACGCGCTGGAGGAGCACTTCGTCTGGGACGCCCTGGCGATCCAGCCGATCCTGACCTACGGCGGCGATCTCGTCGCGCTCCGCATCGTCGATGGCTCGACGATCAAGCCGCTGCTGGACGAGTTCGGCAACACCCCGGCGCCGCCGTACCCGGCCTTCCAGCAGGTGCTCTACGGCTTCCCGCGCGGCGAGTTCCAGGCGAGCTCGAAGCCGGACCGGGAGTTCCTGCACGACCAACTGCTCTACCGGCCACGCGACCGGAGGTCGGGGACGCCCTTCGGCTGCTCGCCGACCGAGAAGGCCCTCCCGCTGGCCAACCTCTATATGCACAGGCAGGAGTGGTTGCTCAAGGAGTTCAGCGAGGGGGCGATCCCGCGGGGACTGATGTTCGCCGACGCGGTGATGACCCCGGCGGACCGGCGGCAGCACGAGGCCAACCTGAACGCGGAGCTGGGCGGGGACACGTCGGCGCGGCTCCAGTGGACGCTGGTGCCGGGCGGGTTCAAGACCGAGTTCCCGCCGCAGATGGCGGAGAAGTACAAGGCCGACTATGACGAGTTCCTGATCAAGCAGATCGGGGCCAAGTTCGCGGTGATGCCGACCCAGCTCGGGGTCATCAGCCCGAACTACGGCGTCCTGGGCCGTGGCACGCAGCCAGGGGAGCAGGACATCTCCGAGACCCTGGGCGACCAGCCGCTGGAGGCGTGGCTGATCGACGTGGTGAACTCGGCGCTCCGGATGTATCTCGGGATGCCGTCCGCGCTGACCCTGGTGTTCAGCGGCGGCGGGATCGACGAGGACCAGCTGGTGCGGACGCAGACCCAGCAGGGGCAGGTGTCGACCGCGCTGCGGACCCTGAACGACATCCGGGCGGACAACGGGGACGACCTCTACCGCTTCCCGGAGGCGGACATGCCGTTCCTGGTGACCAGCACGGGGCCGGTCTTCATCCCGGGGTCGGCCCAGCCGGACCCCGCGGTCGCGGCGGCGAAGCCGGGTGGTCCCCCTCCAGCCACCGGACAGGACGCCCCGCCGCCCCAGACGCCGGACGATGACCCGGACGGCGAGGTCCAGAAGTTCGTCACTTTCGCCCGGCGGCGGGAGGGGCGACCGTGGCGGGACTTCGCCTTCAAGGCGGTGACGCCCGACCTCGGCGGCGCGCTGAACCGTGCCGGGGCCCGGGGTGACCTGGCCGCGGTCAAGGTCCTGGCCGCGACGCTCCCAAAAGCGCGAGCGGCTACTAAGCCGCCGTCCACGGGCAGCGGGACGGGAGCGCCTCCCCAGACGGTCGCGGGCGATGCGCTAGCGGCGGGAGCGGCGGCGGCGATCGAGGCGGCGCTGGCGGCTGGCCTGACCGCGGCCGGGATCGTCGGGCTGGCCGTGGGCGCGGCCGGGGCAGCGCATGTGATCGGACGCCTGGCGGACGCCGGGGTGGGCACGGCTATCGGCCGCCACCTCGACGCGGTGCTGCCGCCGCTGGTGACGCGGGCCTTCGACGCAGGGATGGCCCACGCGGCCACGGAGACGGACACCGAGGCGGTCGCCGCGCTGCGGTCGCCGGGGCTGGCGCGGACGCTGGCCGGCTTGGAGATCACGATCCGGGGCATCGCCCAGACCTCGGTGGACCGGATCGGGGTCGCCTTGGCGGATGGGATGGCGCTGGACGAGTCTCCGGACGCACTCGCGGCCCGGGTGGACGCGGTGCTGCACGACCCTGCACGGGCTCGGATGATCGCCCGGACTGAGGTGGCCCGAGCCATGGAGACGGCGGCGCTGGCGCAGGCCACGGCGGTCCACCAGCGGGGGAAGGCGTGGCAGACGCAGGACGACGCCCGGGTGTGTGCGCTCTGCGGCGCCAACGAATCGGAAGGGGCGATCCACATCACCCACGCGTTTGCCTCGGGTGACCAAGCGCCCCCGGCCCATCCGCTCTGTCGCTGCACGGTGGAGTGGCTGGCGGAGCCATGACCCCGGATCTGCATCCTCCACGGAGAATCCCATGACCGATGAGACCCTGTACCTGGCCGGCGGCACCATCACCAAGTCGTCCCGCCTGGCGGACGGGACGCTCGCCTTCAGCGTGTCCAAGGCCGTCGGCCCCGAGGTCGACGCGGACCGCCAGGTGGCGGATCCCGTCTGGGCACGGACCGCCATGGCCAAGTGGTTCGCCACGGGCGGCAACCTGCGGGAGCAGCACGACAAGCACCGGGCCATCGGCAAGGCGCTGACGCTGGAGGACCGCGAGGACGGCCAGTGGATCTCGGGGATCTGCGCCGACCCGGTCGCGAACCAGAAGGTCGAACTCGGCATCCTCCGGGGGCTGAGCTACGGCGTCCGCGGCTACCGGCTGCACAAGACGGCCGGCCAGCCCGACCGGATCGTCGACGGCGAGATCGTCGAGGTGTCGCTGGTCGATCGTCCCGCCAACCCGACCGCCAAGCTGGTGCTGGCCAAGGCCGCTGGCGACGGCTCCTGCGAGTTCGTAGAGGAGTTCACCGACGCCATGGATGCCGAGAAGGCCGATGCCATGACCCACAGCCACGCCCACCGTCACGCGGATGGGCACCACCGTCACGACCACCGGCACGGCCCGGACGTCACCGAGCATTCGCGGCTGGACTCCGGCGTCCGCCATGGGCACAACCACGCCGAGGCGGACCCCGATCTGATCGAGGACGCCGACGAGGACAAGACCGTCGGCGCGGACGTGACCAAGGCCAAGCTGGACACGGCCGACCGGAAGGCGCTGCCGAAGTCGGACTTTGCCATCCCCGAGAAGGCGCCCGGGTCCGGCAGCTACCCCATCAACGACGAGGCCCATGCCCGGGACGCGCTGGCGCGTTCCAGCGGCAAGCCGGAGGAGGCCCGCGTCCGGGCCGCCGTGAAGCGCAAGTACCCGGACATGGACGTCGCCGATGACAAGGACGAGGACAAGGCGGCGTCGGCCACCTGGGACGCCCTGAGTCAGAAGGTGAGCGAGTTGGCCGAGATGGTCAAGGCGGCCAAGCCGACCAAGCCGACGAAGGCCGACCCCGACCCAGACGACGACGGGGACGACGACATGACCCCCGAAGGCGACACCGACCATGACTACTGGAACGCGGACGGCACGCCGACCGCGAAGGGTCGGGCGGCTGGGTTCACCAGCCGTCGGCGGAAGCGCGCGGAGACGGACAAGACCATGGGCCCCGACCTGGAGAAGGCCGTGGCGGCGGCGGTGCTGAAGGCAGAGTCCACCCTGCTGGAGAAGGTCGCGGGCCTTGAGGCAGAGCTGGAGAAGGTCAAGGCGACGCCGATCCCTGGAGCCGTCCGGACCCGGCCGGCGCTGGCCGCGGAAGCCTCGGCCGAGGCCACGCGCCTTCGGCTCGAGCGCGACCACTACCTCCGTGTCGCCGAGGAGGTGAGCGAGGTGTCGCTGGCCAAGGGCTACCGCGACCTCGCCGCCCAGCGCACGGACGCCCTGGAGAAGATTCACAGCTGAGGCACTGCCTCAAAGGAGATCACCGTGGAGACCACCGACCTCGCCGAGCTCAATCAGTGGCTCGGCCTCCACCAGCCGGGGATCAACCCGGCGGAACGCGTCGAGGCGTTCAAGGCCGCGTGGAGTGAAACCAAGACCAAGAGTGCCCGCGGGGACTTTCCCAAGCCCTTCGCCGGCAAGCACGCCAGCCTCCAGACCCGCCGCCAGACGCCGGCGCAGGCGCAGTACGCGCAGGCGCAGGCCATCGTCGACCTGGAGAAGTCGGTCGGACCGGACCAACTCGCGTCCCTCCAGGACGTGATCGCGCGGGCGAAGGTCCAGCAGGCGGACCTTCAGAAGGACTGGACGTTCACCAACCCCTCGCCGCTGCCGCTGCCCTACGACCTGCTCCCGGTGGTGCAGATCCTCGTGAACCGGAAGACCCCGCTCTACGACCTGATCCCCCAGGGACCGGCGTCGGGCGTGGCGCACCACTACTTCCAGGTCAAGGGCTGGTCGAACTCCGGCCAGGGCGGCATCCCCAACCTGCTGGCCGGCATCGACTCGGACACCGTCCAGACGCCGGTCGGGACGATCAACCTACGCCGGGGCGTGCCGATCCAGTACGCGACCGCCAGCAGCTCGGTCCAGATGATCGAGCACGGCATGTACGACTCGGTGGGCTACGGAGCCCGCTTCGCGATGCAAGGGCTCGTCGACGCGCAGGAGTTGTCCCACACCGCCCTCCTCTGGGCGTCGCTGGGCGCGGCCGAGCGCGAGCACCTGTACGGGCGTGGCACGGCCGCCAACGGCTTCCAGGGCGTCCTGGCCGCGCCGACCGGCGTCTCCGTGGCGGCAGCCGCCGCGACGGGCAGCCAGGTCGGCAACACCGCCAACATCCCGACGCTCTACGTCTACGTCACCGCCAACTCGGGGCCGGGACAGTCGGTCGCCTCGACCATCGTGGCGACCACGGCCCTGTCGGCCACGACCGGCGACGTCATCAACGTCTCTTTCACCCTCCCCAGCGGCGCGCTCGGGGCCACGGTGTACGCGGGGACCACGACCGGCATCGCCAACGCCTTCTACGCCGGCACCACGA
Organism: Verrucomicrobiia bacterium; assembly: GCA_035532155.1. Lineage (GTDB taxonomy): Bacteria > Chloroflexota > Dormibacteria > Aeolococcales > Bog-877 > DAHUZL01. Next base: position 6,076 of record DATKRN010000027.1, on the reverse strand, counting down.
ACCAGGGAGGCGCAGACGCGTTCACCATCCAGTTCACCGGCGGCGGGACGGGCGGCACGCCGAACTCGGGGGCGCAGCCCTCGGCGACCGACTCCTCGGCGTCGACCTACTCCTACGACGGCCTCCTCACCGCGGCCACCGGCACGAACTCAGGCTACGTCAAGTCGCTCGACGGGCCGCTCTCGACGAGCACCCCGGGCGGCGACATCCAGACGGCGCTGGCGGCGCTGTACGGGCAGGGTTCGACGAACAACTTCGCCGACCCCGACCACATCTGGACGACCGCCTCGATCCGGGCCGCGCTCTCGGTGCAGCTCCAGACCCTGTCGTCCACCAACTACCGCTTCACCGCCCAGATCAGCGATGGCGGGGTGGTGATGGGTGGCCTGGTGACCGGCATCCAGAACCAGTCCAACGGCCGGGACAACGTGCCGCTGGACGTCCACCCCTACATGCCGACCGGCTGCATGTTGATCCAGAGCTTCCACCTGCCCATGCCCGACTCGCGCGTGGCCAACCCGGTGGAGTTCCGTCAGGTGCAGCCGTTCATGTCCATCGACTGGACCGACATCGACCTGGCCTCGGCCGCGTCGACGTACTGGTTCGGATCGCTGGTCCACTACGCGCCCCAGTTCTCGGGCGCCATCATCAACATCAAAGATTAGCCACTGGGGGGACGGCCTTCGGGCCGTCCCTCTCAGCCGGGCGAGAGGTGGGATGCAACTGCTCTCCACGGACAAGGCTGCCCACCAACTCCAGGTGGGCGAAGGGGGCCGTGTCTACCGGGCCAGGGATGGCGTGGTGGACGTGGACAACCCCCGTCACATCTCGATCCTGCGCCAGCTTGGCTGCTCGCCGCGCCTCACCCAGGCCGTGGGTGGCCGCACGTTCGTCTGCGCGTGTGGGTTCCGCGCCTACTTTCGCGATCGCTGCGGCCGGTGTGGCCGCACGGACCTTTCAGAGGAGATATGAGATGACCGAGACACCCCCCCGACACACCAAGGGGAAGGACAGTGGCCCGGCCAGGTCCTAACCGCACCCGGGACGCCCCGACGCCGCTGCCGGCGTCGGAGGCGGACCCGCACCTCGGCGAGGTCGTCGCGGTCGGGACGCGGCAGATCGCGTTCGAGGACGGCGAGTACGCGGTCGACCCCAAGACCGGCCGCGTACTCCGACGCCTGTCGTGACGGTCGCCCCGGCGCTTCCGCTCGTCTCGCGCCCGGAGACGGCCGGCGTCCCCTACCTCACGACGGGCCAGTTCCTCAACGAGGCCACGGGCGTCCAGACGGACAACCTCGTGCCCGGCGGGACGCCGGAGCAGCAGACCGCCGCGCTCGCCTCGGCCATCCTGCAAGCCAGCTCGTGGATGGACGGCGTCTGCTGGCAGGTGCTCGGCACGACGACCGACACCGAGGTCGCCGAGGTCCGGGCCCGGCGTGACGGCTGGCTGGAGGTCTTCCCGCGCTGCTTCCCGATCCGCGGGGTGACAGGGGTCAGTCTCGGGTCGCCCGCGACGGACACCGGGACCTGGACGGCGCTGACGGACCTGTCGGGTTTGGTCGTCCAGACGCGCCGGGTGGTGGTCGGACCGCCGAGTTCGGTGATGAACTGGGGCTGGCCGGTCCAGTTCGGCCCGACCGGGCTGCGCCGGACGTGGTGGGTCCAGCTCACCTACGTCAACGGCTACCCGGTGACGACGCTGACGGCCCAGGCCAACGCCGCGTCGGTGAGTCTCCAGGTGGCGAACGGCATCGGGATCGCGGTCGGGATGCCGCTCACCATCTCGGACGGCATGAACACGGAGACGGTCACGGTGTCGGGTCTTCCGGGTGGCGCGCTCGCGCTCACGGCGTCAGGCCCCGCGACCCTCACCGTCCCGCCGACGATCTTCCAGCACGGCCCCGGGATCGGCATCAGCAATCTGCCGGTGCGCCTGGTCCGGGCGGCCATCCTCGCGACGTCGGGCCTGATCCGGTCGGCCCGCGGGACGGCCGCCTTCGTCATGCCGGACAGCTTCGGCAGCCAGTCGGTCATCAAGACCGAGGCGCCCGGCGGCAACGACCTCGCGGACGCGATGGCCATCCTGGTCCCGGAGTTCCGCGCCAGCACCGCCGTCGCTGGGCTGCTGTAGCACCGTGGCGGTCGGGGCGACAGCGGTCCGGCAAGCCCTGGCGGCGTGGATCGCCCCGCCAGCCGTGGCGGGCCTTGCGACGGTCTTCACGGCCGAGCCGCGCCAGTCGCGCGACCAGGACTACTTCAGCGGGCTGCCCGCCGGGACGGTCACGGGGGCGATGGCGTTCTGCGCGATCGAGTCGCAGGCGGAACTCCGGCGTGAGGTCGGCGGCCCGACCAGCGGGGTCAAGCAGGTCACCTACGCGGCGGTGGTCGTGATCCGGTGCCTGAGTCGCCAGCCCGACGCGGAGAACGCCCACGCCGACATCGAGGGGATCATCGAGGCGCTGCTCGCGCGGCTGCGGGCCTCGCGGACGCTCGGGACGGTGGACGGCACGGTCTTCCAGGCCGGCGAGGGCAACGGCCTCGGGTCGGCCGACCTGCACGTCGCGTTCGAGCGCATCTCCGCCCTCGGCGGCGGCCTGATCGGCGGCGCCGAGGTGCGCCTGACCATCCAGCAGCTACCCATCACCTGACCGGGAGGCGCCATGCCCACCTATCGCAACCGTGGCCCCGTCGACCTGCGCCTGCTGGCGCTGGGGCGCACTCTGGCGCCGGGCGACACCGTCACCACGGACGTCCCCCTGTCCCACGAGGCGCTGGAGGCGATCGGGTCGTCGCGTGCCGACCCGGACCGCGGCCTGATCCCACCCCCATCTGATGAGGCGCCGCCTCCCAAGGAGCCTTGATGCCCACCTTTGCCGACGCGATTCCGGTCCAGCGGCGTGCCATTGGCATCGCCAAGGAGACGACCAAGGGGACCTACGCCGTCCCGACCGCCTTCGTGCCGGTCAAGACCTTCGTCCCGAAGGACGTCATCGACCCGCTCAAGGTGCAGTATCTGGGTGGCTCGATGACCGAGGACTACGGCTACCTCCAGGGCATCGAGTCGAGCGCGATCACGATGACGGGGGACTTCTTCCCCGACACCTGGGCATGGCCGCTGGCGGCGTTGCTCGGGGACATCACGACGACGGGCTCGGTCGCGCCGTTCTCGCACGCGTGCAGTCTGCTCAACTCCGGGAACGGTCAGCCGGGATCGCACTCGGTGACGGATGCGTACGGCGCCACGTCCGCCCGCGCCTTCACCGCCGTGCAGTGGGACAACGTCACCCTGACCGCCAGTGCGGACGGGCTGCTCACGGCCTCGGCCGCGGGGATGGGCCTCATCTCGGCGACGGAGACCAACCCCACCACCACGCTGACCGGGGTGCTGCCGATTCCGGCTTGGGAGTTCACGCTGACGTTCAACACCGAGTCGATCTACTTCACCACGGCGGCGGTCACGCTGGCGCGGCGCAATCAGGTCATCAAGGCGCTGAGCGGGACGCAGACACCGGCACAGATCTTCTGCGGGTCGCTCGCGGTCTCCTGGAAGATCACCGCCATCGCCGATCCCGGCGACACGGCGCTCCTCAACTACCTCAACAACACCCAGCCGGTGACGACGCTGTCGGGGACCAGCGGGACGGGCGCGTCCGAGACGGGCCTGACTGTCGTCAGCAACAAGTGTGCGATCGAAGTGGGCGACATCGTCCAGCGGGGCGAGTACCTGGAGGTCGAGTTGACCGGGACGGGCATCGCCAACACCACCAACGCGGGAGCGTCCGGCGGGGAGTCGCCGGTCCTGGTGACCATCATCAACGGCCAGAACGCGTCCTACGCCTGATGGGGGACCGTGTCGAGTTGCCGAACGGGGCGTGGGCCGAGCTTCGAGACCCGCAGGCGCTCCCCAACCGGCTGCGCCTCCGAGCGCAGCGGGCGCACGCGGCCACGCAGGAGGGCGACGTCGACTCGTGGGCGGCGTTCAGCGACGCCCTGTGTGGGGTCTTCGTCGAGGGCTGGAGTTACGCGCTCCCGCTGCCTGGGGACGCTCCAGCCAGTCTCGGGGACATCCCGGGTCTGGCCTACGACACCCTGGCGCTGGCGTGCCTGCCGCGCTATCGGGCCAGTTTCCTCCAGGCCGACCCCACCCCGGAGGCGCGCAAGGACCCGGCCAGCCCTTTCGGCAGCTCGAACGGCTCCGTTTCGCCCGCGCCCACCCCGACGCCAGCCTCGTCGGACCCCTCCCGGACGACCTCCGCACCCTTGATCTCCTCGAACTCGGGATGACCCTGACGGAGGCGGACGAGGCGCCCGGCTACCGCTGCGACTGGCTGCTGTCGATCCGGAACGCGCGGGCCCGCGGGGACCGCGAGCGCGGCTGACCATGAGCGACGGCCGGATCACCGGCTCGTGCGACGTGGGGCGTGCGGAGCGGATGCTGCGGGACTGGCGCGAGGCCGCCCGCATGGCGGCCCCACGCGGCCTCGCCGATGCCACGGACACGCTGCGGCTGGAGACTCGGGTGCGGCTGCTTCGGCAGAGCCACGCGCCCGGCACCCCCACCCCCAGCGTGGCGCCGGAGCCGCCGGCCGCGATCTCGGGCCACTTGGCGCGATCGGTGCGGGCCCTCCCCGTGATCGAGGAGGGGCTGAGCCGCTTCCGATCGGCCGTGCGCACCGAGGGCGTCGTCTATGCCGCCATCCAGCAGTGGGGCGGCACGGTGCGTGCCCACCATCTGACCGCGTCGGGCAAGCCGGGCTGGCTTGGGTGGGGCGGCACGCCGGGACACCGGGAGCACTTCGCCCGGTCGGTGACGCTGCCGCCGCGCCCCTACCTCTCCACGCGGGAGCGGGCGGTGGCCACCATGTGGCGTGCCGTGCCGCGGGCCATCCGGGACGCCTGGCGGAGGTGAGACATGGCTGACGCCGAACTCACCGTCGGGGCCGATATTGGCCCCCTCGACCGCAAGCTGGACGAGGCGACGGCGCGGCTGCTCGCCTTCAAGGCGGAGAGCGACCGGATCCTGGGAGGGTCTGGCGGCGGCGGCTCGGGGGCCAGTCCGGCCTCGTCCGTGGTGCGCGACCTGTCGTCGATGGGGTCGGCGCCGCCGAACGGGTCGCGGCAGCTCGGGGGCACGCCGAATGGTGGCGCGCCGCTCTGGGCCGCTCAGGCGGCGCGGCTGGAGCCCTCCGCGAGCCAGCGGTCGATGGCCGGCGCGCTGGGGATGACGCCGGGCGAGCTTGACCGGGCGGTCAACCCGCCGATGGGCGTCGTCCCGGACCACATGAAGATCATCGGGATGCGGGACAACGCCGCGTTCCGCGCGGAGGCGGTCCGGCTGGCCGGCCGGGGGTGGTCGCCGACCCAGATCGCGGAGCACCAGGGCCGCACGCTGGATCAGGTCGGCGCCGATCTGACCGAGGCGAACGCGGCCCGCTTTCTCACGCTCGGGGGCGGCGCGGGTCGCGGCGGCGTGGCGACCGCCATGGGCGATCTCGCCGGTGGCGGCGGTGGCGGCGGCTTCCAGCGCGCGGCTACGACGGCGGCGAGCAGCGGCGGCGGCGGTGGTGGTGCCGGGGCGCTCCCGCTGATCGGCGTCGGACTCGGCCTCACGTCGGCGCTGGGGCCATCCGTGGCGGGCGTCGCCCTCGGTGGCATCGGGGCGGCGGCGCTGGCCGGCGCCTCCGCGGGCGGATTCCTCCTCACGGCGATGCCGGCGCTCTCCCAGGTCACCACCGCCATCTCGAACAACGTCAAGCTGAAGGGGCCGATGGCGCCGCTGGAGGCGGCGGTCAAGGGCTTCGGGGCCCAGTGGCAGCAGCTGTCCCTCAACTCGGGCGGTATCGGCGTCCTGCTCTTCGGCATCCGGGAGATGGAGCGCGTGCTTCCCCGGCTGGAGCCGATCTTCAAGGCGTCGAGCGTGGCGATGACGGACTTCGGCAAGGTGCTGTTCTCCTACATCCTCAACCCCAACTTCACCGCCTTCACCCAGTGGATGGCGACGGCCATGCCGCCGGCGATGACGAGCCTCGGCCAGGTGATGGGCAACGTCGGGGCCGGGATGAGCAGCCTGATCGAG
>DATKRN010000026.1:0-3443 GCA_035532155.1 Verrucomicrobiia bacterium | reverse complement strand
CCCCACGCGGGAGACTCTCCTGCCCCACCCTAACCCAGGCGTGGCCCCGGCGGGCCGGCGCTGGCTCGGCGAGCGGATCGCCACGGACGCCCGCCCGATCGCCCACATCGCGGCGGAGATGGGGATCTCCCGGACCACGGCGTACCGCTGGGGGGCCCGGTACCAGGCAGAAGGGGTCGAGGGCCTGCTCGACCGGCCCGCGGTGCCCGGCACAGCCCGCGCCGGCTGGCCCGGCGCCTCGAGCACCGGATCGCCCCGCTGCGGCAGACGCGCAAGTGGGGGCCGGCCCGGATCGGCGCCCTCCTGGGGCTGGCAACCTCCACCGGGCCCCGCGTGCGGGTCCGCCTCGGGCTCAACCGGCTGCGCTGGCGGGACCGGCCCGCCGGCCGGGTGACCCGCCGCGACGAGCACGCCGCCCCCGGGGAACTCATCCCCGTCGACGTCAAGAAGCTGGGCCGGATCCCGCAGGGTGGGGGCATCGGGCGCTGGGGCGGAGCCTGGGGGCCGCCACCGCCGCGCGGATCGGCGCGCCGGCGGCTATGAGTTCCGGCACTCGGCGCGGGACGATCACTCCCGGGTGGCCGACACCGAGATCCTGACCGATGCACGGGCGACCACCTGCGCGGCCTGCTGGGGCCGGGCGGCGGCCTTTGTGGCCACCCATGGCATCCCCGCCCACCGCGTCCTCACCGACAACGGCTGCGGCTACCGCAGCCGCGACGTCGCCCCGGCCCTGGCCGCGACCACCCCCACCCACCGGCGCACCCGCCCCTCCCACCTCCAGACCCACGGCACGGTCGAGCGCTACCACCGGACCTTCTTGGATGAGTGGGCCTGCGTCCGCCTCTACCGCTCCCGCACCGCCCGCGCCCACGCGCTGCCGCGCTGGCTGCACACCGACAATCACCAGCGCGCCCGCACTGCGCTCGGTGGCCTCGCCCCCCTCGCGCGTGTCACCAATCTCCCAGGACAGCACCCCTAGGCCGTCTGGCTCGACCGGTAGCTCACCGCGCCCCCGAGCGAGGTCCCGCCGATCTCGATCACAAATCGGTCCCCAGGATTGAGGATGGTCGGAGGTCTCTGGCCGATCGCGTTGACGAATCGCTGCCCGTACGAACTCCCGAACGTGAAGGTGATCTCCGATTGTGAAAAGCGCGTGATGACGAGTCCGACACAGTCTCCCGGCTTGCCCGCAAACCATTGATTGGACGAGTCCTCCACCACCACAGCGTCGTTCGCGAAGTCGTCCCCGCCCCCACATCCGGAGGGCGACCGCGCCGGCTCCGCGCCGAGTCCGGCACCCGCCACCGTGACCAAAGGATCCCGGGGTGAGCCGCTGAATCGCACCGATCTGATCACGGGCTGATAGACGAACCGGTCGGCCAGCGACGCGGGCGATGTGTTGCCCGCGTCGGTCACCGTGATGTCGACCGTCCCGGTACCCGCCGGACTCAGAGCGCTGATGGCGGTGGCCGACAGAATCCGCACGTCGCGGGCTGGGGTCAGTCCGAAGTCGACCAGCGCGCCTCGCCGGAATCCCGCACCCGTGATGGTGACCTGGGTGCCACCGCTGGCCGGTCCGGCGGAGCGGCTGACCCCCGTGACGCCCGGCCCGACACCGCGATAGGTGAAGCGGCCGGCCGCCGACCCGGCCGAGGTCTTCCCCCCCGAGGTGACCGTGACCTGAACCGTCCCGGCCCCCGCCGGGCTGGTCGCCCTGATCAGGAAGGGGGAGACCACGGTGGCGCTAGCGGCCGGGTGATCCGGCCCGAAGTCGACCGTGGCGCCGGCACCGAAGCCGGTGCCGGCGATGGTGATGCGGGTGCCGCCGCCGGTGGGCCCGTCGGCGCGACTGAGGCGGCTCAGAGTCGGCCCCGGAGTCTCCCAGCTCACGGCCACCGCCGAGGTCGGGCGACTGAAGCTGTCGTGGAACCGAAGTTCGGCCGGGGTCTGCAGCGCACCCAGGCCGTAGCGGTGGATGGTGAGGGTCACGGTCGCGCGACCTCGGGGTGCGAGGGTGCCCGCGGTCGGCTCGACCGAGATTCCGGGGAGCGGATCCACGGACCAGCGGATCGTCGCCCGCTGGGAATTCGAGAGCACGACCGACCGCGTCGACGCCGCCAGTCCGAATGTGATCGTCCCCGGCGCCACTCGCAGCGCGGATCGGAGGTGGGGTGGGTGCCCGTCCAGCACGGCGACCCCCACCAGGATGAAGGCGGCGACCGCCACGATCGCCAGCGCCCCACCGTGCGAGGACAGGAACGTCTTGTATCGCACCAAGGCCGCACTATACGGTGGACCCCCTGCGAAGGCAACCGCGGCGCCGCCCTCCGGCTGACGCGGCCGACCGGTCCCGCCACGTCTGCCTTCGGGCCGGTGGGCTGCTGGAGACGCGCACCGCGGTCGGTCGACCGGTGGCTCCCCCCACCGTGCCGCCACGCGGGGCCCCGCTCACTGTGAGCCGCGCGCACGCCAGCACCCCGACGCGGAACGGACCGTTGACCCCCCGTGGCCGGTGCCAGCATCACCCCATCGCCCGCGTCGTGGGGGCCGGAAGACACCCGCCAGCGGTGGGTGGCGGCGTCGCCACAGGTCCGATCTCGTCCCCACATCGGTGGTCGCTGCGGGTGTGTCTGGGCCTTCGAGCGTCTGCCGGTGGCGGCCAGCCTGAACCATGCGCGGCGGGGCGGCGCGGGATCATCCGCCAGCATCCCCGCCAGCTATCGGCCGCGTTCGCTCTCCGACCGTGGGACCTGGTGGTCGCGCTGATCGCTCAGCACCACGGGGTGGAGAAGTCGCTGCCGGTCGTGGGCCTCCTGATTCGGCGGCTGGGCTCGCCCCCGAGGCGGCCGCCGGTCCCAGTCCAGGTGCAGGACGCGGCACCGGTACGGACGGGGACAGCAGTGCAAGCCCCGGATTCGAGAAGCCGCGAGAGCGTCCGGCGCCCACCTCGCCGTCTGCGGAGAGGCTGGCCGTCGCATCGACCATCCCCAAAGTCCACCGGTGGGGGGCGCTCCACCAAACCCCGGTGGTCCTTGACACGAGGCAGGGAAGCGCGCTCACCACGACCTCCGCGGTCGCGACCCGCACTCCGCTCCCCTGCGCCGTCACTGGGGTCCAGACCGATAGCGTCAGCTGCCCCACTCAAGGTGGGGTTGGACGACCTCCACCCACCCGCATCGGTGAACATCGAGGGCCACGTCGAGCCGACGGCGCACCCGACCACGGCCGTCGCCCCGGCCCACTACCGTCGGGTCGGCCTAGTCCTCCTTCCCCTCCCAGGAGCTGGACCCAGGGCGCCTGGGTGGGGCCGAGCCTCACGCAGCAGGGCGCCGGCCCCCGTGGTGCGCGCACGGTTCCGCAGAGGACGCGCGCCCTCGCCTCGAGAGCGGCGCACCTCATCGAGGGCGTCGGTCACCCACGGCACCATCGCCTGCGGGCAC
>DATKRN010000025.1:0-8666 GCA_035532155.1 Verrucomicrobiia bacterium | reverse complement strand
ACCCCCAGCACCAGCCTGTTGGCGATCAGCCGCTGGCGCGACCGAGCCACGGCGCCAGCCTCGCAACCCGAGCCGCAACCTCGTCCCGACTCGTCGCCATCCCCGCCGCGCGGGCCGCGCCGGCCGGTCCGCCCCCACTAGGTCACCGGCAGCAGCACCAGCCCGGTTGGCACCTTAGGAAAGAAGTAGGTGGACTTCTGCGGCATCGACTCCCCGGCGCGCGCAACGTCCGCCACCTCCGCCACCGAGGTGGGGTTCACCAAGAGGCCGATCCCGTCGCTGGCGGTCGCCAATGCGGCCACCTCGTCCCCGTCGCGACTGAAGCGCAGCCGGCCGGCCGCCACCGCCTCCTCGTCGATCCCGAGGAGCGCGCCCAGCACCTCCTCCTGGAGGACTGTGACATCGAGGCCGGCGCTGGGGCTCGCGACCGGGCGTCGCTCGCGATGGGCGACGGCGGACTCGCCGGCGGCGACGACGCCGAACGCGTGCGCGTGCGGCCGCAGCGCCGCCATCCGCCGCAGCGCCGCGCGCGGGTTTCGGGCGGACTCCCAACGATACCCGGTAGCCTCGAGCCCGGCTCGCAGAGTGCCCGGGGCCCCTGACCACCCGGCGAGGATCCGGTGGGTTGCCAGGATGACATGGCTGGCGTCGTCAAGGGGGGCCAGCAGCATCAGAACCCGGGCCGGCACCTCGGGGTGAGCGGCAGCGTAGGCGAGCGCGGTCTCGTACCGATGGTGGCCGTCCGCGATCACCAGCCGGGACTCGGTGAGCGAGCTCCTCACCGAGTCCACCACGTCGCCTCCGGAACCACCCTCCTCCAGCACCCAGAGCCGGTGGCGCTCATGGCCGCTCTCGCCGTCGGTGACCGCCTCGGCAGCGGGCGGGGTGGTGGCCGCATAGCGGTGCAGCGCTGCGGCAGCGCGCTCGCCATCCTCCCACAGCGCGAAGACCGGCGACCCCTGGACCCCAGTCGCCTCCAAGAGCCGGAGCCGGTCCTGCTTGGGTCCGCTCAGGGTGTGCTCGTGGCGGAGCACGATGCCCCGGTCCCACGGCTCCGGTGTGACCGCGGCGAAGACCCCGATCCGCTCCAGCGGACCGCCCTCGGGGGGGTGGAACGCGTGGGCGTGAAGGTAGAGCGAGGGGCGGCTCTCCTGCACCATGACACCGGTCTGGCGCCAGGCTGCCAGGTGACCACGGGCGCGCAGGTAGCGGTCGCGCACCCCCGGGAGGTCGTCGTCACGGTCGCGCCCGAGCTCAAAACGGACGACGTTCTGCATCGCCCGGGCGTAGAGCTGGGCCTGGAGCTGGGCGCCGATGACGTCGTAGGGCGGAGCCAGCACCTGCGACAGCTCCACCACCTCGGGGTCGTAGCGGAGCCCGCGAAAGGGCTGGACGTCGGCCACGCTCAGAGCTCGACGACGGAGAGAGAGCCCACCCCGTCGATCCGGCGCAGCTCCGCGGCCAGCTCCGCCGCCACCGGGTCGTCAACCACCACCACCATGACCGCCTCGCCCCTCGGCGCCGTGCGACCGAGCTGGAGCTCGGCGATGTTGACGCCAGCCTGACCGAGACAGCTGCCGATCGCGCCGATCATCCCGGGGCGATCGGTGTGGTGGAACAGCAGGAAGGTCCCCTTGGGAACCAGGTCGAGGTGGAAGCCATCGAGGCGCACCACCCGCGGGGTGCCGTTGGAGAGCGTCCCGGTGAGCTCGCGCACCCCCGCACCGTCGACATGCAGGGTGATCGAGCTCGCGTACTCAACCGCTTCGCTGCTGCGTTGCTCGGTCACCTCGATGCCGTGCTGGCGGGCCAGGAGCCGCGCATTGACGACATTGACGGGGTCCTGGGTGAAGTGCTGGAGGATCCCACCGATGACCTCGGCGGTGAGCAGGGCCGGCTCGGCTTCCGCCACCGCTCCGCGATAGACCACCTCCAGCGCGCGCACACCGCCGCCGCCGAGCTGGGCGTAGAGGCTGCCCAGCCTCCGCGCGAGCACCCGGTACGGCTCCAGCGCCGCCAGCTCCTCGGGCGCAAGCTGGGGCGCATTGACCGCCCAGCGCGCTGCGCCTCCCTGCAGCACCGAGACGATCTGGTCGGCGACATCGGTCGCGACCGAGACCTGCGCCTCCACGGTGGAGGCCCCGAGATGCGGGGTGACCAGGATCAGGGGCTGCTGCAGCAGCGGATGGTCGGCCGGCGGCGGCTCCTGGGTGAAGACGTCCACCGCCGCGCCGGCGAGGTGTCCACTCGCGACCGCGGCCGCGAGCGCGGCCTCATCGACGATCCCGCCTCGACCCACGTTGATGACCCGCGCTCCTCGAGGCATCTGGGCCAGCTCGGCCGCCCCGATCAGGCCCCGAGTCGCATCCGTCAGCGGCGTGTGCACCGTGAGCACGTCCGCCTCGGCGAGGGCGGTGCCGAGATCGAGCAGGCGCACACCCGCCTGGGCGGCGCGGTCGGGGGCGACCAGGGGATCGTGGGCAACCACGCGCATCTGCAGCCCCAGCGCCATCCGGGCCACCTCGAAGCCGATCTTGCCGAGGCCGATCACGGCGAGCGTCTTGTCGCGCAGCTCGGTGCCCACGAAGCGCGACCGCTCCCACGAGCCGGCGCGGAGCGCGGCCGACGCCGGGGCGATGTTGCGCGCCAACGCCAGCATCATGGCGATGGTGTGCTCGGCGGCCGCCACGGTGTTGCCGGTGGGCGCATTGACGACCAGAATCCCGCGCTGGCTCGCGGCGGCCACGTCGATGTTGTCGACGCCCACACCGGCCCGTCCAATCACTCGGAGGCGACTGCCGGCCTCGATCACCTGGGCTGTCACCTTGGTCTCGCTGCGCACGACCAAGGCGTCATAGTCGCCCACCCGTAGGATCAGCTCCGCCGGGGTCAGCCGGATCGCGAGATCCACCTCCCCCGCGGCGCGCAGCCGCGCAATCCCATCGTCGGCAATCGGATCGGCGACCAGGATGCGCACTGGACGAGAGCCCACCATCGTCACGCCACCCGCTCCCGACCCACCTGTGAGGTGGGATGCAGCACCGCCTGGGCGGCGGCGAGCCCGGCTCCCACCGCGGCGGTGGTCCAGCCCTGCTCGCGGGTGCCCGCCTCGAAGGCGGCGACAAGAGCCATGGTGTCGGCGGCGTCGATCGCGCCCAGGTGCCCAATGCGAAGCAGACGACCCTCGAAGGGACCCTGCCCGCCCGCGATCACCAGTCCGTGGGACTCGCGCAGCCGACTCAGCAGCGAGCGCACTCCGTCGGGGTCCACTCCGACCGGTGGCATGATCGCGGTCACGACATCGCTGGCGACATCGGACCGCGCCAGCAGGCGCAGGCCGAGGGCCGCCACCGCAGCCCGGATTGCGGCGCCGCAGCGAGCGTGCCGTGCCCAGACCTGCTCGCGCCCCTCCTCGCGCAGCATCGTGAGCCCCTCGGCGAGCCCGAACAGCACCGAGATCGCAGGCGTGGTCGGCGTCTCGTAGCGGAGCAAGAACTCGTGGAGGCGGGTGAAGTCGAAGTACCAGCGCGCCCCGGTGGTGAGACGGGCCCGGGCGAGCGCACGCTCACTGCAGGCGATCATCGTAACCCCGGGAGGTGCCATCCAGCCCTTCTGGGATGCGCTCACCACGGCATCGCAGCCGAGTGCGTCCATCTCCAAAGGCAGGCTGGGCGCGCCGCTGACGCTGTCGACCACCAGCAGCCGCCCCGCGTCGCGCACCACCTGGGACACCACGGCGAGATCGTTGGTGACCCCGGTGCTGGTCTCGTTGTGGGTGAAGAAGACGACTCCGGCCAGTGGATGGCGCTCCAGCAGCTGGGCGACGTCCTCGATCGCCACCGGCTGACCCCACTCGCCCTCCAGCTCAATCACGTCGGCGCCGTAGGCGCGGCCGATCGCTGCCCAGCGCTGGCCGAAGGCCCCGATGGAACAGAAGAGCGCCTCCTCCCCAGGCTGGCAGAGATTGGCCACGGCCGCCTCCAGCCCGCCGCTGCCGGAGCTGGGCAGGATGAGGACCGGATGGGTGGTGCCGAGAGCCCACCGCAGATCCCCCTGCAGCTGTTCCATCAGGCGATGGAACTCCGGGCCCTTGTGGTTGACCAGCGGACACGCCATGGCCCTCTGGACGCGTTCGGGAATCGGCGTCGGACCCGGGACGCGCAGCTGCTGCGTCATGGACAGGCGACCTCCGCACAAGTGCCGGGGGCCGTATCCAGGGTGGTGCCCGCACGGACACATCCCAGTCTACGAGGTCGTCCCGTCGGTCCGACCCTCGCCGTCGCCCCAGGCGACGATCGCGGTGTGGAGGGCCTTCCGCCACCGCCAGCCCCCATCGATCTCCACCATGAGGGGGCGCACCTGCTCCCAGAGGGGGCCACGGCGAGGGTCGTCGGCAGCCAGCCGCAGCTGCTCGGCGGCCCAGGCGACGGCGTCGTCGGGTGAGTCGAAGCGCGCGCCCCCTCCGAAGCTCCCGTACTCCACAGTGGGCAGCGCCCCCAGGGCGAGCAGCACCGGCAGCAGCGTGTCAAGGGTGGGATCGGCGATCGGAGGCTCACCGTGAACGTGACAGAACAGGTGTCTCACCGCGGCGCCCATCGGCTCGACCCGGATCGCCACAACCCGCAAGGGGGCGGAGGACTCCAGGGCCTGGAGAAACCCGAGGACATCCGTTGTCCCGTAGATGGCGTGCGAGACGAGCGCCACGTCGTGGCGGCCAGCTTCGGCGGCCGCCTCCGGCCAGGAACCCGCGAGAATGCGCACGTTGTCGCAATGGGCCTCCGCGAGACGCTCGGCGAGTCGCTCGCGCATCCCGGCCGACGGCTCCACCGCGGTGACGGCGGCGGCGACGGACGCCAGGGGTACGGCATACCGGCCCGCCCCCGCGCCGACGTCTAGGAGCCGCCGGCCCCGCGCGCGCCGCAGCAGCAGCCGGTAGAGGGGATCCGCAGCCAGGTCGTGCGCCCGTGAGAAGGCGTCGAAGGCGGCGGCACGCTGATCCCAGTGACCGGTGGCCTGCGGGACAGCCCTGTCGACCTGGGTGGCCGGGCCCCCCGCCACCCGAGCGATCTGGGCCTCCCGGGACTCCACCAGCGCCCGCCATCGGGCCGCGCGGCTGGCCAGCTGCAGGGAGAGGTCAGTCATCACATCCGGTGGCAGAGAGCTGCTCGGCCACCCGCCCCTCCCGGTCTCCGCGTTGCCGATCGGGATGGACCACTCGGTCCGGGCGGACGGCGCGCCCGAGCCGGACACGCAGGGGACCGTGCAAGAGCGAGGGTCCGGACCACCAGCTCCCCCGGGTCATCACCTCCCGGAGCCCGCACTCGGCGGTGGGATGGCGGAGACGGCCGGCGGTCGCGCCGGGTAGCGGCGACCACCCCCAACGGGTGTCGGAGCACCCCCCCAACGACCTCGGTGACGCCGCGCCCCTCCGCCGGAGGCCGCTCCGGTCGGTCGGTGGCCGATCCCGGCCCCCGGCTGACCCCACTCGAGCCGGCCCACCGCTCCGAGCCATCCAGGCCCACCAAGCCTTCCCCCGCCACCGGTGCGCTCGGCCCTCGCCGCCCGCTCTACCGCTGGTCGGTGGTGAAGGGCAGCAGAGCGATGTGCCGCGCCCGCTTCAGGGCCACCGTGAGGCGCCGCTGATGCAAGGCGCAGGTGCCGGTCACCCGGCGGGGAAGGATCTTGCCACGCTCGCTGATGTAGCGGCGAAGCCGGGTCACTTCCTTGTGGTCCACGAAGATGATGCGCTCGAGGCAGAAGTTGCAAACCTTGCGCGGGCGGCGGCGTCCGTATTCAGCCATCACTGCTCAACCTGCCTGTCAGAAGGGAATGTCGTCGGGGTCCACGTCGCCCCCGGAATCGGCGGGCGCACCGGGGACCGCGACCGGCGCGGGCGGGGTGGGATCGTCCCCCTCGGACGCGCCGGCGCCGCGGGGCTCCAAGAATTGGATGTCGTTCGCGTTGACCTCGGTGCGGTAGCGCTTTTGTCCATCTGGGCCATCCCAGGAGCGCGTCGAGAGGCGTCCTTCGACGTACACGAGACTGCCCTTGCGCAGGTACTGGCCCGCGATCTCGGCGAGCTTGCGCTGACCGATGTTCCAGACCACGGCGTCGTGGTAATCGGTGAACTCGCGTCGTTCCCCATCAGTGCCGGTGCCGTAGCGGTTGGTGGCCAACCGCAGCTGCGTCACCGGTTGTCCGCTGGGCAGGTACCGCATCTCGGGATCCTGGGTCAGCCGACCGATGAGCATGACGCGATTGAGAGAGCCGGCCATGGTCAGCCGTCCTCGTCGTCGTCGTCGTCGTCGTCCTCATCGTCGGGGCTCTCACCATCCTCGTCGTCGTCCTCGTCCAGCTCATCATCGTCGTCATCCAAGTCATCGGCGCCGGGCCGCGCTTCGGGCACGTCGGTCTCCTCCCTGGCGGCCGCGGGTGCGGCCGCACCTTCCACTTCCAGAGGTCCGCCCACGCCGATCACCTGGTCCGCCTCCGCGGGGATCGCCTCGGCCACCCCCGTGGCGGAGCTGGCCTCCGCGCCGTCAGGGGAGACACCGCCATCCAATGTCTCCTCCACTGCGACCGGCGCGTCTGCCGCGGCCCGCCGTCCCCGCCCCCGCTCACGATCACGCCAGCGTTCCCGACCCCGAGCGGCTCGCTCCCCCTCCTGGCGCATCGGCCGGGCGATCGTGAGCAGGTGTCGAATCACGCTCTCCGAGAGCTTCAGCTGACGTTCGATCTCGCCCAACCGCTCGCCGGGAAGTCGGGTATCGGCCACCACGTAGTAGCCGTCGTGGAAGCCACCGACTAGGTAGGCGAGGCGGCGACGACCCCACAGGGACGACTTCAGGACCTCCCCACCATTCTCGGCGACCATCGATGTCACGGCATCCATGGTCGTTCGGACCTGATCGTCGTCCAAGTCCGGCCGGACGATGTACATGAGTTCGTATTCGCGCTCCACGCGCGCACCTCCCGATACCTGTGGGATTGCGCCCGGTGGCCCCGGACGCAGGATGGGGAACTCGGCGAGTCTAGCACGCCACCATCGGCGGAGATGGGGCATGGCGTCCCGGGTGACGGGAAAGTGCTCAGGTCGGCAGATCGAGTCCCCGCATGAGACGCTTGGCATAGAGCCGCAGCCCGAGTGCCACCCCACCGGCGAGGAGGGCGGCGAGGAGCGCCGCGGCCAAGGCGTGCACCGGGCTGGTGCCGAACGGGAGCAGAGCTCCGATCGCTCCTCCCAGGGCCAGCCCGCCGATGAGGGCGGCAAAGGAGAAGTACGGGAGCAGGACGCTCATCCGTACCGCCCGGCTGATCGGCGGGGACTGCAGCTTGGCCAGCCGATCCCGCCGGATCACGGTGAGGGTCGTCACGTGCTGCAGGTTGGGCGTCATCGTGAGCCCCACCGTGACCGCCCCGGCCTGAAGCTTTTCGAACAGCTCAGGCCGCACCCGGAACTCCTGAATCCCGCGGTTGACCTGGAGGGCGACCAGGGCGAGTCCCGGCGTCCCCGAGACCTCGCTGGCACCGACCAGCTGGCCCTGGACGGTCTCGACCGGGAGTTTGCCGTCGCGCCGGGCCGGCGGCACGGCGGGCGCCATCACCGAGGCCCCGGCTCCCCCGCACACGATCGCGAGCACGAGCAGGACAACCCCGAGGGGAAGGTCGCGCTGACCGATCTCCACCACCAGCGCCAGGGCACCAAGGGCCACCAGGACCACGGCTCCGGCGGTGACGGCGAGTGCCAGGCGAGTCACCTGGCCCGGCGAGAGGCCCAGGAACAGGCCGCCCCGCCGGAGGCGCTCCTGCTGGGTGGGCGCCTGCGCTTGCACCTTGTCCCGGACCTCCGCCCGGCGCTGGTTCTCGAGGCGGGCCTGTCGGCGGCGGAGCTCTCGGCTCCCGGGATTGCGCATGGGAGGGTAAGGATCGCACGCTGGAGCCCGGGGGAGCGACCCAGGCCCCCGCGAGCCTGTCGGCGCCAGGCCCGGCACTTCGGTGGTGGCCGCCGGGGGACTCGAACCCTCGACCTCACGGATGTGAACCGTGCGCTCTAACCAGCTGAGCTAGGCGGCCACGAGCGGAGCCCCAGTCTACCCACCCCCTGAGGCGGCCGGCGATCCCGGCGGGGAAGGCGCGGGGCCGAGGCAAAAGCTGCGAACGCCCGGGGGCGGCTACGGCACCACCGGCTGGACCTGCTCCACCGCGTAGGCAAGGCTGGTGGGGACGTGGATGGTGCCGACGGTGAACTCTGGGAGGCCGCGGATAGTTATCCCATCGGTCCAGTACCCCACCGCGGTGACCAGGTACCGGAGGTCGACGTGGACCTGTCCCGAACTCTCGTCCTGCTGCGGAACCCAGCGCCCGGCGGCCGATGTGCTCCCGTCCGGCCAGACCCATAACCAGGGCTCGGGGGTCGCCGTCACGACCCACACAACATGAAGATGCTCCCCCGGGTCGAGATCCCCCTGGTCGGCAACCGTGACGTGGACCTCGGCGGACTTGGGCACCGGCACCGGGTCAAGCGCGGCGACAACCCGGACGTTGACAACCGCCACGGGCACCGGGTCGACCACGATGCGCTCGGATGGCACCGCACCGCGCGCGGTCGCAAGGAACCCGGGAATGCTCACCCCCGGACGGCAGTCAGGCGTCCCGAGCGGACAGGG
>DATKRN010000024.1:0-2856 GCA_035532155.1 Verrucomicrobiia bacterium | reverse complement strand
CGAACCACGGCCAGGGGATGCCGTGTCCCTTCTGTCCGTTGTTTAGGAACGGCACGCGCACCACTTCGGTGCGCCCGGTGGAGAGGCAGGCCCACTCGGGAGTCTGCCGGGTCAGCGGCCACTCCCGGGGCCGCGATCTTCCGCCGCAGCGCCGACGCTACCCGGGCAGATGATCGGGCAGATGGACGACCCGGATACGACGGCTCATCCGATGGCCGGCCAGTTTCGTCTTCCATGTCTCGTCACAAGTCACAAGACGCGCCACCTGGCATACGACGCCCGTCGCAATCACCAATGCGTCCGGAGTGGAAAAGCCAAACGCGGCCCGCATGGTGGCGGCCTCTTGGGCGACGGCAAGGTCGATGGGCTGAGTCTTCAGATTCGGATGGTGCTTTAGGAAATCGAGGACGTGTTCGTACTCCTCAAGCGTGCGCTGGCGCGGACGCACCAAGGTCTCCATCACGCTCACCATGGCGACCGTTGCTGGATTCCGGCCGGATCGCACCAGCGCGTCGAGCACATGGATCGCGAGTGGGCTGGTGGCCTCGCTGCCGTCAAGGTGGGAGATGAGACAACTGCTGTCCAGAAGCAGACGATCGCCGGCCGGGATCGCACGCTCGAGTGAGGCGCGCGTCACTCACCCCAACTCCGCCGCTCCGCCGCGAGGTAGGCGCTGATCTCCTCTTCGCTGGCCCCGTAGGCCCCGCGGAGTGCCCCCGCGTAGCTCTGTCGGATCGGGCGGACTCGCGCCTCTCCGGTTGCCTCCTCGTACACGATTTTGAGCCGGGCCCCCTCACTGACGCCCATGGCACGAGCGAGTGGCTCCGGCCAGGTGAGCTGGTTCTTCCTCCGCAGGTCGACCTCAAGTTCCATCATGGTCCCACTATACAAGGGCAGTGGGATTCAGGCAGACGGGTATGACCGTGGACCAGTGATCCGACCCCAGGACCACGATTCTGCCGGGCTGTTCCGAGTGCCGCCACCCAACCGGGCCGTGACGGGGATCGCCCGCCGCGGCGGGTTGACCGCGGGCCCGAAGAACGACTACGGGCAGGTGCCGGCGCTCGAGCCCGAGATCAACTTGTCCATCGATGAGCAGTGCACGCAGGACGCCGAGTGTGGCCGGCTCAGGCCCTTCCTGGCCGCACGCAAGGCCGTCTTCGAGGTCGAGTACGCGCTCTCTCTCCAACTCGCTTCTGCCCGGCGGCCGATGCCGTCGGGCGGAGCGCCATCGCCAAGCGCCCGGCCCTGCTCGCGTTGCCCTGGACCCCCTGCCGGTGACAGCAGACGGCACCCCTCAACCTGCTGCGAAAGTGCGAAAGTCCACGCGCCGGTGGGGGAAACAAATCCGGCACTACTGCCGTTGCTGTGGGTGAGGCCGCGGGGAGATAGGAGGACGCACGGCCCCTGATCCGTACGATCTCGGGTGTTGAAAGCCGGGGATCGTCTGGAGGGCAGGAGCACGTGCATCCGATTCGAGTATGGGCCAAAGGACTGGGGTTGGCGGGAGCGGTGGTGGAGGGGGTGGACTGGGCGGCCGAGCGGGCCACCCTGGTGGTGCGGGTGCGACCGGTCTGGCAGGAGCGCCACCGCTGCGGGCGGTGTCGGCGACGGTGCCCGGGGTTCGACGCCGGGTCGGGGCGGCGCTGGTGGCGGGCCTTGGACCTGGGCACCACGGTGACGATGCTGGAGGCGGACAGCCCCCGGGTCCAGTGCCCCGCGCACGGGGTGGTGGTGGCCGCAGTCCCGTGGGCGCGCCACGGAGCCCGGTTCACGCGGGACTTTGAGGACCAGGTTGCCTGGATGGCCACCCGGAGCGCTCAGAGCACGGTGGCCACGCTGTTCCGGGTCACCTGGCGGAGCGTGGCGGGTATCTGCACGCGGGTGGTGGCGGCGGCCGAGGCCGGGCGCGATCCCTTCGCTCACCTGGAGCGGATCGGGATCGACGAGATCCACATCGGCGGCCCGACCTACTTGGTGGTGGTGGTCGATCACGACAGCGGTCACCTGATCTGGACGGCGCCGGGCCGGGACGGCGCGACGCTGGGCCGCTTCTTCGATGCCCTCGGCGCGGCGCGCTGCCGGAAGCTGCGGCGAGTCAGCCGCGACGGGGCCTCCTGGATCGCCACGGTGGTCGCCGCGCGCTGCCCGCAGGCCATCCAGTGCACCGATCCGTTTCACGTGGTCGGCTGGGCGACGGATGCCTTGGATGCGGTGCGGCGCCAGGTGTGGAACGCGGCGCGTCGGTCTGGCGCCGACGAGACCGCGCACGCCCTCAAGGGGGCCCGCTGGGCCCTGTGGCACAACCCCGAGAACCTGACCGCCACGCAGCAGCTGACCCTGGAGACGATCGCGCGCACCAACCGGCCCTTGTATCGCGCCTACATCCTCAAGGAGGCGCTGCGCCTGGTGTTCCAAATGGGCCGGCGTCGCGCACTCCACGCCCTGGAGCGGTGGCTGCAGTGGGCGCGCCGCTCCCGCCTCCAGCCGTTCGTCAAGCTGGCCCGCACCATCACCGCCTACCGCCCCAGCATCGAAGCCGCCCTGCGCTACCGCGTCACCAACGCTCGGGTCGAGAGCATGAACGGGAAGATCCGTCTGATCATCCGCCGCAGCTTCGGCTTCCACTCCACCGACGCGCTCATTGCCCTCGCCAAGCTCACCCTGGGCGGGCTCTGCCCGCCCCTCCCTGGCCGGTCATGACCCACACAAACAGCAGGAGAGCCGGATATGACGGCCCACAGGCACGAAGGAGTTTGAGCCCCTTCTTTGCCTTCTTGTTCTTCTCGCGTCGCCTCATCCGTATAGAGGAGGTGAACCTCCCCGCCCGTACGGACGGGGCTTCTGGGGCTCCGT
>DATKRN010000023.1:0-4478 GCA_035532155.1 Verrucomicrobiia bacterium | reverse complement strand
ACGCAGATCGTGGCCGTGGGCGATCGGGCCCAGCTGACGAGCATCGAGGCGGGCGGGATGTGGCGGACATGGGCCGATCGGGCCGAGCAGGCAGGCGAGCTCGCCGTGCTCGCAGAGAACCGGCGGGCGTGGGACCCACAGGACGCCCGCGCGTGGGATGCCATCCGTCGCGGGGCGGGCGTAGAGGCGGTCAAGCACTATCACGCCAAGGGCCAGGTCGTCATCACGCAGAGCCCGGAGGGCGCCAAGGACCGGGCGGTCGCCGCGTGGATCACGGACCCCCGGGATGCCATCCTTGTAGCCGAGAGCAACCGCGACCTGGACGCGCTCAACCGGCTGGCGCAGACGAGGCGCCTGGAGGCGCACCAGGCGCTGACCAAGGTGCGGGACGGCCAGAGCCCCGCCGAGGTCGTCGAGGCGATGGGACTCAACCCGGACACCCTGGCTGGGTGGATCGCAGCCGAAGCCGAGCAGCCGGGGAGCGTGGCCCTGGACCCGACGCCGGTCCAGACCACGCGGGACGGCAAGGTGCAGCTGGTGCCGATGGCGAGCGTCACCGTGACGGCACACGACGGGCCAGACTATCAACGCACCGAGACCCTGCGCATCGGCGATCGCGTCGAGTGCCAGCAGACCACCTACGTCCCAGCGCTGGACACGCATGGCAAGGCGGGTGCCGACCGCCGAGTGTCCAATGGTGAGCGGGGGACTATCGTGGGCATTCACGCTCTCGGCAAGGGCGTGCGCCCCAAGGCGGGCCAGACCGAAGCCCAGGCCAAACAGGACGCGGCCTTGCTCGTGGTGAGCTTCGGGACCAAGACGGTCGTGTTCGGGCCAGACCACCGGGACCGGCTGCGGCTGGGCTATGCGGTGTCGGCGTACAAGAGCCAGGGCCGCACCGTGGATCGCGTGCATGTGGTGACGGGCACCTGGCAGGGCGACCAGCGCAACGCGTACGTTGAGATGAGCCGGGCGCGGAAGGCGAGCTATGTCTACGCCGACATGAGCAGCCTAGAGGTCGACCACGGCAGCCTGACTGCCGAGCAGGACGCGCTCACGGCCCTGGCCACGCGCTGGCAGGTGTTCACGCCGGAGCTCACGGCCACCGAGGCGGTTGAGCAAGAACGGGCACGGGCTGCGGCGAGCGTGGACCGGTCGACGGCGACACCCACGGCCGACGCGGGGCACGACACGGCGACAAGCCAGGAGGCGACGCCCGAGCTGACGCCAGCCCAGCGCCATGAGCGGGAGGCGCAGCAGCGGGCCCAAGCACAAGACCTGGGCCGGACGCTGGAGCGGGCGGCCTGAGGTCGGGTATCGTGGCGCCGACCTTGCAATCCGGCATCATTGCGACGTGAGCCTGCGGCAGGGTCGTCAGCGGTGAGGGCGGTCCACCGGGCCTCGTGGCGGAGCGGTGACGTCTGGATCATCTCAGTATCCGCGTTCTTCGCCGATCTTGGATACCAGGCTGTCCTGGCCGGGTTCCCCTTGTTCCTGGTCTTCACGCTGCACCAGCCTGCGTGGGTGTTTGGGCTCGCCAGTGCTCTCAGCTACGGCGGCGGTGCATTCTTCTCATTCGCGGGTGGCCGGCTCGGAGACCGGGTGGGGCACCGCTCGCTGGCCCTTGCCGGCAATGCCGTGATCCCGTTGCTCTCGCTGTGCGCCCTCGTGGCCAATCCGGTGTGGGCCATCGGGATGCTGACCGGCGGGTGGTGGGCCCGGAACCTCCGCACCCCGTCGCGGCGGGTGATGCTCGTCGACGCCGTGCCCGCTGAGGCGGACCGCTCTGCGGCGTTCGGGTTCCTCCACGCGCTCGACGTCGGCGGCGGGGCCCTCGCCGGTGGTTACGTGCTGGTCGCCCTGGTAGCGCACGTCCCCTTTCGCTGGATCTTCCTGGCGACGGCGATCCCCCTCATCGCCTCCACTCTCGTCCTCTCCCGAACTCACGTCGGCGGATCGCGCCCCGCCAGCCCTCGGGCGTCCGCCTCCGACGATCCGATGAGTCTGCCCCCACCGGGAGCCAGGTCCCTCCTAGCCGCGGCGGCGTTGTACGGCTTCACGTACTACAGTGTCGGGTTCCCTGTGCTCACCGTCGCGCAAGGCAGTGGTCGCCTGCTGGCCGGCATCGGCGCCTTCCTTGTGCTGCAAGCCACGTCGGCGCTTACCGGCTATGCCCTGGGCAGCCGACTCGGCGCCGGCCCCGCGGCCCAGTTCGCTCGCCTCGGCGTGCTCGGCTACCTCGGCGCCGCCGTCGGCGCGGGCGTCATCGCGATTGGCTCTGGCGAGCACGTCGGCCTAGCGGTGACGCTGGTCGGTGTCGCCGTGATCGGCTTCGCGCTCGGAATCGTCGAGACCCTCGAACCGGCGGCGATGTCCGTCCTTCGACCTGGCGCTCGGGCCGGTCGCGGGTTCGGTGCGCTGTCAGCCTCGCGAAGCGTCGGCACCTTCGTGGGCAATCTGGTGATGGGACTGCTCTACGGCGTCAGCGTCCCCCTGGCGTATGGCTACGCCGCCGTCGTCGCCGCGATCGCAGGGGTGATCGTCCTCAGCACCCTGCCACCCCTGCGGACCTGGGAGCACACTCGTGACCGGAGCACGTGCAGGGACGGAGGCGGGGGAGGGCCGAATGGTGCCCTCCCCCAGTAGGCAGTGCGTCAGCCCCCGCGCCGGCGATCGGCCATCTGGCGCGTCTTCGCCGCGGCGTGGCGGGGGCACATCGATCGCCCTGGCCGCGCCGGCCTCCCGCAGCTGACGCACAGCCCGGCGGCCCGACGCGCCCAGTACCGGTCGGCGATGCGGATCCGTGATCGCTCACGGTGCTCCAGGAGGTGGGTGCGGCAGTATGTCGACCCCGCGGCCACGGGCCGGCGGCACTGGCGGCAGCGCCCTGGTGGAATCCGGGCGCGAGAGGCGCGGGTGTAGGCACGCTGGGCGGCAGCGTGGACCGGGCAGCGGGTCTGGCCGGGGACCGGGGCTCGGCGGCATCCCGACTGGACGCAGCGGCAGGCGTCACGCTGGGAGCGGTCGTCGGCGCGGGCCATCGGGCTGAGTATCCTGCGGGGCCACGTGGAGGGCAAGGATGCCCCGCGTGAGGGGGCACGGGTATGATCTCCACGCCAGACGGGATGGCGGGAGGGACACATGAGCTCGACACGGGATCGACACTGGGTCGCCGGGCTCGTCGCGTTCGCGGTGTTCATGGTCGCCCTCGGCCCGGCCCAGGGGAGCATATGGGGCCCGCACTGGCTGGCGGCGCCCTTCGGGCTCCTCGCGCTGGGCGCCTTCGTCGTGTCCTGGCGGAGCTGGGCTGGCCGGTGGCCCTGGCGGCGGTGACCGGCGACTGAGGCCCATCGGAGCGGACTCTGGCGCGCTGAGAGGGTCGCCCCGCGCGGCCCTTGAGTTCACGGCCTGCCTGCCACAGCCCAAGGGAGCGGCGGGCGGCGCTCACGGTCGGGGGAGCCGGGAGCCTACCTCGCGAGGGCTCGTCGCTCTAGAGTTACACCACTCGTGGCCGAACCCGAGCTACGATGGGCGTTGTGGGCTGGACTGTCCGCTTCCCGGCGGTGGTGGGGGTCTCAATGATCGCGGCCGTGGCGCTCGCCCTCGCCGGGTGTAACGGCGGGCACCCGGTCGAGCATGGAACCGTCGCACTGAACCGCCCGTCGGCGGCCACCACAGTCACGACTGAGCCGACACAAGCACCCGGGCAGTGGCCTCGGACCTGGGTGGCCTACACCGCCGGACGGGCGGCGTGGTTTGTCCATTGGTCCCAATCCCGTGGCGGTCACCTCACAGGTCAGATCATCAACGCCGATCGGAGCGGCACCGAGATCAGCACGACCGGCGCACCCTTTGCGGGGACCGTTGTCAATGGCAACGTGATCCTAGCCTTCGCGCCGAGTCTTGGACCGGTCCGGGCGCTCGCGGGCCGTGTCAGCGTCCTGCGTCTGACTCTGAGAGGGCTGGTCAACGGCGCACTGAACACTCCCATCCTTGGCCCGTCAACGTTCGCCTCCTTCCGGCGGGACATCAAGGCGCTTGGCCGCGATGCTCAAGCCGCCCGTGACGCGCAACAGATGGCCGTCGCGGTGACACGGGAGCCAAGGAAGGAACCATGACCTCGTGAGCGTGCAGCCGGGAGGTGTGAGGCAGGCCATGAGCAGCGCGAGCCGGGTGGCCGTCCTCGCAGGGCTGATCTATGCGACCGCTGCCGTGGTCTACGTTGTCCTGCTCCAGCAGCAGGGTAGTGGGTTGACATCGCTCACCGGCGCAGTCGAAACCCTGCTATGGGGAATGGCTGTGGCAGCTCTGGCGGGCGGATTGGTGCCGCGCCGCCGTCTCCGACTCGGGCTGCTGAGCTCCAGCGCTATCGCCGGCTTGTGCCTCGGCGTCCTGGCACTCTTCAGCATCGGGCTCTTGGTGCTGATCGGCGGGCTGTTGGCTGCGGTGGCCTACGCCCGGGCCGTGCGGGCGACGCG
>DATKRN010000022.1:0-230888 GCA_035532155.1 Verrucomicrobiia bacterium | reverse complement strand
AGCCGAGCCCATAGGGTTGTCTGGCGCACGCCGTCCGCCTCCCTTCCGCTCTTTGCCTTCAGCAGCGAGAACGGTAGATGCTGGCGGCGTGCGTCGGCTCGGGGACCCCTCACACTACCCACGGATGGGGGCGAAGAGCCCACAAAGGCCAGACGGCGGCCGATGTCTTGAACTTCTTCAAGCTCATCGGTCGCACCGTGCCGCGGACCCTCGAGGTCCTCGTCGTGCTCGACAATCTCTCCGCAGACAAGGGGCCCGATATTCGGGCCTGGCTCGCCAACTCCCGGCAGCGGCGCTGGCATCTGCACTTCACGCCGACGTCGAGCTTCTGGGTGAATCTCGTGGAGCGATGGTTCAAAGAGCTCACCGATAAGCGGTTGCGTCGGGGCCGCTTTACCGGTGTGGCCGGCTTGGTCGACGCGATCCTCCTGTGGGCCGAGCGTTGGAACGACGATCCGCAGCCTTTCGTGTGGCACAAGCCCGCCGCGGAGATCATGGAGAAGGTGCAACGCGGTCGTGCCACACTACACCAGAGCAAATCCGAGACGGACCACTGGGGCTGCCTGCCCCACCGATAGTGTGGCTTGGGCTCAGGAGCTCTCAAGATAGGAGCCTGAGCGGTCGAGGCCGGCGAACGTATGATCGATAGACAGGGTCTCGACGAACCCATGCCGCCGGGTAAGTGGGGGGGTTGCGATGCCTAGGGTCCCGGTCTACATCGGCTTTGACGATGACCACGACGATGACTTGAAGGTTACGCTGGCCGGTGACGGCAAGCATAAAGACTCTCCCTTAGAGATCATCGATCACTCCATCAAGGAGCCATCTGCGGACCGGAAAGAGTAGGCGCAGACTCGGATCAGGCGCAGCCGACGGGTCACCGTGATCTGTGGCGACCCCACGGACACGGCCACGGTACCAACGTCGAGAGCAACATAGCCACGAAGAGTGGAAGCGCCCACGGAAACACCTTCCAGAAACAAGAGGAGATCCACAATGGCCGCAACGCTGAAGCTGACGCATAAAGCAATCGGAGTCGAGGTCCGACGTGGCACTTACGACATCGTGGTTGACGGTCAGCGTGCCGGTTCGCTCGAAATGAACGACACGATCGAGTTGCCAATCGAACCTGGACGTCACACCCTGCAAGTTCGCGATGGCCGAAATTCCAGCCGAACTCAGACCTTCGACGCCGCCGAGAGCCAAACGGTCGCCTTCCGATGCACCGGAAAGAGTTTTCTGCCAATCTTCCTGGCGTCCTTCGTCGTCCCCAGCCTGGCGCTCCAGCTCCGCCGTACTGTTGAGTAGACCATCCCTGATATCAGAAAGTGGTGCCCCCGGAAGGACTCGAACCTCCGACACGCGGTTTATGAAACCGCGAGAGTCCGCGTCGGGCCGTGTCGCGGTGGGTCGCGGTGGGTCGCGCACGATCGTAACCTAGCCGAATTCGGCGATGCGAGGGCCGCCGAGGGCCGCCAGAGGTCGTCCGACTGGGGGTAAGCGGCGGCGTCTCACGGGCCGCCGTCATGGGGTCGGCGACTCGGGCGCGGTGGGCATGGGGTGACGCGAACGGCGGCGACTCAGACGCGCCTTGGTTACGACCAGGTGAGGCGTCCGCCGTTTCAGGTCGGACGAGCCTACCCTTGGGGCGCGATGCAACACCGGCATTGGTGGGCTTTTTGGGAGGAGCGGGACGAGGACGACCCCCACCTCATCCGTGGGGGACTGATCACGCTCCTGCTCGGCCCGAGTGGGGCTGTGTGCGCAGCCGTCCACACTTGGCGCCGGGGCCAACACCGAATCGGCGGCGCATTCGGTGTCCTCGGGGCACTTTGGGTGGTCGTCGCTGCCCTGATCGTGGTCCCGCTCGTTGTGGGGAGCGCCGTTCCATCCTGCAGCGGCGTCTACGCCCTCCGTCGTGGGATCGCGCCAGCAGGAGACTCTGGTCAGTGGGTGAAGCTGAACCTGCATCTGCAGACGTCAATCACCGGCCTAGTACTACAACGCTGCTTGGTAAGGATGCTCACGCAGCCAGCGCCGGCGGTGGGAGGCGGTCGCCGCCGCCTTGCGGCGGTGCTGGTGGCGCAGCCAGGCGAGCGCCGTGCGGGCGTCCCAGGGGACGCGGGGAAGGACCACGTCCAGGAGCTGCCGGATCTCCGGCACGCTGAGACCGGCGGATTTTTTCCCCCCACCGTCGCTGCACGCCCTTGATGAAGGCCAACGCCAGCAGCGAGAGCGTGATGTGGTGGTACCCCCCGCGCAGTTTGGTGACCTCATAGTGGGCGAGGCCAACCTCTCCTTTCCTCAGCTCGACGTCCTCCTCGATCGTCCAGCGCAGGCATCCGGTCCCGGCCATGTCCGCGAGCGTCATCGTCTCGGGCGCGTTGGCGAGGTGGTACGTGACTTCGCCACCCCCCACGGGTCGGCGCAGCATCAGCCAACTGGCGGGCCCGGGTGCTGAGGATCACGGGGCGCTGGCGGTGAGCGCGTGGTCGAGCGCGACCGCGACCGGGCAGGCGGCGGGCGTCCCCCACCGGCAGCTCGGGCAGCCGGCGCGGTGGGCGGCCAGCTCGGCGGCGAGCGCCCCGGGACCGGGCATGGTCACTCCCACGAGCTCATGCCGCCAGCGTCAGCCGGACCGGCGCCGATGAAGGTGGCGGCGGAGCCTCGATCGAGCCTCGATCGAGCGGCGGTGGGACGGTCGGCCCCGGCGTCGGCCGGGCTCGCGGGGGCGTCGCGGGTGGGGGCGACGCAGCTACGGGTTGGGCTGGCGGGGGAGGCGGTCCAGACAGCGGTCCTTGGAGGGAAGGTCCCGGCGGGTTGGCGTCAGCGTTGGCGTCAACAGCCCCACAACTCTAAGCGCCCGCCTAATGCCTCCTCGCATAATCCCCATCTTTTGACATCAAGACTGTGGTGCCCCCGGCAGGAATCGAACCTGCGGCCCACGGTTTAGGAAACCGTTGCTCTATCCACTGAGCTACGAGGGCGGGGGGATTTCGAACTAAGGGGAAGCGGACGGATCTTACCCGGTGTCCCCGCCTGACGGCATCGTGTCTGCGGCGGCAGCCTGGGACGACGGGCGAGGAGGTCGCCGAGGCGGTTGACAGCTGCGCGGCGCGGGCACGAAGGTCGTACCCGCACACGGTCGAGCCCGTGGGGGCGACGGGCGTTTCCCGAAAAGTGAGGGGGGAGCATCGCGGAGCGTGACGATGGCGGTCGGCGACCGGGGTGGGGTCGGCGTCTCCCTGGGAGTCCTTGTCCTCCACGAGGCTATGAAGGCGGCCACCGTCAGTGGGCGGGGATGTTGGACGCGGGCGTCTTCGCACCGCGACGGAGGACGTATCCGTGGCCCGTCGGCCCCCCCTTTGCCCGCCGGGTGGTCAAGGTCCGGTCAGCGGAGGCCGAACGGATCCCTCGCCGCGGTCGAGTGTGCGTGGCCACCGTCGGCAGCCGGCTGCGGGTCCTCTCCCGGCGATCGCAGCGAGCATAGCCCCCCTCGGCCGGGCGGACGACCTGCGGGGTGGACGCTGGCACCCGGGGTGCTGAGGAGCGAGCTCCAAGACGCCGGCCTGGTCGAGGGCCCGATCTCCACCGTATCCGACTCGGCGGCGCAGCTGCAGAAGGAGATCGTCGCTCGCCTCCCGCCCGTGCATCGGCCGCCGGACCGTCCGCGGCGTGTCGGCCAGCGAAAAGCTGGCCTTGGCGTCAGGCTCGACCTTCCCGGGGCACCGGGCCGGTGGCTTCGGGGGGATAACCAGCCCGGGGATCCGGGCCACCGGCACGCCCGGCGGCCCGACCACGGCGATCGTCGGATGGCTGAGGGAGGCGAGCTGATCGACGACGAGCGCGGGCCCTCCGTGGCCGACTGCCTCCGGCTGCCAATCCGTCAGACCACTCGGGTGATTGGCCGCAGGGTGCACCCGCGGCGTCTCCCCCGCGGCGGCCAGCGGGGTGGCGCAATGCTCCCCCTCACCCGCATCCCATCCACCCCTCCCATCGATGGCCGGAACGTCAGGAGCGGGGGCCGTCGCCAGACCTCCCGGCGACCCCGCTCCACGATCTAACTGGGATCCGGTCCGGCATCCCCTCCACGGCCGGTACCGGAGCATGTCCCTATCCGCGCTGCCGGCTCCCCTCCACGCCAAGGCCACTACCGCCCAGATCGCCCCCACTGGGGGAATGACCCAGGCCGGCGCTCCTGGGGCAACGATCTCGGTGGCGGTTCCCCCAGGCCGTTGTCGGCATCGACAAGCGGATGCGGCTGCCGACCCGTGCGCCGCCGGCACATCGGTTCGGGTTCTGGGTGCCGCCGACGAGGCTGCCGCCGGCGGCGGTAGCCTGGGCCGCATGAACCGGCGTCGGCATCCTGCTCGCTCGCTCTGGGGACTGCGCGGGTACGTGCGGCCTTACCGGACTCAGATGCTGACCATGGCGGTCGCGGCCGTGGCGGGGGTGGGGGCGAGCCTGCTGGTCCCCCTGCTCACGATGTCGGTGATCAATGGGCCGATCGCGCACCATCACAGCGCCGGACTGCTGCCGCTGGCACTGCTGGCAACCGCCTTCGGCGTCCTTCAGGCCGTGCTCATGTTTGCTCGTCGCTGGGTCCAGGCCACTGCCGTGCTGGGCCTGGAGACGGCGGTCCGCAACGACCTCTACGCCCATTTGCAGCGGCTCCACGTCGGCTTCCACGATCGTTGGCAGAGCGGGCAGCTCCTCTCTCGCGTCACGGTGGACCTCAGCACGATCCGCCGCTTCATCGGCTTTGGTCTCATCTATTTGGTGGTCAACAGCCTCCAGATCGCCGCGGTGGTCGTGCTGCTCATCCACCTCGACCCGGGCCTGGGGCTGCTGGTGGCCGCCAGCACGGTGCCGGTCGTGCTCCTGTCGCACCGCTTCGAGCGCACCTACATTCGCCTCTCCCGCCAGCTGCAGGACCAAGAGGGCGATCTCACCACGGTCGTGGAGGAGTCCGCCGAGGGGATCCGGGTGATCAAGGCGTTCGGTCGCCGCCGCCTGGTTGACGAGCGGTTCGACGGGGTCGCTCGCGACCTGCGCACCACCGCGATGGCCAAGGTCCGACTGAGCGCCAATTTCTGGACGGTGCTGGAGCTTGTCCCCAATCTCGTCATCGTCGTGGTCCTGCTCGTGGGAGCCCTCGCCGTCGGCGAACACAGCCTCACGCTGGGGGGGCTGGTGGCGTTCTTCACTCTCTTCATCCAGGTGCAGTGGCCGGTGCAGTCGCTGGGGTACATCCTCGCGAGCGGACAAGAGGCTCTCACCGCTGCGGATCGCATTCAGGAGGTATTCCGGGCCGTGCCGGAGATCGTCGGAGGCGACCAGGACCTGCGCGACCCGGTGGGGCGGCTCGCGTTCGAGGGGGTGGGCTTTCGGTATCCGGGCTCCGACCTCGACGTGCTCCACGACGTCTGGCTGACCGTCGACCCCGGTGAAACGCTGGCGCTGGTCGGGCCCACCGGCTGCGGCAAGACCACCCTGACCCAGCTGGTCTGCCGGCTCCAGGATGTCACCGCCGGCCAGATCACGCTCGACGGCGTGGACGTGCGCCGCCTCTCGCTGGAGTCCCTCAGGCGGACCGTCCAGATGGCCTTCGAGGATCCGCTGCTGTTCTCGGCCAGCGTCCGCGACAACATCACGTTGGGGTGGCCGGAGGCCGATGACCAGGCGATCGCACACGCCTGCCAGCTGGCCCAGGTGGACTTCGTGGCGGAGCTCCCTTTCGGGCTCGACACTCGCATCGGCGAGCAGGGCCAGAGCCTCTCGGGCGGTCAGCGCCAACGCCTTGCCCTGGCCCGCGCGGTTCTCGGAGATGCACCCGTGCTGGTTCTGGACGACACCCTGTCGGCGCTTGACGTCCATACCGAGGCGCGCGTCGAGGCCGGGCTTCGCCGCGCCCTGGCCGGTCGCACCGCCCTGGTCGTGGCCCACCGCCCGTCCACGGTGGCGCTGGCGGATCGGGTCGCGCTGCTGGAGGGCGGCACCATCACCCACGTCGGGACCCACCAAGAGCTGCTGGCCCAGGTTCCCAGCTATCGCGCGATCCTCTCCCAGGCCGCCGACTCCGACCTGTCGGAGTCCGGTCAGGCGGCCTCGTGACCGCTCTCGACAGCTGGCGCGGGGTCGCGGCCGAGCAGGCCGACGACCTCCCGCAGGCGGCCACGCTGTTCCTGCGTGCCCGCTCGCGTCGCCTGCTGGGCAGCCTGCTCCGGCCCCACCGACCCGCCGTGGTTGGTCTCCTCGCCCTGGTGGTGCTGGAGAATATCGCCCGGCTCGCGACTCCGCTGCTGGTCAAGGTGGGGATCGATGCGGCGATCCCGGCGGTGGTGCATGGCCGCGGGGGCGGGGTGCTGGTCCAGATCACGCTGGCGATGCTGGGCGCGGTCGCGATCCAGGCGGCCTGCCATCGGGCGTTCCTGCTGCTGTCAGGACGGATCGGGCAGGACGTGCTCCTGCAGCTGCGCCGGCGTGTGTTCGATCACCTCCAGCGGCTCTCGGTCAGCTTTCATGAACGCTACACGTCCGGACGGGTGATCTCGCGGCTCACCTCTGACATCGAGGCGATCGCCACCCTGCTCGAGAACGGGGTCGAGGATCTGATTTCGTCGGTCCTGCTGGTGGCAGGCACCGGGGTGCTCCTGCTGCTGCTCGACTGGCCTCTGGGGCTGGTCAGCCTGGCCGCCTTCCCGCTCCTCGTCGGCCTCGCTGGCTGGTTCCGCCGAGAGTCGACCCTCGCCTACCGGCGTACGCGCGAGGCAGTGGCGCTGCTGATCGTCCATTTCGTGGAGTCGATGCGGGGGATCCGCGCGGTCCAGGCCTTCCGCCGGGAGCCCCGCAATCAGGCGATCTTCGAGGCCATCAACGATCGCTATCGGCTCGCCAACCGCCGCTCGTTCCGGCTGGTCGCAGTCTTCAGCCCGGGGGTTCGCCTGGTTGGCAACGTGGTCATCGGTGTGGTGCTGCTGTACGGGGGCTATCGGGTGCTCCACGGTGAGATGACGGTGGGGGTGCTGGCGGCATTCCTGCTCTATCTCGGGCAGTTTTTCGAGCCGATGCAGGACATCAGCGACTTCTACAACACGTTCCAGGCGGCCAGCGCGGCGCTGGAGAAGCTGTCGGGCGTGCTGGAGGAGCCGCTGGTGGTGGCCCCACCGGCGACTCCCCGCTCGCCCGCCCTGGTCCACGGCGCGCTCGACTTCGAGGGGGTCCAGTTCGCCTACCGTGACCGCCCTGTGCTCGATCGCCTCGACCTGCTGATCCCGGCCGGGCAGACTCTCGCGGTGGTGGGCGCGACCGGAGCGGGCAAGACCACCCTGGCTCGCCTCGCCAGCCGTTTCTACGACCCGTCGGGCGGCGTGGTTCGCCTCGATGGCATCGACATGCGGGACTGGGACGAGGAGCGTCTGCGGGCGGCGGTCGTGATGGTCACCCAGGACGGCTACCTCTTCTCGGGCACGGTCGCTGACAACATCGCGTTCGGACGGCCCGCGGCGTCGCGCGCCGAGGTCGTCGAGGCGGCGCGGGCGGTTGGGGCCGACCGGTTCGTCGCCCGGCTGGGACAGGGCTACGACACCGACGTGGGTAAGCATGGTGGCCGGCTGTCGGCAGGCCAGCGCCAGCTGCTGGCGTTCGCCCGGGCCTTTCTCGCCGACCCCCGGGTGCTGATCCTGGACGAGGCGACAGCGTCGCTGGACGTGCCCAGCGAGCGCCTGGTTCAACGGGCGCTTCGGACCGTGCTCGCCCGCCGCACCGCCATGATCATCGCCCATCGCCTCACCACCGTCGAGATCGCGGACCGGGTCATCGTTCTCGAACGCGGCCGGGTGGTGGAGGACGGCCGCCCGGCCGACCTGATCAGCGGAGCCGGTCCCTACGCCGCCCTCCACCATGCCTGGAGGGCCTCCCTCGCGTGAGGGGCGGGCGTCCCCCCCGCCCCCAGTCCTCTCCTCGACCGCCGCCTATCATGCGTCGGTGGACCGTCCCGTCGGCGTGCGCGACCTGCTCGGCCAGGCCCGGGTTCGGGTCGGCTCCGAGACGACGCTGCAGCGCTCCCTCGCGGCATGGGCCGCGCTGGGGCTGGTCGCCGCGGTGGGGGGCTCGCTCGCGGTGGCGGCGCTGGCGGGACCCGCCGAACTGCGAGGGGTCGCGGGCAACGGTGCGTGGATCGGGCTCGGCTGGTGGGTGCTGGTCAGCCTGGGGGTCGCCGCCGGCAGCCCGCTCCTGGTCGACCCTGCCTCGGGGGAGCGGTTCCAGGGATTGGGGGCGCCCAACGGGTTGACCGCCCTGCGCGCCTACCTCTGCGCCCCGGTCGTCCTCTGCGCCCTCCTCCCCGACCGCACCCTGGGCCGAGAGCTGTTCTTGGCGGTGGCGTCCCCGGTGGCGCTGCTGGATGCCGCTGACGGCTTCGTCGCCCGCCGTGCCCAGCTGGTGACCGTGCTGGGCCGTGCCCTCGACCCGATCATGGACACCCTCTTCTTCTCCCTCTGCGCCGGGGCCACTCTCCTGCTCGGGCTGATCCCCGCCTGGCTGGCCCTGCTCGTCCTGGCCCGCTACGCCCTGCCGGGAGTCGCCTTCCTCGCGATCTATCCGGGGCTGCGCCGCCGTCCCACCATGGTGGCGACCTCGTTTGGCAAGGCCAGCACGCTGGTGGTGTCCGTGACCCTGCTGGTCAGCGCCCTGCTGGTTCTCGGGGGCGGGCCCTCAGGGGCGTTCCAAGTGGCCGCGGCGGTGCCGATCGCCGCGCTCGCGATGGCGCACTTCAGCGTGCTGGCCCGACGCGCCCGGGCCGCCGCCACCACCCTCTGACGGGCTGGCGCCCGGTCCGATCAGCTGCGCGCTGCCCGGCCGTCCTCGGCGACCACTGGCCGGAGCGCGGCGCCCCGGAGCCGAATGGCCTCCCGCTCGCGATCACGCCGGGGCCGGGACGCACCGCGGCTCTCCACCAGGTGGAGCAGGCCACCGACCATGGCGAAGGGGAGGAGCTGGAAGTCGACGAAGAGCGCAAGCGCGGCCGCGGTAGGCAGGGCGACGTGGAATTGGACCAGCAGGAAGACCAGCAAGCCCTCCCGGACCCCAAGCCCGTTGGCCGAGATGGGGATGAACGTGGCCAGCAGCGCGATCGGCAGGACCAGTGCGAACACCGTCCAGGGGACCGTGGCTCCGAGGGCCATCGCGAAGGCCTGCATCGCGAAGAGGTTGAGCCCCCACCCCAAGGTCCCCGCCAGGATGCTCTGGGCCACCGCCCAGGGGAATCGACGGTAGCGGTCGAGGGCGGCGGTGAAGGGCTGGATCGCGTGGATCACCCGGTGGAGCCGCAGGCGCCGGCCCCGGACCCGGGCCAGCTCGCGCACAGACTCGGCGCGCAGGGCGAAGCCCCAGGCGACCAGCATGGCCGCCGCGAAGATGGCGAAGCCGACCAGCCCCGGCACCCGCACCAGCGTCCGGAGCAGGACCGCTCCGCCCAGGCCCCAAACCGCCATCCCCAGGGTCCCCGCCATTCGGCTTCCCACCAGGGAGGCGAGCATCGGGCCGTGCCCGGTGACCCGGCCGATCCGGACCGCGCGGACCGCGTCCCCCCCGACTCCCGCGGGCAGCACCTGGTTCACGAACAGCCCGCGGCAGTACCAGCCGCCCAGAAAGCGCCAGCCGAGGCCGTGGCCGGTGCCGCGCAGGAGAGCCCCCCACTCGATGATGCTGGCGCCGACCGAGAGGCCGGTCAGCAGCAGGGCGAGCACCGCCCAGCCCCCGACCAGGTGGCCGAAGCGACCGACCGCCGAGGCTAGGTCGACGGAGCGGACGAACACCAGGCCGGCCAGCACGGTCCCTGCCAGGCGGGTCCACGGCGAACGGAGCACCGGACGCAGCGGTTGGAGCCAGCGACGGGGGCGGGACGCGATCACGAGGACGAGCGTCCCACAGCTTCGGAGGGCGCGGCGATGCTTGTGGGAGATCTGTGTCATGGCTGTGGCCCGATGCCATCCGGATTCCGCTGACTCGTGAGTCGATCGCGAGAATGGTAGCCTCTGGCACGACCGATGACCACGGCTGAAGTCCCGCCCTCGATCGGGGTGCTGCCCGAGGTGCGGAGCGGGGCCGCCGCCGGGGCCACGGGCGAGCCGTCGCTCGCGAACACCCGTGCGATGCAGGTCCGCGGCCGGCTGCTGGAGATGGCGCCGGGGGTGGTCGTGTGGGTGGTCCTGTTGGGCCCGGTGGGAATCGGGTTCGGGATCGCCGCTGCCAACTTCGAATACCTCTGGGTTCTGGGGCTGGGGGCGGTCGCTCTCGACTGCTACTGGTTGGTCCGCCTGGTGTATACGTTTCGGTACGTCAGTCGGGGCTGGCGCCTCCTCGAGGAGACCAGCGCGATCGACTGGCGCTCCCGGCTCGCCGAGCTGCCGGCTGTCCCCGGGTTGCCCGATCCGGGGCCGCTCACGCATGCGGTGCTGATCCCCACCTACACGGAGCGGTACGATGTCCTGCGGGCCACCGTGCGGTCCCTGGCCGAGGCGGACTACCCAGCCCAGGCCAAGATCGTGGCCATCATCACCCGCACCACCGATGTGGGCGGTCACCAGAACGTGGCCCGGCTGCAGGTGGAGTTCGGTGACCGCTTCCGAGCTTTCTGGCACATCCACGACCCGCTCCGGCCCGGCATCGTGGTGGGCAAGTCAGCCGCGATGGCGTACGGCGGGCCGGTGCTCAAGCAGGCCTGCGATGATCTCGGCCTCGACCCTGACCGCGTGATCGTCACCGACCTCGACTCCGACTACCGCGTCCACCCTCAGTACTTCGCCCACATCAGCCACGAATACGCGCGCGCCGACGACCGGGCGACCTCGATCTGGCAACCGGTGCCCGTGTTCCGCAACAACTTCTGGCGAGTCCCGGCCGCGGTCCGCTGCATGGCGACCCTCTCCACCCAGTGGCAGCTGTATCTCCATCTCCACCCGCGCCGGCTGGTGATGTTCTCCGCCTACTCGATGCCGCTGCGACTGCTGGACGAGGTCGGGTACTGGGACGACGACGCGATCCCCGAGGACTCCCGATTCTTCTGGAAGGCGTTCTTCCGCTACGGCGATCGCCTCCACGTGCGGGCTGTCTTCCTGCCCATGTTTGGGGACGCTCCCCGGGCCCGCGACTATGGCGGCACCCTGGTGAGTCAGTACAACCAGATCAAGCGCTGGGCCTGGGGTGTCACCGACATCCCCTATGTGGCGCGGCGGATGGTGGTGCACAAGGAGATCCCCCGACGGGTGCGGCTGGCGCGTTTCCAGATGCTGATCTTCAACCATCTGGGGTGGGCGACCCTGCCCATCCTGATCTTTATCGGCGGGGCCCTGCCCTCCTTGCTCAACTACGACTACAGCCTCTCCGACACCGGCACCATTTTGGAGACGGCGGCGACGGTGATCCTGCAGATGACGCTGCTCAACATCGTCGCCGTGGCGGTGCTCGACAACCGGATCCACCCCCGTCCCCGCATCTGGCCCTGGTGGCGCCGGCGCCTCGCCGATCTCCAGATGCTGCTGTATCCGGTAGTCTTCCTGGTGCTCAGCGCCCTGCCCGCCCTGGAGGCTCAGACCCGCCTCCTGTTCGGAGCCTACCTGGAGTACCGGGTGACCGAGAAGGAGTAGGCAGGGCGCCCCTACACTCCCACTCCATGCCCCCCCTCCCCGTCGTCTTCAGCGGCATCCAGCCGTCGGGAGCCCCCCACCTCGGCAACTACCTCGGCGCCATCCGGCCCTGGGTGCTGGAGCAGGCCCGCTCGCGCAACTATTTCTGCATCGTCGACCTGCACGCCCTCACCGTCCCCCGCGACCCCGCTCGCCTGGCTCAGCAGACGCGCGAGCTGGCCGCCGTCTACTGGGCCTGCGGCATCGACCCCCAGCACTCCACAGTCTTCGTCCAGTCGCACGTCGCCGCCCATGCCGAGCTGGGCTGGCTGCTCACCTGCCTCACCCCAATGGGGTGGCTGGAGCGGATGACCCAGTTCAAAGAGAAGGCGGGCGCGGAGCGGGCGGAGCGAGTGGGGGCGGGGCTGTTCACCTATCCCGCCCTGATGGCCGCCGACATCCTCCTCTACCAGACCGACCTCGTGCCGGTCGGCGAAGACCAGCGCCAGCACCTGGAGCTGGCCCGCGACCTCGCCCAGCGGTTCAACCACCACTATGGCGACACCTTCGTCGTGCCCCAGGCTCGGATCGGCCATCTCGGCGCCGGCAGCCGGGTGATGGCGCTGGACGACCCCCTCGTCAAGATGAGCAAGACCGGCAGCCAGCCGGCCGGGTGCGTGCTCGTGCTCGACTCGCCCGACGCGATTCGGCGCAAGGTGCTGCGCGCCACCACCGACAGCGGCCGCGCGGTGACGGTGGCCGACGCCCAGCCCGGCGTCGCCAACCTCATCGATATCTGGCGGGCGGTCACCGGGGCCTCCCCCGCCGCTGCCGCCGCCAGCTTCGAGGGCCAGGGGTATGGCGTTCTCAAGCGGGGCGTGGCGGACGCTCTGATCGAGGCGCTGGCACCGGTGCAGGCGCGGGTGCGGTCGCTGCTGGACGACCCGGCCGAGCTCGACCGTCGCCTGGCCGCGGGCGCCGCGGCGGCGGCGGCGGTGGCGGCGAGCACCCACGCCACCGTGCGCCGTCGCCTGGGGCTGCTGCCGGTCGCCGGGAGCTGAGCCCGAACCCGATGGCCCTCGCGCGGCGGACCATCCGCAACACCGCGATCCTCGTCAGCGCCCGGGTCGGGGCGCGGCTTTTGGTCTTCGTCGTGTTCTTGATCCAGCAGCGCCAGCTGGGAGCGACCGGCTACGGCGAGTTCGCCACCATCACCGTGCTCAGCAATCTCTCCAGCATCAGCGCTGACCTCGGGTTGCAGATCGTCTACCTGCGCGAGGGCAGTCGCCACCGCGATCAGCTGGAGCGCCTGCTGGCGACGGTGTTGGCCGCCAAGCTGCCCCTGGTCGCGCTCAGCCTGGCCGCGCTGGCGCTGATGGTGGAGATCGGCGGAGCGCCACTGCCGCAGCTGCTGTGGCCCGCCTTCCTGCTGCTGCTGGCCACCTCGTTCGCCAACGTTCTGCGGAGCACCTTCTACGCCACCGGCGAGATCCGCTACGAGGCGATCGCGACCGGCGCCGAGGCCGTCATCCTGCTCGGCGGCACCGCGCTGGTGGCCGCCCGCGGGCTGGGCCTGTCCGCCTACCTGCTGGTCTATGCCGCCAGCTATCTCTTCACCTGCGGCTTTGCGGCGATCGTCATCCGCCGCCGCTACTTCCCCATCCGCCTGCGGCCGGATCCCGCCGCCGCCCGCCGGCTGCTGCGTCTCGGCCTCCCCTTTGCGCTGGCGTTCGCCCTTAACACCATCTACTTCAAGATCGACGTCCTGATCCTGGATGGACTGCGGGGCTATCACCAGGTGGGGATCTACCAGGCCGCCTACAAGTTCTTGGAAGGACTCTCCTTCATCCCCCAGACGATCATGAACGCAATCTTCCCCGCGCTCGCGATCGTCCATCTGGAGGGTCGCGGGCGGCTCCGCGCGCTCTACACCTCAGCGTACCGGCTGCTGGCGACGATCGCGATGCCGCTGGCGGTCGCGTTCGGACTCGACGGCGCCGCCATCCTGCACGTGGTGGGCGTCTATGCGCAGTCGGCGACGGCGGCCCGCGTGCTGGCGCTGGCGCTGCTCTTCCTCTTCGTCAACAACTCGTTCATCTTCGGCCTGGGCGCGATGGATCGGCAGCTGGCCTCGGTGTGGCTGGCAGGCTTCAGCATCGTCGTCAACGTCGTCTGCAACCTCGTCTTGATCCCGCTCTTCCCCCATGCTCAGGGCTACCTCGCCAGCAGTTGGGCGACTGTCATCACCGAGGTCGCGCTGCTGGCCGCCGGCTATCTGATGGTCCGGCGCCATCTCGGCTCGCTGCCCTGGTTGCGTCCCAGCTGGCCGATCGCCGGTGCCGGGGTGGTGATGGCGGCGGTGGTGGTGGAGCTGGGCGGCCAGAGCGTGCTCTGGGTCCTGCCCCTGGGGGCGGTCGCCTACGGCCTGGTCCTGCTGGGCCTGGGCGGGGTCAGCCGGCAGGAATGGCGACTCGCCCGCAGTAGCCTGCGCGGTGGGGCCGAGGCCGCGGAGCCCGCCTCGTCGCGGGGGCGGTCGACGCGGTGATAGGATCAGGCTGGTCGAGGTCGCCGTGGCCGCTACCGGCGCGGCGATCGGTCGCCACGGTCAGGTGGTGTCCGCGCCCACCATCCGGCGGGGCCCCCGCCCGTGCCGCGGGAGAGCATCGATGGCGAAGACGGCGCTGATCACCGGCATCACCGGGCAGGATGGGTCCTACCTCGCCGAGCTCTTGCTGGAGCGCGGCTACGTCGTCCACGGGGTGGTCCGGCGTTCGTCGACCCTGAACCGAGCCCGCATCGACCACTTGGAGCACGCCCACGGTCGGCGCGACCCCGATGCGCGCTTCTTCCTCCACTACGGCGACATGACCGACTCGGGGGGCCTCAACCGCCTGGTCAAGACCGTCCAGCCGAACGAGATCTACAACCTCGCCGCCCAGAGCCACGTCGGCATCTCCTTCGACCAACCCGAGTACACCGCGGACGCCGATGGTCTGGGGGCGACCCGCCTGCTGGAGGCGATCCGCACCACCGGTCTGGACACCCGGTTCTACCAGGCATCAACGTCCGAGATGTTCGGACTGGAGCCTCCGCCGCAGTGCGAGACAACCGCCTTCCACCCCCGCAGCCCATACGGGGCGGCCAAGGCGTACGCACACTGGATGACGATCAACTATCGCGAGGCCCACGGACTCTACGCCTGCAGCGGGATCCTGTTCAATCACGAGTCGCCCCGGCGGGGCGAGAACTTCGTCACCCGCAAGGTGACCCGCGGGGTCGCCCAGATCCTCGCCGGGCGCCAGCAGCGGCTCCGGCTCGGCAACCTCGACGCGCAGCGTGACTGGGGCCACGCGCGCGACTACGTGCGCGCGATGTGGTTGATGCTGCAGCAGGAGGCGGCCGAGGACTACGTCATCGCCACCGGCCAGACGCGCACGGTTCGCGACCTGGTGGTGACGGCCTTCGGGCTTGCCGACCTCGACTGGACCGCCCACGTCGACATCGATCCGGCCTAT
Organism: Verrucomicrobiia bacterium; assembly: GCA_035532155.1. Lineage (GTDB taxonomy): Bacteria > Chloroflexota > Dormibacteria > Aeolococcales > Bog-877 > DAHUZL01. Next base: position 215,746 of record DATKRN010000022.1, on the reverse strand, counting down.
CTGCGCCCAGCCGATGTCCCGGTCCTGTGCGGTGACCCCAGCAAGGCGCGTCGGCGGCTCGGCTGGGAACCCACCATCTCGTTCGCCGAGATGATTCGGGAGATGCTCGACTGCGACATCCGGGCCGAGGGGCTGACGCCGCGCCTGCGCGCCGACTGAGTCGCGCCGGAGCCGCCCGGGGACGGGTGCTGGTGGATGCGCGTCCGCTCCAGGGCGGACACCGCCGGCGTGGCATCGGCACCTACACCCGCCAGCTCCTGGAGGCACTGATCGCCGGTGGGTTCGACGACCGGCTCGCCCTGCTTGTCGAGCCGGGACGGCCGCCGCCCGAGCTGCCCCAGGGCGAGCACGCGATCCTGCCCGCGCTGCACCGGCAGGGGAACCGGTCCAGCTGCTACCGGGACGCCCTCCTGCTCGGCCGCACCCTGCGCCGGCTCGCCCCCGACTGCTATCACGCCGTCCACCCCAGCCTGCCGCTGGCGGCGCCGGTCCCGGTGGTGGTTACGGTGCATGACTGCATCCCCTGGCGACTGTCGGGCCCAGCGATGCGCGGGGAGCGGTGGCGCACCTGGCCGGAGCGGCTGCTGCTGCCCCGCGCGACCCTGGCGCTGGCGGTCTCGCAGGCGACCGCCGCCGACCTGCGCCGGCTCGCAGGCATCGACGCGGCCCGGGTCCGGGTGGTCGCCGAGGGCCTCGATCCCGAGTTCCGACCCCGGGAGGGCGCCCAGGCCCGGGTGGCGGCCCGCTTCGGGCTCGCGGGACCCTACCTGCTCCACGTGGGGGCGCTCGACCATCGCAAGGACCCCCAGGGGCTCCTTCGCGCGTGGGCGGCGGCCCGCGCCGAGGCGGGGGATATCCCCCTGGTTCTGGCCGGCGAGCTCGGTGCGCAGGCGCCCTCTGACCTGGGGGGGGCCCGCCGACTTGGCTATGTTCCGACCGCCGACCTGGCGGACCTGCTCTCGGCGGCGGGGTGCTGCGTTGTGAGCTCTCGCTACGAGGGGTTCGGCCTGCCGCTGCTGGAGGCGATGGGCTGCGGCTGCCCGGTCGCCGCCTACCGCAACTCCAGCCTCACCGAGCTGGTGGGGGACGCCGGGGCGCTGGTCGCCGACGGAGACCCGGTGGCGCTCGGCCAGGCGGCGGCGCGGCTCGCCCGCCCGGGGCCGGCGCGCGAAGCGGCCCGGACGCGGGGGCTGGCTCGGGCCGCCGGCTTCAGCTGGGCGGGCGCGGCGCGCGCGACCATCGCCGCCTACGACGCCGTCGTCGCCAGCTGTGGGGCGGGCGCCTGAGGGGCGGACCCGGGCGGGACCAGAGTTCCCCGGAGCAGCCCCAGCTGGAGGCCGAGGATCGCCCAGAAGGCCAGTGCCTGATCGTTCTTGAAGTAGGGGACGTCGACGGCTCCGTGGACGAGCACGGCGACCAGCAGGCCGAGCACCCCGATGCACAGAGCGCGGGTCCACCGGTCCCGCCGGAGCCCGCCAAAGCTGGTGCGCGCGACCGCCGCCACCAGCCAGGCGAAGGCGATCAGTCCGAGCAGGCCGGTCTCCACCCAGAAGTTGAGGATGATGTCATGGGGATAGATCGACCCGGTCACGTACCCCTTCACCTGGTAGGGGAGCAGCGCCTGCTTGAAGCCGGCCAGCCCGCTGCCGGTGAGAGGATGGTGGCGGAGCAGGTTGAGGGTGGAGCGCCAGAGCTCGATCCGGGTGCTGGCGGAGTTGTGCCGGCTGCCGACGGAGAACTCCACCAGGATCCGCTGGCGCACCCCGGGGGAGCTCACCACCGCCACGATCGCGACCCCCACCACCGCCAACACGGTCTGCCAGCGGTAGGCGGTGAAGAGAGCGACGAAGACCACCACCGCGGCCAGCGCGATCCAGCCGGCACGGGAGAAGCTGAGCAGCACCGCGGCGGCGGTGACCACTAGGAACAGGCCGCAGGCGAGCCGCTCCCGCCAGTCGTCACTGAACAGGAGGAGGGCGAGCGCGATCGCGTCCAGCGGCACCAGGTACAGGGGGATCGCATTGGGGCTGTCGTAGATGACGACCGGCGGGGTCAGGACGTGGAAGCCGTGCTGAGTGAGCAGGGCCAGGTCATTGCCGAGGTTGGCCCCTGCGGCGATCAGCCCGGCGATCCCGAGACCGGCGAGCAGCAGCCGGGCGCGCGCTCGGGTCCGCGCCAGGGCCGCGATCACGAGGGCGGCCAGCATCGGCTCCACGAAGTAGTCCTTCCACAGCCCCAGCGCCTCGCGAACGCTGGGGCTGACCACGACCTCGATCGTCGCCGCCGCCAGCAGCAGGGCGGCGGGCCAGGTGTACGGATTGCGCCAGGGCACCAGCCCGCGGGTCGCCACCAGCGCCACCAGGATGGCCGCGCCGAGGAAGATCTCGAGCAGATCGGTGGGGAGCTGGCCGTCGATCAGGTACTTGACGACGTAGCTGGGACTGGCCGCCAGCGCCACCGAGAGGGCGCCGACAGCCGCCCACTCCAGGCGCGCGCCCCACCTGCTGCTGGAGCCGGAGCCGGACGGGGAGCCGGGGCCCAGCTGGTCGGCGACGCTCACGCCCGCAGCGGGCCGCGGGGGCCTTGGTGCGGCGGGGCGGGACGGGGGCGGCCGGTCAGGTGGGGCATGGGCTGGAGATCTCCGTCCGGGGCAGGGGCGGGCGCCGCCCGCCCGTCTCCCGCGGGAAGCCGGGCCCGGGTAGTCTAGGCGATGTCCCTCGGTGCCGCGGGTCGCCGCCGGGCGCTATGGTGGCGAGGACGCCGTCACGCCGACCCGTGGAGGGACTGTGCTGGCCGCGAGCGCTCCGGCCCCGCGACCGGGCTCGCCGGCGCCGGATCCGTCCGGCGCGCTGGCCGCCGCCGCCCCCGCGGTCGGCATGCCCGGGCGCCCGCTGCTCCGCTCCGTGGAGATGGTGCCGGCGCGCCGAACGGGCACGGCTCTGCGGGTGCTGGTGGCGGCCCGGGTGGTGGGGGATGCCCTCGCGGTGGGGCTGGCGGGGCTGGGCGCCTACGCGTACCGCTTCCACCTCTCCCATGTGCCGATCCCGGGCGGTCGGGTCCCCGCCTTCGCACCCTACGCCGCGGCCCTCCCGGTGCTCGCGGCGGTGTGGATCGTGGTCTTCGCCCTGAGTGGCCGCTACCAGCTGCGGCGCGGCCAGTCCACCCTCGACGAGCTGATCGGCTCCGCTGGCGCGGTCGCGTTGGTGCTGGTGGTCGCGCTGGCGCTGGAGGCGGCGGTTCGATCGTTCCCGTACTCCCGGCTGGTGCTCGCCGAGACTTTCGTCCTGGCTGTGATCGGCTTTGCGATCGAGCGCGGCTGTATCCGTGGCTTCCAGGCCTCCCTGCTCCGGCACGGCCACGGGGTGGAGCGGGCGCTGGTGGTGGGGCGCGGGTCGATCGCCCGGCTGGTGGTGCAGCGGCTGCGGATGTTCCCCGAGTACGGGTACCGGGTGGTCGCGGTCGCGGTGGGCGGCGAGGAGCTGCCGGCGGCGAGCGCAGGGGAGGGCGGGGGCGCCGACTCGGGGTTCCCCGCGGGGGTTCCGGTCCACGACCTCGACCGCGGGCTGGAGCCCCTGCTTGCGCACGAGCGGGTGGACACCGTCTTCCTCGCCCTGGGAGGGCGGGACCACGCCGCCATCGTCGCCCTGGCTCGCACGTGCGCGGCTGCGGGCGCGACCGTCAAGGTGGTCCCCGACATCCTGGAGATCATGACCAGCGCCGCCGTGGCGGAGGAGGTCGGCGGGGTCCCGCTGGTGGCGCTGCGCCCGAGTCGTCTGGTCGGCCGCAACCTCGTCCTCAAGCGCGGCTTCGACCTGGTCGCGACGGCCGTGATCGGGTTGGTGGCGGCGCCCGTGGTGGTCGCCCTGGCGGCCGCGGTCCGGCTGACGTCTCCCGGGCCCGCGTTCTACCGCCAGGAGCGCCTCGGCCAGGACGGGCGGCGGTTCGTGGTGTGGAAGCTGCGATCGATGGTGCACCGGGCCGAGGCCGGCACCGGTCCGGTGATGACCGCCCGGGACGATGGCCGGCGGACCCCGGTCGGCCGGGTCATGCGCCGCTTCAGCCTCGACGAGCTGCCCCAGCTCTGGAACGTGCTGCTGGGCCAGATGAGCCTGGTGGGTCCCCGCCCCGAGCGACCCGTCTTCGCCACCCAGTTCGAGGAGAAGGTGCCCCGCTACGCGGAGCGGCTCGAGGTCCTCCCCGGCTGCACGGGATGGGCGCAGGTGAACGACTTGCGGCAGGCGTCGAGCATCGAGGAGCGGGTGCTCTACGACCTCTACTACGTCGAGAACTGGTCGTTGGGATTCGACCTCAAGATCCTGCTCCTGACTCCCTGGCGGGTGCTCATCCACCACCACGCCTACTGACGGGGTGGGGGGCCCGGCCCCGCAGGGGCGAGCACGTGACCTCCCCGCCTGGGCCGGCTGGGTCGGGCTCGCGCTCATCGGCCTCGGCCTCACCCTGCATGGGCTGGGCGACCACCCGTTGGTCGACTTCGACGAGGCGGTCCACGCGGGCTTCATCCGGGCGATGGCGTCGGGGCACCACTGGTTGGCGCCGGTCTTCGACGGCACCCTCCGCCTGCGCAAGCCGCCCCTGTACTTCTGGGTGGCGGCGCTGATCGCCCGACTCCTGGGCGGGGCGACGCCCTTCACCGATCGGCTCCCCTCGGCGGTCGCCGGCGTCCTGACCGCGGTTGTGATCGCCGGGGTGGCGGAGCGGCTCTGGGGGTGGCGACGCGGGGGTGTGCTGGGCGGGATCGCCCTGATCACGATGCCCCAGTTCCTCATGCTCAGCCGGGCGGCGATGCTCGATACCGTGAGCGCCGGCCTGGTCGCGGTGGCCGTCCTCAGCGGCAGCCGGCTGCTGCGGGGGCGCGGCGGCCTCGGGGCGGGTGTCCTGCTCGGGGCCGCCTGTGGGCTGGAGGTGATCGAGCGCAGCGCCATGGTCCTGCTGCCGCTGGCGATCCTCGGAGTCGACGCCCTGTGGCTCCATCGCCCGAGTCGGGTTCGCTGGGGCGCCCTGGCGCTGGCGGGGCTGGTGGCCCTGGCGATTGCGCTCCCCTGGCCGATCGCCATGGCGCTCCGCTACCCGCACCATTTCCCGACCGCCTTCCTGCTTCAGAACATCCTCGACCGGGTGACCGGCAGCGTCCAGCAGGCGCCGCTGCCGCCAACTTTCTACCTGCCCTTGCTGGCCGCCGGGCTGGGAGCCTGGGCGCCGGTCGTGGCGCTCGCGGCCGCCGCGTCCTGGCGCCGAGCCTGGCGCGATCCCGACGGGGCGGAGCGGCTCGCGTTGATCTGGATCGTGGTGACCGTGGTCGCCTTCTCGGTGAGCCGGACCAAGCTCGACTGGTACGTGCTTCCCGCCTACCCGGCCTGCGCCCTGCTGCTGGCGGCCTGGCTCGGACTCCGCCTCGACCGGGGGGTCGGCGCCCTCCCCTCGGCTGCCGACCCCGGCATGTCGGGGTGGCTGGTGGGCCTGGCCGGTGTGACCGGCGCCGCCAGTGGGATCTGGCCGGCGCCCCGCCCGGTCGGGGTGCTCGGCCTGGCCGGGCTGGTCGGGCTGGCGGGCCTGTGGTGGAGCCTGCGGCCGGGGCCCGATCGCCCTGACGACGCGACCGCCCGTCCCGGGAGCGCCCTCGGGCGCCGGGCCGCCGCCGCCGGGCTGCTCGCCGCGCTGGTGGTCGCGGGAGGACGCGCCGGCGCTGTTCCCCTCACCATGGGAACCCCCGGGCTCGCCCTCAGCCTGGAGCCGGAGCCCGACACGGTGGCGGAGGCGGCGCTCGGCCGGGCCGCCGCCCGGGCTCCGGGGGTCCCGCTCGCGGTGCTCGACAACACCTATCCGACCCTGCTCTACTACTCGGGGCGGACGACCATCCGCACCCTCGCCGGTCCTGCCAGGGCGGCGGCGGCGCGGGGCGACTGGCTGGTCCTGCCCGCGACCGAGGTCGCATTCGTGCGCCGGTCGGCCGGCAGCCTGCGGGTGCTGGACCGTGCCGGGCCGCTGGTGCTGGCCCGGCTGCCGGGGGCGCCCGCTCCCGGCCGCCCCTGATGGCCCCTCGGGGCGGGTGACCCAGCGGCGGCCTGCTAGGCTGGCGCCCGGGATGCGCTGCTCGATCCGCCCCGTCGCTCCCGCCGCCCTGTCGGCGGGTGTCCCGGCCGCCCGCTTCGGGGTCGGAGGATGAGCCTGCGCGGCCTGATCCTCAGCGGGGGGCGGGGCACCCGCCTGCGCCCGATCACCCACACCGGGGCCAAGCAGCTGGTCCCGGTCGCCAACAAGCCGGTGCTCTTCTACGGGCTCGAGGCCTTGGTCGCGGCCGGGATCACCGAGATCGGGATCGTGGTCGGCGACACCGAGGCGGAGATTCGCGCCGCGGTTGGCGACGGGGACCGGTTCGGCGCCCGGGTCACGTACATCCCGCAGTCGGAGCCGCTCGGCCTCGCCCACGCGGTCCAGACCGCCCGCCGGTTCCTGGGCAGCGACCCCTTCGTGATGTACCTCGGCGACAACTTCATCCCCGGGGGGATCAGCGACGTGGTCGCCGAGTTCCGACGCGATCAGCCGGACGTGCTCATCCTGCTCAAGCGGATGCCCCAGCCCGAGCGCTTCGGGGTCGCCGTGCTCGACGGGGACCGGGTCCTGCAGCTGCTGGAGAAGCCGGCGGCACCGCCCTCCGACCTGGTCCTGGTGGGCGTCTACCTGTTCCAGACCTCCATCCTGGAGGCGGTGGACGCGATCCGGCCGTCGGTCCGGGGCGAGCTGGAGATCACCGACGCGATCCAGTGGCAGGTCGACCACGGGCGCACCGTGAGCCCCCACGTCATCGACGGGCCCTGGATCGACACCGGCAAGATGGACGACCTCTTGGAGTGCAACCGGGTGGTGCTCGACCGACTCCCCGAGCAGCGCCTGGGCTCCGTCGACCAGACCTCCCGGCTGATCGGCAAGGTGATCCTGGAGGCCGGGTCGGAGGTGCGCGGCAGCACCCTGCGGGGGCCGTGCATCATCGGCGAGCGGTCCCGCATCGTCAACGCCTACGTCGGTCCGTTCACCGCCATCTACCATGACGTGGTGGTGGAGGGGAGTGAGATCGAGCACGCGATCGTGCTGGAGCACAGCGTGATCCGGGGTGCGCGCAAGATCGAGGACTCCCTGATCGGCCGCCATGTCGTGGTGGAGCGTGGGGTCGCCCTGCCCCAGGCTCACCGGATGATGCTGGGAGACCATTCCCGCGTGGAACTCCCGTGAGCTCGAGGGGGCGGTGATGGCGTGGCAGCCGGCGACGGATGCGATGGAACGAGTGCTGGCGCGGATGCCGGCGCGCCCGCTGGGGGAGCGGAGCGGCCCGATCGAGGGGGTGATGATCAAGACCCTGCGGGTGCTCGCCGACTCCCGTGGGTTCTTCGTGGAGCAGCTGAAGCGCGGCGACACCGACGACGCCGGGCGTCCCTTCATCCCCGAGCAGCCCTTCGCCCAGATGTCCCGCTCGCTCGCCTACGCCCGCGGCGGCAACCCCCCTGAGCTGATCAAGGCGTTCCATTGGCATCAGCGCCAGTGGGACTACTGGGACTTCGTCCAGGGCAGCGTGCGGGTGGTACTGGTCGACCTGCGTGAGGGGTCGCCCAGCGAGGGCCGCGTCCAGGTGGTGATCGCGGGGGACCGGGTCCCCAAGGTCATCGCGATTCCGCCCCTGGTCGCGCACGGCTACCAGGTCCTCGGCCTCACCGACGCCGTGCTCACCTATTACGTCACCCAGCCCTACGATCCCCTCGACCCCGACGAGGGTCGGATCAGCTGGCAGGACCCCCGGATCGGGTTCGATTGGTCGGTCGAGAACATCTGATGGCCGAGCGGGACTGGGCGTCCGAGCTGCCGCGGCGGCTCTTGGTGACGGGGGGTGCCGGGTTCATCGGCTCCGCCTTCGTCCGGCTGCTGCTGGGGCTCCCCGACCCCCCCGGGATCACGGTGCTGGACGCGCTCACCTATGCCGGCAACCTGGCCAACCTGGAGGCGGTTGCCGACCACCCGGGCTACCGATTCGTGCATGGCAACATCTGCGACCCCGTGGTGGTGGAGGGGCTCGCGGGCGAGGTCGACTGCATCGTCAACTTTGCCGCGGAGTCCCATGTCGACCGCTCCATCCTCGACCCCGGGGCGTTCATCCAGACCGACGTGTACGGCACCTTCGTGCTGCTGGAGGCGGCCCGGCGGCACCACCACCGCCGCTTCCTGCAGGTCTCCACCGACGAGATCTATGGCGACGTGGCCGCCCCCCACCGCTCGCGCGAGGACGACCCCCCGCGGCCGCGCTCTCCCTACGCCGCCAGCAAGGCGGGCGGGGAGATGCAGTGCTGGGCCTACCACGAGACCCATCGCCTGCCGATCGTGGTCACCCGCGGCTCCAACACCTATGGGCCCTACCAGTTCCCCGAGAAGATCGTGCCCCTGTTCATCACCAATGCTCTCGACGAGCGCCCCCTGCCGATCTACGGAGGGGGCACCGCGGTGCGTGACTACCTCCACGTGGACGATCACGCCCGCGGGATCGCCACCGTGTTGGCGCTGGGGGAGCTCGGCCGGGCCTACAACATAGGACAGGGCGACGACCCCATCGACGGGCTCAGCGTTGCGCGCGCGATCCTCCAGCTCACCGGTCGGGACCCCTCGCTGATCCGTCACGTCCAGGACCGACCCGGACACGATCTTCGCTACGCCCTCGACACGGCCCGGATGCGGGAGCTGGGCTGGGCTCCGACCCGCGCCTTCGCCCCCGGGCTGGCGGCCACGGTTGCCTGGTACCGGGAGCGGCGCGACTGGTGGGAGCCGATCAAGTCGGGCGCCTTCTGGGACTTCTACCAGCGCAACTACCGTCCCCTGGCGGGCGCCGGCTCCCAGCTCTAGCCCAGGTGCGGGTCCTCGTCACCGGAGCCGCGGGGCAGCTGGGCCGAGCTCTGGTGCCGGCCCTGGCCGCGCGCGGCCACGAGCCGGTGGCGCGGACCCGGCGCGAGCTCGACCTCTCCCTCCCGGGCGCCGCCCGCGAGGCGCTGGAGCGGTTGCGTCCTGACGTGGTGGTCAACGCCGCCGCCTACACCAAAGTGGACCGCGCCGAGTCGGAGCCGGAGGCGGCCCACCGCGACAACCAGCTGGCGGTGCGCCACCTCGTCAACGCCTGCGCCGCCACTGGCGTCGCCTGCTGCCACGTCAGCACCGACTTCGTCTTCGGGGGGCCCCCACCGCGGCCGGATCACCGCTGGCGCGAGTGGGACCGCCCCGAGCCCCGGGGGGTGTACGCCGCCAGCAAGTGGGCGGGCGAGCAGGAGCTGCTCCACGGCGGCGCACGCTCCTACCTGGTTCGAACCGCCTGGCTCTACGGCGCCGAGGGCCCCAACTTCGTGCTCACGATGTGCCGACTCGCCCGTCGCGATGGCCGGCTTCGGGTGGTGCAGGACCAGCAGGGCAGCCCCACCTGGACCGGGCACCTCGCCCCCGCGATCGCCCGCCTGGTGGAGACCCGCGCCTTTGGGGTGTATCACCTCACCAATGGGGGCGAGACCAGCTGGTGGGGCTTCGCGCGGGCGATCGTCGGCGGCCTGGGCCTCGACGTCCCGGTCGAGCCGATCGCCACCGCCGACTTCGGCGCCCCGGCGCCGCGGCCGGTCCGGTCGGTGCTCGACGCCGGCGCCTGGCGCGCCCTCGGGGAGGCGCCGCTGCCGGACTGGGAGGTGGGGCTGAACGCCTACCTCGCCGGCGAGCGCGAGGGGGCGATCGCCGCTGCGCTGGCAGCCGGGTCGGTCCCGCCGTGAGCCCCGACCAGGTGCGCGCGGTGATCGTCACCCACCGGTCGGCCACCGAGGTGGCGGCCGCGGTCCGCTCATGCCTGGCCGAGGGGTTGGCCCCGTCCCATCTGCGGGTGGTGGACAACGCCTCGCCGGACCGGACGGTGGCGGTGGTCGCCGAGACGGCGCCCGGGGTGCCCGTGACCCGACTGGCTCGCAATCTCGGCTTCGCCCGGGCGGTGAACCACGGCGCCGCCGGTCTCGACGGCGCGGCGCTGCTGCTGCTCAACCCCGACGCCGAGCTCACCGCGGGCGCGCTGGCGGCCCTGTGTGCGGCGCTCGACCAGGACCCCCGCCGGGGTGCGGTGTCCCCCCGAATCGATCGTCCCGACGGCCGGCTCGACCTCGCCTGCCGCCGCTCCTTCCCCAGCCCCGCGACCGCGTTCTTCCGGCTCAGCCGGCTGAGCCGTCTCTTCCCGGACCACCCCCGGCTGGCCGCCTACAACCTCACCGACCGGCCGGTGGACCAGCCCGGGCCGATCGACAGCGGCAGCGGGGCCTGCCTGCTGGTGCGGCGGACCGCCTGGGACCGAGTTCAGGGGTTCGACCCCGGCTACTTCATGTACGGGGAGGACCTCGACCTGTGCTGGCGGCTGGGGGTCGCCGGCTACACGGTCTGGTACGAGCCCCGGGCCCGGGTGCGCCACCACAAGGGGCGCAGCAGCCGGCAGCGGGCGGTGCCCATGCTCTGGCACTTTCACGGCTCGATGTGGCGCTTCTACCGGCAGCACTACGCGGCGGGGTGGGGCCTGGGGCTGGCCCCCTGGGTGGCGCTGGGGATCCTCGGCCGGCTGCTCGGGCTGACCGCCTGGAACCTGGTGCGCCGGGATCCCCGGGTCAGTCCGTGACTTCGGCCTGCCCCCCCGAGGGCGGCGGCGTCCCCGGGCTGGTCTCGGTCGTGCTCGCCAACTGGAACGGGGCCGCCCATGCCGGCCGCTGCCTCGCCGCCCTGCGCGCGCAGACCCACCCATCGGTGGAGCTGCTGGTGGTCGACAACGGCTCCCGCGACGGGTCGGGAGCGTGGTGGGCGGCGCAACCGGGGGTGCGGTGCCTGCGCGCTCGCCGCAACCGGGGGTTCGCCTGGGCCACCAACCAGGGGGTGGGCGCCAGCCGGGGCGAGTTCATCTGCCTCTGCAACGTCGACGCCGAGCTCGACCGCGACTTCCTCGCGCGCGCCCTCGACCGGCTCCGGGCGCGACCTGCGGCGGGCAGCGTGGCGGGTCGGCTGCGACGGGCGCAGGGGCCCCGCGGCGGGGTGGTGCTGGATTCCGCCGGGCACGGGATCACCCGGTCGGGGTGGGCCTACAACCGCGGCGCCGGGGAGCTCGACGACGACCGCTGGGACGTGGCCCGCGAGGTGTTTGGGGTGTGTGCGGCGGCGGCGATCTACCGTCGCGCCATGCTTCAGGACGTCGCCGTCCTCGGTGAGGTCCTGCCGGTGGAGTTCTTCGCCTACCAGGAGGATGTCGATCTCGACTGGCGGGCGCGCTGGCGTGGCTGGGAGGCCTGGTACGAGCCCCGCGCCACCGCGATCCACCATCGAGGGGGCAGCCAGGGCTGGCGCAGCGCCGCAATCGAGCGCCATGTTCTCGCCAACCGGATCCTCCTGCTGGCGCGCAACGCGGACGCGGCCACCGTGATCCGGCGCGACGGGTCCGCGATCGTGGCGTTCACCCTGATGCGCTGGGGTCGGGCCGCGATCCGCCGGCCCTCGACGCTCGCGGCCGCCGCCCTGGTCGCGCGCCACCTCCCGCGCGCGTGGCGCGCCCGCCGCCTGATCCGGGCGCGCCGGGTGGTCCCCCCGGCCTCCGTCGACCGCTGGCTGGAGCCGACCCCGTGGCGGAGGTGGCTGCGCCCGCCCGCCCCGCCGGTCTGAGGGCGTCCGCCTCCCCCACCGCCCGCCTCCCCCGACCGTCGCCGGGGTCGCCGCACGGCCGCCGCCATGGGGCCGAGCGGGGGAGGCGGCCGAGCCAGGCGGCGAGCGGATCCAAGGCGCCCGGGCGCAGGCGGTAGTAGATCCAGTACCGGTGCCGTTCGCGATCGACCAGACCGGCGGCGGCGAGGACGCCCAGGTGATGGCTCACCAGCGGCTGGGGGAGCTGGAGCTCGTCGACCAGGTGGCAGACGCAGAGCTGCTCGGTGGCGAGGCGCCGGATGATCTCGAGCCGCGTGGGGTCGGCGAGCGCGCGCACCCCAGCCAGCAGGGGATCGCGGGCCGCCCCAGCGGGCGCCGGGGGGCGGGGGGCGGGGAGTGGGAGGCTGGGCATCTATATCTATAGATAATGATATACTCTGCGCGGGGCCGGGTCCGATCCCGGCCCGCCGGACCCGACCGCAGAGGGGACAGATGGCGGCTCGCCCGGCGTCCGACCTGGCCCAGGAGCACCTGATCAGCCGGCTGTCGGGCCTCGACCGACTCCTGCCGGTCTGGATCCTGCTCGCGATGGCGGCGGGCCTTGGGCTGGGCCGGCTCTGGCCGAGTCTGGCCGCGCTCCTCCACCGGATCCAGGTCGGCACCGTGTCGGTGCCGATCGCGATCGGGCTGCTGGTGATGATGTACCCGGTGCTGGCCCGGGTCGACTACGGGCGCCTCCCCCGGGTCACCGCCGACCGCCGCCTGGTGGCCGCGTCGCTGCTGCTCAACTGGGTGGTGGGGCCGGCGCTGATGTTCACCCTCGCCTGGCTCCTGCTGCCCGACCTGCCCGCCTACCGCACCGGCGTGATCCTGGTGGGGCTGGCGCGCTGCATCGCGATGGTGCTGATCTGGAACGACCTGGCCGGGGGCGACCGCGAGGCGGCGGCGGTGCTGGTGGCGCTCAACGCGGTCTTCCAGGTGGTCGCCTACGCCGGCCTGGGAGCCTTCTACCTGCGGATCCTTCCGGGCTGGCTCGGGCTGGCCCGCTCCAGCCTGCGGGTCTCGCCGCTGACCATCGCGGCGATGGTGGGGGTCTTCCTCGGCGTGCCCCTGCTGGCCGGGGCCCTCACCCGGCTGGTGGGCACCCGCCGTCGGGGCGCGCTCTGGTACGAGCGGCAGTTCCTACCGCGGATCGGCCCCTGGGCGCTCTACGGCCTGCTCTTCACCGTGGTCGTGCTGTTCGCCCTCCAGGGGCGCGCCATCACCACCGACCCGGTCGCGGTGGTGCGGATCGCCCTCCCGTTGCTGGCGTACTTCGCGCTGATGTGGGGGAGCTCCTTCTGGGTCGGCCGCCGGCTCGGCCTGGCCTACCCGCGGGTCACCACCCTCGCCTTCACCGCCGCCGGCAACAACTTCGAGCTCGCGATCGCGGTGGCGATCGGCGTCTTCGGGGTCGCCTCCGGCGAGGCTTTGGCCGGCGTGGTCGGGCCTCTCATCGAGGTCCCCGCTTTGGTCGGGCTGGTGTACGTCTCCTTGTGGATCCGGCGGCGCTGGCGCACCGCCGGGCCCCTGCCCGCGGGGGGGACGCCCTCGAGCTGACGCCGCCCTCGGGGCCCGGCCCTGACTGTCCGCTCCACCCGGTGCGGCGCCATAGTGGGGGAGCCCCCGCCGCGCGCCGCCGGGGCGGCCCTCGGGAGACCACCATGCCGAGCGAGATCACGATCGACCGCGCGGACCGCACCGCCGCGATCCCTGCGGTGCCGGCCTCGGCGGCCGGCCGGCCCCGGCCCCCAACGCCGCACCGGCGCGGGCGTCGCGGCCCCCCCCCCGTGAGCGGGTCGGGCCCCCGGGGCGCGGGCCGCACCCGGCCCGGCGCCGGGCGGGGTGCGCTTCCGCTCGCCGCCGCCGCCGTGCTCACCCTCGCCCCCGGTCCCGCCGCTGGGATCGGGTCCGCGCTGGTGCCGGTCTCGACCCAGCTGCTGGGCGTCGCGTGCCCCAGCACCACCCGCTGCGTCGCGGTGGGCGCTGCCACCGGACTGGACTCCGCCACCGGGCTGGTCGAGACCTGGGACGGGCGGCGATGGACGGCCGCCGCTCCCGTGCGCGTCCCCGGGTACGCCTTCGTGACCCTGAGCGGAGTCGCGTGCGTCGCCGCCACCTGCATCGTGGTCGGCTATGCCCAGGACCGCTCCGGCACCCGTGCCCTGGTGCTGGTGGGTCGGGGACGGGGCTGGTCCGCGATGCGCGGGGCGCCCGCCGGCTCCGGGGCGGAGCTGCTCGCGGTCGCCTGCGCCACCGCCCGCAGCTGCCTGGCGGTCGGCAGCCGGCAGGCCACGCTCGGGGAGCAGCAGCCGCTGGCGGAGCGGTGGAATGGGCGGAGCTGGTCGCTGGCCCCGCCGGTGCTCCGCGGCGGGTGGGCCGCGAGTCGGCTGGATCAGGTCGCGTGCGCGGGCGTCGATAGCTGCGCCGCGGTCGGGTCGGCCACGCTCGGCGGCGCGGGCGGCCTCCCCCCCGCGTCGGTGGCGGAGTGGTGGCGGCCCAGCGGCTGGACCCTGGTGGGGGCGGCCGACCCGGTCGCTGCGGTCGCCTGCCCGGCCGCGCTGCCCTGTCTGGCCTTGGGCACCCAGTCCCGCCACGCTGGCCAGCCGGTTCTGCTCCGCTCGGCGGGGGGGCGGTGGACGCCGACCGGCCCCTCCGGCGGCCCTGGCTTGATCGGTGTCGACCGGCTGGCGTGTGCGGCGGCCAGCGCCTGCCTGGCGGTGGGGGCGCGGCGCGCCGGCGGCGCTGGCGACCAGACCCCCTCGGCGGCGTCCTGGACCGGAGCGGCCTGGACCCCGATGGCGGTCGCGGGTCCGGTCGGCGGGGACGATGCGTTCGATGCCGTGGCCTGCCCCCGTCCGCGCGAGTGCGTCGCGGTCGGCCTCCGTCAGCGGGGGGCGGGGGAGCTGGCCGTCGCCGCCCGATGGAACGGCGCCACCTGGACGTGGCCGGCGGTGGGGCGCGCCGGGGCCGGCTGACCCCGCATCCGGTCCCGCCGGTCGGGTTCGCGCCGTCCGCTCACCCACGATCGCGCTGGGGCCGGTCCCCGTGCTCCCCCTTCCCGGCTGACTCGCCGGCGAGGGTGACGATGTGGCTCCCGTCGTCGATCAGGCAGACCGCCGCCCCCGACCCCAGGAGGACAAAATCCCGAACCCGAAAGACCCGGCCCAGCCGATCGAGAGTCAAGCCTGGTACCGCGCAACCCTGCTGCCCTCGGCCGCGCGCCGATGGTCACCGGTTCGATTCAGTCAGATGGCTCGGGATCCGGTGACTCCACAACCGGAGGTCGGTCGGCTCCGGGGACAGACGTGGTCCTGTCCGCGGCGGCGAACGAGGTCGAGGTGCCGGACGCGCCGTCGCCGCCCCGAGGCGCCCCTTCTCACAGGCACCGGGCCATCCACAGCCGTGAGGGGGCGGCAGCCCCGGTCACCGATCCCACGCTGGGAGTGATGCGTGCGGGGGAGCCGATGCGCCTGGGCCGCGCCCGCGGGCTCAATCCAGCCCCCAGTCCCCCCCGGAGGGAAGCTCCCAGGCGGGGCTGGTGGATGCTGGGGATGGCCGGCGGGTGGAGGCGGTGCGGGTCGGGGCGGCCACCCCATCCGGGTGGGGCGCGAGGCAGTGCGCGGTGCGCGGGTGCGGCGGGCACCTCGCGAGTCCGAGAGCCACCGGGCGCCAGGGGGGCGCCCCCTCCGCACGCACCCTTTGAGTCGGGGGCGGGCCAGCACCGGGGAGGCACCGGCCCCGCACCGCTTCGGGTGACCCCTGTCGGGTGGCGAGCGTGGGGTGGGTCGAGAAGCGAGACCGGGGTGCCGCGCGCCGTGGTGAAGCCGGTCCTGCGAGCCACGAGCTGGCGTCACCCCGGCCTGCGGGCGATCAGCGATAGGCCCGCGACGGCACCGTGGGACCGGGGTCCAGGTCCGCGAGTGCTTGGCCTTCTCCGCCCCCATCGCAGGGCTGAGGGAAACCTTGCGGACGTCGGCGGCAGGCCCGAAGACCACGCTTGCGTCCAAGCCGCGCGAGGCGGCCCTCACGCTCCCGAGGTCACGGCGGACTTGACTTTTACCGAATAGTTATATAACTTGATGGTGATGGATACTGATGATCCCCTGAGTCGCGCCTTCGGGGCCCTGGCAGACCCCACCCGCCGGGCGATCCTCGAGCGCCTGGCGGCCGGCGAGGCTGGCGTCGTCGAGCTCGCACAGGCCTCACCTCTGACGCAGCCTGCCATCACCAAGCACCTCAAAGTGCTGGAGCGGGCCGGCCTCGTCGGCCGGGCCCGCGACGGCCAGCGCCGCCCGGCGCGACTTCAGCTCGCGGGCCTGCTCCCGGTGGACGACTGGCTCCGCCGCGCCCACGCCGAGTGGGCGGACCGCCTCGACCGTCTCGATGCCCATCTTGCCGCCCAAGCCGAATCACTCAGTGCCAAGGAGAATCCCGATGCCCCAGCCCCGTGCCGCGGTGGACGTCCGTTCCGCGACTCCGACCCAGCAGCTTGTGATTGAGCGCTCCCTCAATGCCTCGCCGGAGCGCGCCTTTGACGCCTTCACAGACCCGGAGCACCTCCAAAAATGGTGGTGGCCCCACGGCTTCACCTGCCCCGCCGCAGAGGTGGACCTGCGCATCGGCGGGAGCTACCGGCTCGCGATGGAGTGGCCGAGTTCGATCCCTGCCGCGGCCCAGTTTTCCCACTACATGGGGGGTGAGTACTACGAGATCGATCGTCCGCATCGCCTGGTGATGAGTGCTCGGGCCGTCAACGACGAGCAGGGCGAGCTCTTCGCCACCCTCATCGAGGTGACGTTTGAGGCCCGCGCCGGGGGCACCGCGCTCACCGTGCGCCAGTCCTACTTCGAGCCGATGCCGCCCGCGGAGGCGATGGCCGGGGCCGAGCAGGGCTGGTCCGAGCAGCTCGCCAAGCTCGAGCAGCTGCTCGCGGACCGACCCACAGCCGCTTCCCTGCAGACACACACGCTGGAAACCGCCGAGGCCGACCTCGTCTACGATGTCCAGGGTCCGCTGCCCAGCGCCGACGGCCGCCCCCCGCTGTTCATGATCGGGCAGCCGATGGAGGCAGGCGGCTTTCGCACGTTGGCGGCGTACTTCCCCGACCGCACAGTGATCACCTATGATCCGCGCGGTCTCGGCCGCAGCCTCCGCAAAGACGGCCGGGTCGACAACGTGCCCAGCGTCCAGGCGGAGGATGTGCACGCTGTCATCGGGGCTCTCGACGTCGGCCCGGTCGACATGTTCGCAAGCAGTGGCGGCGCGGTCACCGCGCTCGCGCTCGTGGCAGCATATCCCAACGACGTCACCGTGCTGGTGGCGCACGAGCCGCCGCTGGTGCCGGTGCTTGCAGACTCGGATCCTGCTGAGCGCGCCCTGGCCCAGATTCGGAGGGCGTACGCGGCCCAGGGGCGGGGGGTTGGCATGGCGGCCTTCATCGCCATGACGGCATGGCGGGGAGAGTTCACCAAGGAGTACTTCGAACAATCGACACCGGATCCCGCCCAGTTCGGGATGGCGACCGCGGACGATGGCGCTCGCGACGACCCGCTGCTCTCAGACCGTTCCTCGGCGGTCACCAGCTATCGCCCCGACTTCGACGCGCTGTCCGCGGCGCCGACTCGCATCGTGATCGCGGTGGGCGACGAGTCCACCGGGACGATCACCGCACGCACGTCCGTGGCCGCAGCCCACCTCCTGGGTCAGCCGGTGACGGTCTTCCCCAGCCACCACGGGGGCTTCCTCGGGGATGACTCCGGATACCCCGGCCAGCCGGAGGCGTTTGCCCGCAGGCTGCGCGGCGTCCTAAGTGAGGGAGGTCGGATCTAAGGTCACCCAGGGCTCCACGCTGACGGCCATGAGCCGCTCTCGTCAACCGGGGCAGGCGGCCGCACCTGAGAGCCGCAGGACGCCTCAGGTGAGTCGAATCGTGGGCATGACCCCTGTGAGGTTGGATGGCGTGATCCCGGGCCCGGGGGCCGCGAGGAAGACCCCCGGGACACGGGCACGCAGGCCGGCTGGGGCCACCGGGCCGCACCGTCCGGCGAGGCTGCGGCCCGGGCGAGGGCCAAGCGGATGGCGGCCGGGGGCGGCCATCGCAGGATAGCTGTTCGGGCGGTGCACCTTGGAGGGGCTGCGGGCGCGCGGGAACGTCCAGGGTGGCCCGTTCACGGTAGCGCTGACCGACTCGCCCAGGGACCTCGCGTCCACCCCTGTCCGGGAGCCACGGCCGTGGCTCACTCGACCCTGCTGCACGGCGACATCCCTGACGCTGTGGGCGCGCTCACGGCGCAACTCGACGGTGTCCTGGCGATCATGGGCAGCGCCGTGCAGATCGGTTCACTGATGGCCGCCGACCTGACCGACGAGCGCTGGCAGATGATCCACCAGCAGCTGCGCGGCAGCGGGCGGCGACCCATCCCGGAGCAGGCGGGTGTAACGCCCCCGTTGATCGACAGCGTCAGAACGGCCACCGGCACCCTTATCGCCACCTCCGAGCTGGCGAGCCCCGAGCGCACCGGAGCCGCCCCTTTTGCTCTGGCGCATGAGCCATCGACCAACCCGCCCCAGCACGGGTCGCGGCCCGCTCGGATCACCGAGGCCCAGCCCCGCGTCGCCGCGCCCGCCGGCTGCCGCCTGGCGGGGTTGAGGCGGGTGAACCCGTGGGTGAGCGCGATCATCTCCCGGCTGGACCGCTCGCGGGGGCCCGGGGGGTCCCGGGTGCGGGTGCGGCGGGACGAGACCCATCCCGGTGCCACCGACCACCTCGTCGCTCCCCCCCGGCCCCCCGGGCTCCGCCACCCGGCGCTGATCACCAACGCTGCCGATCCCACTGCACCCACCGTGAGGCCCGCCCCCATCACCACGCCCGGGTGGAGGACCCGATCACGGACGCCACGGCCTGCGGGCTGGCCCCCGTCCCCGGCCGCAGCCTCCAGACCCCTCCGGTCGGGCTGGTCCTGGGGCCGCTGGCCCCGACCCGGCTCTGCTGCCCGACCCAAGCGGCGGCGCTCCCCGGGGCTCCCGGTCGCCGGCCGGCTGGTCCGCTCCCGCCCGCGCCCCATCCGGCCCCTCGACGCCACCGGGCCCTGGGCCCGGGATCGGGACCCCGCCTCCCCCCGCGCGCGCCCGTGGCCCATCAGCCCGTCAGCCGGCCCTGGGCCGCCTGACCCGATCCGAGCGCGCCTTCCGGCGGCCCCGATACCCCGCCCCGGCCTCCTGACGGCTTGCTTGGGCCCCTCGCCCCTACCCCCGACAGGCCGTGCCGCGGCTCGCCCGGCGTCGAGCGCCCACACCCGTGCGTCCCGCCACCAGCACGCCGGCTCCCAGCGCGCACCTGAAAACGTGA
The DNA here is from genome assembly GCA_035532155.1 of Verrucomicrobiia bacterium. Taxonomy (GTDB): domain Bacteria; phylum Chloroflexota; class Dormibacteria; order Aeolococcales; family Bog-877; genus DAHUZL01. The sequence continues at coordinate 196,665 of DATKRN010000022.1, read as the reverse complement.
GGCTAGTACCCGGCGCTCCGCCGCCCCGCGCGTCTCTTAGCCGAACCGGCTCTGGAAACTCCCGCTAGCCGGCGCTCCGGGTCGGGTCCAGCAGCTCAGGATTGACCGGGGTGGGGGGGCGCTCCCCGCGCAGTCCGGCCAGCAGGTTGTCGATGGCGAGGTCGGCCATCGCCAGCCGGGTCTCCTCGGTGGCGCTGCCGAGGTGGGGGAGGAGCACCGCTCGGGGGTTGGCGAGCAGGCCCGGATGGACGGCGGGCTCGTGCTCGTACACGTCCAGGCCACAGGCGCGCAGCCGTCCGGCCGCGAGCGCCTCGGCCAGGGCGGCCTCATCGATGATCGGCCCGCGGGCGGTGTTGACCAGCACCGCGCTGGGCTTCATCCACCCCAGCCGCTCACGGTCGATCAGATGACGGGTGGTCGGGGAGAGGCTGGTGTGGAGGCTGACGACATCGCTGGTCTGGAGCAGCTCCCGGAGCGGCATCCAGGTGGCGGCGAGCTCGCGCTCGACCGCCGGGGGCTGACGGGCCCGGGCGCTGTACACGACCCGCATTCCGAATCCCCGCCCGCGCCGCGCCACCGCCCGCCCGATCCGCCCCAGCCCGACCAGCCCGAGGGTCTTGCCATGGACGTCGGTCCCGAGCATGAACTCCGGCCCCCATGCCCACGGGCGACCGCTGCGAACCAGGCGGTCGCCCTCGGCCACCCGCCGGGCCGCCGCAAGCACCAGCCCGAAGGCGCAGTCGGCGGTGGCCTCGGTGAGGACGTCCGGGGTGTTGCAGACCAGGACCCCGCGGGCGGTGCAGGCGCCCACGTCGACATTGTCGTAGCCAACTGCGTAGTTGGCCACGATCCGCAGCTGAGGGCCGGCCGCCGTCAGCAGGGCGTCGTCGACGATGTCGGTGAGCACGGTGATGATCCCGACCCGTCCGGCGACCGCGCGCAGCAGCTCCCCGCGCGCCACCGGGGCGTCTCCCTCGGGCACGGTGAGGCGGACGTGGGCCGCCAGCCGCACCATCGCCGCGGCCGGGAGGCGGCGCGTCACCAGCACCAAGGCTGGGGAGTCGGGGCCGGCGGCCGGGTGCGCCCTCACCGGGGCGAGGCCGCCGCCGCCCGGGCGTCCCCGTGGGACCGCGCCGACTTCGCCCGACGAACCGCCTCGCCGAAGGCGCCAAAGAGCCGCGCCATCGGCGCCGACAGCTGCCACAGCTCCTCGGGATGGAACTGGACCCCGAGGACGAAGCGACGGTCCGGCATCTCCACCCCCTCGACCAGGTCGTCGTCGGCCCAGGCGGTGGCGCGCAGGTTCGAGGCGAGCCGGGCGATTCCCTGGTGGTGCAGGCTGTTGACCGCGACATCGGTCGCCCCCAGGGCGGCCGCGAGCTCCGACCCCGGCTCCACCCGCAGGCGGTGGGCGATGTGGGTGCGTCCCCGGTCGGGATGGTGGTCGACCGGCCCCGGCCGCAGGCTGGCGAGGTCTTGGACCAAGGAGCCGCCGAGCGCCACGTTGAGCGCCTGGAATCCACGGCAGATCGCCAGGACCGGGCGGTCGTCGGCCAGCAGGGGGATCAGCAGTTCCTGCTCCAGCCGGTCCAGCGCGGGGTCGGTCTCGGTGCTGGGGTGGGGCGGTTCGCCGTACCGGTCGGGGACCAGGTCGACCCCGCCGGGGAGCAGGAGCCCGTCGGCGAGGGCGAGCAGGCGGGCGGGGAGCGGGGCTCCGGCCGGGAGCAGGACGGGGGCCAGCCCCTGCGAGGAGAGCGCGTCGAGGTAGGCGCGGTTGACGCCCGCCTGGGCGATCTCGCCGGACGGGCCGGCCCGGTGGGTGGCGGTGCAGGCCACCAGCACCAGCGGGGCGGGGGGCGCGATCGGCGATTCGGGAAACGCGGTCACGAAGTCCTCCGCGCGGATGGGGCCGTGCTCTCAGGATAGGCGGCGGTCGGCTGTCGTCGGGAGGCGCCGGTCGCGGATGGGCAACGCTCGTCTACCATGCGTCGGGCCGACTCCACCGCTCTGATCCGGGCCGGGCTCGGGAGCGGAGACGACCGCCGGAGGTTTTGTGGCCCGCCCCCCATCCGATCTGTCCTCAGCCCTGGCCGCCAGGATCCGTGACATCCCCGACTTCCCCAAGCCGGGGATCCTGTTCAAGGACCTCACCACCCTCTTCAAGGACGCCACAGCGTTCCGCACCGCCTGCGACGCCCTGGTGGAGGCCTTCCGAGACACCCCCCTCGACCTCGTGGCCGCGATCGAGAGCCGTGGCTTCCCGATCGGGGGGGTGCTCGCTCACCAGCTGGGGGTGGGACTGGTCCCGGTCCGCAAGTCGGGCCGGCTGCCGGCTGCCAGCGTCAGCGCGGCCTACAGCCTGGAGTACGGCGAGGCGGTGCTGGAGCTGCACCGCGATGCGGTGGAGCCCGGACAGCGGGTGCTGATCGTCGACGACGTTCTCGCCACCGGCGGCTCCGCCGCGGCGGCGGTTCGGCTGGTGCGCCAGCTCGGTGGAGTGGCGGTGGCGGGCGCCTTCCTGGTCGAGCTGCTCCCGCTGGGGGGACGGGCCCAGCTGGGGGGGCTCCCGGTCACCGCCTTGGTCAGCTTCTGAGGGAGAGCCCATCATGCCGCCGATCCTGACGCCCCACGATGTGGCCGACCTCGCCCAGGCTGACACTGGCGACAAGCTGATCGACTGGGCCGCGCGGGAGATGCCGGTGCTGGCCCGGATCCGCGAGCGCTTCCGTGCCGAGCGCCCGCTCGAGGGGGTTCGGGTGTCCGCCTGCCTGCATGTCACGGCGGAGACAGCGAACCTGGCGCGCGCCCTCGGGGAGGGCGGGGCCGCCGTGCGTCTGTGCGCCAGCAACCCGCTCTCCACCCAGGATCCGGTGGCGGCGGCGCTGGCGGCCTCCGGGGTGGCGACCTTCGCCCGCCGGGGGGAGGACCGTGCCACCTACTACGCCCACATCACCCAGGCGCTCGGCGACGCGCCGGCGCTCACCATGGACGACGGGGCCGACCTGGTGGGGATCCTCCACACCGAGCGCACCGACCTGCTGGCGGGGATCTGGGGCGGCACCGAGGAGACCACCACCGGGGTGGTGCGGCTGCGGGCGATGGCCCGCGACGGCGTCCTCCGCTATCCCGTGATCGCGGTCAACCAGGCCCTCACCAAGCACCTCTTCGACAATCGCTACGGCACCGGTCAGTCCACCCTCGATGGACTGATCCGGGCCACCAACATGCTCCTCGCCGGCCGCACGCTGGTGGTCTGCGGATTCGGCTGGTGCGGGCGCGGCCTGGCGGCCCGCGCCCGCGGGATGGGCGCCCAGGTGGTGGTGACCGAGGTCCAGCCGGTGCGCGCCCTGGAGGCGGTGATGGAGGGGTTCCAGGTGATGACACTGGCCGCGGCGGCCCCGATTGCGGATGTGGTCATCACCGTCACCGGTGACTGCAACGTGGTCGACCGCCGCCACCTGGAGCGGCTCAAGGACGGCGCGATCATCGCCAACAGCGGCCACTTCAACGACGAGATCAACATCGCCGCGCTCGACGAGCTCGCGGTGGCGGTCCGCGAGGTGCGCCGTCACGTGGTCGAGTACCGGCTCCGCGACGGTCGCCGGCTCCACCTCCTGGCCGAGGGGCGTCTGCTCAATCTGGCGGCGGCGGAGGGGCATCCCGCCGCGGTGATGGACATGTCATTCGCCAACCAGGCGCTGTGCGTGGAGCACCTGGTGCGGCACCGCAGCCAGCTGGCGGTGGCCGTCCACGATGTGCCGCCGGCGATCGACGCCGAGATCGCGGCGCTCAAGCTGGCGGCGATGGGGATCACGATCGACACGCTGACGGCGGAGCAGGAGGCGTATCTGTCCGGCTGGGAGTCCGGAACCCGCTGAGGCAGGTGGCGCGGCGGGGACAGGCGGGGGCGGCCCATCGTCGCGCCTCCAGCGGGATCGGGCGATGAGCGAGGATGCCCCGGTCGGGTGGGCGGTGCTGGGCACCGCCAACATCGCGCGCGCCGCCTTCCTGCCGGCTCTGCTCCGGGCCGGCGGGGGCCGAGTGGTGGTGGTCGGGAGCCGGGACCTGGCGCGGGGCCGGGCCTTCGCCGAGCGCGAGGCCCCGCTCGCGACGGTGGGGAGCTACGCGCGGGCGCTCGCCGACCCGCGGGTCCAGGCAGTCTACCTGCCGCTGCCCAACCATCTCCACCCCGCGTGGGCGATTCGGGCCCTGGAGGCCGGCAAGGCGGTACTGTGCGAGAAGCCGCTGGGGCTGTCGGTGGGCAAGGTGGAATCGATCCTGACGGCGGCCGAGCGGACCGGCGGATTGATCTGGGAGGCATTCGTCTTCCCCTTCCACCCCCAGGCCCGGCGGCTCCAGACGCTGCTGGCCGAGGGGGCCATCGGCGAGCCGCGGGAGGTGCTCGGCGGGTTCCACTTCCGGGTCCGGGCTCCGGAGAACATCCGCTGGTCGGCCGGGTGCGGGGGGGGCGCCCTCAATGACGTCGGCTGCTACCCAATCCACCTCGCCCGGCTGGTGTTCGGCACCGAGCCGGTGGCGGCGCGCGCGCTCGAGCGTCGCGAGGGTCACGAGGTCGACGCCGAGACCCAGGGGATGCTGAGGTTCCCCGCCGGTCGCCGGCTGCTCTTCACCTGCGGGCTGGAGCGGGCGTACGACGCCGAGACCCGCATCCTCGGCACCGAGGGCGCGATCCGACTCAGCAACCCCTACCATCCCGACGCGGCCGACGTGCTCGAACTCCACCGCGGCACCACCGTCACCCGCGAGCGCCTGGCCGGCGGCGAGCCGTCCTTCACCTTCGCCATCCGCCACATCCACCGCGTGCTCGCCGGCCGGGAGGGCCCGCTCCACCTCGCCCGCGACGACGCGCTCGGGACCGCCCGCGCGCTGGAGCTGGTCCGGCGCCACACCGAGTCCGACCACACCGTCCGGGGGGTGCGCCCGCGCCCTGCCGGCTGAGGCCCCCCGGCCCGGGGCGTCGGGGTTCCCCGGGCTGCGCGGTGCTTGACGGCGTGGGTCGTTGTCGACAATATGTATGGCGCCGTGACCCTCTCGCCCGCGACCGATGCGCGACCGCTGGCCGCCATCTCCAGCCGCAGCCTCGCCGAGGAGGTCGCGGTCCGGCTGCGCGAGGCGATCGTGACCGGGGTGTTCGGGCCCGAACAGCACCTGCGCGAGACCGATCTCGCGGCGCTGTTCGAGGTGAGCCGCAGCCCGGTGCGGGACGCGCTGGTCCAGCTCGACCACGAGGGGCTGGTCCAGCTGCGCCGTCACCGCGGCGCGATCGTGGTCGGCCTCAGCGTCGCGGACATCGACGAGCTCCACAGCCTGCGGGTCAGCCTGGAGCGCCTCGCGATCCGGCTGGCGGTGGCGCGCGCCACCCCGGCGGATGTCGCCGCCCTGCGCCAGGGCGCGGACCGGGTCCGGGCCGCCGCCGCCACCGAGCCGGCCCGGGCGGTGGCCGAGCGCGACGTCCAGTTCCACGACCAGGTCTACCGGCTCGCCGGGCACCAGCGCCTCTATGCGTGCTGGGCGATGATCCAGCCCCAGGTGTACCGCTTCCTGCTCAGCCGCCACATCGTCAACGACGACTATCGAGTGATCGCGGCGGTGGAGCACCACGAACTCTGTGACACGATCGCCGCGGGCGACGAGTCCGGCGCCACCGCCATGATCACCGCTCACTTGGAGGAGGCGTACCAGCGCCTCCGCGATGAGTACGCGCGGACCCCTGCCGGCGGATCCGCCCGCACCGAGATCGGTGCCGGGGCGGGGGCGGTGGGAGCCCGGCGGGGCCCGGCGCGGGGATCGACGCTTGGCCCCGATCGCCACGGGCCTCGGCAGATCACGAGATCGGCGTGAGGGGGACGTCTCCGAAGGGGGGTGGTCGGGTGGCCGCGACGGGGCGGCGGCTCCCGACTCTCCTGGGGTGGCTGGGCGCCCCCCGTGTTCCCGTCCCCGCCCGGACCCCGCGGTCATGTGGAGGGCGCTCCCGCGGGTCCGGGGGGCGGATCGCGTCCGCGTGCCGGTGACCGCTGTCGACGCGCCCCAGCGGCTGCGCGCCCTGATCACGACCCCGCTGGAGGCGGAGCTGGTCGAGGGTCTGCGCCAGCGGCACCGGGCGGTCGACTTCATCCTCCCCGAGTCCCTGCTCGCGCCGGCGCGATTCCCCGCCCACCATCCCTTCGCGACCGTGGCCGACCATCCCGAGCGGGAGCGGGAGTGGAACGCTCTGCTGGACGCCGCGGACATCCTGGTCGACTTCGGGCCGGTGGAGCTCCAGTCGCGGCTTCGGGCCCGGCCGCGGCTGCGCTGGATCCAGACCACCAGCTCGGGGGTGGGCGAGCTGGTGCAGCGGGTCGGGCTGGCCGACTCCGACCTGCCGGTGATCACCACCGCCAGCGGGGTGCACGCGGGACCGCTGGCCGAGTTCGCGCTGCTGGGCATGCTCTGGTGTGCCAAGCGCGTGTCCCACCTGCTGGACCAGCAGCGGGCCCACCGGTGGGAGCGCTCCGCCACCACCGAGCTCGCCGGGCGGGTGGTGGTGGTGGTGGGGATGGGCCGGGTGGGCACGGCGGTGGCGGGCGCCTGCGCGGCGCTGGGGATGCGCGTTGTGGGCTGCACCCGCCGTCCCCGCGCGGGGGCCGGCTCCCCGGCCGAGCCGATCGTGCCGGTGGAGGAGCTCGACGCGTGGCTCCCGCGGGCCGACTTCCTCGTGATCAGCTGTCCTCTGACAGCGGCCACCCACCATCTCATCGACGCGGCTCGGCTCGCGCGGCTGCCTCAGGGGGCGGTGCTGATCAACGTGGGCCGGGGGCCCTGCGTGGTGGAGAGCGCGCTCATCGCCTCCCTCCGCGACGGCCACCTGGGGGGAGCCGTGCTGGACGTCGTGGAGCACGAGCCGCTGGCTCCCGACAGCCCGCTGTGGGATCTGCCTCAGGTGCTGCTCAGCCCGCACTCGGCCAGCACGGTGGCCTCCGAGAACTCCCGGATCGTGGCCATCTTCGACGACAACCTCGGCCGCTTCCAGCGGGGCGAGCCGCTCCGCAACCGGCTCGACAAGCACGCCGGGTACTGAGCCCCGCATGCCCGCGTGACCGACCCCGAGCCCGCCCGCGACCCCGCCCACCTCTGGCGGGTCCGCGCCACCACGGTGCTGCACCGCTGCGACTGGCTCCAGCTGGAGCTCGCGACCGTCGATCTCCCCACCGGGGGCCGGATCCAGCACCACGCCGTCCGCGTCGCGCGCCCGGCGGTGGGGGTCGTGGTTCACCACCCCGGCCGCGGGGTCCTGCTGCTCTGGCGCCACCGCTTCATCCCCGACGCCTGGACCTACGAGATCCCGGCGGGCCGGGTCGAGGCCGATGAGAGCGTGGAGGAGGCCGCCCGCCGCGAGACCCGGGAGGAGACCGGGTGGGAGATCGGCCCGGTACAGGTGGCCGTGGACTTCTTTCCCAGCATCGGCCTCTCGGATCAGCGCTTCCTGATCGCGATCGCCTCGGACGCCATCCGACAGGGCGAGCCCACCGACCGCGACGAGGCGGCCTGGGTCGGCTGGGTGCCCCTGCCCCAGCTCCGCGACCACCTCCGGCGGGGGCGGGTCCGGGGCGGCCTCTCGCTGACCGCGCTGCTCTATGCCCTCGCGCTCGGGCCGCTGGCGGCGCCGGCCGGCCGACCCTAGGCCTCTCCCTCGGCTCCCGCCCCCGGGGGCGCGCGGGGCCGCCCGCACGTGTCGCGGGCGCGGCCGGAGGCGGGTACACTGACCGCGACCTTCGGACAGGAGAAGGCCCGTGGTCGCAAGCGGGTGGCTTCCGGTGAAGGTCGGGAGGACCCACCGTGACCCGTCGCCACCCCCGCCAGCTGTTCACCTCCGAGTCGGTCACCGAGGGCCATCCCGACAAGATGGCCGACCAGATCTCCGACGCCATCCTCGACGCCATCCTCGCCAAGGATCCGCTGGCCCGGGTGGCCTGCGAGACGGCTGTCACCACCGGCACCGCGCTGGTGCTGGGCGAGATCTCCACCGACTGCTACATCGACATGCCCCGGGTCATCCGGCAGACGATCCAGGAGGTCGGCTACACCCGGGCGAAGTATGGCTTCGACCACGAGACCTGCTCGGTGATGCTCTGCATCGACGAGCAGTCGGCCGACATCGCCCGGGGCGTGAACGTGGGCGGAGCCGGCGACCAGGGCATGATGTTCGGCTACGCCTGCGACGAGACCCCCGAGCTGATGCCGGCCCCGATCCAGTATGCTCATGCGCTCGCGCGCCGCCTGGCCCAGGTCCGGCGCGAGGGGGTGGTGCGCTGGGCCCGGCCCGACGGCAAGACCCAGGTCACCGTCGAGTACGACGATCAGGGACGCCCACGCCGGATTGACACGGTGGTCGTCAGCGTGCAGCACGCGGAGGACGTCAGCAACGAGCTGATCCGGGCTGACGTCTTAGAGCACGTGGTCCGGCGCGTGCTGCCCTCGGCGCTCCTCGACGACGCCACCACGGTGCTGGTGAATCCCACCGGGCGCTTCGTCGTGGGCGGACCTCAGGGCGATGCCGGGCTCACCGGACGCAAGATCATCGTCGACACCTATGGCGGCTCCGCGCGCCACGGGGGCGGCGCCTTCAGCGGCAAGGACCCCACCAAGGTGGACCGCTCGGGAGCCTACGGGGCGCGCCACGTGGCCAAGACGCTGGTCGCGGCCGGTCTCGCTCGGCGCCTCGAGCTCCAGATTGCTTACGCGATCGGAGTCGTGAAGCCGATCGCGGTCCGAATCGAGACGTTCGGCACCGAGGCGGTGGCACCCGAGCGCATCGCCGCGCTGGTGGACGAGTACTTCGACCTCTCGCCGGTGGGCATCATCCGGGAGCTGGACCTGCGTCGGCCGATCTACCGCCAGGTCGCGGCGTACGGCCACTTCGGTCGCAGCGACCTCGACCTGCCCTGGGAGCGCACCCCGCTCGCCGTCGAAATTGCCGAGGAGGCGGGGGTCCCGCCCCTCGCCCTGAACGCGATGGCGCCGCCGGACGCGGTCGTCTCCCGCCCCCGCGCCTGAGCCGGGCGTGCTCGAGGTCCCCGGCCGAGCGGCTCGGCCGCTCGCGGCGGTGGTGCTGGCGGGGGGCGCGGGGACCCGCCTGTGGCCGCTGTCGCGTGCGCAGCGCCCCAAGCACCTGCTCCCGCTCGGACCCGGGGGCAGCAGCCTGCTCGCGGAGGCGGTGCAGCGGGTGGCGCCGCTGGCCGACCTGGTCCTGATCGTCACCGTCACCGGCCAGCGGGAGGCGGTAGCCGACGATCTCGCGCGGAGCGGACGACCCGGTCCCCCGGTCGTGGTCCTGCCCGAGCCGGCGGCACGCGGGACCGGTCCCGCCCTGGGGTGGGCCGCGCACGAGGCGGTCCGGCGTCTGGGCGACACGGCGGTGGTGGTGTCCGCTCACGCGGACCACCTGATCCCCGAGCTGGAGCTGGCGCGCCGGGTGCTCGGGGCGGCGGCGCAGTGGTCGGTGCTGGCGGACGGCCTGCTCGCGGTGGGGGTGGCTCCCAGCCATCCGGCGACCGGCTTCGGGTACATCGAGGTCGGCGCCAGCGTCGCCCTCCCCGGCGACGGCCCGCACCCCGCCTTTGGCGCGCACCATGGCCTGCGCTTCGTGGAAAAGCCCAACCCCGAGGCTGCGGCGGCGCTGCTGGCGCACGGGGCCTGGCAGTGGAACACCGGGCTGTTCGCCTGGCCGGCCGCCCGCTTTCTCGTCGAGCTGGCCGGGGCCGCCCCCGAGCTGGCCCTGGCGCTGGCGACGGCGGTCGCGCGTCAGGACGACGCCCCAGCCTTCGCCGCCGCCTACACCGCCCTGCCGACCGTGGCGGTGGAGCCGCTGGTGCTGGAGCACACGGACCGCCTCCTCACCCTCACCGCCCCGATCCGCTGGAGCGACCTCGGATCGTTCGCCGATCTCTACGCGGCCGCCCGCGCCGTCGGCCAGGGCGACCGCAGCGGCAACGTCGCCCGCGGCGACGCGCTGGTGGTCGACGCGCGCGGCACCTACGTCGACGCGCGGGCAGGACGGCTGGTGGTGGTGCTGGGCTGCGACGACCTCGCGATCGTGGACGCCGGGGATGCGATCCTGGTCTGCTCTCGCGAGCGCTCCCAGCAGGTTCGCCAAATCGTCGAGCGTCTTCGGGCCGACGGGCGCGAGGCGCTCCTGTGACCGTCACCGTCGTCGAGCACCCCCTGGTCGCGAGCCTGCTCACCTCGCTGCGGGATCGGACCACCCCGCCCTCCCTCTTCCGGCTCCTCACCAAGCGTTTGGCGCTGGCGCTGGCGCTGGAGGCGACTCGCACCGCGGCCACCACGGGGTGCCTGGTGGAGACCCCGCTGGCGACCACCGAGGGTCGCACCCTCGACGGGGTGCCGGTGGCGGTTCCGATCCTGCGCGCCGGCCTCGGGATGCTGGAGGCGGTCACCGAGCTGCTGCCCGACGTCGCGGTCGGGTACATCGGTCTGGAGCGCGACCACGCCACCTTCCAGCCGACCGCGTACTACTCGAAGCTGCCCCCGCTGCAGGGGACCTGGGTGCTGCTGCTGGACCCGATGCTGGCGACCGGTGGATCGGCCGCCGCCGCGTGCGACGCGCTGGCGCTGCAGCACCCGGGGCGGATCACGTTGCTCTCCGTGGTGGCCGCGCCCGAGGGGCTGCGCCACCTGGGGAAGCGGCATCCGGCGGTGGAGGTGGTGACCGCGGCGATCGACCGCGGTCTCGACGAGCATGCGTACATCGTGCCCGGGCTGGGGGATTTCGGAGATCGGCTCTTCGGCACCTGAGCTAGGCGCCACCCCGTCTGTCCGCGGCTCGCCGGCCACCGGCGCGCCCGAGTGGCGCGTGACGATCGCCTCATCCCTTCAAGCTGGGCGCTGCCGGCCCGCGCTGTGGACCGGCCCCGGACTCCGCTGCTCGGCGGCGCTCACTCCGGTCCGCACGCCACCTCGGGGGAGCGGGTCTGGGGGTGCCCGCGCGTGACCGGGCCGACCCTGGCGTGGGTGCCCGGCCGTCTCCACCACAACGCGTGCAGCCGTGGGCGCCTGACCGTTACACGCCGGCTCCCCACCCGCCCCCGCCTCCCTCGAGCCCTGCCACGCGACCTGCGCTCAGCGGCGGGCTCGGGTGTGCGACCGCCGCCTCCGCCCTGCGGCCATCCCCTCGTGGCGTGCCCGGGGTGACCCTCCAGTGCAAGGTGGTACCTTGCTCTGGTGGAACAGCGCGTCAGTGTTGTGACGCTTGGGGTCGATGACCTGTCCCGAGCCCGCACCTTCTACGAGGCGCTCGGGTGGGCCGGTGCTGAGCAGCCGGACGATGAGGTCTGTTTCTTTCAGGCGGGAGGCATGGTGGTGGGACTGTGGACCGCGCTTGGCGGACATGGTGCCCCAGGCATCGAACTCGCCCACAACGTTCATTCCCCCGAAGCGGTCAGGGCGGTGCTGGCGGAGGCGCAGCGGGCGGGCGGAACCGTCGTCCGTTCGCCGGCACGTGCCGAATGGGGCGGGACATCCGGTGCATTTGCTGATCCCGACGGCTATGTCTGGGAGGTCGCTCACAATCCCGGCTGGACCCTCAGCCCTGACGGGACTGTCCACATCTGAGGGACGAGCTGTCTTCGGAATCAACCCCACGACGAGACGCGCGCGGCTCATCGAGCAATCCTCTTTGTGACAGCGCCTCGTTCGAGTGGATAGTGTGCCAGGCGCTGCGTCCTTGTCGCCGGCGTGGTATCGGGCCGATCGATGAGCGTGTCGGGTGGCGTGTCAGCTCTGCTGTAAAGGCGAGCGGCGAGCGGCGAGGGGTGCGGTGCGTTCATATGGGGCGACGTGGGTGTGACGGTGCACCACGGGGTGGAGGTGGGGGAGGTGCCGGCGGTGCGGGTCGGTGAGGCACAGGCTCTTGGCGCCACTGAGGACGACGTCGATCACGGCCCAGCACAAGCGGAGGCAGCTGGTCTCACCGAGGAGGCGCCCGATCAGCGAGGTCCGGCGGCGCACCTCCTCCAGTCAGCGCTCCCCTAACCGGCCATCAGAGTGTGTAACGGCTCCGCTCCACAACGGCCGGTTGGCGAGGCCAGCCAGCTGCGTCTCCAGGCTGTCGATGACGCGGCGGTGACGTTCCCCCTCGAAGGCCCTTCGCGGCGGATGGCGTCATAGCGGAGGGACCGGCTGTTGACCCGTTGCGCGCAGATCGCGCCGCAGGACTCGGCCACGGGGACAGAGTTCTCACAGGTCTCGCAGGCGTCGGCGTAGGCGCAGGGGCCGGCGGCGAGACGGCGGGAGCAGAAGCCAGTAGCGACCCGGGTCGTGAGAAACTCGCAGGCGATCCAGGCTAGGCGGTCGGGCACGACCAGCCGTGCCATGGGTAGGCTGGGCTGCGCCCGTCGGACGTGGCCGATGGTCGCGTCACTTCCGGCGCGCAGGGTCCGGCTGGCCAGGGTCGCCGAGCGCAGGGTCGTCTCACGGGTCACGTGGCCGAGCAGGACCATCAGCCCCGGCAAGCTCACGCCCGCGTTCGCCAGCTCGGTCGCATAGCGGTGCCGGAGCTGCTGGGGCGTCACCCGCAGCCCGGCACCCCCGTCCCGGTCAACCCGGCGGCGCGGGTCACCGTCCGAAGCCCTGAGCGAAGCAGCCAGGCTCCAAGACGCCGGCCGCGTTCGCTGACGAGGACGTCGGCGAGCACAGCGGTCTTCGGATGGGGCTGGGGCCGCTGCGGACCGCGGTCATGCGCCCAGGTGTCGAGGACGGCCACGGTGGGTGAATCGAGGGACACCAGGCGCTCGGTCCCGAGCGTGCCGAATGGCACCCGCAACCAGCACCCCGTGCGACCGAAGGCGACCACGCCGTCGAGCTCGAGGTCGAAGCACTCTCCCAGCCGCAGCCCCGGCTGTCGCAGCAGGATCAGCACGCTCCGGGAGAAGGGGTCGGCCAGCTGCTCCACCCCCCCATCCGTGCGGCGTCGTGATTTGTCGGCAGGAGCCGCGGCAGCCGTGGGTCCTCGGTCGCGACCACCAGCCGCCGGGCCGGTCGATGGGCGCCGTCCGCTCCCGTCCGACCTTGCCCACCACCCGCACCCGCCCGCCGCCGGGACCGATCTCAGAGAGCCGCAACCCCAGGACGTCGCCGGCCCGCAGCCCGCCGAGGAGCACCGTCAGCGCCATCTCCCGGTCGCGCCGGAGGTCGGCCAAGCGGGCTCCGTCCTCATCGGGGTCGATCGCCTCGGGCAACCGGCGGGGCTGGCGGGCGAGGCGCCCGTCCCGCGCCTCCGCCCCGGGCCGAGGTGCCCGAGTGGTCCGCGGGCGTTCGGGCGCAGGTCCGCACCCCGGCGCGGCGCCGGGACCGGATTCGCGACGCGGAGCCCGGCCACGACCGCGTGCTCGAAGCAGGCCCCGAGCGCTGCCACCGGGCCGGGTCATCGAGTTGCCCTCCGCACCCGTCCGCGAGCGGAGGGCCACCGCGGTCGCGGCGTGGCTGCCCGGCGGACGCTGCCAGTCGAGCCAGTCGACGACGTCCGTGGGCACCACGTCGGCGAGGGTCTGCCCACGCGCGACGGCGAAGCGCGCACGGTTCAGGAGGCCGTAGGCATAGGCGCGGACGGAGGCTCGCGCACACACCCGAGCCTCCGGGTGGCGCAGGATGCGATGGGCTGACGCCATCCCCACGGTGGGCCGGCTGGAGGAACGCGGCCCCCTCCTCCCTAGCCTGCGGCACGATCATCCGAGGACCCAGGCGGGCCGGCCCATCCAGCTGCTCCCACGAGTCGACCGTTCGGCCAGCGGCGATGGCAGCCTCCCGAGTCACGCTCGACGCCAGTCTCGTCCCGACGGCATAGTCCGCCGCGGTGGTTGTCCCGATCTACCCCGGGGCCTATGCCAATCGTCACGTCCGACGCTACCGGGACGCCACCGGGTATTCTGGACGGCAGATGCCTCGCACCGCTGTATCCCGACTCACCCTCACACACTCGTGGCGCCGCCGTCTGGGGGTCGCGGTCCTCGCTGTGACCGTCCTCGCCACGGCACTGGCACCATCGGCGAAAGCGACTCCTCAGGCTGCCGGCATCTACAAGATCCGCCATGTGGTGATTATCTTTCAGGAGAATCGGTCCTTCGACTCCTACTTCGGGACCTTCCCCGGTGCGGTCGGAATCCCGATGAAGAAAGGTGTTCCCACCGTGTGCGTCCCCAATCCGAAGACACACCGATGCGATAGGCCATACGTCGACCACCAGGACAGCAATGGTGGCGGCCCTCACAACTCAGTTGACAGCGCCGCCGACGTCAACGGGGGCAAGATGAACGGGTTCATCACCGAAGCCGAGCGCGGCCAGCGCGGCTGCCTCAACCCCTTCGACCCGGTGTGCACCAACAGCGCCAACCCCGACGTGATGGGGTACCACACCGCGTCTGACCTTCCCAACTACTGGGCCTGGGCCAAGCACTACGTCCTCCAGGACCACATGTTCGAGTCGATCCACTCCTGGAGCTTTCCCTCGCATCTCTTCCTGGTGTCCGGCTGGAGCGCCACCTGTGCCTCCGCCGCCAACCCCATGAGCTGCGTGAGCTCGGTGAGCAACCCCAAGGATCGCTCGCTTCCTTTCCAGACCCCCTTCGCCTGGACTGACCTCACCTACCTCCTCCACAAGAACCACGTCAGCTGGGCCTGGTACCTGGACCACGGCGCCTCGCCGCTTGGGCCGAGCCCGACGCGGCGAGGGCTCCGCCGCAAGCACCAGGTCCTCCTCCACACGGTGCCCAAGATCTGGAACGTCCTGCCCGGGTTCACGGACGTCCACACCGACCACCAGCTGTCGAACATCCAGACCGACACGCAGTTCTTCAGCGCCGCGCGGGCGGGGACCCTGCCCAGCGTCTCCTGGATGCTGCCCGATGGCCAAGACAGCGAGCATCCGCCCGCCCTGGTCAGCACGGGCCAGTCCTACGTCACCAGTCTGGTCGACGCAATCATGCGCAGCCCAGACTGGAAGTCGACTGCGATCTTCATCACCTGGGACGACTGGGGCGGCTTCTACGACCAGGTCGCCCCACCCAAGGTCAGTGGGTTGGGATATGGGCTCCGGGTGCCCGGGATCGTGATCAGCCCCTACGCCAAGTCGGGGTACATCGACCATCAGACCCTGTCCTTCGACGCCTACCTCAAGTTCATCGAGGACGACTTCCTTGGCGGCCAGCGGCTCAATCCGAAGACCGACGGGCGACCGGATAGCCGGCCGACTGTGGTGGAGGACGCATCAGCCCTGGGCAACCTGGTGAAGGACTTCAACTTCAATCAGCACCCTCGGGCGCCGGATCCCCTCCCGGTCTGTCCGCACACGACCCTCACCGGGGTCCCCCACCCCGCTCCGCTCTGCAGCGGGGTCTCGGGGGCGTCTGGGTAGAGGCTGGGCCGCTGTCTCCCTCGGTCGGCCGTACCGGTGCGGCATCGCATCGTCGCCGCCACCGGATCGGCCTCACATCACGGGTCCAGGAGCCGGGGTAGGCGGCCTGCCGGTGAGGGTCGCACGACCGGACGGAGCACGCTCCCCGGTGCTCACGGAGGTGCCAGCGTCCCACCTCGCCGGTGCCGCAGGGGCCTTTGGTGGGTGCGGCTGGACCGGCCGGCGTCCGATCCGTACGCGACCGTACTGACGTCGCCGTCCCAGCGCGCTACCCTCGGTTAGCGACCGCCCCGGACACGGAAAGCTCGGTAGCCACCCCGCTAGCGCCCCAGCTCACGGAGCCATCAGGGCGGTCGGGGCAGCCCGGAGCGCTCTGGAGACTCACATGCGTGGACCTCTCGCCACCCGAGCGCTGGTCGTGCCGCTGGCCCTGCTCACCGTGCCGGCGCTGATCGCCGGCGGAGCCAGCACCCCGCCACGTCCCCGATCTGTGGGGCTCGCCCGCAGCACGTGTCGAGGGGTCAGCGTGTATCCGAGCCAGGGGACCCCGACCGCGTCGCCGACGACCCAGCTCAGCTTCCGCGGGATCGCCTTCCGGCGGCTGGCGGGTTCACGAATCTCGGTGGTGGGGTCGAGCACCGGTCCGCATGCGGGGCGGCTGGTCGCCGACAGCGACGGCCAGGGCGGCAGCTACTACCCGAGCCGGCCGTTCTCGGCGGGTGAGACCGTCACGGTCACGGCCCCCTTCCGACTCTGCGACGGGCAGGGCGACACCATCCGTTTCGGGATCGCCCAGCCGCCCCCGCGGCTGAACCAGTCCG
Source organism: Verrucomicrobiia bacterium (assembly GCA_035532155.1). Lineage (GTDB taxonomy): Bacteria > Chloroflexota > Dormibacteria > Aeolococcales > Bog-877 > DAHUZL01. Next base: position 180,420 of record DATKRN010000022.1, on the reverse strand, counting down.
GCTTCCCAACTCTGAAACCCGCTCCGACCTCGGACTTCCGCCACTACGTCAGCCGGCCGGACCTGGTGCCTCCCAGCCTCGTCATCGCCCGTGCCGCCGGCACGCTGCCGGGCGACATCCTGCTCACGCCGAGCAATCTGCCCGGCCAGGGGGGGCCGATGATACTGAGCGGCACCGGCTCGCTAGTCTGGTTCCATCCTCTCCCCCGAGGCACATCGTCGACCGACCTGCGCGTCCAGCGATACCATGGCCAGCCGGTGATCACGTGGTGGCAGGGGACGATCACCTCGGCTGGCCACGGGCTCGGCGTCGACAAGATCCTCAATGACCGCTATCAGACTCTCGCCACTGTCCATGCTGGCAACGGATACCACGCCGACCTGCATGAGTTCCTCCTCTCTCACGACACAGCCTGGCTGACCGCCTACAACGCTGTGGGATGGAACATGACCTCCGTGGGGGGACCAACCCACGGGCTGGTCTGGGACTGCATCGTGCAGCAAATCGACATCCCGACTGGCAATGTCCTCTTCGAGTGGCACAGCCTCGGCCATGTGGCGCTGAATCGCACCTACCAGAGCTACATTGGCTCCACCCCTTTCAACAGCGCCGCCGACTACTTCCACGTCAATGCGATCAGCCCCCAGCCGGGCGGCAACGTGCTGATCTCGTCGCGTAACACCGACGCGGCGTACGAGGTGCGCCAGGCCTCTGGCGACGTCCTCTGGACGCTGGGGGGCAAGGCGAGCAGCTTCAAGATGAGCCCGCTCACCTTCTTCCGGCTGCAACATGATGTGAAGTACCGATCAGGCGGGCTGGTCACAGTGTTCGACGACGAAGACCAGCCGCCGGGGCGGCTCGTGGCCCGCGGTCTGCAACTGAAGCTCAACACCAAGACGATGATGGCGACGCTCGTGCACCAATGGCTCCGCCGTCCCGGACTCATCGTGCCGTCGCAGGGCGACACCCAGCTCTTGGCCAACGGCGACGTCTTCGTCGGCTGGGGCGCCCAGCCCTTTATGACGGAGTTCACTGCCGCCGGGAAGATGGTCTTCGACGCCCATCTGTCGCTCGGGGCCAGCTACCGCGCCTACCTCGGCGCCTGGAGCGCCGAGCCGACAACCAAGCCCGCACTCAGCGCGGTGTCGGGGCGCGGGCGGCTGGTCAGGCTTTACGTGAGCTGGAATGGCGCGACCGGCGTCACCCGCTGGCAGGTCTTTGGCGGAGGCGCCTCCACTGCCCTGCGTCCGATCGCGACGGTGGCCAACCGCGCCTTCGAGACCGCCTTCGCACTCACCACCCGGGATCGGTACTTCATGGTCCGGGCAGTGGGCGCGGCCAACCGGCTGCTCAAGGCCTCGCGTACGGTCCAGCCGCACGGCGCCGCCGCCCGGGCCAGGGCGTGACCCCGGAGGTGGATGACGGACGGTAGGTCGTGTGGTCTTGTGGTCGGGTCGGCAGGTCCGCGCGGGGTCATCCTTCCGAATGACGAGGGGCGGCACCAGCTCCATCGAGGGATGGCAAGCGTGCTCTATGGGCAAGGGGAGCGCCCGGAAGCCCACCGCCGTGCCCTCCCCTGCGGGCCGATCGATACAGACCAGGTGGTTCCGATGCACGCGCGCGTCGCCGCAGTCGATGGCCAGGTAGAGGAGGGTGTCGCCGCCGGATCGGGCGGAGTCGAGACCCGCCAAAGCACTCCCAAGATGCGCTCGCGCTCGGGGCTTGGCATCCGCGGGCCCAGACCGGCCATCACGGCCCCGGACCGGCAGGATCGGCGGCGAAGCGTACCCATGATCAGCTGTCTTTGGGCGGTCGTCGTCGCGGTGCCTAGTTGGTTGGCACATGCCCGGACCGTGCCGTCGGCCCCGGCCGCGAGACCGGAGTCACGTCCCGGGACCTAACGAGTGGAGGCTCACATTGGCTGGAGAAGCTGACCCAGAGATCGTCGCCCGCCGCGGGTGAGTCACGTCCCAGGACCTGGAAACGTGGGAGGGGATTGGGCGGTCACGAGGCGGCAAGGCCGACAGCGAGGGCAGGCGGGGCGGAGAGTTGACGTCAATCTCGCCGCACACCAGGGAATCTCGGGGATTGCTCGAGACGTACAGCCCGTGGCCTCCTAGCCGCAGCGGTGCCGCTTCTCGGATGGGTGGGGTCGCGGGCCGTTGCCGTGGTTCCGGCAGCGGGCCAACCCGGGGGGCCGACCGGATTCGGGCGCGGCCATCGCGTCCACGGCGTGCCAAGGCGCGGCAGAGCGACGACGTCCGGACCGAGGGAGCCCGCGACTCGCCAGGCCAGGATGAGAAGGAGTTCCAGGATCAGCCGAACCGGATTGATACTGACCGTCCCTGCCCTCATGTAGTTGATGTTCATGCAGGCGCCACAGAAGGCTGCGATTCTGGTGAACTGCCCAAGGATGAGGGCGAGTCCCCAAGTCAGCTCGCCGACGGTGACAGCGTGGCCACAGACGGCGGCCTGAGGCAGGACAAAATCCTTGAGCAGGGCCGCGTACCAACCCTGCACCGTGGCACGAGCGCCGCCGCTCCCTTTGATCGAGCCGCCGCCCAACCCTTGCAGGGTCGCCGCGGCACCGGTGCCGATCCAGCCCGGCCCTGGCAGCGTCACCATCGCCGGTGAGAGCCACTGCCCGCCCACGTGGCCCAGGACCAGAAGCCAGACTCACCCGAGCCGCACGTCGGCCAGGCACATAGCAACCTCGCACGTCTGGGTTCCAGGATCTCTGCGGGGCTACCGGCTCGTCCGATGAGCGCCGCGACGGTCCCTCTCACATCCAACTCCTGCCTCACGTCGTGAGGGGAGCCGCCCGAGGCGATCCGCGACCCGGGCTGGCCCGCCCCACATCGACTCCCCGTCCCGACGGACAGGTAGGGGTCTCGCCGTCGGTCAGCCGCCGTGCTGACGAGCGAGTCGAGTTCCGGGAAGGTGATTCTCCTCTTGGTCAGCAAGACCGACGATCAGGTCGTCGCCGGCCGCATGTGGCAGCGGGGCTGGGGCACGACGCTCGGTCTAGGTGATCACGAGGAGTGCGCAGCTCGCGGGGGCAGGTGACCTGGAGGCGTGAGCGGAAGATGGGCAGTCCCCCTTGGACGCTCGGTGGGTCAAAGCCCGGCGACAGAGGAGGGACCCCTGTGCAGTCTCACGACTCGTGGATGGACCCGCGAGCCCTGCATCGGGAGCTGGTCTCAGGAGGTGCGGATTTGCCAGCTGCGGCCCCCCACGGCTCCCAGCTTGCGCGGGCCACCGAGTTTGCGCGCCGCGCGCTGGTCATCGATCGGGGTGGCGCGACGGTCGAGCCGCAGGCTCCCGCAGGGCGCCGGTCTGGCCCACCTGCCCTCGGATCACATCGGCGCCGACGCGGCATGGCCGGCCCTGGCCACCTGCGCCCACGGCCGGGCCCGATCGCTCGGCCCCGGCCGTCACGCTACCCCTCAGCCAGCTGTGCCCCTGGGCCGCGCGCCTTCGCGCTCACCCGGCTGCGCGTCGGGGCGCTGGGCTGTGCCCGCTCGGCCTCGGGGCAGCGTCACGGGTCCGTCTCATCCCGTGACGCCGGTGAACCGGGTCGGAACTGGGGAGTCGCACTCGGCGGAGTCCACGGGATCGACACTCGCGGGGTCGCGGCCGGGCGCTCGGGACGCGGCCAGCGGTCGCCACGAGCGCGAGGTTGGTCCGTGCCCGAGGTGTCTGCGACGGCGTCGGGGCGGGGGCCGCGCCTGCCGGAGCCGTTCTCCGTCCGGGATGCGCTCGGTGAGGAGGCCCGGGGCGTCGCGCTGCTCTCAGTGGTGGTCCTGGCCGGGCTCATCGTCTGGGCCTCGAGCCAGCCCGGCTGGCTGCGCGCGCTCGGCCTGCTCGGCCTGCTCCTGCTGGGATGGCGCTGGGCCGCCCCCCGTGGCCGCCATCTCCCGGCGGCTCCGGCGGGCCTGATCGACCTGGGATCGCTGCTGCTGGCCACGCTGGCGACGGGAAACCCTGCCCTCGCCCTGGGGGTGGTCTATGCAGCCGCGGGACTGGGGTCGCTGGAGGCCGGCCGTCGGCTCGCGGCGGGGAGGATGGTCGCGGTGGTGGCGGTCTACCTCGTGGCCGCGGCCCTCACCGGGACCGCCGGGGGTCCCGTCGCGGCGGTCACCGCCGTGATCCCGGGGCTGCCGCTGGTGACCGCGCTCGGCCAGCTGCTGCGCGAGGCCGCCGATCGTCGCCGATCCGACCGGCGCGCCGCCCGGGTGCGCGCCCTCGCTGCCGACCTCGGAGCTCACCCGACGGTTGCCGCAGTGGTCGCCGCCGCCCGACGCGGCGTCCGGGAGCTGGTGGGCGACGGCCCCGCCCCCGATGTCATGCTGGTGACCGACTCCGTCCAGCTCATCCGCGAGCTGGGGGAGCTCCCCGGCCTGCCCCGACCGGTCGCGGGGGGATCCGACCCCGGTCCCGGGGTGCCACCCCGGCTGCGCCGGGCGGGCGAGGTCACCCGGTCGGACCCGTGCTGGGAGGGATGCGCTCGCCTGCTCGGCCTGGCCCCGGACGCCCGCCGTCTTTTGGTTGCCCCCCTGCCGCTCTCGGCCACGGAGGGCGGACCCTGGGCGACCCTGGCGGTGGCGAGCCCGGCGCGGCTGAGCGCCGGGGCCACCGACGCCTGGCACCAGCTGACCGACCAGCTGGGGCGGTCGCTGGAGCGGGCGTGGGTGTTCCAGATCGTGGCCGGCAGTGAGGCCCGCTTCCGAGCCTTCGTCGAGAGCACCTCGGATCTGATCATCGCGGTCGACCGAACTGGCCGGCTGGTCTACGCCAGCTCGTCGGTCCCCCAGTTCCTGGGCCGGCCGCTGGATCTGGATGAGCCGCCCCCGTGGCAGCGGCTGGTCCACCCCGACGACGTCGCGGCGGTGCGCGCCAGCTTCGTCACCGCGCTCCAGCGCCCCGGGCCCGGCCTGCCGGTCGACTGTCGCCTGCTCGCTCGCGATGGCGGCTGGCGTTCGTTCGACGTGGTGCCGACCAATCTCCTGGACCACCCCGGGGCGGGGGCGATGGTGCTCAACCTGCGGGACATCAGCGAGCGGGTCGAGCTCGAGGCCCAGCTCCGCCACCAAGCCCTCCATGACCCTCTCACCGGGCTGGCCAACCGCGTGCTCCTGCGCGACCGGCTGGAGCACGCGCTGGCGGCGCGGGAGCGGGTCCCGCATCGGTTGGTCCTGCTGCTGCTCGACCTCGACCACTTCAAGTACGTCAACGACACCTTCGGTCACGAGGCGGGCGATCAGGTGCTTCTCGAGGTGACCCGCCGGATCCGCCGCTGCCTGCGCGGCTCGGACACCTGCGCCCGATTGGGAGGCGACGAGTTCGCCATCCTCGTCGAGGACGCCGGCGGACCGGAGACCGGCGCGGTGCTGGCGGCGCGGATCCTGGTGGCGCTGCGGCGCCCCGTGCGGGTGAGCGAGACCGTCCGGGTGACCATGGCTGCCAGCGTCGGAATCGCCGAGGCCGTCGAGGGTCCGGTGGATCCGCGCCAGCTGCTCCAGGCGTGCGACATCGCCCTCTACAGCGCCAAGGCGCAGGGACGCGGCCGCTACGTCGTCCATGCGCCCGGCCTCGAGGAGAGGACCGGCGATTGGGGCGAGGGTGAGCCAGGTCTCGCCCTCGCGGGCTCCGGCGGCTGAGCGTCCGGACGTTCGCCACCGCCCGCCTACAATGGCGGGGTTGGGGGGGTGACAGGGAGGGAGCAGGTGCCCGCGGAGCGGATCAGCTTCGGCACCGACGGGTGGCGGGCGGTGGTCGCCGACGACTTCACCTATGCCAATGTCAGGTTCGTCAGCCAGGGGGTGGCCGCCTACCTCGCCCACGTCTCCCCGGAGAAAGCGGTGGTGGTGGGCCACGACACCCGCTTCTGCGCCGAGCTGTTCGCCCGTGAGGTGGCCCGGGTGCTCGCCGCCAACCGGCGCCCCGTGCTGCTGCTCGACGGGCCGGCCCCCACCCAGGTGTCCGCCTGGACGGTGGTGGACCGGGGCGCGGCGGGCGGGGTGGTCGTCACCGCCAGCCACAATCCTCCCGAGTTCAATGGGCTGAAGTACAAGCCCGACTACGGCGGGTCTGCCGGGCCTGAGGTGGTGGCCCGGCTGGAGGAGGAGACCGCCCGGGCTCAGGCGGTCGGGGTGCACGCGATGGGCTTCGACGAGGCGGTCGCCGCCGGACTGGTCGAGATGGTCGACCCGCGCCCGGCCTATGCCGCCCAGCTGGCCCGGATCGTCGATCTGGACGCGATCCGCAGCCGCGGCCTCACCGTCCTGCATGACGCGATGTATGGCGCCGGTGCCGGCTACATCGCGTCCCTGCTCGCCGGCGGAGCCACCCGGGTGACCGGGCTGCACCAAGAGCGCAATCCCGGTTTCGGCGGGCTCCATCCCGAGCCGATCGCGGTCAACCTCGGGGACGCGATCGCGACGATCCGGGCGGGGGGGATCGACCTGGGCATCGCCAATGACGGCGACGCCGACCGGGTCGGGATCCTCGACGAGGGTGGCCGCTTCATCAACCAGCTCGAGGTTGCCGCGCTGCTCATGTGGCACCTCTGTGAGCAGCGCGGCTGGCGGGGCCCGGTGGTGCGTTCGATCACCAGCAGCTCGATGCTCGACCGCCTGGGAGAGCTCTACGGCTGCCCCGTCGAGGAGCTGCCGGTGGGGTTCAAGTACCTCGGGCCGCGGATGCGCGAGGTCGACGCGATCCTGGGAGCCGAGGAGTCGGGGGGGTTCGGGGTCCGGGGTCACCTGCCGGAGCGCGACGGGATCCTCAGCGGCCTGCTGATCGCCGAGATGATGGTGCAGGCGGGCCAGCCCCTCTCGGCGATCCTCGCCCGTGTCTACCAGCTGGTCGGTCCCCACGCCTATGCGCGCCGCGACGTGCGCTTCGACCGGGAGGGCTACCCGGAGCGGCGGGAGGCACTCTACCGGCGCCTGCGCGCCAATCCGCCGAGCACGGTTGCGGGCGAGCCGGTGGTGCGGTCGCGCTGTGACGACGGCTTCAAATACTGGTTCGGTGACGGCAGCTGGGTGCTGGTGCGGATGTCGGGGACCGAGCCGCTGCTGCGTGTCTACAGCGAGGCGCCCGCGGCCGACCGGGTCGAGCGGCTGATTGCGGCGATGGCGGACCTGGCCCAGGCGGAGCTGCCTGCGGCGCCGAAAGGGCCCGCTCATGGCTGAGGCAGCGGCCACAGGCGAGGCTCCCTCGGGCACCGGCGCTCCGGCCCGCCGGGTGGAGAAGCCCTGGGGGTACGAGCTGTGGTTCGCGGTCACCGACCGCTACGCCGGCAAGGTTCTCCAGGTGCGGCGAGGTGAGGCGCTCAGCCTGCAGTACCACGAGCGCAAGGAGGAGACCTTCTACGTGCTCTCGGGTCTGCTCGATCTTCAGCTCGACGACCAAGGTGGCCAGCTGCGCACCCACCGGCTCTCCCCGGGCGCGTGCGCCCACGTCTCCCCGGGCCGCCGCCACCGGATGGTGGCGGTGGAGGACACCGTGCTCTGCGAGGTCTCGACCCCCGAGCTGGACGACGTGGTTCGGCTGGAGGATCGCTACGGGCGCCAGGGGACGCACCGACCCTGAGCGGCGGCGCCCCAGCGGGCGCCGATGGCCGCGTGCCGGCGGCGGGACCGCGAGGCGCGCTCGGGCTGGCAGCCGCGGATACAATGCGCGGCCGGCGCCCCGCCCCGCGAGGCGACCGGCCGGCCGCCAGGAGGGTCCCAACGGTGCGTGTCGCTCTGGTCACGGCGGGAACCCGGGGCGATGTCCAGCCGATGGTTGCCCTCGGCGTCGAGCTCGAGCGGCGCGGGCACGACGTCATCGTGGGCGTGCCGCCCAACCTCACCGATTTCCCGGGCCGCGCCGGCCTGACCGCTCTCCCGATCGGGGCCGACTCGCGCGAGTTCCTGGAATCGCCCGATGGCCGGGCCATGCTCGCCGCCGGCACCCTGCGAACCTTCCTCGACGCGCTCGGCAAGATCGCGCATGAGACCTTTCCCGCGATGACCGCCGACACCCTGCGAGTCTGCGCGGGGGCCGACCTGATCGTCACCGGGGTGCTCCGCGAGGATTGTGCGGTGTGCATCGGCGAGGCGAGCGGGGTCCCGGTGGTCGCGCTCCACACCTCGCCGCACCGACCGACCCGCGCCTATCCCAACTACCTGGTCACCACCCGCGGGCTGCCGGGGCCGCTCAATCGTGCCACCGCGACCCTCTTCGAGCGCACCCCGTGGCGGCGGATGCGCTCCGACATCAACGACTTCCGCTCCCAGCTGGGGCTCGCGCCGACGCGCAGGCCGACCCCCGCCCGGATCGCCTCCGCCGGCCTGCTGGAGCTGCAGGCCTACAGCCGGCTGCTCGTGCCCCGACTCGACGACTATGGCCCGCGGCGCCCGCTGGTCGGCTTCCTCAGCCTCGACGCCGGCACCCGCCGGCGGCTCGGGGAGGCGGGCGTGGATGACGACCTCGACGCCTGGCTGACGGCGGGCGACCCTCCCGTCTACTTCGGCTTCGGCTCGATGCCGGTGGAGGATCCGGCCGCCGCGCTTGGGATGATCACCAAGGTCAGCCGCTCGCTCGGGGTCCGCGCGCTGGTGGGGGCCGGATGGGGAGAGCTCGGCGCGGGCGCCCGCCAGGGCGAGCAGGTCCGGATCGCCGGGGCGCTCGACCACACCGCCGTCCTCCCCCGCTGCCAGGCGGCGGTCCACCACGGGGGAGCCGGGACGACCGCCGCGACCCTCGCGGCGGGCCTGCCGACTTTGATCTGCTCGGTCTTCGCCGACCAGCCCTTCTGGGGGACTCGTCTCGACCAGCTGGGGGTGGGGGGCCATTGCCGCTTCGCGGCGCTCGATCTGGGCACGCTGGAGTCCGGCCTGGGCCGGCTCCTCAACCCCAAGGTTCGGCAGCGAGCCCGCCGTCTCGGCGGGGCGCTCGCGACGGAGGACGGCGCCGTGGTCCGGTCCGCCGACCTCATCGAGCGGGCGGCCTGACCGACCCGCTGCCACATCCGGCCTCTCCCGGCGAGCGGCCGCTCGCGGTCGCCGAGGGGGATGGGGGTTCGGCCTCGGGCGGCCTGGTCTTGGGTCGAGGGTCGGCAGCGAGGGCTCAATCCCCGGACTCAGCCGAGATGCGTCCCCGGGAGTTATCCCCCGTATCCACAGGGCGGGGTGGATAACCGAACGTGCATTCGCAGGCCGATGGCGCCGGGAGGCCCGGGTATCATGTCGGGGTCCCGCGGCCGTGCCCATCGCGGCCGGCTGGCACCCGGAGGGAGGGCAGCGTGGAGTACGGGCAGCTGGGAGCGTCGGGCCTGCGGGTTTCGCGCGTCTGCCTCGGCATGATGAGCTACGGGGACCCGCGGATTCGCGCCTGGACGCTCACCGAGGAGCAGGCCGAGCCGATCGTCGGACGCGCGGTCGAGGCCGGCGTGACGTTCTTCGACACGGCGGACGTCTATTCGGAGGGCCTCAGCGAGGAGATCACGGGGCGGCTGCTGGGGCGCCTGTTCGCCCGCCGCGACGACTACGTGCTGGCCACCAAGGTCCACTCCCCAATGGGCCCCGGCCCCAACGATCGGGGCCTCGGCCGCAAGCACATCCTGGCCAGCATCGACGCCTCCCTGAGGCGGCTGGACACCGACCATGTCGACCTTTATCAGATCCATCGCTGGGACCCGCAGACGCCGATCGAGGAGACGATGGACGCGCTCGCCGACGTGGTCCGCGCCGGCAAGGCCCGCTACATCGGCGCCTCGAGCATGTTCGCCTGGCAGTTCGCCAAGGCGCAGGCGGTGGCCTCGATGCGGGCCGGGCCCCGGTTCGCCTCGATGCAGAACCACTACAACCTCGTCTACCGGGAGGAGGAGCGGGAGATGATCCCGCTGTGCTTGGACCAGGGGGTGGGGGTGATTCCTTGGAGTCCGCTCGCACGCGGGCTGCTCGCTGGCACCAGCGACCGGGGCGGGGTGCGCCACACGGTGCGGGCGGGGTCCGACCCCTTCGCTGCCACGCTCTACGACGAGGCCGATTTCGACGTGGTCGACGCGGTGCGCACCGTCGCCATCGGCCGCGGGGTGCCCCCCGCCCAGGTCGCGCTCGCCTGGCTGCTGGCCCAGCCCGCCGTGAGTGCTCCGATCGTGGGCGCCACCCGCCTGGGCCACGTCGACGATGCCGTCGCGGCGGTGGAGCTTCGCCTCGACCCCGAGGAGGTCGCCCGGCTGGAAGCCCCCTACCGACCGCATCCGGTCCGGGGCCACGGCTGACGCCACCCTGGAAGGTGGGTCGGCCCGTCCCCGCCCACGGCAAACGCGCTACCGTGGGCCGATGCAGTTCCTCGGTCACGGCACCTGGTGGGCGGCCGACGGGCATCCCCCTCCCGGCTGAGCTGCCTATCCCTTGGTCTCGGGTCGCCGGCGGGCGACCCCCACCGACGACCCAAGGACACCCGAGCCCACCGGCCCTCCGGCCGCAGGAGATCTGCCATGACCCAGACGATTCCCCCCGCCCCCGCCACCGGCGGTCACACCGCGAGCACGGGCGGCGCCCCCGGAACCCGCACCGCCGCCTGGCGCGACCGCGACCAGATGGTGGTGTCGCCGGCCTACTCGCGCTACACCAACCTCGTGATCGCGGACGCCGAGGGGGCGTACGTGACCGATGTCGACGGGCGCCGCTACCTCGACCTCGGATGTGGGATCGCGGTCACCAGCTTGGGTCATCGCCACCCCGCCGTGAGCGCCGCCGTCCACGCGCAGGTGGACGGCTACTGGCACACCAGCGTGGTCACCCAGCACGTCCGCCAGACCGAGGCGGCGGAGCGGGTGGCGGCGATCGCCCCTGCGCCGCTGGACACCGTCTTCTTCGCCAACTCCGGCGCCGAGGTGGTCGAGGGCGCGCTCAAGCTGGCCCGGCGCGCCACCGGCCGGAGCGGGATCCTGGTCTTTCAGGGAGGGTTCCACGGGCGCACCATGGGCGCGCTCAGCTGCACCACCAGCAAGGCGCACTACCGCGAGGGCTACGCCCCGCTGCTGCCCGAGGTCTACGTGACCCCCTACCCCTCCTGCTTTCGGGACTGCTCCCACGGGGCGGACCAGCCCTGCCCGATCGCGGAGGGACGGGCGCTGGAGGCGCTCTTCGCGCATGTCGTCGCCCCCACCCAGCTCGCCGCCATGCTGGTCGAGCCGATCCAGGGCGAGGGCGGGTACCTCGTGCCCCCGGCGGGCTTCCTCAGCCACCTGCGACGGGAGTGCCACCGCCACGGGATCCTGCTGATCGCCGACGAGGTCCAGAGCGGCATGGGGCGCACCGGGCGCTGGTTCGCGGTCGACCACGAGGGGGTTGTCCCCGACATCCTCATCACCGCCAAGGCGCTGGGGAACGGCCTTCCCATCGGCGCCATCATCGCCCGCCGCGAGCTGATGGGGGCCTGGGATCCCGGTTCTCATGGCACCACCTTCGGGGGCAACGCGGTGGCCTGCGCGGCCGCGATCGCGGTGATCGACACGATCGAGCGGGAGGGGCTGCTCGCCCGTGCCACCCAGATCGGCGAGCAGTGCCAGGCGGCCGCCCGCGCCTGGCAGGCGCAGGGGATCGGCCCCGCCGACCTCCGCGGGCGGGGGGCGATGGTTGGGCTGGAGTTCATGGATCCCGAGGGACGCCCGGCGACCGACCGGGTGGGGCGGATCCGGGCCGTCTGCCTGGAGCAGGGGGTGATCGTGCTCTCGTGCGGACTCGACGACAACGTGATCCGGCTGATCCCCCCCTTGACGATCACCGAGGCGGAGCTGACCACCGGCCTCGCTGTGCTCGGCCACGCGCTCGAGGCGACCCGGTGACCATCCCCCCCTCGCCCCCGGCTCCCACCCCGGGAGCCGTCCAGTACGGTCACTTCATCGGCGGCAGCTGGCGCGAGGCGGTGTCGGGGGCGACCTTCGAGTCGCGCAACCCGGCCCGGCGCTCGGATCTGGTGGGGACCTTCGCCGCCGGCGACAGCGACGACATAGACCTGGCGGTGGCGGCGGCCCGGCAGGCCTTCCCGAGCTGGGCGCGCACCCCCATGCCCGAGCGTGCCGACCTGCTCCTGCGCGCCGCCCGCCTGCTCGCCGAGCGCAAGCAGCAGCTGGCCGAGGTGATGACCAGGGAGATGGGCAAGGTTCTCACCGAGGCCCGCGGGGACGTCCAGGAGGGCATCGACATGACCCTCTACATGGCCGGGCAGGGACGTCGCCCCTGCGGGGAGACCGTACCCAGCGAGCTGCGCCAGAAGCGCTGCTTCACCGAGCGGGTGCCGATCGGAGTGGTCGGGTGCATCACCCCCTGGAACTTTCCCATGGCGATCCCCACCTGGAAGCTGATGCCGGCGCTCCTGGCCGGCAACACGGTGGTGTTCAAGCCCGCCGAGGACACTCCGCTGGTGGCGACCCGGCTGGTGGAGATCCTGGTCGAGGCGGGCTTGCCGCCCGGGGTCTGCAACATGGTCACAGGGCTCGGGGAGACGGCCGGCGCCGCCTTGGTACGCCACCCCGAGGTGCCGGCCATCTCGTTCACGGGGTCGGCCGAGGTCGGGCACGCGATCGCCGCCGCCTGCGGCGGCGCCGGCAAGCGGGTCGGTCTCGAGCTGGGTGGCAAGAACGCCATGCTCGTGCTCGCCGACGGCGATCTCGAGCTGGCGGTCGATGGAGCCCTGTGGGGCGCGTTTGGGACCAGCGGCCAGCGCTGCACCGCGACCTCGCGGCTGGTGGTCGAGCGTCCGGTGGTGGCGGAGTTCACCGAGCGGCTGCTGGCGCGGGTGGAGCGACTGCGCCTGGGCGATGGCCTCGACCCCGCCACCGACGTCGGACCGGTCATCAATGACCGCCAGCTCCGTCGCATCCACGGCTACACCGAGGTGGGGCAGCAGGAGGCGGGGCGTCTGCTCACCGGCGGCAGCATCGCCGCCGACGGCCAGCTGGGTGAGGGCTGCTTCTACCGCCCCACCCTCTTCACCGACGTGCGATCGGACATGCGGATCGCCCAGGAGGAGATCTTCGGGCCGACCACCGCGATCCTGCCGGTGGCCGATTTCGAGGAGGCGCTGGCGGTGGCCAACGGCACCCGCTTCGGCCTCTCGCTGGCGGTCTACACGAGGGACCTGCAGCGGGCGATGGCCGCGGTCGACCGGCTCGAGGCGGGGATCGTGTATGTCAACGCCCCCACCATCGGGGCCGAGATCCAGCTCCCCTTCGGCGGCACCAAGTCGACCGGCAACGGCCATCGCGAGGCCGGCACCACCGCGATGGACGAGTTCTCCGAGTGGAAGACGGTGTACATCGACTATTCGGGACGCCTCCAGCGCGCCCAGATCGACACCCACACCGCCGGCTGAGGCGGCCGCCCCGATGCTCGACCTCGACCTCACCCCGGAGCAGGTCCAGCTGCAGGCGACCCTGCGCGACTTCGGCCGCCGTGAGCTGGCGCCCGCCATCCCCGCCCTCGACCAGGAGCACCGGTCCGATCCCGAGCTGTTCGCCAAGCTGGCGAGCCTGGGCCTGCCGGGGATCTCCACCCCGCAGCGCTACGGCGGTGCCGGGCTCGACTGGGTCGCGCTCGGGCTCGCCTGCGAGGAACTGGAGTACGTCGACGCCTCCTGTCGCACCGCTCTATCGGTGCACGCCGGCCTGTGCATGACCGGCCTCTATCAGTGGGGCACCGAGGCGCAGCGCCAGCGGTTGCTGCGCCCGCTGGCGGAGGGGCGCCAGCAGGGCTGCTTCGCTCTCACCGAGCCGGACGCCGGCAGCGATGTGCGCGCGCTGCGCACCCTGGCGGTCCGCAGCGGTGATGCCTACCGCCTGCGGGGGCAGAAGGTCTGGATCTCGATGGGCCACTCGGCCGACCTGCTGCTGGTGTTTGCGACCGTTGACCCCGGCGCCGGACGGCGCGGGATCACCGCCTTCGCGGTGGAGCGGGGCCTGGCGGGTGCGGGCCTGCGCACCCAGCCGATCGAGCACAAGTACGGGTTGCGCGCCAGCGAGACCGCGATCGTGTTCCTGGACGACGCGGTGGTGCCTGCCGCCAACCGCATCGGCGAGGAGGGGGAGGGGTTCAAGGTGGCGATGAGCTGCCTCGACAGCGGGCGCTTCTGCGTCGCCAGCGGCGCCGCCGGGACGATCCGGGCGTGCCTCGACCTCAGCACCGCCTACGCCCGGGTCCGCGAGGTGCAGGGCCAGCCGATCGGGCGCTTCCAGCTGGTTCAGCAGATGGTCGGGCAGATGGCGCGCGATGGCGACATCGCCCGGCTGCTCTGGCTGCGCGCCGCCTGGCTCAAGAACCAGGGCCGGCGCAGTGGCCGCGAGTCCGCGCTCGCCAAGTGGGTCAACAGCGACAACGCGCGCCGCTGCGCCGACGACTGCCTCCAGGTGCACGGGGCGACCGGCTTCAGCGAGGAGTGCCCGGCGGCGCGCTACCTGCGCAACAGCCGCGCCACCCTCCTGTACGAGGGGACCCGTGAGCTCCAGACGGTGGTCGCCGGCGAGTACGCGCTCGGCTATCGCGAGGACCGGCCGGTCCGCTGCGCCCTGCCCGCCTGGCCCGACGAGGGGTCGGCGGCCCCCGGCGCGTGAGCGCGCCGCCGGCCCCGGGGCCGCGAGTGGGGGAGCCGCTCGCCACCCGGGCCACCCCGATGGGAGCCGCGCTCCGCGAGGGTGTGCTGGCCCGACCCCAGGGGCGGCTGCGGTTCCTCACCGGCGGTCGGGGCCCGGCGCTGCTGCTCTGCCATGGCTTCCTCGGGTCAGCCGAGAACTTCGAGGGCTGGCTGCCCGCGCTGCTCCCCCGCCGCACCGTCGTCATCCCCGACCTGCCCGGCTTCGGGGTCTCGGCCCCCCTCCCCGGGCTCCACACCGCCGCCGCCCTGGCCGATGAGATGGTCGCGCTGGCCGGCAGCCTGGGCCACGATCGCTACGACCTCGCCGGGCTGTGCCTGGGGGCATCGGTCGCGCTGGCCGTGGCCGAGGCGCGGCCAGCGGCCGCCTCCAGCTTGATCCTGCACACGCCTCTGCTCGACCCGACCGTGGTGCGGCGTCGCTTCCGGCGCCAGGTGCGGACCTTCACCGCGCCCGGCGTGTTCTCGACCATCACCTGGCTGGCTCGCCGCCGCCGGGTCAGCGACTGGTACAAGCGCCACGTCACCGAGGGCGTCGAGGTCGACCCCGGCCCGGCCCAGGTCAACTTCGACAATCAGCTGCGTGCCTCGCCCCGGGCCGCACGGGCCTGGCTGCGGGACGGGCTGGCGCGCGACTTCCGCGCCCGGGTGGCCGGATGGGACCGGCCGGTCCTACTGATGGTCGCCGCTGACGATCGCATCGTCGACGTGCCCCGGCTGGTGGAGCTGGTCGCTCCCCACACCCAGATCGAGCTGGAGGTGGTGAGCGCCGCCGGGCATGGCTGGACGGCGGAGTTCGTGGCGCGCCAGCAGGCGCTCCTGGCCAGCTTCCTCGACCGCGTCGACGGGGGCGACCCCGCGGCCCCGCCGGTGCCCGGGAGCAGGGGTGGGAGCTGATCCCCGCGGCGGCGGAGCGGGCGGGACCGGCTCCGGCCCCGTGTTCGCGGCGGTCGAGATGGCCCTCGGCGGCGACCCCGGTGTGGTCGGGCTGCTGGCCGCGCTCGACCGCCGCGTCCCTGAGCTGGCCGCGGTGGACCCCGGCGGCCTCCACGTCACCCTCCACTTCTTCGGGCGGCTCGCGCCGGCTGACGAGGAGCGTGCCCGTCGGGCGGTGAGGGCCTGTGCCGAACGCGCCCGGCCCTTCCGGCTCAGGTTGGGCGGGGGGGGCGCCTTCCCCGACTGGGAGCGGCCGACCGCGCTCTGGCTGGGGGTGGAGGATGGGAGCGGCGGGTTGGGAGCGCTCCACCGGACGCTGGGGCGGACCCTGGAGACGGCGGGTCTGGCGGCCGACCGGCGTCCCTACCGGCCTCACTGCACCGTGGCGCGGGTGCGCCGCCCGCTCCCGCAGGCGGTCCGGGACCGCCTGCGCGACGGGCTCGCGGCATCCGCGCACCCGGTCCACCCGGTGGCCGTGTCGACGCTCCACCTGCTGCGCTCGGTGGCGCGTCCCGGCAGGCCCGCGGTCTACCTCTCGCTGCTGGCGGCGCCGCTCACCGGGCCCGGCCCCACCGACGGCCCGTAGCGGTCGACGCAGTACTGCGCCAGCCGCTCCACCAGATCGCGGATCACGCCGTCGGCATAGTGGCCTCGCTCCCAGGCCGCGTACAGCGGCAGCCGGAGGGCGCCGCCCGGCTCGTCCACCCGGAGCGGGCGCAGGGCGAAGCGCGGATCGTCGGAGACCACCGCGGCACCCCGGCCGCTGGCGGCCAGCGCCTGGGCCACCTGGGGGAGGCGGCACTCGGTCACGTGCCGATAGTGGAGCCCCTGGCGATGGACGGCGGCGTCGAGCAGCTGGCGGGTGGCCTGCTCCGCGCTGGGAAGCAGCAGGTCCGCCTCCACCAGCTCAGGCAGCGACACCCGGCTTTGGAGCGCCCAGGGATGCGCGGCGGGGACGTAGGCGTAGATCGGCACCTGCGCGATCAGCGTCACATGGGCATCGGCGACCGGAGCGATCGCGGTGATCACGAGGTCGGCGCCCCGGCTGAGGGCCGTCGGCAGCCGCGTCGGGGTCTCGTCGACCACGGCGAGGAAGGGGTGGGTCGGACCGAGGGTGGTGAGGTAGGGGGCGATGATGTCATCGATGGCGACGGCGGTGGCCGCCAGGTCGAGGCGTTCGACCTGTCCGGTGCCCAGGGCCATCGCCGTCAGCTCCACCTGATCGGCGCGGGTGAGCAGACCCCGAGCCGCCTCCAGCAGGCGCCGTCCCGCCGCGGTCGGGGTCAGCCCGCGCGGGGTTCGGGTGAAGAGCGCGAGCCCCACCTCCGCCTCCAGCCGGCGCAGCTGGCGGGACAGCGACGGCTGCGCCACATGGACCCGGTGGGCCGCCCGGGTCACCGACCCCGCCTCCGCCACCGCGACAAAATATCTCAGAGCGTGCAGGTCCATGTGGGGTCACCTCTCCGATGGGGCCGGGTCGAGGCGCCCCGTCCCATGCTCTGTGGGTATGCAGACGCTCCCTCTATGGTATTTGACAGCATGGGACCGCGATGCCAGAATCAGGCGCGGTCGGGCCCGGACCGGCTGGGGTGACGGCAGCTGTGCCGTGCGCCATGCGACGACCGGCAGAGGACTCGCCCGGCGACGGGCGCCGCTCGCGGGATCGACGGGACAACCCGCGGCTGAGGAGGGGGCTCATGCGCGTCGGACTTGTCAGGAACCGCGTGGCGGTAGCGGTCGTGATCGCCGCGAGCCTGGTCGCGGCCGGCTGCGGCGCCGCCGTCTCCCCCCGGCCCGGGTACAGCGGGACTGCCACCTTTGCGATGAGTCCGGGCCGCAACCCCTACTGGATCTTCCCGGTCCCCACCCCCAACACCTGGTACGTCAACAACTTCCTGCTCGAGGAGCAGCTCTACCGTCCGCTGTACTGGGTGGGGCAAGCCGGCCAGCCGGTGGTGAATCCGCAGTTGAGCCTCGCCAATCTGCCGGTTTACTCCAACCGCGGACGCACGCTGACGATCACGCTGAAGCCCTACCGCTGGTCCGACGGCGCTCCGGTCACCAGCCGCGACGTCGAGCTCTGGCTCAACCTGGTCCGCGCGGACAAGGGGCAGTACGGCCCCTACCTGCCCGGGCTGTTCCCCTCCAACCTCACCCAGGTCCGCTATCCCAATCCGCGCACCGTGGTGATGACCTTCAACAAGGCCTACAACCACACCTGGCTGCTGCTCCAGCAGCTTTCCTTCCTCGACCCGCTGCCGCAGCAGGCCTGGGACCGGACCTCCCTCCACGGCGCGATCGGGAACTACGACCGGACCCCGGCGGGCGCCCGCCGCGTGTACAAGTTCCTCGCCGGCCAGTCGGGCACCCCCAGCACCTACGCCACCAGCCCGCTCTGGAAGGTGGTTGACGGTCCCTGGCGGCTGACCGCCTACGACGCGACCACCGGCCTCAGCGTGTTTCGGCCCAACCCCAAGTACTCGGGGCCTGATCGGCCCCATCTGGCCCGGGTCGAGTTGGTGCCCTTCACCAGCGACTCGGCTGAGTTCGACGCCTTGCGAAGTGGGCAGCTCACCTACGGCTACGTGCCCTTCACCGACATCACTCAGATCCCCTTCCTGAGGCGCGCGGGCTACCGCATCGCCCCGTGGAAGTGGGAGACGACCAGCATGGCCGAGATCAACTTCACCAATCCCGCCACCACTCACGTGCTGAGCCAGCTGTACGTGCGCCAGGCGCTGGAGCACCTGGTCGACCAGCCCCTCTACATCCGGGATGTGTGGCACGGCTACGCCACCCCCACCTACGGACCGGTGCCCACCGTCAACGGGTCCACCCTGGCGGATCCGGCCGAGCATCGCAACCTGGAGCCGTACAGCGTGGTGGCTGCCCGGGACCTGCTGGCCGCCCATGGCTGGACGATCCACCGCGGCGGCACCGACACCTGCGCCAGGCCGGGTAGCGGCGCGGGGCACTGCGGGGCCGGGATCGCGGCGGGCGCACCCCTGTCGTTGGCCTTCGTCTACTCGTCGGGGGACGTCCCCCTGGACCAGGAGGTCCAGGCGTACAAGTCCGCGGCGTCGGGCGCGGGCGTCGACATCCGGCTGGAGGAGCACTCGGTGAGCGAGATGTACGCCCTCACCGGGGTGTGCCCGGGCGCCCCGCCCTGCGCCTGGGACCTCAACACCTACTCGCCAGCGCAGTGGAACTGGGGCCCGGGCGGGGCCTATCCCAGCGCCGAGCAGATCTGGGGGACCGGCAACTACTGGGGCGGCGGCTACAGCAGCCCGGTCCTCGACCGGCTGATCACCAGCGTCCGCACCGCCCCCAGCGCGACCGCCCTCTACCGGCTGGAGACGCAGATCGCCCAGCAGGTCCTGGGTCTGTGGCTGCCTCTGCCCGACTACCAGATCTCGGCGATCCGAACCGGTCTGCACGGCGCCCTCCCCCAGGACATCTACGCCCAGATCAACCCCGCAAGCTGGACGCTCACGGGCTGAGAGCGTGAGGCTCCCAGCCGGTCGCTCCAGCGCGGTGGCCCTGACGTTCGACTTCGACGCCGAGGAGGTCTGGCTGGGGGAGGATCCGGCCAACGCCGAGCGCCCCGGGGTGCTCTCGCAGGGGATCTACGGCGCCAAGGTGGCGGTGCCCCTGATCCTGGAGGAGCTGCGCCGCTGGGACCTGCGGGCCACCTTCTTCGTCCCCGGGCGGGTGGTGGAGCGCTACCCGGACCGGGTCGAGGCGATCGTGGCGGCGGGTCACGAGCTCGCCCACCATGGCTTCTCGCACGTGTCACCCACCCGCCTCGGTGCCGACCAGGAGGCGGCCGAGTTCCACCGGGCGCTGGAGCTGCTGCGCCGTTTCCAGCCCCAGGTGCACGGCTACCGGTCGCCATCCTGGGACGTCAGCCCCCACACCCTGGGACTGCTGGCCGGGGCCGGCATGACCTACTCCTCGAACTTCATGGACGACATCCGTCCCTACCGCCACCCCGGCACCGAACTGGTGGAGCTCCCGGTGCAGTGGACCCTCGACGACGCCCCGCATTTCTGGTTCGCGGGCGATGTCTGGAGCAAGTCCATCGCCACGCCCTCACATGTCGCCGAGATCTGGGAGGGCGAGTTCGACGGCATCCGCCAGCTGGGCGGCTGCTGCATCCTCACGATGCACCCCCAGATCATCGGCCGCCCCTCGCGGCTGCCACTGCTGCGCCGGTTTATCGCGCGCGTGCGCGCGTGCGACGATGTGCTGGTGGCGCCCTGCGCCGAGATCGCGGCCACCGTGGCCTGATGCGGGTGCTCATCACCGGGGCGGCGGGGGGCCTGGGCTCCGGTCTGGTGGCTCGCCTCGGCGCCGACGGCCATCAGCTGGGGCTACTGGATCGCGCCGCGATCGACGCCTCGCTGCCGCCGACTCGCCCCGACCCGCCCGCCGGGGTGGTCTTTGCGCTCGCGGGTGACGTCTCCGACGAGACGGTGGCCGACCACGCGGTGGCGCAGATGGTGGCGCAGGTCGGGGGTCTGGACGCCTTGATCAACTGCGCCGGGATCGGCGGCCCGAGCACCGCCGTCGTCGACACCAAGGTGGAGGAGTTCCGACGCGTGCTCGAGGTCAACCTGGTGGGCTGCTTCCTGATGGCGCGTGCCGCCGCGCGCCGGCTGGTGGCCCAGGGCACCGGCGGGGCCGTGATCAACGTGGGATCGGTGTTCGGGGAGCAGGCGGTGGCGGGCGGCGCCGGGTACTGCGCCGCCAAGGGCGGTCTGCGCCAGCTGACCCAGTCGATGGCGCTGGAGCTCGCCGTCCACCGGATCCGGGTCAACACCGTGAGTCCCGGCCACATGGCGACGGAGATGCACCGCGAGGAGCTGCGCGCCCGCGCCCGTCGTCACCAGTCGAGCGTCGACGCCGAAGCGGCCGCGGTGCTGCGGTCGATCCCGCTGGCCCGCTTCGGCAGCGGCGAGGACGTGGCGGGCTGCGTCACCTGGCTGCTCTCGGACGACGCCGCCTACGTCACCGGGCAGAGCATCGCCGTCAACGGCGGCGCGTGGCTGTCGTGAGTGACGGGCTGCGGGGGCGCCCGGCGTTGGTGACGGGGGCGGCGTCCGGGATCGGAGCGGCCAGCTGGACCGCGCTGCGGGACGCCGGGGCGCGGGTGGTCGGACTCGACCGCCGGTTCGGCACGGCCGGTGGTCCCCCCGCGGGGCCCGACCGTCTCGCCTGCGACGTCGCCGACGAGGCCCAGGTCACGGCCGCCGTCGAGCTCGCGTGCGCCCGGCTGGAGGGTCCCCCGGAGCTGCTGGTGAACGCGGCCGGGATCTATCCCGTGGCGCCGATCGACCAGACCTCCGGGGCCGACTTCGACCGGGCGCTGGCGGTCAACCTGCGCGGCCCCTTCCTGCTCGGGCGCGCGGTGGCGCGGGCGGCGGTCGGGGTCCACCGTCCCGCCAGCATCGTCAACCTCACCTCGGTCGCCGCCGAGATCGCCGACCGCCGCGAACCCAGCTGCGGCTACGCCGCCAGCAAGGCTGGGGTGGCCGCCTTGACCCGGCAGATGGCGGCGGAGTGGGCGAGCCACCAGATTCGGGTCAATGCGGTCGCACCCGGGGTGATCGACACCCCCATGCTGCGGCTGATGGACGATCCCCAAGCGGGCGCCCGGTTCCTGGCGGAGGCGGTGCCGCTGGCGCGCCTGGGGCGCGCCGAGGAGGTGGCCCAGGTGATCCTATTCTTGCTATCGGAGCGAGCCTCCTACGTGACCGGCACGGTGGTGACGGTCGACGGGGGGCTCAGCATTCTGTGAGGGCCCGATGAGCACCTTCCCGCACCTACGTGTGTCCGGCTCGGCTCGGGACCGCGGCCGCCAGTACGGTCGCGGGGCCCGCGAGCGGGTGCAGCGCTCGCTGGCCGCGTACCGCGACGTGTTTCAGGCCCGGGCCGGGTGGGACTGGGACACGGTGCGGCGGGAGGCAGGACGGTACGTCGACCCGATCGCCGCCCTGGCTCCCCACTATCTGGAGGAGATGGCGGGCCTCGCCGAGGGAGCCGGGGTCGAGCGCGACGACATCCTGGCCCTCAACGTCCGCACCGAGGTGATGTACGCGGCCACCGCGCGCGCGGCTCGCCGCCAGGCGCTGGACGGCTGCAGCTCCTTCGCGGTGCTGCCCCGCCGCAGCCGCGACCGCCACACCCTCATCGGCCAGAACTGGGACTGGCTGCCGCACGCGTTCGACACCGTGGTGGTGCTCGAGGTGGCCCAGAGCGAGGGGCCGGACTTCGTCACCGTGGTCGAGGCCGGGCTGCTCGCCAAGTCGGGGATGAACGCGGCCGGGCTGGGGGTCGCGGCCAACGCCTTGGTGTGCGATCAGGACCGGGGCGAGCCGGGGATCCCGTTCCACGTCGTCCTGCGCGCCCTGCTCGACCAGGCCTCGCTGGCCGATGCCCTCAGCCTGCTGCAGGCGCATCGGCGCTCGGCGTCGGCCAACTACCTGCTCGCCCACCGCGACGGCCTCGCGCTTGACGTGGAGACCGCTCCCGGCGACTTCAGCCAGGTCTTCGTCCTGCTTCCCGACGACGGTGTCCTGCTGCACACCAACCACTTCGTCTCCCCCCGCTTCACCGGCACCGATGTTTCGGTGTGGGCGATGCCGGATAGCCCGCTGCGGCTGGAGCAGCTCCAGGAGGCGGTCCGCTCCGCCGGTCAGGAGCTGGACCTCGACACCTTCCGCGCCGTCCTCGCGGACCACGCCGGCCACCCCGGCTCGGTCTGCGCCCACCCCGACCCGAGGGTCCCTGAGGTGGACCAAGGCGCGACCGTGGCCTCCCTCCTCATCGACCTCACCGCCGTGCGGCTGTGGATCGCCGACGGGCCCCCCTGCACCACCCCCTACCGTGTGCTCGACTACGCCCCACTCTTCGCCGACGGCGCCCGGGGCAGCGCGTCGACTCCGGCCTTGGTCCGGTGAGCGCGCTCGAGATCGGCCTCCGGCTCGGGTCCCAGTACCGGCTGCTCCCCCGCGCCTCGGTGGTGACACTGCGCTCCGAGCCGACCGACCCCCGCTCCGCGCCCGAGGGGGAGGAGCGCGGGAACCAGGGCCGCTCCTCTGGGATCACAGTCCTCATCCCGGGCGGTGCCCCCCTTTCGGTGCCGCCCCCGGTCACGCTGCGGCTCGAGCCGGGTTGGGTGGTCCGCGTCGAGACGAGCGGAGGCGGGAGAGTCGGCGGTCCCTGTCGGCGCCACCGGGCGCAGGCCGTCGCGGGCGGGGACGACGCCGGGCCGGCCGGGACGACCTCGACGCCGGGGGAGCTCTGGGCGCCATCGGCGGCCCGAGAGCAGCCAGGAGAAAGGCAATGACAGATCGTGTCGCGTTGGTGGGGGTGCGGCTGATCGACGGGACCGGGGCCGATCCTGTCGAGGACGCCGTCGTGGTGATTGAGGGCTCGACCATCGCTGCGGCGGGTCGTGCGGCGACCGTACCGGTCGCGTCCGACACCCCCGTGGTGGATGCGTCTGGCGCCACGGTGATGCCGGGAATCATCGATGCCCACTGTCACCTCGGCGGCAACTCCCACCCCGACGAGGACAGCTGGGTGCTGCAGCCCGACCGCTACCAGGCGATCGCCTCGGTGGCGCAGGCACGCGCTCTGCTGGACCACGGCGTGACGAGCGTTCGCGACATCTCGGTGAACGGGACGCACTTGCGACAGGCGATCCGCGACCGGCTGATCGATGGCCCCCGCATCGTGCCCTGCTGGCGCGGGCTATCGCGTCGCGGAGGTCACGGAGACGCCTCGGGCGTCACCCCCGAGATGGTGCGCGCGTCGCACCCCTGGGGCCTCGTCGCCGACGGGGTCGACGAGGTGCGCCGGGCCACCCGCGAGGTCATTCGCAACGGTTCCCAGTGCATCAAAGTTTGGGCCAGTGGCGGGGGCCTGAGCGAGAATGATCCGGAGGATGCTCAGCACTTCAGCCTAGCCGAGCTGCGAGTCATCGTGGAGGAGGCGAACTACGTGCACTTGCCGGTGGCCGCCCATTGCGAGTGCCGCTCGGCTGCGCGCGCTGCGGTCGAGGCGGGCGTGTGGTCCATCGAGCATGGCGAAGACCTCGACGAGGAGACCATGGCGCGAATGGCTGAACTGTCGGTGTCGCTCAATCCAACCTTGGTGCTTTTGATGACGTGGGCCTCACTGTCGAGCGACTTCGGTGGCCACTACGGGAAGCCGCACATCCCGGGCGGGGGTCCGGTCCCCGCTGACAAGCAGGCCATGCTGCGGCTCCTCCACCAGCGGCTGTCGGCGAACCTGCTGGCGGCCCGGGACGCCGGCGTCCGCATCGGCGTCGGCAGCGACTCCTTCTCCACCGATCTCACACCCTACGGCCGGCAGACACTCCAGGAGGTACACGCCCTGGTCGGGGCCGGACTCAGCGAGATGGAGGCGCTGGTGGCCGCCACGAGGTCTGGGGCCGAGATCCTTCGCATCGCCGATGTGACCGGGACGATCGAGCCAGGCAAGGCCGCCGACCTCGTCGTGCTCGCGGGCAACCCGTTGGACGATATCTCCGCGCTCGATGCCGATGTCATGCTGATGATCGTGAAGCAGGGGAGCTTGGTGAAGAACCAGCTGGGTGAGCCGGCGCCCCGCACGGGGGCAGGTCGCGGTGGCAGGTGAGAGAGGCGCCCGGGGGGCAATGGTGACCGCGCTCCGGTTGGATCTGCGCGCGCGCGCGTGGGGAGTCGCTGACGGCCCACCGGGCACCGCTCCCGACTGGGGCTGCGACCCCATGGCCGTCCGTGCCACCGCGCCCGTCCGGTGAGCCGGGTCGAGCTCGGCTTCGGGCTGATCACCTGCCAGCGGTTTCCCGGGGAGTCACGCCCCGACGCCGAGTTGATCCAGGATGCGCTCGACCTTGCCGAACGCGCCGACCGTCTCGGGTTGGCGTCGGTGTGGGTCTCGGAGCACCACTTCGTGGATGACGCCTACCTGCCCGCCCCGCTGCCCCTGTGCGCGGCGATCGCCGCCCGCACCCTGCGGATCGCGATCGGTACCGGTCTGCTGCTCGCCCCCCTCCACGAGGCGGTGCGGTTGGCGGAGGACGCCGCGGTGGTCGACGGGGTGAGCCGGGGGCGCCTGATCCTGGGCCTCGGCCTGGGGTGGCGCGCCGAGGAGTTCGACGGCCTGGGGATCCCGCTGGGCCAGCGGGGGCGGCGCCTGGAGGACACCGTGGCCACCCTGCGCCAGGCGTGGGAGGGCGGGCCGGTCACCGGGGGCGCCCAGATCCGCTACCCCCAGCTGCTGGTGCGGCCCCTTCCGGCCCGCCCGGGCGGGCCCCCGATCTGGATCGGGGCCATGGCCGAGGTGGCGGTCCGACGCGCGGGCCGGATCGCCCAGGGCTTCATGGCCACCGAGGTCACTCCCATGGGCCTGGCGGAGCAGGTGGGGTGGGCGCTGGAGGCACGGGAGCGGGCCGGGGCGGACCTCAGCGACTTCACCGTCAGCATGCATGCGCCCGTGTTCGCCTGGGAGGGTCCGGGTGCCCGCGCGCTCGTCGGTCCCCACCATCGGTACGTTGCCTGGAAATATGACGACATGGAGGGACGCCGTTACGGCCAGGAGCCGGATGCCGCCAGCCGACCCCTGCGCCGGCCGGGGCCGGGCGCGGGGTCGGACGCGGATCTCATCGTCGGCTCGCCCGAGGCGGTGGCCGAGCGGATCCAGGAATTCGCCGACGCCATCTCCGGGCAGGTGGCACGCCCCCTCCACTTCATCGCTCGCGCCTACTGGCCGGGGATGGACCCAGCGGTCCAGCGGGAGTCGCTGCGGCTGCTGGGCGAGCGGGTGGCGCCGCTGCTGCGTGCTGTGTCGTGACCGGCCCCGCCGCCGGGACCGAGGTCTGGACGGTCGCGGTCGACGTCGGAGGCACCTTCACCGATGCGGTGGCGATCGGGAGCCGTGGCGGCCGCCGCCTGGCCAAGGTGCCCTCCACGCCCGCCGACCCGTCGCGGGGATTTGGCTGTGCCCTCGACGAGCTGGCGGCCCAGGGCGTCATTC
Source organism: Verrucomicrobiia bacterium (assembly GCA_035532155.1). Classification (GTDB taxonomy): domain Bacteria; phylum Chloroflexota; class Dormibacteria; order Aeolococcales; family Bog-877; genus DAHUZL01. Next base: position 154,791 of record DATKRN010000022.1, on the reverse strand, counting down.
CCACCGCGGTGCAGTTGGTGGCGCACGGCACCACGGTGGCCACCAACGCTTTGCTCACCGGCCAGCTGGCGCGGGTGGTCCTGGTGGCCACACTCGGGTTCCGCGACATCCTGGGCTTCCGCTCCGGCTCGCGCCCCGACCTCTACAGCCTGACACCCTCGCCGCCGCTCGAGCTGGTGGCTCGCTGTGACCGGATCGAGGTCGCCGAGCGGCTCGACCACCGCGGCCGGGCGGTGGTCGCTTTGACCGACGAGGAGGTGGAGCGGGTGGTCGAGGAGGTGGCGCGGCGGCAGCCGGAGGCGGTCGCGATCGCGCTCTTGTTCAGCTACCGTGACGACCAGCACGAGCAGCGCCTGGCGGAGGCGATCCAGCGTCGGCTGCCGAGGGTGCCGATCTCCCGCTCGGCTCGCTGCGCCCGCGAGTTCCGCGAGTACCCCCGCACCGCCACCTGCGCGCTCAACGCCGCGCTCCGACCGCTGGTTGGCCGCTACCTGGTCGCGGTCGACCTCGGGCTGCGCGCCGCCGCGGTGCCCGGTCGGCTGGTCGTGATGCAGTCCAGCGGCGGCGTCGTCGCGGCCCGCCGGGCCGACCAGGAGGCTCACCGGCTGGCTGTCTCGGGGCCCGCCGGCGGGGTCACCGGCGCGGCCGCCCTGGGGCGCCGGCTGCGCCTCGACCCGATCATCTCGATGGACATGGGCGGAACCTCGCTGGACGCCTGCTTCATCAGCGGGGGCGTGCCGCCCGTGCGCGCCCAGCAGTGGCTGGGAGGCCACCCGGTGCTGTCCGCCGCCGTCGACGTCGAGGCGGTCGGGGCCGGCGGCGGCAGCCTGGTGCGGGTCGACCGGGCCGGCCGCCTGCGGGTGGGGCCACAGAGCGCGGGCAGCGATCCCGGCCCGGCCGCCTACGGCCGGGGCGGGACCGAGGCGACGGTGACCGACGCCCACGTGGTGGTGGGCAGCCTCGGACCCGCGACCCGGCTGGCCGGCCGGCTCGCGCTCGACCGCGGCGCCGCCCGGGCCGCGGTCGAGCGGGTCGGCCGCCAGGTGGGGCTCGACGCCGACACCGCGGCGGCGGGGATCGTGGCGGTGACCCTGGCCCAGATCGCGGGCGCGCTCCGGCGCGTGTCGGTGGAGCGGGGCCACGACCCCCGCACCGCCACCCTGGTCGCCTTCGGAGGAGCCGGGCCGCTGCACGCCGGGTTCCTGCTCCGCGACCTCGGCCTGCGCCGGGCGGTGATTCCGATCAATCCAGGGCTCTTCGCCGCCGCCGGCCTGGTGGCGGCGGAGCTGCGCCTCGACGAGGCGCGCACCGTGCTCGGGCGGGTCGCGCCGCCGCTCCTGGGCGAGTCCGCCCGCTGGCTGCGCGCCACCGGCGCGCGGCTGGCGCGGGAGCTCGTCGCCGACGGAGTTCGCCCCGAGGCGGTGCGCCTTTGGGCCCGCGCCGACTGCCGCTACGAGGGGCAGGGGTACGAGCTGGCGGTGCCGTTGGCGGGAACGACGGTCGCCGAGCTGCGGGGCCTGCGGTCCGCCTTCGACCGGGCGCATGCGGTCGCCTACGGACACGCCAGCCCCGCCCAGCCGGTCGAGCTCGTCACCCTGCGGATCGCGGCTCTGGGCGCCGCCGTGGCCGACTCCGCGCCCCCGCGCCGGACCGTCTCCGCCGCGCCCCCCGCGCCGGTGGACCACCGGCGTGTCCGCCACCCCCACCGCCGCACGCGCGAGCGGGTCGCCATCTACCGCCGCGAGCACATCGCTCCTGGTTGCCAGCTCGAGGGTCCCCTGCTGGTGGAGCAGATGGACGCCACCACCTGGGTGCTGGAGGCCCAGACCGTCCGCGCCGATCTCGAGGGCAACCTCGTGATCCAGCATCGCTCGCCGTGAGCCGCTCTCCGCGCCGGCTCGACCCGGTGACCTTCGAGCTGATCCATGAGGGTCTGGTCGCCGCCACTCGCGAGATGGGCAGCGTGCTGAAGCACGCCAGCTACAGCCCGATCATCCGTGACATGGACGACTTCTCCTGCGCCCTCTTCACCGCCACCGGCCAGCTGGTCGCCCAGGCCGACCACATCCCGGCGCAGCTGGGAGCGATGTCCCTGGTGGTGGCGAGCATCCGCCAGCGCTGGGCCGGGTCGGTGAGTGACGGCGACGTGTTCATCGCCAACCATCCCTACCTGGGGGCGATGCACACGCCCGATATCAACATCATCCAGCCGGTCGTCCATGGCGGCCAGGTGGTGGCGTGGTCCGGCACCGCCGCGCATCACATCGACGTCGGCGGTGTCAACCCGGGAACCGAGGGGCCCGACCTCGGTGAGGTCTATGCGGAGGGGCTGCTGCTGCCTCCGGTGCGCCTCGACCACGCTGGGGCGGAGGTCCCCGACGTCACCGCGATCCTGGCGGCCAATGTCCGCGACCCCCTCTCCACGCTCTCGGACCTGCGGGCGCAGCGGGCGGCCTGCCGGCTGGGGGCGCGCCGGCTGCTGGAGCTGGTGGCGCGCCACGGCCTCCGGCAGGTCACCCAGGCCTTCGCCGACGCCATCCGCTTCAGCGACCAGGCGACCCGGGCGCGGCTCGCCGAGCTCCCCGACGGCACCGGCGTCGCCGAGGGGTTCTGCGACGACGACGGCCGCGGCGGTCGTCCCACCCGCATCCACGCCGTGGTGGCCAAGACCGGGGACCGGCTCACCGTCGACCTCTCGGGATCGGCGGCACAGGTGGCGGGGGCGCTCAACGTCCCCTGGGCGAGCACCAGAGCCGCGGTGGTGTACGCGGTGCGGGTGATGGTGCGGCCCGACGCCGCCGTCAACGACGGTATCCTCGGGGCCGTCGACATCGTCTGTCCGCTCGGGAGCGTGCTCAACCCCCACTTCCCGGCGGCCGTGTCGGTGCGCCACAACACCTGCCAGCGGCTCGCCGACACCCTGATCCGGGCGATGTCGGTGATCTGGCCGGCGCGTGCGGTCGCCAGCAGCTCGGTGGCATTCTTCGCCCTCAACATTGGCAGCCGCACCCCCGACGGGTCGCGCGCCGCGGTCCTGGCGGACGTCGTCGGCGGGGGCACCGGCGGCCATCCGCGGGGCGACGGCCTCGACGGCGTCGACACCTATCTCTCCAACGTCGGCCTCATGCCGGTGGAGGTGGTTGAGACCAGCTACTGTGTGCGGGTCACCCGCACCGAGCTGATCGACGGATCGCAGGGCCGGGGTCGCCACCGGGGGGGGATGGGCCTGCGCCGTGACTACCAGATCCTGGACCGGCCCCAGACCGTCACGTACTATGTCGAGCAGACTCGCCAGGCCTTCGCCCCCCGGGGGGCGGCCGGGGGCGGCCCGGGCCGTCCCAGCCGGGTGGTGCGGATCGACCCGGAGGGGCGGATGGTGGCCATCCCCAGCAAGGCGACGGTGACGCTGCCGGCCGGCGCGGTGCTCCGGGTCGAGACCAGCGGCGGCGGCGGCTACGGACGGGGCGCCCGATCGCGGACCGCGACGGTGCCGGGGGACCGCGAGGATCACAGCCGGGAGGAGCGCTTCGGGGCCGACCGACCGTCGCTGGCGTCGGTGCCCTCCCCCAGGAGAAGCCGATGACCGACGCGACCGTGAGCGCGCCGCGGGTGGCGCTGGTGACCGGGGCCAATCGCGGGATCGGGGTGGCGATCTGCCGCCAGCTGGTGGATCGCGGGCTCACTGTGGTGGTCGCCGCGCGCGACCCGGAGCAGGCGGAACGCGCCGCCCAGCAGCTGGCCGCGGACCGGGCGATCCCGGCCGCGCTCGACGTCACCGACGAGGAGTCGGTGAGGCGGTGCCACCAGCTGGTGACGACCCGCTGCGGCGCGGTCGACATCCTTGTCAACAATGCCGGCGTCCTGCTCGACGATGAACGGGCGATCCTGGACGTGTCCGAGGCCATCTTGGAGGCGACGCTCGCGGTCAACCTCGTGGGAGCCTGGCGGATGGTGCGCCAGTTCGTCCCGGCGATGGTGGAGCGCGGCTACGGGCGGGTCGTCACCCTCTCCAGCAGCCTCGGCTCGTTCTCGCCGGTCGAGACCGGGAGCCCCGCGTACAGCGTCTCCAAGGTCGCCGTCAACATGCTGACGGCGCAGCTGGCGGCGGAGCTCGCCGGCACCGGCGTGCTCGTCAACTGCGTCGACCCCGGGTGGGTGCGAACGGACATGGGGGGTCCCGACGCGCCCCGGACGCCCGCCCAGGGCGCCGACACGGTCACCTTCCTCGCCACCTTGGGCGACGACGGACCCACCGGGCGCTGCTTCCGCGATCGCATGCCGATCAGCTGGTAGGGGGACCGGTCCCCGACCGGCCCGGCTCGTGGCCCCGGGCCCAGGCCGCACGGGGAGGGTCCCGCCGGTCCCGGCGGGAGGGTCAGACTGGGCGCACCCCCGACCGCCTCGCGATTCGGTCGATGAGCCGCCCGCCCGTGCGGGAGGCGCTCGGCGCGCTGCCGGGCCGGTCCCAGGGGGCCGGTCCCCGCGGCGTGCCCCATCCCGGGACGGGGTGGGGCACGGGCCGCGCCAGGCGGGCCCGGGGCCCCGCGGTCCCGAGCCGGTCGCCGAGCCCCTGACGCCGGTCGGCGATCCCGTAGCGCAGGCAGGGGCAGCGGCGGGTCGACGAGATCGCCAGCAGGGTGGTCGGTGCGGCGGTCATGCTCTCGATCTCCATGGGCCGGGCCGGGACGGAGTCCTGGACCGGCTGCGGTCGGCCTGATGCTGCGGTCGAGGCTACCCGCCCGGCCGCCCCGGTCCCTGAGAGCGCCCTGAAAGGGGGCTGAGAGGGGACTGAGAGTTGCGGGGCACGTGCGCGCCGCCCGCCCGCCCTCCGGGGCCGACGGCTCGCGGTCACCTCGGGAGCACTCGGGGGACCGGCCCGGCTCACCACTCCCAGGGGCGACCGTGCCAGGGATCCAGCCGGGGAAACACCCCCGCGCGCAGCAGCCGCCGCAGCCGGCGGTGGAATGCGTCCCGCTCGGCCGGGCTGAGCAGCGAGCCGAGCTCGCGGTCGAGGGCGGCCGCGGCGGCACGGTCGGCGGCAAACGCGCGCAGCCGCTCCAGCCACCCAGCCGGCACCGGCTCACCGCCCAGTCCCAGCAGGACCGTGCGCAGCTTGGGGTCGACGTGGAAGGTCACGCCGTGGTCGATGCCACGGAGGTGGCCGCTGGGGTCGACCAGCAGGTGGTCCCGTTTGCGGTCGCCGTTGTTGACCAGGACGTCGAGCACGGCGATCCCGCAGAGGGCGTCCTGCAGAGCGGGCCCGGTCGGCACCCGCTCGGGCAGGGGGTTCTCGATGAACTCCTGGATCGAGCCGCGGCCGAAGGGGCCGTCGCGCCGGAGCACGGTGCGCGGGGTGAACCCGAAGCCGATGGCCTGGTCGACCCGGGCGGTCGCCACCTCGCGGCGGTGCAGGGTGCCGGCCGGGAAGTCCCAGAGCGGGCGCTCGCCCCGGGCCGGCTTGTAGATCGCGAGCCGGGGCCCATGGGGTGTATCCAGGCACACCTGGAAGACCGCGTTGCTGCCCCAGGGAACCCGAGAGATCTCGGTGATCGGCGCCTGGGCGAGGAGCCGGTCGAGGCCGGGTCCGGCCTCCTCGCGGCTCCTCGGGGGGCGGTCGCCCGGCGTCGTTGAAGCCGGATCCTCGCCCGACTCAAGCTCGCCCTGTCGGCCCTCGCCCATCACCGGGTAGGGTATCCCTGCCCCGGGCGGGGCCGGGCGCGCCCACCCCCGGTGCCGGTCCAGCAGCTGCGGGACTCGACCGGCGCCACCGGTGCGCGACAATGGGCTGACCGGCAGCGGCCACGGCCCGTGGGTCCGGCGCTCCGTCGCGAGCGCCCCCGGATCCCCTGAGTGGCCGATCGCTCCACGGAGGACACCCCCTGATGGCGCCACCACCGATCCCGAGCGGGCGCCCCGACCTCGGCAGCGCGCTCTATGTCTCCACGCCGCTCAGCGGCCAGGCCGGTCGGGACGCCCTCGCCCGGCAGCGCCGCCGGCTCCGCGCCTACCTGCGGGTCCGTGGCTGGCGGGCCCGCCACCACGCCTTCTTCCAGGACGCCGCCTCCGCCGGCGCCCCGCGCTGGCGACCGGGGGTGCAGGCGCTGCTCGCAGCCGCCGCTCGGGGTGGATTCTCGCGCGTCACCGCCGAGGCCGGCGCGCTCAGCGGGGACCCCCTCCTGTGCGCCTCGATCGGCAAGGAGCTGGCCACCTGCGGGGTGGAGCTCAGCCTGGTCCCCGACACCTTCGAGGAGGCGGCGGCCGCGGCGGTGCCCCCACTCCGCAGCCCCCGGCCCCGCCCGCTGCTGGTTCGTTTCCGCGGTCTGGTCGGGCGGGTGGAGGCGGCGGTGGCCGAGAACCACCGTCTCCGACGCGAGCAGGCGGAGCTCCATGCCCAGCTGGCCGAGATCCGCAGCCGCGCCGGCCAGGTGGCCGAGCTGGTCGGGGGCCGCGCGGGTGGGAGACCCCTCGCGGCCCACCCAGCGCCGATCCGCGGTCGCCGCCGGGTGACCCGCCCGTGACCCTGGGGTCCGGCCCCCATCGGCGTCGGGTCCCGCCCCCCCGATCGGAGTGACCTCCGAGGCCTCCGCGGGCGCGGGCACGATCCGCGTACGCCCGCTGGCTGACGGCGAGCTGGCGGCCTTCACCGCCTGCAACCAGCTCGCCTTCAGCGAGCAGCCGAGCGCCGCCACCGTCGAGCGGGATGCCCTGGTCATCGAGCCCGACCGGGCGTGGGTGGCGCTGGACGGGGATGAGGTCGTGGGCACCGCCGCTGTCCTGTCGCTGGAGATGACGGTGCCGGGCGGGCAGGTGCCGGTGGCCGGGGTCACCGCGGTCGGGGTGCTGCCCAGCCATCGGCGCCGGGGAGTGCTGCGCCGGCTGCTGGAGCAGCAGCAGGCCGCCCCCCGCCCCGCCGGGGAGGCGGTGGCGGCCCTCTTCGCCAGCGAGAGCGGGATCTACCGTCGCTTCGGCTACGGAGCCGCGGGCGAGGTGTGCCGGCTGCAGATCGCCACCCGTGACGCCGAGCTGGTCGATGCGCCGGTGGCCCCCGGCCGGATCCGACTGCTCCCTGACCCTGGGGGCGCTCTCCCCCGGTTGCAGGCGGCGTACCAGCGGTCGTGCCAGGAGCGGCCGGGGATGATCCGGCGGGACCAGCGGTGGTGGCGCTGGTGGTGGGCGGACCAGACCGCCGGGGAGCCGGTGGCTCCCCTGCTGGCGCTCCACGAGCAGGACGGCATCCCCGACGGCTACGTCCTCTACCGGGTGGAGCCCAACTGGGACGGGGGGTATCCCCACGGCCGGCTGCGGGTGGCGGAGCTGGTCGGGGCCGGGCCCGCCATCGAGGCCGAGCTCTGGCGCTACTGCCTCCAGGTCGACCTGGTCGCCCAGGTGGAGGCCGGCAACCGTCCGCTGGACGACCCCGTGCGCTGGTGGCTCGCCGATCCCCGCCGCCTCCAGCTGGCCGTGCATGACGGCCTCTGGGTGCGCCTGCTCGAGGTGGCGCCTGCGCTGGAGGCGCGTCGCTACGCCGTCGCCGACCGGCTGGTCTTCGATCTGACCGATCCCGGCCGTCCCCACCACGCCGGCCGCTACCTGCTGGAGGGCGGGCCTGACGGTGCCCGCTGCCAGCGGACCCGGCGCTCGGCGGAGCTCACCCTGGACGCCGCGGCGCTGGGGTCCGCCTACCTGGGGCTGGCGCGGCTCTCCCAGCAGGCCCGCGCCGGCCTGCTGGAGGAGAGCACGCCCGGGGCGGCCGCCCGCGCGGACCGGCTCCTCGGGTGGCCGATCGCGCCCTGGTGCGCGGAGATGTTCTGACCATGACCGATCACCCCCAGCGACTCGCCTTCACCCACGCCTCGGTGCTCGACGCCGAGGCGGGGCGGCTTCGCCCGGAGTGCACGGTGGTGGTGGAGGGCGACCGCGTCGTCGATGTCTCCCCGGGCACCCCGCCCCCCGCCGCCGACCGGGTGATCGACCTGCGCGGCGCGGTCCTGATGCCCGGGCTGATCGACGCCCACGTCCACGTCACGGTCGTCACCACCGACGTGTGGGGGATGTCGGAATGGTCGCCAGCGTATGTCACCGCCCGGGCTGCGGGGGTGCTGCGGGGGATGCTCGAGCGCGGCTTCACCACCGTTCGCGACCTCGGCGGGTGCGACTTCGGGCTGGCCCGGGCCGTCGCCGAGGGCCATCTCGAGGGGCCTCGGATCGTCTATGGCGGCAAGATGCTGTCCCAGACCGGGGGAGCGGGGGAGTGGCGCGGTCCCGGGCGCACGGTGGTCGACCGCCACTACAACTGCCCCTCGCTGGCCGTTCTCTGCGACGGCGTGACCGAGGTCCGGCGCGCGGCGCGTGAGGAGATCCGCCGCGGAGCCCACCACTTGAAGCTCTACCTGAGCGGCGCCGTCGACGCGCCCAGCGACCGGATCGACGCGACCCAGTTCGCCGAGGAGGAGATCCGGGCCGCGGTGGAGGAAGCCGACGCTGCCGGCATCTATGTCGCCGGCCACGCCTACACCGCCCGCGCGGTCAATCGCGGCCTGCGCCTCGGGGTGCGCAGCATCGAGCACGGCAATCTCATCGACGCCAGCTCCCCGCCGCTCTTCCTGGCCCATGACGCCTTCTACGTCCCCACCTTGGCGACCTACCACGCCCTGCACCGCCACGGTCGGGCGCTGGGGATGCCGCCCGAGGCGCTGGCCAAGCTGCCGCCGGTGCTGGAGGGCGGGCTGGGGGCGCTGGAACTGGCCCATCGCGCTGGGGTGGCGATCGCCTTCGGGACCGACCTCCTGGCCGAGATGCACCGAGAGCAGAGCTTGGAATTCACGCTCCGGGCAGAGGTGCAGCCCGCCGCCGACGTGATCCGCGGCGCCACCACCCAGGCCGCCCGGCTGCTGCGCCTGGAGGGCCGGGTGGGCGTCATCGCTCCCGGCGCCACCGCCGACCTGCTGGTGGTCGACTGCGACCCGCTGGAGGATGTGCGGGTGCTCAGCGACCCCGACCGCCACCTGCGCCTGATCATCCAGGCCGGCCGGATCGTGCGCCAGCGGGAGGCCGCCTGAGCGGACCCGGATGACCACCGGGCGGGGTCCGCCGGGGCGCCTCCCCACGGCTGCCGGCGACCCCTTCGCCGGCGCCGGGCCTGCCGCCCGGGTGCTCCCGAGAGCACCGCGGCCACCGCCTCCGAGGGGCATGCCTCGACGATGCGCGGGCACAAGCGCGGGACGCTCGCGAGGATCCGGTCCGCGGTCGTGACCCACACGAAGGCAGTCGGGGCGCGGTGGTTCAGCCGGCGGCAGGGGCGCAGGGCATCCTCCAGCGCCTGCGTGCAGGGGTGGGGCCACGTGGGATCGGTCGCTCGGTGAGCAGTCCACACCACCTCTCGACGGGAGCAACCCAATTGGCCAACGCAAGGATCCCCGGATGGGTCGGGAGCACCGTCCGGACCCCGCCACCTCGCCGGTGACTGGCTTGTCGCGAACCCGCAGGCGGACAGGCGCCTGGCGGCCGTCCGCGTCGAGGGTGTCGATGCCTGGGGCCACCTGGGCCGCGACGGCGAGCGCGTCCCCTCCTCGCGGGAGACCCGCCACGCCGCGCCTCCTCCTCCAAGAGCCCCGTGACTCGCCCGCGCGCCGCCGGCTGCTCGGCCTGGAGCCACGTCGTCTGCGCCCGCATCCGGTCGTCCAGGATCAGTTCCTTCCCGTAGCCGTCGACGAGCCGGTCCATCTCGGGGGGGATGGCCGTCCGGCGTCGCTGCGCCCTCTCGCCATCCCGGACCCACCCTGCCTGGGGAGGAGCCGGCCGCGTGCCGGCGGATCAGCGCGGCCGGGAGAACGCCGGACGGGCGCACGGGTCCAGCAATCCGCACCCAGATCGCCCCCTCCAGCGGCTCCGCCGGGAGAGCCCGGGCGCGACAGGCCCCGGAGCCGTCGACTCGGGCCGCGTGCCGACATGGGGAGACCCGCTGCTGCCCCAACACCTGGTGCTCGCCGGGCATCCGGCGCCCGCAGACGGCGCGCGTGACCAGGCCACGCACGAGGTGGGGCCGCCGGCCGGTGCGACGGGCCAACGCCTGGTGCTGGTCCGGCCGGCTCTGGGGCGCAACCCCGGTCGCCGCGTTGACGACCGGGGCCACCGGGACGTGGCATCACTTCGCCTCGGGCCGCCGGCTGCCGAGAGCAGACGGTGGAGGGCGAACCCCTGGGCTCGGAGCTCACGGCGGCGACGAGCACCTGGGAGGCTGGGACCAGGGCGGCCGTGGCGGGCTGGTGGGCGGCCGTCGCGGTGGAGCGGGACGCCCGCTGGGAGCTGGGCACCGTCGTCCAGGAGCGGGTGCCGATGGCGAGCTACCATCCCAGCGGCACAGGGGAGAGCTGCGCGGAGGTGCCCAAGCGCCGGCTCCCGACTCGGCTGAGGCAGAGTCCGGCTCCGCCCGGGGGGCGGCCGATGAGCTGACACTCCGCCGGCGGCTCTCCCAATGCGCTCGCGGTCGACGTCTGCCCGGAGTTGCGGGCGTGACACGAGGCCAAGGGGTCCCCGGCCCTCCCCGGTAACCCACCGCGGCCGTCGACCGTTGAGGTCCTGTGCGACGCGTGCGCGCGTGCGTTCGGCTCACCATCGGAGCGGGCATTCTCCTCGCCGGAGCGGGGTGCGCTCGCGCCGCTCCCCAACCTCCGTCCCCCAGCCTGGGGGGTCGCGGCCTCCCGTCCGGCCTCTACGCGCATGGCCTCGTGAACTCGGTGGCCGCCGCCGGGCCCCGCGACGTATGGGCCGTCGGTGCGATCCAGCGATCGCCGCGATGCCGGATGCAGTGGCTCGCCCTCCATTGGGACGGACACCGGTGGATCGACGTCCCCAGCCCGGATCTGGCCGCGCCCTGCCGGCGCCGCGGCCCGGGCGCGAACGACGTCCTCAACGCGGTCAGCGTGGTGAGCGCGCGCAGCGCCTGGGCCGTCGGCGACGCGTACCGCAGCGCGGGCCCGCTCGTCCCGCTCGTGCTGCACTGGGACGGGTCCCAATGGCGCCGTCTCCCCGCCCGATGGCTGCCGCGGGGAGCCTGCGTCCTAGTGGTCGCCGCCGCCCGGGGCGGCGGGGTCTGGATCGGGGGGCAGGCGGTGGTCCACCGGCGCGAGGTCCCCTTCATCACCCATCGTGGCGCGCGCGGCTGGGCCACGACGTGGCTGGCGACCGCCTTCGCAGCCCTTCCGCATCCGGAGCTGACCGCCATCGTCGCGACCGGTCCGGACATGGCGTGGGGGGCGGGTTCGGCGTCGACCTCATTTGCCACCCCGACGGACCGCGCCCTGGCGCTGCGCGGGCAGGGTCGCCGCTGGCGGGCGGTCCCGATCACGGGGCTGTCGCTGGGGCCGTTCGGAAGCCTGCTCCTCGCGGCCTCCGCCACCAGCTCGTCGGATGTGTGGATGGTGGGCGCCACCGGGATCGACCCGCACCCATCACGACCCCTCGCTCTGCGCTGGAACGGGCGGCGGTGGCGGCGGGCGCCCGTGCCCGGGGTCCGACGGGGGTGGATCGCGGCGATCGCGATGGCCACCCCGGGCAGCGGGTTCGCGGTGGTGGACAACCAGGGCCTCCAGCCCGGCATCGGCCAGACCACCCTCTGGCGCTGGGACGGGCACACCTGGCTTCACACCCCCACGGCACGCCTGCCGGGCCGCTACGACCTGCTGGACACGGTAGTCTCGCCGTCCCCGACCGAGGCCTGGGCCTTCGGGGAATACCGGCCCGCCGGCACGCGGCCAGGCACCTCGCACATTCTGGTCCTGCGCTGGGACGGAAAGCGGTGGAGCGTGGCGAGCTGACTCCACGTCCCGTTGCGCGCCCAGGCCGTCGCCGATTCGCTGCCGCCGGGGTGCTCCGCGACATCGGCGCACCAATCGCCGCGGCGCTGCCCCGGTGGCGTCCCCGCGACGAATCACGCACATCGTGCGCCCCACGGGCGCTGGCGAATGACCGGCGGTCGATCACCCCCGCGCGGGCGGGAGCGTCACGGGAAGTGGCTGCCAGGTCTGACCCCCGTCGGTGGTGGCATAGACCGCGCCGCAGGGCTGCACCGCCCCCCCGCACCCCGAAGACCAGCCGACCCTCGGGTCCGCGAACTGGATGACGGCGCCGCCGGCCGCCGGCATCCCCTCGGGGATGATGAACGACCAATGGGCGCCTCGGTCCTGGGTCTCCAGCACGATCCCGCCTGCGACCAGCGCCCAATCAGTAGGGTCGATGGCGAGGAGGGTCGGAAGCGAGAGGGAGAAGTTTGCGGTCGCCACGAGTGCGCTGAGGCCCCACGTGACTCCACCATCCGTTGTGGAGTAGAGGGCGACGCGGTCGGCCTGGATCGCACAGGGTGCGCTGCCGCGCACGGTCGCGACGACGGGCGTCGAGAACGCGACCGCGACGACACCGTCCTGGGCGCTCCAGAACTGCGGCAACCCGGCGCTCAGGGCGCAGCCAAAGGCGCCGGCCGGCAGGGGAAGCCGTGCCCTCACCCAGGCGCGCCCGCCATCGCGTGTGATCGAGAGCGCGCGACCCACGGCGGCGCCGAGCGTCGGCGCATAGAATCGCAGGCTGTCCAGCCCCGCCCCGTCGGGAGGCCACCTCACCTGGCGCCAGTGCACGCCCCCATCGGACGTCCGAAAGAGGTAGGCAGGGCTGGGGGCACCCATCCCCGGCGAGGGGGTTTGGTCCATCAGCCACCCATCTCGGGGATTCACGAAGTTGAGTTGGAAGATGAAGGCGGTGCCGTGCGCCAGGGTGGTCGACAGCGCCGCCGGCCTCCATCTCTGTCCGCCGTCCGTCGTCCGCCAGATGACGCCCGCACCTCCGTGGGTGGGCGGAGCGGCGGCCGCGGCTGGGACCGCCACCCATCCGTCGCGGTGGTTGACAAAGCACACCGAGGAGGTGAGCGCCTCCTGGGACGTGATGGCGGTCGGCGGCGAGATGTCGTGCCAGGTTCGGCCACCATCGGCGGTCCACAGCAGGTGGTCCGTCGCGCTCCACAGCCAACCGGCCGTCTCCGAGAGCATCTGGAACGGCGCCGCCCCGTACCCGCCCGACGGGTACGGGCATGCCCCGAGGACAGGCACGGCGGGCACCGGCGTGATCGGGGTGGGTGTCGGACTCGACGTGGTGAGCAGCGGCCCGGGCGGGAGCGCACGCCACGACCGCCCCCCGTCCGCCGTCGCGAACACCTTGCAGGGGCCGAGCGGCGGGCAGCCGAACGCCCAACCCTCAATAGTCGTGGCGAACTGAAACTCGGCCGAATCGGCCAGGAAGTACAACCAGAGTCCGCGCGGACGTACGGTGCTCCACTGCCGTCCTCCGTCGTGTGTCCACCAGACGATCGCGCGTGGCGGATGCCCACGGTGGGGCCAGTTGGGCGGGCCCACGACGACCGCCCAGTCGTCCGCCGTCACCACCGCCAGACGCGGCACCGTCCCGGCGTCCACGGGGGAGTATGGCCGGCTCGAGCGCACTGACCAGGTCTGGCCGCCGTTGGCGGTCACGTAGAGCATGAGATGGGCCGGCCGGCCCACCTGGTCACACCGCGCCCGGCCTCCGGTCGCCCCGTACGTCACCGGGAGCACGCCCTCAGTGGCGCTCCAGAAGGCAGGCAGCCCAGCCGTCGGGTGGCAACCAACAGGAACCCCGGGGAGCTGCACCGGATGCCAGCTCACACCCCCGTCATCCGTGGTGACCAGCTCCGGCTCGTGGCTCCAGCCATCCGACGCCGAGAGGAAGCGCATCGGCCCGGTCCCCGGCCCGTGCCTCACGACGAACGGGACTAGCGACCAGGCAACACCGCCGTCGATTGTGCGCAGGAGGGTGGGATGCGATGGGGCGCCCAGGGGCGTGGCGGGCTCGAACAGCAGGTACCCATCGAGAGCATTGACGAAGTCGAGCTGGAGCCTGGACGGCACGGCCGCCGCCAGCGCGATCGGCAACGGGGCCGGCTGCCAGGTGAGACCGCCATCGGTCGTCCGCCAGACCACGCCCGCCGGTCCCGCCGTGCTGGTCGAACCGGGCTGCTCCCCGGGCACCGCCACCCAGCCATCGCTCTGATTGAGGAAGCACGCCGACGCCGGCCCGCCGGATTCCGGCCCGAGCGGGCCCGCGGGTGGGGTGATGTCGCGCCAGACCGCCCCCCCATCCGTGGTCCAGAGGAGCTGGTCCTGAGCGCTCCACTCCCACCCCACCCCGGGCGCCACCAGCTGGAAGGGTGCGTACGCGACGGTAGTCTCGTAGGCGGGCGGCGCCTGAACCGGGCACACGCTCATGGCTGAGGCCTCCGCGGATGCGGCGGACCTCTGGCTGGTGCGGCTCGGCGCTGCGCCAGCCGCGCGCAGGGCCACGCCGCTGACCCCTGCCGAGAGCAGAGCCACCAGCGCCAGCGACCCGATCCGGCCCGACATGCCGGGGGAACGGTCCCTGCCTGAGGCCGGTTACGAGCGGGCGTACCCTCGCCGCACATGGCGCGCGGTCGCCGCGCGAGCTCGGCGCGCCTCGATCGACTCGGTCGCGCGTTCCGGGGCCGGCAGCCGGGCGTGGACCGCCTGCTGCAGGGAGAGCGGGCCGACCTCGGGGTCCCCGGGGGGGTGGGCGGCTGGCCCCCAACGCCCTCCACGATCCGGACCGGGGTCGTCGTCTCCCGCTCGCGGGCGGGAGCTCACGGTGGCTGGCCCCAGCCGAGTGCGACCCCACCTCCACCGCCCGCCCCGGGTCCTGGGGCGGGTGGACAGGGGCAGGTTGGGGGGCCGGGTCCCGCACTGCCACGTGGTCGCGGGCGGTGGGGGCGCCGGCGGTGCCCGGCTGGACCCGATCCCCTCGGGGCGCCCGGCTGGGGGTTCTCCGCCTCCGCCAGCGTGGAGGCGACGTCCAGGGTCGCGCGGTCGGGGCCCAGCCCGCAGGTCCCGACTCGGGCCTGCGCCCGGGCCCCCGCCGTGGTCGGCCGGGCCCGCATCGCCTTCTCGATAGAGCCCCGGGCCCGCTCGGCGGGCGAGGTCATGGCGGCGCGCCCGCCCGGCCCTCGGCGCCACCACCCCTGAGCGCTCCGCCTCCCGCCCGCTCGGCCAGGAGGCGGCTCCCCTAGGGGCTCACCCGCCCGCCGCCGCCGACCCTCCCCGCGACCGCCAGCCGGCGGCGGACCTTGACTCCCACGCGGAGGCCCTCCCCGGTGGGACCGGTGGTGCTCCCTCCCCACCGGTGCCCTGACCCGGAGGGCAGGTCTGCACCTCGGCCCCGCTCCTCAGCCACCCCTTTGGGGACGGTCCGAGGGTAGAGCGACCGCGGTGGCGTGTCCCGCGAGTCCGGGTCGCGACCGGCCACCCCGAGGGGGCGACGGAGAATCGCCGGTTCGTGCGGGCGGCGTGGCGCGAGCCGCCTGGACCGCCGAGACGGAGCGCGCCCGGCCCCGCCGGCGATGCCCGTGGCCGTCCGCGCCACCACTTTGGCCCTGGCGGGCCAGCACCCAGTCATGATCGCCCGCATGCCGGCGGCCGTGAGGGGGGACACCGGGCGGTCGGGCACTCCCGCTCCGCCCCACCCCGCGCCGACACCGTCCGCCTCGGCGGCATCCGGTGCACCTGCGGGGTCGGCGGCGGGTGGAGGACGATCCACCTGAAGATCAGCCCACGGGTTGATGCTCCAGGGCGGCCCGGCGGCTGACACTCGACGCATGACATTCACCGACTACCTGATCACGGGGTTGCTCATCTCTCTGGTGGTGCGCCAGATCCACGGCAAGCGTCTAACCGCCTTCGGGCTGCTCTGGCCGATCGGGCTCGTGGCCTGGGCGGCCGTCACCTACCTGCACGGAATCCCTACAGCCGGAAACGACCTCACGCTCACCGTGGCGGGGGTCGTGGTCGGCCTCGTGCTCGGAACGCTGTGTGCCAGCTTCACCACCGTGCGGGTCGGACCCGATGCCGTCGCGGTGGCCCAGGCGGGCTGGCTCGCGGCGCTGCTCTGGATCCTCGGCATGGCCTCGCGCATGACCTTCGCCTTCTATGCTCAGCATGGCGGCGGTCGGGCCATCGGCAGCTTCAGCGCGGCCCATGGCATCACCGGCGCCCAGGCGTGGGTGGCAGCCCTGATCGTGATGGCCATTGCCGAGGTTCTGGGACGCACCGCTGTGCTCGCGTGGCGGGCCCAGACCGTCCGGCAGGCACTGCCGGCGACGGGGTTGCCCAGCGTTGGCTGATCGCCCTGGCTGGCGAGTGTGACCATGATGGGGGCGTGATCCCTGACTCGGCCCCGGTCCCCCCACGGTCGTCCCCACCGCTCTGGGCAACCGTGCGGCTGGGCGGGCTCGGCCTGGTGGTCTGGCTGGTGGCAGCAAGGGCCCGGCCAGGGCTCTCCGGCAGCCATCTGGTCGCGCTCGCGCTGCTCTGCGGCGCCGCCGTCGCGTCACTGTGCTGGCTCGCCGCCAGCCTGGGTGGACGGCGCGGCGCGGAGGCCGTATCAGTTGCGGGGATCGGCGCCGCCGGGGGCGCCCTGGCGGCCTTCGGGCCGGCTGCCATCGCATTCGTCGGCGTCGCTGGACTCGGTGCGGGGATCGCGGTGGAGCTGCCGGGGGCCCTGGTGCTGGCGGCGGTCGGGCCGGCCGCTCTGGCGGTGACGGCGGAGCTGGACGGGCGGCCGGCGGGGCTGATTCTGGAAGCCAGCCTGGTCGCGCTCGCCGGGCTGGTGGTCGGAGTCAGCCGCCGCCAGCGTGAGCTCCGCATCAACCAGATCGCGCTGCTCGCGGTCGAGCGTCAGCGCGCCGCGGTTGAGCGTTCCCGGGCGGACGCGCTGGCTGAGCGTAACCGCGTGGCCCGGGAGATCCATGACGTGCTCGCCCACACCCTCGGGGCGCTCGCGGTGCGGTTGGAGGCACTCGACTCCGTGGTTGTCGACGGGGGCGGCTCACCGACGATCCGTGACGGGTTGCGCAGCACCCGCCGTCTGGTCAGCGAGGGATTGGAGGAGACCCGCCAGGCGGTGCGGGCGCTGCGCGAGAGCGCTCCCCCGCTCCCGCAGCGGCTGGCCGCGCTGACCGACGCAGCTGACGCCACCGTGGCGGTGTCGGGCCAGGTCCGCGGCTTGCCCCCGGAGGCGGCTCAGGCGCTGTACCGGGCGGCGCAGGAAGCCCTGACCAATGCCCGCAAGCACGCCCCCGGGGCCGCCGTCACCGTCGAGCTCGCCTTCTGTGAGAAGGCCGTCACCCTGACTGTGACCAATCAGACGGCCGAGCTGACCTCGATGCCCGCGGCGGCGGGGGGCGGCTTCGGGCTCCAGGGGATGCGCGAGCGGGCCCTGCTGCTCCAGGGGCATGTCGACGCGGGACCGATCGACAACGGCTGGCGGGTTCTGTTCACGTTGCCGGCATGAGGGTCGTCATCGCCGATGACCAGCGCATAGTCCGCGAAGGCTTGGTCACGATTATGGAGAGGCTCCCCGACGTCGACGTGGTCGGGGTGGCGGAGAACGGCATCGAGGCGGTCGCGCTTGCCGTCGATCTCCACCCCGACGTCGTCCTCATGGATCTGCGCATGCCCGGCCTGGACGGCATTGAAGCGACCTCCGCCATCCGGGCCCGGACTCCCGCCACGCAGGTGGTCGTGCTCACCACGTACGCGGATGACGAGTCGGTCATCGGCGCGCTGAGCGCGGGCGCAATCGGGTATCTCACCAAGGAGGCAGGGCGCGATGACATCCTCCGTGCGCTCGCGGCGGCCACTGCCGGCCAGGCGGTTCTCCAGCACTCCGTCCAGCAGCGGCTCGTCGATGCCGCGAGAAGTCGCCCGGCACGTGCCGCGGTACTCCCGGACGGTCTCACGGACCGAGAAGGCGAGGTGCTTGGCCTCATCGCCGAGGGCCTCTCCAACTCCCAGATCGCTTCCAGGCTTTACGTGAGCGAGGCCACCGTCAAGACTCACGTCAACCGCATCTTCGCGAAGACCCGCAGCCGCGATCGCTCTCACGCCACTGCCTACGCTCTGCGCAACGGATTGGCTCGTTGAACCGATCCACTCAGCTGTCAGGGCGGCTGATCGGGTGGCCACGGTCGCTGCTGGAGGCGGTGGGCCGCGCTGGCTGCGATCACTGACGCTACCCTCGACGATCCGGACCACGTCGGGGTCCAGAGCGGTAGGGCTGGGAAGCCATGATCGGCTCCACGAGCCGCGTGAGGGCGGCGATCCCGAGTCAGGGCTCGCACCAGCCCCACGGACCACTCCGGTGGGGCCCTCCTGCGCCTTGCTCCGTCCTGAAGAAGGCCGTTTCGCCCAACCGTGGCCAGCCGGGACGATAGGAGCGTATACGGCGAGTGGGGGGGGCAGGGGTTCGGGCAGGGATTGCGGGATGACCGTCGCCTGCCGGCCCACTGGCCATCACCCAGCTCGCGTCGGGGTTGCGATCCGGATGGCCGTCGGCGACCCGCCGCCTAGCCGCAGCCCGGGGATCGTCGACGTCAGATCAGGAGCTCGTACTCCAGCTCATATCGGTGGGTGCCGTCTTTCTCTATCGTGAGGTGGACGGTGCCCGAGATGCCACGGAGTGCCCCGTGGCCCGACCCAGGCACCACTTCATATTGCAGGGTTGGCGAGCCGCGGTGCATCATGCCGAGCTGCTGCAGCGCGAAACCTCCGGATCTGTCGCCGAGACGGCCGCTGACTGACTCGATCGCGACATAGCCAGCTGAGCCCGTGTTCGGGTCGCCGCAGGAAAGCATTACCCCGATCCCGGTGGCGTCGAGCTCACCCTGGAAGGTTTTGGTGAAATCGAACCGGTCCACCATTCCTCCGACCTCGGGTGCTCCCGGGGTCATCACGATGTCGAACGTCCCCTTGGCTGTGCTCGTCATGACCAAGATGCTACCAGCGGGAGGTGCGCCGAATCAGAAGGGCCGCAGGGCTGGAAGCGGACGTGTTGCCCGCGGTCCGCTGCCCCCGACGATGGACTGACATCCCCTTCAGCGACGGCGCGTGCCCGTCGCCTACGCACCCAGGCTGGGCGCCATGACTGGGGTGATCAACGTCGCGACTCAGGGAAGCGGGCCGGCCTCGACGGGGCATCGTCAGGGTCGCTGGCGAGCCCGTCGCCGGGTGGCTCGCAGGGCATCTCCTAGAACGATACCGCGCAGAGAAGTCGACGCTGCGAGGGGACGGCCGGCATCGTGCCGGTCAGGCACCCTGCTCCATTGGTGTCAGCCAGGGTGCCCGACACGAGGGCGGTCCCGATCAGCGCCGCTGCCTCGCGGCGACGATACCTGAACTGGCGCTGGGCCACCAGCGGTTCGGTCGCGCCGTTGGCCGATGGGAAGGCCGGGCCGCCAGCCACCACGAGCTCCAGGAGCTGGTGCTCCCGATCCGGAGCAAGAACCTCGACCCCGTGATCGAGCAGGTGGCCGGGTCGGTGGGCCGCGTCCCGGAGGTCCTGAGCGACTCCCCCTGGGATGACGCCGGCGACATCGCCACGCTGCTGCGGTTCGTCGGCGCGCACTCGGGCAGCCCGTGCAATGTGCTCGTCGTGGACGACACAGGGTCTCCCCAACGGGGGCTCCGGGCGGGGGGGGGGCCCGGACTCGGGCATACTGGGGCCCACTGCCCACTCCCAGGTGGGGGTGTTCCTGGCGTACCCCTCCACTCCGGGACCCCCCCCCGGTCAATTGGCGGCTGGACCTGATGCCGCAGTGGGTCGGGAACCACGCGGCGGATCGCCGCCGCCGCGCAGATGTGATCAAGGACCGGCCGTTCCCGACCCGGCGTGAGTTGGGAGCGGTGCGGGTGCCCCACGCCCACGCGGCCGGCCACCTGCTAGTCGGTGACGGGCGATGCCATCCGCGGCGAGAGCCATGATCTGCGGTGCCTGGTGAGCGGCGTGGTCCACCGGTACTGCGTCACGGTCTCGTGGAACACTAACCTCGGGCTCACCAACCCCGCCTGGGACGCGCTGGCCGGCACCGGCGGGAGAGGCGGATCCCGGACGTGGCCCGCTGCCACCGCCGCCTCGCTCCAATCGATCACGATGGCGCAGGTGGCGGGCACCCGCGATCCGGCGGCCTGGATCCGGCACCGCGTCACCGAAGCCGCCAGAAGGCCCCGCGCTTACGCGCTCGCCCGGCAGCGCGTGCTCGAGCAGCGCCAGCGGCAACCGGGCCCCCTCGCTGGTTGATGCGGCGATGGCCAAAGGAGGCGGCGTGGTGACGGACGACCCCTCGAACGCGCCCACCGCGCTGAGGCTCGCGGACATGGCCTGGAGGGGATGCCTGCGCTGGACCATCGAAGAGGACTTCGAGCTGGCCAGAGGTGAGGTTGGTCTCACCCCCTTCGCGGTCACCACGTCGTGCGACGGGGACCACCACGTCACGGTGTCGCTGCTGGAGGTGGTCCGCATGACGGTCGTGGAGCGGCGGTGGGGACAGCAGTCATCCGCTGGTCTCAGCGTACCTGGAAGCCGTCGCACAGGACGTGTGCCGCATCCCCGTCCCCGAAGTCCGCGGCGACCCTGGCTCACGGCCCGCGTCCCACCCGGCGGACGGTCTCGGCCGCGCCCAGCCGCCAGGATCGGTTCGGTCGCCCGGCCCCCGCCGGTATCCTGGGGCGATGACGCCGTCGACGAGCAAGACGACCGACCTCCTGCTGGCGGTGCTGTCCGACCTGGCCAGGGTGATCGATGGGATCGCACCGGCCCAGCTGCCGTCCCGAACCCCCTGCACCCAGTGGGACGTCGAGCAGCTCCGGGCCCATGTGCTGGGCTGGCTAACGACCTTCGCGGCCGGCTTCGCCGACCCCGGGGGGCGGGCGCCCGCTGCCGACATCGACGGCTACCGCCCTCCCCCCGACCCCGCCGGGGCGGTGACCCAGGCTGCCGCGCTGATGGCCCGGGCGCTTGGGGAGGGAGCCGCGCTGCGGCCCCTGTGGCTCGGGGAGAATGCCATGCCGGGCGAGCTCGCGCTGGGGATGATCCTGTGGGAGTATGTGGTCCACGGATGGGACCTGGCCCGCGCCACCGGCCAGTTGTGGGCACCGCCCGAGGCGGCGTCGCAGGAGTCGCTGGCGTTCGCGCCCGCGATGCTCACCCCCGACTTCCAGGGCGACGGCAGGGCCTTCGGGCCACCGGTCGCCGTCCCCAGCGACGCCCCCCCGCTCGAGCGGCTGCTCGGGCTCTCCGGTCGTGACCCGGGCTGGTCCGCCGGCTGATCCCCTGCCGCCACGCGACCCGGTGAGCGATCGTCATCCGGCCCCCGCCGGGCGGCTCACCGAGGCGCCGCGATGATGGCAGCCGGCAGGCCCGTCCCCTTCGCCCCGGCCGGATCGGAGGCTCCCTTGACCCTGGTCGCCGGAGCCGCGGGATTCGTGGGCCGGCACGTCCTTCAGCGGCTCCATGCCGAGGGCCGTGGCCCGCTTCGAGCCGGGGTGCGCACTCCCGGCGGGTTCAGTCACCCGGCCGGGGTCGTGGTGGTCCGGCTCGATCTCGACGACGAGGCCTCGCTGGCGACCGCCGTGGCCGGGGTCGCCACCGTGGTCCACTGTGCCGCGGTCACCGCCGACCGGAGCCCACCCGGCCGCGACGGCTACGCTCGAGTGAACGCCGGGGGCACGGATCGGCTGCTGGCAGCATGTTGCCGCGCGGGCGTGAGCCGCGTGGTGCTGGTCTCCGGGCTCGGCACCCGGCCGGCGCCTCCGCCGACGTACATGGCGACGCGGTGGGCGATGGAGGAGGCGGTCCGTCACGCCGGCCTCGCCCACGTGATCCTGCAGCCGTCGGTGCTCTTCGGCGTGGGTGCGCCCTTCTTCGCAGCCCTCGACGCCCTGGTTCGGCGGCTGCCGGTCGTCCCCATGATCGGCAACGGACGCCTGCGCTTCCAGCCCCTGTGGGTGGAGGACCTGGCCCGCTGCGTTGCCCTGGCGGCCGGGGCCGATCCCGTGGGGGGCCCGACGGTTGCCCTGGGTGGCGCCGACATCGTCACGATGCGCGAGATCCTGATCGCGCTCGCACGGGCGGCCGGTCGCCCCGCCCGGCTGGCATCTGTCCCGCTGCCGCTAGCGCGGCTCCAGGCGCGGCTGCTGGCCCTGATCCTCGCTCATCCGCCACTCACCCCGGCCGCGCTGGAGCTGTTCACCGTCGACAACGTCGCCGGGTCGGGCGCGCTCGCCCGCGCCTTCGGATTCGACCCGGTGGGGTGGCTCGACTTCGTCGCCCCCCGCGCCACCCCGGGGGAGGAGCCCCCGCTCCGGCCGTGACGGCACGCGTCCGAGCCGGGCCCGCCGCGCCCCCTCGGTTTGTTGCATGCTTGCGCAGGTACCGATATGATTGCCGGGTGATCGAGTCCCCGCCAGCCCTCCTAATGGTCGCCCCCGACGATCCCGAGCGGGGACGCGCCTACCAGCTCCATGCCGATCTGTGCAAGGTCCTCACCGAGCCCAAGCGGCTGGTGATCCTGGAGGCGCTCCGACGCGGGGAGTCGTCCGTGGGCGAGCTAGCCGCCGCGCTCGGCTGCAGCCTGCCCAACGTCAGCCAGCACCTCGGGGTGCTCCGGCACGCCGGGCTGGTCTCAGCCCACCGTGTGGGGACGACGGTGAACTACCGGCTCAGCGAGCCCCGGATCGCGCTCGCCTGCGACATCGTCCATGCCATCGTGCGGGACCGCCTCGGCTCCCCCCTGCCCCCGGGCGAGCGTCGGCGCCCCCCGGGGCGCTGGGCTGGATCCTCCCCGCGACCCTAGGAGGTGGCGCTGTGCCCTGTCCCCCGGACCGCCTCGCCCGCCAGGTCGTGGGGTCTCCCCGGCCCCGGAGGACGTGGCCTAAGAGCGCCCCGACGCCCCTGCGTGATCGACGGCGCGATTCCCGCAGCTCGCCGCCGGCCCGGGCTGTGACCGGGTCGAGCGCGCGGGTGGGATCACCCGGACCCGGGTTGGGGGAATCGGGGGCGAGGTCCGGAACGGCGCTCCCGGCTGAGGCGGGGTCGACCGCGACGCCCCTGGCCAGCCACGACGCGGTGGTGGACCTGCACCGGGAGGTGGGGTACCGCTTCCGGGTGGAGGCGCACCAGCCCGCCGGCTCCGCCATCTACGTGGACGAGCCCGCGCCGATCGGCGCGGGCACCGGACCCGAGGCCTCGCGACTCCTGGCCGCGGCAGTGGGGCAGTGCCTCAGCAGCAGCCTGCTCTTCTGCCTGGAGAAGGCCCGGGTCACGGTGGGGGGGCTGCACACCTCGGTCCGCACCCAGCTCGGCCGCAACCCGAACGGGCGGCTGCGTGTCACCGGCCTGGCGGTGGTGCTGCGCCCCGAGGTGGCCCCGGCCGACCGGGCCCGGATGGCGCGCTGCCTCGACATCTTCCAGGAGTACTGCGTGGTGACCGCCAGCCTGAGCGGCGCGATCCCCGTCGAGGTCGCCGTTCGGCCGGTCCCCGACGACCGATGAGCGAATCTCGGTGGCGGCCGGGCGTCCCGGGCGACGGGGGCCCCCTCCGGATGGACCGGGCCCGGTCGGTGCCGGGCCGGCCAGGGGGGTGATGTGGCGACGGTCCTGACGCTGGAGACGCCCGAGCTCGGCGATCGCAGCTATCTGATCCACGACGGCACCGTCGCGGTCGTGATCGACCCGCAGCGCGACCTCGACCGGATCCTGGCGGCCGCCACCGCCGCCGCGGTGCAGATCGTGCTGGTGGCGGAGACGCATCTCCACAACGACTACGTCACCGGGGGCCTGGAGCTGGCTCGGCGCAGCCGGGCCCGGTACGTCATCGGGGGCGGCCGGGAGGCGAGCTTCGACTGTCGTCCGGCCACCGACGGTGAGCGCCTCGACGCCGGCAGTCTTCGCCTGCTGGTGGTGGCGACCCCCGGTCACACCGAGGGTCACGTCGCCTATGTCGTCGAGCAGGACGGTCGCCCGGTCGCGGTCTGCACCGGCGGCTCGATGCTCTTCGGAACCGTGGGGCGTACCGATCTCGTCTCCGCGGAGCTCACACCGACCCTGACGCGCAGCCAGCACGCCTCGGTGCGTCGGCTGGCGGCCACCTTGGGGGAGGAGGTGACGGTCCATCCCACCCATGGGTTCGGCAGCTTCTGCTCGTCCTCCGCCCCCTCCGGGGTCGGGGCGAGCACCATCGGCGCTGAGCGGCGCGGCAATCTGGCGCTGCGCGTCGACGACCCCCAGGTCTTCGCGGCCGAGATCCTCGCCGGGCTCGCCGACTATCCCGCGTACTACCGTCACATGGGCCTGCTCAACCGCGCCGGACCGGCGCCGCTGGACCTCAGCCCGCCGGCGCCGGTGTCGCCGCCCGAGCTCCGGGGGCGAATCGAGTCGGGCCAGTGGGTCGTCGACCTGCGGCCGCGCCGCGCTTTCGCCCGCGCCCACCTCGCGGGGACCATCGGGGCTGAGCTCTCCACCCTCTTCACCACCTACCTCGGGTGGGTCCTGCCCTGGGGGATGCCGGTGACGCTGCTGGCGGAGACCGAGGGGGAGGGACGAGAGGCGCAGAGGAGCCTGGCGCGGATCGGGATCGACCGGCCCGCCGGCCTGGCGGTCGCAGCCCCGCAGGATCTGGGTGGTGTGGTCCGCTCCTACCCGGTCACCGACTTCAAGCGGGTGGCCCGGAGGCTGGGGGAGGGGCTGGCGCTGACGCTGCTGGACGTCCGTCGCGACGACGAGTGGGCCCGGGGCCATGTGGTCGGGGCCTGGCATCTGCCGCTCCCCGACCTCGATCGCAGGCTCGATCGGCTCCCGGCCGGGACCCTGTGGGTTCACTGCGGCCAGGGCTACCGCGCCAGCCTGGCGGCCAGCCTGCTCGACCGGTCCGGGCGCGAGGTGGTGCTGGTGGACGACGACTGGGAGAACGCGGCCTCCGCCGGCCTCAGCATCGAGAGTGGCGCCTGACCGGCTCCCGAGCCCCCCGCCCTTCGCTATGCTGGTCGGGCGGGCGTCTCGCCGCAGCAGTCGGAGCGCGCGGGTTGCCCGCCACAGGGTTTGGCGCGGAACCGGGGCCGATCACGAGGAACTGACGATGGCACTGCAGCTGGGCGACGAGGCCCCCGACTTCACCGCCGAGACCACCCAGGGACCCATCCACTTCCATGAGTGGCTGGGCTCCCACTGGGGAGTGCTCTTCTCCCACCCCGCCGACTTCACCCCCGTCTGCACCACCGAGCTGGGTCGCGTCGGCGCGCTCGACCAGGAGTTCGCGTCCCGCAACACCAAGGTGATGGCGCTCTCGGTCGACCCGCTCGGGTCGCACCGCAGCTGGGTGGGCGACATCGCCGAGACCCAGGGCCACGCGGTGACGTTTCCCATCATCGCCGATTCTGACCGGGCGGTCGCGAACCTCTACGGGATGATCCACCCCAACGCCAGTAACACCAGTACGGTGCGCTCCGTCTTCATCATCAGCCCCGACAAGAAGATCCGCCTGACCCTGACCTACCCGGCCGCGGTGGGTCGCAACTTCGCCGAGATCCTGCGGGTTCTTGACGCGCTGCAGCTGACCGACCGCTACCCGGTTGCCACCCCGGCGGACTGGCGCGACGGCGATGACGTGATCGTGGCTCTGGCGCTCTCGGACGAGGATGCCCGGGCCCGGCTTCCCAAGGGCTTCCGCACCCTCAAGCCCTACCTGCGGGTGACCCCGGCCCCCGACCGGTGAGCTGAACGCCCCGCCGGGCACGAGGGGCGCCTGCAGGCAACGGCGACGACTCACCCCGATCCGTGGAGGGCCGCCCTGCGGTCGGAGGCTGGCGCGGGGCGGCCCGTCCCTGGGCCTCCGCCCGCCCCCGCGCCGACGGGGACCGCGACCATTGGGGTCGGGGTCGTCGGGGCGCTGGGGTGGCCCCCCTCGCCGGCCGGTCGCCGGATCCCGCTCGCCATCCGGTCGTCCAACGCGGGTCGGGCGAGTTCTCGGGGCGCGCCAACCGCTCACCGCGGTTGGAGTGCGCCCTCCCCGAGTGCCGCCGATGGCGTCCGCGCCCGACGCCGGCGAGGCCACCGAGCCGGCCCCGCCCCGCCTGGCTAGATGGCCGGCGACGCCTCCGCCAGCTCAGCCGCCTCTCGGTACGGCGCCTGCTCCCGGCGGATGAGGTCGGGGTTGGTCCCGGCGGCCGCGGCCAAGGCCAGCGTCAGGTGCTGCAGCGCGAGCGCGGAGCCGGTCAGCGAGGCGAGGACGGCGGGGAGGTGCGCGCCGCGGGGCAGGCGCATCTGTCCAGCCGGGCGGCCTCCCGCGAAGTCGAAGGGGGCGTCCTCCCGCACGATCGCGACGCTGGGCTGCCCGATTCGGGTGGCGGCCGCGAGCAGCTGAGCGGCGCGCTCGAGCCGGCGCTCGAGCGCGCCGTCGGTGGCGAAGACCACCAGTCGGGTTCCCGGGTCCCGCGCCACCAGGTGACCGTGGAGGACGGTCTCCAGGTCGCGTCCCACCGCGGGGCGGTGGACCGCCTCCTCGATCTTGAGCGCGAGCTCGCGCGCGGAGATGGCGTCGGCGCCACCGCCGGCGCATTCCAGCAGGCCGCCCCCGCCGAGCGCGAGGGCGAGCGGTGCGGCCTGCGCCGCCGCCGCCGCTGCCGACTCCTCCAGGTGCCGCCGCAGCGGCTCCCATCCCAGCCCGGAGCCGCTCAGGGCGGCGGCGATGCACGCGCCCGCGAGGATCGGCGACAGGTAGCCGACCGTGTGGCACCATGCCCGGTCCACCAAGGGGGTGACCAGGCTCAGCGCCGCCGCCCGCGCGCACGGGCTGGCGGGGTCGGCCGTGATCAAAGCGGTGGCGGCGCCGGTCGCGCGGGCGGCCTCGAGCGCGGCCAGGGTGGCGCGCGTCCCGCCCTCATGGGAGACGGCTAGGCAGAGCCCCGGCCAGGGATCCAGGGCCGCCTCCGCCGCCTGTCGCGCCGCCACCGGCCAGCCCGCGCGGCGGCGATCCACCAGCGCCTCTCGGATCAGCGCCGCCACCGCCATGGCGGCGTGCTCACTGGTGCCGCACCCGACCACCGCGACCGGCTCCCCGGCCGCCAGCGCCGCGCTCACGGCGTCGGCCACCCGGGTCGCGGCCTCGCTCTGCGCCCAGATCGGCTCCGCCAGCCCGGGCTCGGCGGCCACCATCTCCTCGGTGACCCAGGGGGGAGCGGCCCGAAGTTCGGGGAACCCCGGTGGACAGGTCGCCGGCGTGAGGGTCACAGGGGAGCCTGTGTGGAGGTGGGCGAGGGGGGCGCCGGGGCCATGAGCTCTCCTCCAGGGGTGATGGGCGTCCCCAGCCTACGCCGCGACGGCGAACCAGCTGCGTCCCCCGTCGTTGGTGAGCCAGAGCTGGGCCAGGCGGACCGGGACGGGGGCGGCGATGATCTCCGCCAGGGTCGCCTGACCGTAGACGACTGAGCCGTGGAGTGGGTCGGAGAAGCTGAGGTCGGTGAAGCCCACCCCTCCATCTCCGAGCTCGACCGCCGCGGACCAGCGGGCGTCGCGGCCGGTGGCGCGGTAGAGCCAGCTGGCGCCCGAGGCCGCGGCGAGGACCAACGTGCTGGGGGAGGCGAGCACCAGCTGTCCGGGGTCGCCGCCTCGCGGGGGGTCGGCGATGCGGTGAAAGGTGCGCCCGAAGGTCGTGGAGACGAACACCGCCTTGTCGGTGCTGCCGGCTCCGGCGCCCCCCACGCACAGGACCGCGAGCGAGCTGGCGCTGGCCACGGCCACCCCGCTCGCCGCCAAGCCGCCCGCGGCGAGTGAGCCCGGGCAGGGGTC
The DNA here is from genome assembly GCA_035532155.1 of Verrucomicrobiia bacterium. Classification (GTDB taxonomy): domain Bacteria; phylum Chloroflexota; class Dormibacteria; order Aeolococcales; family Bog-877; genus DAHUZL01. The sequence goes on along the minus strand of DATKRN010000022.1, from coordinate 127,086 downwards.
ACGCACAGGGACGAATCCCGCGCCGCCGGAGGAGGCGAGCAGCTGGGGCGCGGCCGGTCCTCCCGCCAGCAGGGCGATCGTCGACCCGTGCATCGAGATCTGCGGGCTCTGCCCGGCCGGGAAACCGATGCCGGGCAGACGCCGCCAGGCATCCCGCCCCACGGGGGTGCGATACAGGTGGCCGGGGGCGGTGCAGCGGCGGGTCGCCTGAAAGCAGGGCCCCACCGCGGCGTACGCCCAGCCGCCGCCGCTCGCCAGCGCGACCACCGCTCCGGGGAGGTGGATCGTGTGCCAGTGAGCGCCCCCGTCGTGGCTGACGACCAGGCCCGGCGCGTAGGCGAAGAGATCGGCCGATCCCCAGGCATCCAGCTGGGTCACCGGTCGCCGGCTGGGGCCGTCGCCGCCGACCGAGACTGGGGGGGCGGCGACCCCGGTCCAGCGGTGACCGCGGTCGCGGGTCCGGCGCACCACGGTGCACCAGCCCGGCCCGCAGCGGCGCACTCCCAGCAGCCAGCCGTCGGAGCTGGAGGTGAAGCTCACCGACTGGACCAGCACCCGCCCCGGCGGGCGGGTTCCGGCCGACGCGGGGACGCCCAGCAGGGCGGCGGAGAGGCTCGCGACCAGCAGCAGGACCAGAGGGGCGAGACCGGGGCGACGGGCGGTCAGCATCGGCTCCCTGAACGCCTCGGCCGGGCGGGCGGTTACGGAGGACCGCCCCATCCGATCCCAGCCGGGTAGACTGCGTGGCGACATGGAGAGGCCCGTGAGCGCGGAACTCGGTCCGGGGCTCACCGCCCGGCTTCCCCCCGCTACCCGCACGGGTGCGTCCTCGATCCAGGTCGTCCCACTGCGGGGGCTACCGGTGGTGGCGGTCGTCCTGGTCCTGCTGGTCGTCACCCTGGTGGGCAACTGGCTGTGGGCACTGGATTTCTTCCACGTGGTGGGGGGAGGGTTGTGGACCGGCGTCGACCTGTTCGTCGGATTCGTAATTGGGCCGATCCTGGGCCGGCTGCCGACCGCGGCCCGGGCTGAGTTCTCCGCCCGATTCATGCCCAAGATGGTCCTGCTGATGCCGACCCTGGTGATCATGACCTTGGCCTCGGGGTGGCAGCTGGCCCGACATGTCGGCACGCTGGCGGCGGCGTCGCCGGCCCACCCCTGGGTGGTCGCGTCCCTGATAGTGGTGGGGGTGCTCGCGGTGGTGGCGATCGGGATCCTCGAGCCGGCCAACCTCGCGGTCCTGTTCGAGATGCGCAAGCCGCGCCCGGATGGAGAACTGATCGCCCGCCTGATGCACCGGTTCGTGTACACCGCCGGGATCACCGGGGCGATGCAGCTGGCGACGCTCGTGATCATGACCAGGATCGCGGTGCTGTGAGCGACGGGGCGCGGTCGCTGGTGGAGGCGCCGAGCGCTCGCCGGCTGCCTCCGGTCGACCATGTCGCCCTGGCATCGATCGCCCTGGTGGTGGTGGGCGGGATCTACTTCGCAGCGCACCTGCCCGCGCGGCCGTCCGTGGCGCCCTCGGCGGGGCTCTTGGCGGGTGCGGTTGCGCTGCTGCTGGCCAATCTAGTGATGCTCTCCCGGATCCGCCCCTTTGCCTGGCGCCTGTTCCGACGGGTGGCTGGCTGGGCCTTGCTCGCCTACGCTCTGATCGCGGGGATGCTGGAGTTGGTCTTCATCCTGGACCAGACGCGCGGCTTTGCGCTGCTGCTGCTGACCCTGATGCTGGTCGTCTTCGCGGTCGACATCCCGGTGCTGTTCGCCTTCTCGGTGGCCCGATATCAGCCAGTCGACGAGAGGCTGCCCGCCTGATCGCCTGGCCCGGGGAGCCGCGCAGCGGGGGCGGCGTGGGATGCGCCCGGCCGAGGCCGCGGAGCGGCGCCCGGTTGCGGCGGCCGGGTGGGACCGGCATCATCGTCCCAGTCGGGCCCGCTCGGGGCGCCACGGGGAGACCAGCACGTGATCTCGAGCCCGCCTGACTCCGAGCCGGAAAGGCCGCTGCTCTCCTCCCCGCTGGTGGCCCAGGCCGGCGGCGCCCGCGTCCAGCTGATCCGGGGGCTGGGCCTCTTCCTGGGCCGCGGCTTCCTCTGCGGCCCCGCGGTCACCTGCGCCTGCCCGTCGAACGACAACCGGGCGCTTCACATCGCCCTCTATCGAGCGGCCCCCGGCAGCGTCCTTGTGTGTCAGGCGGACGCCCCCTGGGACACCGGCCTGTTCGGCGAGCTCATGGCCACTGACGCGATCCGGCACGGGCTCGCCGGACTGGTGGTCGACGGGACAGTCCGCGACCTGGACGATCTGGATCGGCTGGGGTTTCCCGTGCTCTGCCGCGGGGCCGCCCCCGCTCAGGCCGCCAAGCGCGCCGTGGGGTCCGTCAGCCACCCGGTCACGGTGGGGGGCGCGCGGGTGGATCCCGGCAGCCAGATCGTAGCCGACCGCAGTGGTGCCGTGGTGATCCCCCCGTCCCTATGGCCGGAGGTGGCGCGCGACGCCGCCACGCTCGCCCGACACGAGGACCTGGTCCGCGGACGCCTGTCGGCCGGCGAGCGGCTGGCGGACATCTTGTCGTTGGAGGTGGCGGTGGAGGGGCGGGGGTGACCCTGGTCACCCCCGCGAGCGGACCGATCGTCGGCGTCGGCACGTCGCCGCCGCCGGTCCCCAGGGTCCGACCGGGCAGGGGGGGTGCGCGCCGCGCTGCTGAGCCCTCGCCACCCGCCTGACGGCCCAGTCAGTGTCGCCGCGGCAATCACAACGATGGCGCGCCCAGAGGGATTTGAACCCCCGCACCCAGATCCGTAGTCTGGTGCTCTATCCGGGCTGAGCTATGGGCGCGCGGCTCAGCTGAGTCTACCGGACGCGTCGGGCCCACGGTCCGCCGCGGCGCGACGTCCCCGGTCAGACCAGCGCGGCCCCGGCCCCTTGCTGCTGCAGGGCCCGCGTCGCGGCGATCCGACAGCCGAGCTGGTCGAGCACCGCCTCCAGCTCTTCCCGCAGCCGCGAATCGAGCGGGATTGGGTGATTGTCGAGGTCGCGCAGGAGAGCGGACAGTCGCAACGCCTTCTGCTCGATCTTGGCCACCACCTCCCGCGGGTTGTCGACCTCCTGGAGCGACGCACTCGGATGGTCCACGGACATGACCTCCTGGCGAGTGATGGCGGCCCGAGCTGGGCCCCGGGGCTGCCGCCTGTGCTGCTCACGGTCTACTGCCATCCTAGGCTGTGCCCGGGGCGCTGTCGAGCTCGGGGGCCGTCCCGCGGGCTCGGTGCCTGGCTCAGGCGGGAGCGCGGCGGGGGCGTCCCCTGCGCCGCGGCGCGATTCCGCTGAGCGCCTCGGTGAGCTGGGTCAGGGTGGCGTGCAGGTCCGCATTCTCCGAGCGCAGCCGCTCGTTGTCCGCCACCAGCGCCTCGACTCGCGCGACGATCTCCTCGACCACGCTCCCGGGCGCTCCCGCCGCCGCCGTCACGCGTCGCGGCCGTCCCCGGCGCGGCGCCACCGGCTCCGCCGCCGCCGTACCGTCCGGGCCTCGTCCCATGCCCCAGATCATACGGGCCGGCGGGCGGCCCGCCGGCGATCCAACGGGCGCGTTGTCAGCCTGGCGGCCGTTGCTATACTCCGGCGGCACCGGTCGGCCCGAGCCGCACCCATGCTGGATGCGGGCGCGGATGGCGGAATCGGTAGACGCGCGGGGCCTAGGACCCCGTGGGGCGACCCGTCCGAGTTCGAGCCTCGGTCCGCGCACGATGGGCCGGGCCAGCACCGGGGCGGGCAGACCTGAGTCGCGATCCGGCCAGACCGGAGCCACGAGGTGAATCCAGATGGGTCGGGGGCGATGAGCACGGCGACGGCTCCGCTTGAGGTCGAAGTTGAGAGGCGTCCCGGGTCGGAGGCCGCGCTGACCGTCACGGCCCCTCCCGCGGAGGTCGAGCGCGCCGTCGAGCGTGCGCTTCAGCGCCTGCAGGGACAGGTTCGGATCCCGGGGTTCCGGCCCGGCCGCGCTCCTCGGGCCGTGCTCGAGCGCACGGTGGGCTGGCCGGCTATCCGCCAGGAGGCCCTCGACCTCCTCCTCCCCGAGGTCTGGGTGCGGGCCCTTGCGGACGTCGGACTGGAGCCGGTGACGCAGCCCGAGGTGGAGGACGTCTCCTTGGAGCTGGGCGAGCCGTTCCGGTTCACCGCGACCGTGATCGTCCGCCCGGCGGTTGAGCTCGGCGATTACCGCAGTCTCAGGGTCCCGCTCCAGCCCGATCCGGTCACCGACCGCGACGTCGAGGCCAGCTTGGGGCTGGTCCAGCGCGAGCACGCGGTCCTCTTCGACGCCGGAGATCGGCCCGTCCAGTCGGGCGACCGCGTGACCGCCGAGCTCGCGATGCGGCGTGACGGCCAGCTGGTCGGAGGTGGGGCGCGGGCCCAGACAATCGATCTCGATCCGGGCGTCCCCCTCCCCGGCCTCACCGACGCGCTGGTCGGCCGCAGGGTGGGGGAGGAGATCCAGGTGGATCTCACGCTGCCGGAGGACTACCCGGAGGAGGAGCTGCGGGGGGCGCGCGTGACGGTACTCGGCACGGTGCGCCAGGTACAGGCCAAAGAGCTTCCCCCGATCGACGACAATCTGGCATCCATCGCCGGCCTGGGCGAGACCCTCGATGGGCTGCGCGGCGCTCTCCGCGAGCGCCTCGAGGCGGCGGCGACTGAGCTGGCTCGCTCGCGCCGCGAGAACCAGGTGCTGGAGGAGGTGCTCCGGCTGGCATCGGTGGAGGTGCCGGAGGCGATGGTGCAGCACGAGGTCGACCGGCAGCTGCGCGACCTGGGACTCCGCCTCGCCGGGGCGGGGATCGGCCTGGAGGCCTACCTCCAGGCGACCGGGCAGACGCTGGAGCAGGTCCGGGGCCAGCGCCGCCAGCCCGCCACTGAGCGGGTCAAGCTCGAGCTCACTCTGGAGGCGATCGCCCAGGCGGAGGCGCTCGAGGTCGCCGACGCCGACGTCGAGCGAGCTCTGGACCAGCTCTTCCGCCGCGGCGACAAGGGCCGCCGCGACCAGGCCCGGGGGGCTTTGCGTCGCGAGCTCCTCTGGCGGGGGGCGACCAACCGGCTGGTGGCGATCGCCGAGGCAGGGGGGGCGCCTCGGACCGACCTATAATCCGGCCACGGCGAGCCGCCGGGAGAGCCCGGGCCCGTCGAACTGGCACATCCCGAGGTCGACCCGCCGCGACGCGGGCGACCCTGCATCAGGAGCCTCCATGGCCCTCATCCCGATGGTCATCGAAACCACCAACCGTGGCGAGCGGGCTTTCGACATCTACTCCCGCCTGCTCAAGGACCGCATCATCTTCATCGGCACGCCGATCGATGACCAGGTGGCCAACTTGGTGATGGCCCAGCTGCTTTACCTCGAGAGCGAGGACGAGGAGCGAGACATCTCCCTCTACATCAACAGCCCGGGGGGGAGCGTGTCCTCCGGGTTCGCCATCTACGACACGATGCAGTACGTCAAGCCGCGGGTGAGCACGACCTGCATGGGCCTGGCGGCCTCGATGGCCTGTCTGCTGCTCGCCGGGGGGGATTCCGGGCTGCGCTTCTCGCTGCCCAACACTCGCATCCTGATGCACCAGCCGTCGGGTGGATTCCAGGGCCAGGCCAGCGACATCCAGATCCACGCCCGCGAGATCCTGCGGCTGCGCAAGACTCTGGACGAGATCTTGGCCAAGCACACGGGCAAACCGGTCGAGCAGATCACCAACGACAGCGACCGTGACTTCTACATGTCCCCGGAGGAGGCGCGCACCTACGGCATCATCGACCACATCATCCAGAACCACCGGCTCGGTCCCGACGGCGGCGGTGGGGCCGGTGCCGTCGGCCCTCGGCCGGACCCGCCCCCGCAGGCCGGGGCTGCCGAGCCCGCCCCCGCTGCCGGCGGCGGGGCGGCAGGCGGCCGGGCCGGATAGTCGGGGAGATCGGGGGGCAAGCGATGGTGGGCTTGGGTCGCGTCCGAGGATCGACAGTCCACCCGCTGGCGGTCGCCGCGCGCTACGCTGAGGCGGTGAGCGTTCGCTGGCGCCGCGAGTCGCGCTTTTTCGGCCTGGTTCGTGCCATCGGCCGGACCGATGCGCCCCAGTGCACCTTCTGTGGGGCCTCCGCTGCCGCCGTCGCGCTGGTGGCCGGGCGAGCTCCCACCCAGGCCTTCATCTGCCCTGACTGCGTCACCCGCGCGGCCGCCCAGCTCGCCCGCGACCTGCCGGACCCGGCGGCATGAGCGACGATCGCCGCCGCCAGCCGCGGTGCTCGTTCTGCGGCAAGGGCCAAGAGCAGGTGCGCAAGCTGGTCGCGGGCCCGGGGGTGTACATCTGCGACCAGTGCATCGAGTTGTGCCAGGAGGTCCTCGAAGAGGACACCCGCTCGACCACGAGCAAGCGCACCCGCCCCGGCACCGTTCCCAGCCCTCAGGTGATCTGGACTGGGCTCAGCCAGTACGTGGTCGGGCAGGACAATGCCAAGAAGGCGCTGGCGGTGGCGGTCTACAACCACTACAAGCGGATCGCACACGCCAAGGTCGCTGGGGATGTCGAGCTGCAGAAGTCGAACGTCCTCTTGGTGGGCCCAACCGGGTGCGGCAAGACCCTGCTGGCGCAGACGTTGGCCCGCACCATCGATGTCCCCTTCTCGATCGCCGATGCCACCTCCTTGACCGAGGCCGGCTACGTCGGCGAGGACGTCGAGAACATCCTGCTGCGCCTGATCCAGGCGGCCGACTTCGACATCGCGCGGGCGGAGCGCGGGATCATCTACATCGACGAGATCGACAAGATCGCGCGCAAGTCCGACAACCCCTCGATCACCCGCGATGTCTCTGGCGAGGGGGTCCAGCAGGCGCTCCTCAAGATCCTGGAGGGCACGGTCGCCAATGTTCCCCCCCAGGGAGGCCGCAAGCACCCCCACCAGGACTTCATCCAGATCAACACGACCAACATCCTGTTCATCTGCGGGGGGGCCTTCGACGGCTTGGAGCGGATCATCGAGCAGCGGATCGGGCAGCGCAGCATCGGCTTCGGCGCCGACCATCACACGCGCCGCGACCGCAGCTCCAGCCAGTTGCTGCGGGAGATGCAGGCGCAGGACCTGCTTCGCTACGGGCTGATCCCCGAATTCGTGGGTCGCCTCCCCATCACGGTGGCGCTGGACTACCTGGATGAGGCTGATATCGTGCGGATCCTCACCGAGCCGCGCAATGCCTTCGTCAAGCAGTACCAGAAGTTCTTCGCGCTGGACGACGTGGAGCTGACCTTTGAGGAGGGCGCCCTGCGCGCCATCGCGAGTCAGGCCCTGCAGCGCGGCACCGGGGCTCGTGCGCTCAAGAGCATCATCGAGAAGGTTCTGCTCAACAGCATGTTCGAAGTTCCCTCGCGACCTGAGATCAAGCGCTGCGTCATCACCGAGCGCGCCATCCTTGACTCGACCGAGCCCGAGCTCCACACCGATGAGGAGCTCCAGGCGTCGGCCTGAGCAGCGCCCGCCCGATCCCGGCCGCCCGCCCCTGGGTCCCCCGCGGCCCCCGGAGGCCCGGCCCGCTCGCGAGCCGCCGGGGTCGGATCCCCGGGCGCTCCCGTAGACTGAAGCCTCGGCCCGTGGGGGCCCGTCACCGGCGGCCACCCGGGGACGGCGCCGAGCGAGGAGGATCATGACTACTGCGTCGAATCTCGGCTTCCCGCGGATCGGGGCCGCTCGCGAGCTGAAATGGGCGCTGGAACGCCATTGGGCGGGGGCCCTCGGCGAGGACGAGCTGCTGGCGGTGGCGAGCGAGCTGCGCCGCCGGCACTGGCTGCTCCAGCGTGGAGCGGGTATTGACAACGTCCCGAGCAACGACTTCTCCCTCTACGACCACGTGCTCGACACCGCCCTGATGGTGGGGTGCATCCCCGATCGATTCGAATGGGGCGGGGGCCCGGTCGACCTGGACCTCCTGTTCGCGATGGCCCGAGGACGCGAACCGGGACCGCACCGTCCGGCGGCGGCGCCGCTGGAGATGACCAAGTGGTTCGACACCAACTACCACTACCTCGTCCCTGAGCTGGCACCCGACCAGGAGTTCCGACTCGCCAGCCGCAAGCCGGTGGCCGAATTCTCGGAGGCCCTCGCGCTCGGGATCCCCACCCGTCCGGTGCTGCTCGGGCCGGTCAGCTTCCTGCTTCTCGCCAAGCAGCGTCGCGAGGGGGGCGGCGACCGGGCCGGGCGGCTGGAGCGGCTCACCGGCCTGCTACCCGTCTACGCCGCGGTCCTGCGGGCGCTCCGCGAGGCGGGGGCCGAGTGGGTCCAGATCGACGAACCGTGCCTGGTCGGCGATCTCCCGGTGGCCGCCCTGGAGGCACTCGAACGCTCGTATGCAGAGCTGGCCCACGCCGCCCCCGGGCTGCGCTTCCTGATGGCCAGCTACTTCGGGGCCCTGGGGCCCAACTTGGAGGTCGCCTGCGGGCTGCCCGTCGACGGGATCCACGTCGACTGCGTGCGCGCGCCGACGGCGCTGCCCCGGGTGCTCGATGCCCTGGCCGAGGGGATGGTGCTCCAGCTCGGTGTCGTCGATGGGCGCAACGTCTGGCGCACCGACCCTGACCCCGCGCTCCGGCTGGTGCGCTCGGCGACCGCGCGCCTGGGCGGCGACCGGGTCCAGGTGGCGCCATCCTGCTCGCTGCTGCACGTGCCGGTGAGCCTGGCCGCCGAGCGCGGGCTCGATCCCGAGCTGCGGGGCTGGCTCGCCTTCGCCACCGAGAAGCTGGAGGAGGTCGCCCAGCTGGTTCGTGCCGCCGGGGCGGGGGAGGCGGACGGGAGCGGCGCGGCCTCCCCGGAGCTGGCACGGGCGCGAGCGGCGGCCGCCGACCGGAGCCGGTCTCCTCGGGTGCACGACAGCGCGGTGGGGGAGCGGCTGGAGCGGTCGCTCCCGCTGGTGTCGGGGCGCGTCGTCGAACTCGCCGAGCGTCGCCGGGTCCAGGCGCAGACGCTGGCGCTGCCGCTGCTGCCGACCACCACGATCGGCTCCTTTCCCCAGACCTCCCAGCTGCGCGCCGCCCGTGCCCAGCGACGCGCGGGAACCCTCGACACCGCCGGCTACGAGGCGATCCTGGAGGCGGCGATTGCCGATGCGGTCCGGATCCAGGAGGAGGCGGGCCTGGACGTGCTGGTCCACGGCGAGCCGGAGCGATCCGACATGGTGGAGTACTTCGCCGAGCGGCTGCTCGGGTTCGCGCTCACCCACCGCGGCTGGGTGCAGTCCTATGGATCGCGGTGCACCCGTCCGCCGATCATCTTCGGCGACGTCAGTCGACCCGGACCGATGACGGTTCGCTGGGCGACCTTCGCCGCCTCGCGCACCGAGCGGCCGCTCAAGGGAATGCTCACGGGGCCGACCACGATCCTGCAGTGGTCCTTCGTCCGCGACGACGTGCCCCGCGAGCGGGTGGCTCGCCAGATCGCGCTCGCGCTCCGTGATGAGGTGCAGGACCTGGAGGCCGCCGGGATCCGGATCGTCCAGGTGGACGAGCCGGCACTCCGGGAGGGGCTGCCACTCCGCCGGGTCGACCAGGCAGCCTATCTGCAGGCCTCGGTGGAGGCTTTCCGCCTCACCACCGGGGGGGTGGCGGCCAGCACCCAGGTGCACACCCACATGTGCTACGCCGAGTTCGGCGACATCCTTGCGGCGATCGCCGACCTCGACGCCGACGTCCTCTCGATCGAGGCCGCCCGCTCCCAGATGGAACTGCTGGAGGGCTTCGCCCGCCACGGCTACCCGGGCCAGGTCGGGCCCGGCGTGTGGGACATCCACTCGCCGCTGGTGCCCACGGTGGACGAGATGGCGGACCGGCTGGAGCGGGCACTGGCCGTGTTGCCCGCGAGTCAGCTCTGGGTCAATCCCGACTGTGGTCTCAAGACCCGGAGCTGGACGGAGGTCGAGCCGGCCCTGCGGAACCTGGTGGCGGCGGCTCGGCGCGTGCGGGAGCGGCTGGCCGTCCCGGCGGGGGCGGCACCCGCCCGCTCCCCCGAGATGGCCTGAGGCAGGAGCGACGCGCCTCGGCTCCCCCGCCCGGGGAGAGCGCGGGCCGCCGCGGACCGAGGATGGAGAAGCAGTTCACCGCCGCCACCGAGGAGCGCCACTGGCGCGAGGAGTGGGAGCGGCTCGACATCGGGCGCGCCAACCCCGACAGCCAGCGCCCGGCGTTCAGCATGGCCCTGCCGCCTCCCAACGTCACCGGGCGGCTGCATCTCGGGCACGCCACCAATGGCGCGCTTCAGGATGCGCTGGCGCGCTTCCATCGGATGCGCGGCGCGGAGGTGTGCTGGGTGCCCGGCACCGACCACGCCGCGATCGCGACCCAGAATGTCATCGAGCGCCAGCTGGCCGCCGAGGGCACCTCGAAGGAGACCATCGGCCGGGCCGCCTTCGACGCCCGGGTGGAGAGCTGGTATGCCGAGGTGGGCGGCGAGATCCTGGAGCAGCTGCGCCGGCTGGGGACCACCTGCGACTGGTCGCGCGCCCGCTTCACCCTGGACGATGCCTACGTGCAGGTCATCCGCCTGGTCTTTCGCGATCTGTTCGACCAGGGCCTGATCTACCGGGGACCGCGGATCGTCAACTGGTGTCCGCGCTGTGGCAGCGCGATCTCGGACGAGGAGATCGACTTCCAAGAGCATCACGACACCTTCTTCTACGTCCGCTACCGGGCGGCCGGGCCGTCGGCGGGCGGGGACCGCGACGGCATCACGATCGCGACCGCCCGCCCGGAGACGATCCCGGCGGACGTCGCCGTGGCGGTCAATCCCGACGATCCCCGCTACCGGGACCTGGTCGGCACCACCCTTCTCGAGCCCCTCACCGGCCGGGAGATTCCGGTGATCGCCGATCCGCTGGTGCGTATCGAGGTTGGCACCGGCGCTCTCAAGATCACCCCGGGGCACGCCCCCGACGACTATGAGATCGGCCAGCGGCACGGGCTCGAGGTCCTCACCGCGATCGGACTGGATGGGCGCCTGCGCACCCCCGGGCTGGCGGCCCTGGACACGCTCACGGTGGCGGAGGCGCGCCCGCGCGCGGCCAGCCTGCTGCGGGCGGCCGGGGCGATGGTGCGGGAGGAGCCCTTGGTCCACATGGTGGGTCATTGCGACCGCTGCGGGACCGTGATCGAGCCCTTGGTCACCCCGCAGTGGTGGTGTCGCATGGCCGAGCTGGCGGAGCCGGCGGCCGAGGCCGTGCGCAGCGGTCGGGTGCGCTTCCACCCCCCGCGCTTCGCCGCCGAGTACCTCGGCTGGCTCGAGGGCCTGCGCGATTGGTGCGTCAGCCGCCAGCTCTGGCTGGGCCACCGCATCCCGGTCTCGACCTGCGCCCGCGGTCATGTCTTCGCGTGGGTCGACGAGCCGGTCCAGTGCCCGCGGTGCGACTCCGCCGAGCTCCGCCACGACCCCGACGTCCTCGACACCTGGTTCTCGTCGGCGCTGTGGCCCTTCGCCATCCTCGGGTGGCCGGAGCCGACCCCGGAGCTGAGCCGCTTCTACCCCACCCATGTGCTCAGCACCGCCCGCGGGATTCTTCGCCTCTGGGTGGCGCGAATGGTCATGACGTCGCTGCGCTTCACCGGCGAGGTGCCCTTCCATGATGTCCTGATCCACGCCACCGTGCTCGCCCCCGACGGCCAGGTGATGAGCAAGTCGAAGGGCAATGGGGTGGACCCCCTGGCGATGGTCGAGCGCCACGGTGCCGATGCGGTCCGGGCGTGGGCCGCGCAGATCGCGATGGGGATCCAGGACACGCGCTTCGACGAGCGCCGGATCGAGAGCCTGGCACGGTTCGCCAACAAGCTGTGGAACATGACCCGGCTGCTCTGGGACCGCCTGCCGCGCGACTCCGACGATCGGATCCTGCTGCCGCCCGACCCGCCCCGGTCCGAGCTGGAGCTGGCCGACCGCTGGATCCTCGCGCGCACGGCCGAGGTGGTTGAGCGGGTGACGGCCTCATTCCAGCGCTTCGACCTCACCGATGCCATCGACACCCTGTACGAGTTCAGCTGGCATGAGCTCGCCGACTGGTACTGGGAGCTGGCCAAGGATCGCCTGGAGCCCGCGGGGACAGCGGGGGCGGTCGCGGGTCGGGTCCTGCTGGCCACCCTCGCCGCGCTCCATCCGATCATGCCCTTCGTGACCGATGCCTGCGCCAGCCGGTTCGCCGGCCAGCCCGCCAGCCTTGATCTCGGGGCCTGGCCCGAGCCGCCGGACTCGTGGCGCGATCCGGAGGCGGTCGAGGCCATGGTCGCCTGCCTGGACGTCACCCGGGCGCTGCGGTCAGCGCTCCAGGAGAGCCTGGGCGGGCGGACCAGCCGGACGCGACGGGGGCCGGTCGCCGTGGTGCGGGTGCGGCGCGGCCCGGACTGCCTGTGGACAGATCCCGGCCGGACGTATGTCGCGCGCATGGCCGGCGTGGTGTTCGATGACGCGGCGGAGCCGCCCCCGGACCGGCCCGGATCCTCGGCCGGACAGGTCCTCGTGGTCGGTCCGACCGAGCTGGAGTGGCGCCCGGTCGGCGAGGTGGGGGCGGGCCCTGACCTCGCCTCCATCGCGCGCGAGCTGGCACGGGTCGAGGTCCATCACGCGAACCTGGCCGCCAACCTCGCCGGCCCCTTCGCCGCGCGTGCCCCCGCGGTGGTGGTGCAGCGCGAGCAGGCGAAGCTGGAGGAGGCGGAGCGGCGCATCGCCGTGCTGCGCGACACCCTGTCCTCCGGTCGGGACGGTGTCCCACCCGGCCAGGGGGACCCCGGTCGGGACCGCTGAGGATGGGGGGCGCCGGCCGCTCGCGCCCTCCCTAGGTCGTTCGCGTGCCGCTCACCGCCGTCGCCGTCGCCCCGGTCGGGGTGCTGCTGGTCGCCACCTTGGTCCTCTCGGTGTGGACCGGCACTCACCGGGTCCCCGGCGCGGGTCGCTCCGAGCGCCGGCCGCGCGGGGCGCCCCGGCTGGCCTTCGCCGCGGCGGGGCTGGCCGCCGCGTTCGCCGCGGCCAGCTGGCAGCTGACCGCCGTCGCCGGGGGCGGCAGCGTGGTCGTCCCGCTGTGGAGCCTGGCCCCGCACCTCCCCCTGACGATCCGGGCCGACCCCACCGCGGCCACCTTGCTGCTGATCCTCACGGTGTGCGCGGGCCTGGCCGGGCTGGGGCGCTGTGACCGCGCCGCCTGGGTGGGCCCGGTCACGCTGGCGGCGGTGGCCGCGGGGGCGGTCGCGGTCAGTGCCGGCGACCTCGTCACCCTGTGGGTCGGCCTGGTGCTGGCGAACGTGGCCTCGTTCGGGCTCGCCTGGCGGGCTGAGGCGCCGGACATCCCGGCTCGGGTCTGGATGGGAGCGGTGCTGACCTTCGCGGCTGACCTCGGCTTCCTCGCGGCCGTGCTCGCCGTCTGGCGCGCCGTCGGCACCACCGACTACGCCGTGATTCCGACCGGGACCATCGCCCCGGGGCTGCTGGCCCTGCTGCTCGCCCCCGGTGTGGTCCGCCTCGCGGGCGCGTGGATGATCCCAGTCACCGGCCTCGGGGGGTCGCGGGGAGCGCTGCCCGGTGCCGGCCGGGGCTGGTGGTTCGGGGTGACGACGGTGCCGGTGGGACTGGCGGTGATCATCCGGGTGACCCAGCTCAGCGCCGGGTCGTGGCCGCCTCGCCCCATCACCGGCGGCCTTGCCGCGCTCGCCATCCTGGTCGCGGCGGCGGGCAGCGCGACCGCGATCTGGCCGCGCGGCACGGTGGCGCGGGGCGTGCGGGGCAGCTGTCTGGCCCAGGCCGGGCTGGCGCTGGCCGGCTTCGCCGAGGGGGGACCGGATGGCCTGGTGCTGGGGACGACGGCGGCGCTGGTCGTCGCGTTCACGGTGATCGTCCTGCCGGCGCTGCCCGGCTGGGCTCGGGCGGCACCCGGCGGGGGACTGACGGCTGTGATCCGGCTGGCCGCCGCGTCGGCGCTGCCTCCGAGCCTCGGCCTCGGCGTGGGCGTGCTCCTGGTGGCACTCGCCAGCACCGGCGCCCGTCCTCTCGGGCTGGCGGTGGCGCTGACATGGGTGGGAGGCCTGCCCGCCACCGCGGCGACGGCCGGGGCGATCCGGCGCGCCGTCACGTCGGCGCCGTCGCGGGAGCGCGGGCCGCGCCCGGCGTACCTGGGGGCGGCCGCAGCAGCGGGGCTGCTGGTCGCAGCCGCCTGCGTCCCCGGGGTCGTCCTGCGCATCGTCGCTCCATCCCTCGTCGGCGCCGGGGCCGCGGGGTCGCGCCTGGCCGCGTCCCACAACTGGATCAGCGACGGGATCGCGGGCGTGAGCTGGCCGGGCGGCGATCTGGCGGTGCTCCTGGCGCTCGGGGGCGCCCTGTGGTGGTCGGTCGGGGTCCTGGGCGGAGCGCGCGCCGCTCCCGGGACGGCCCGTGGTCGCCCTTCTCCGTCGGGTCGACCGGATGGTCCGACCGTGACCGAGGTCGCCGCCGCCCGGCTGCGGAGCCAGCTCGGGCGGCTTCTCCGAGTCGGCCTCACCACCTCGGCACAGGGTGCCGGTCTCGCCGCCCGCGCCATCCGCGAGCAGCCGCGCTGGCTCTGGCTCACCACCGTCGCCTGGCTCGCTTGGCTCCTCGTGGTGCGGTGAGGGGATGACCACACCGGGCTGGCTCGCTCTGGCTGCCACCTGCGCCGGGCTGGTGGCGTTGCTCGCGGACGGTCGGCGCGGGGCCGCGGTGGCGGCCGCCGCCCTGGGCCTCGGTGGCGGCGGGATCGCCAGCCTGGCGGGAGGCCCGGGCGCCTTCCTCGTGGTGAGCGTGCCCAGCGGTCTTGCCGCTGTCGCGATCGCGGTCGGCGGCAGACCGGGGCCGGGCGGGACCGGGGCGCTGCTGGTGCCCGCGTTGGCCGAGCTCTTCGGCGCGCGCGCGCTCCGGGTGGCGGGCGGGGTCATCGCGTTGCTGGCGGCCCGCTGGCTGGCCGGGCACCTCGCCGCCGGGTTGGTCGCCACCCCCGCGCCGGTGTTCAGCTGCGCCTTCCTCTGGGAGGTCGCCCTCATGCGGGCGGGGCTGGCGCGGACCGCCGTCGAGACCGCGGTCGGCCTGCTCGCGGCCGCGGTCGCGACCTCGGCCTTCCTCCTCCTCGGCGGCGGGACCGAGAAGTTGGCGGTGGCGGCCCTGGCCGTGGCCGTCGCGGCGGCGGGCTGCATTCTGGTCGCGATCCCTGGCTGGGGGCGTGTCCGATGACCGCGCGGCTGCTGGCGGGATGTGGCGGGGCCGCGGTGCTGGCGGTGCTGTGGGGGCGTCCCCGGCTGCGCTCCCCACGGGCAGCGGCGATCGCCCTGGCGGCGGCGGGCGGATGGCCCATCGTCCTGATGTTCGGACCCTGGGGCCACGCGGGCCTGTCCCCGGCCCGCCTGTCGACCGGCCTGGGGACCCTCGCGCTCTCCCGGGTGGGAGCCGGCCTGCTCGCCCTGACCGCGGTCGCCGGCGCCCTCCGGCACCTCAGCCGACGGGACGCGCAGGGCCCGCGCTCCGCCCCGATCGTGGCCGTCCTGGTCGCTCCCATCGCCGTGCTGGCGCTGAGCGCCCGCGGCCTGGTCCCGCTTGCCCTCCTGCTCACCCTGCTCCCCCTAGCGGTGGCGGTCCGATGGGGCAGGGTGGCGGGCCCCGGAACGCTCCGGGCGGGCGCGGTGCGGTCGGGGGCGATCACGGGGGTCGGCCTGCTGGCGGGGGTCGCGCTCGCGTCCACGGTGGGCCTGGGCCGCACCGCCCCGCCGGTGGTGGGAATCTGCCTCGCCCTCGCTCTGGCCGCGGCGGTCGGACTGGTCCCCTTCACGCCCTGGGGCGTGCTCGCCTCGGGGCTCCCGGGAGCGGATGCCGACCTGGCGCTCACCTGGTGCATCCCGGTCGGTGTCCTCGGGTCGGCGATCCTGCTCGCCGGCCTGCCCGGCGAGGCGGCGGCGCCGCTGCAAGTCCTCCTGCTCGGCCTGGGCCTCGCCACCGCGGTGGTGTGGGCCGCCATCGCCGCCGCCGGGTCCGACCCGGTCCGGGCGGCCGCCGTGCAGGCCGCCGATGTCGGCCTCATGGTGGCGGGGCTCAGTACCGGGCGGCTGGACGGCCTGCTGGGCACGCTGCTGCTGCTGGTGGTCACCCTGCTGGTCCCCGCCACCCTGACGGCCCGGGCGCCCGCGGCGGTGCGGGTCGCCGGCTGGCTCGCGGCCGGCGGTCTCCCCCCGCTGGGCGCCTTCCCCGCCCGCCTGCTGATCCTGGCCGCGGTCTCGACGGTCGCGTTCACTCCCACAGCTCTGGTGACGCTCGCCATGGGCGGGCTGCTCCTCGCCGGCGTCCGCGGGGCCCTGCGCGGACTGAGGACCCCCCCGGAGGGCGGTGAGGAGGCGTCGAGCTCCGCCCATCGCCTCGCGGGGGTATCACGCTGGCTGGTCGCGGCGGCCGCTCTCGGGGCGGGGCCCCTCGGACCGCTGGTGATCCCGCTGGTGTATGGGGTCCACTGGTGAGGCCGCTCGATCGGACCGGAGCCCGTTCGTGAGCGCCCTCCTCCCCCTGCTGGGACTGGTCGCCGGGCTCGTCGTCTATCCCGCAGGTCTCACCTTGGTCGCGTGCTCGGCGGCTGCCTTAGCGGTGCGCGCCGGCAGCGGCCATCGGGCGGTCGGGCCCGGGCCCGAGGCGGGCGGGGGAGTGGCTCGGGCCCGGATGGTGGGGGTGGAGATCGCGCTCGCGGGGCTCGCGGTGGCGGCGCTGCCCTGGCCCGACTCCCCCCTGGGGGCGATCCCGGGCGTGGCCGCGGCGACCGTGGGGTCGCTCGGCGTGCCGCTGACGGTGGCGGCGCTGTGGATCGCCGACAGCATCGCCGGACCCCCTCGTCCGGGCCTGCGCGCCAGCTGGGCGATCGGGCTGCTCGGGTGTGGGGTGTGGTCCGGATCGGCCGGCTGGCCGGCCCTGCTGGCGCACGCGGGGACCGGTCCCACCGTGCTCCGGCTGGCAGCCGGGGCGGGGATCGCGGTCATCCTGCCCGGGCTGGCCGGGGCGCGCGACCACGGGGATCGGCCCCGCGCGGTGTCCTGGGCCGCCCACAGCGCCATCGTCACGGTGCTGATGGCGCCCACGATCAGCCGCTTCGACCCGGTTGCGGCCGTCGCTCTGTGGGCCGCGGTGGGGGCGGGCTTGGCCGCCGCCCACCGTCTTGTCGCCCGCTGGCGGCCCGCTGCTCCCGGCCGCGAGTGGCCCTGATGCTAGACTTCGGGGCAGTAGGCAGGAGGCGTGGACGCGGGACGCGCCCCGGGTTCGCACCGTGGGAGGAGGCACCCGGTGGCTGACCTGGTCCTGGCATCCGGTTCTGAGCGGCGGCACCATCTGCTGCAGCGCCTCGGGCTGCGCTTCCGAGTCGTCGATCCGGCTGCCATCGAGACGCTCCAGCCCGGGCTCTGCACCGAACTCGCGATCCAGCTGGTGGCGCGGATGAAGGCGCAGCAGGTGGCGGAAGGTTTCCGCGGCGAGGACGTCTACATCGTGGCGGCCGATACGATGGTCGTGGGCCCGACCGGCCCGCTGGGCAAGCCCCTGACAGCCGAGCGGGCGCGCGAGATGCTGACGCTCCTGCGCGGGCAGCGTCACACCGTCCTCACCGGGGTCTGCACGCTCGCCACCCGCACCGGTGCCGAGCGGATGGGGGTGTCGCGGGCGGCCGTGCGAATGCGTGACTTCGAGGACGGCGAGCTCGATCACTACGTCGCCGGCGGGGAGCCCCTCGACAAGGCCGGAGGCTATGCCGTCCAGGGGCTCGGCGGCGCCCTGGTGGACGCGGTCGCCGGGCGGATGGACACCGTGATCGGGCTGGACTGCCAGCTCGCCGTGCGTCTCCTCACTGAGGTGGGCTACCCTCACCCGCTGCCGACCGCTCCCGACTGGCACCTGGTCCTGGGCAAGACCGCCGCGACCCGCCGGCCGCTCGCGAGTGCGAGTCGGAGCGGGCTCGGGCTTCGCTGAGTCCGCTCGCGCGGGCGTGACGGCGAGCGGGGCTGCGCGGGCCCGCCGCGGGGGCGGTGGGGGGAGGCGGCTGCGGCGCCTCGCCGGCGGAGCGGGGGCGGTGCTGATCGCCGGGCTGGGGCTGGCGGGGTGCGGGGGAAGCGGCGCGGTCACGCTCTCGGTCACGAGTTCTTTGGTGGACGGCGGCGGCAACCCGACCACAGCGCCGATCCCCCAAGGACAGGTCGGCTCGCTGCAGGTGACCCTGGCGAACGACACCCAGCAGGCCGCCAGCGGGGTGGCCCTGCGGATCGCGCTGCCGGCGAGCCTGCGCTACCTCTCCACCCTCTCGATCGCGGAGGTCGGAGGGTCGGTGCGCACCGCCGACGTTGACCCCCCGAGCGGAGCGCCCAGCCCGGTGTGGGGGGCGTGGACGATCCCCCCGTCGAGTCCCGGCGCGCCCGCCTTCGTCTCGGTGACCATCCAGGTCTTGGCCCAGGGATCGCCCGGGCGGTACCAGCTGACCCCGGTGGTGCTCACCGCCGCCACCAGCGCGGAGCAGGACGGACGGCCGGTCACGGTGGCCGTCCAGCCGGCGCCCAGCCTCAGCCTCGGCCTAAGGGCGACCCCGGCCCTCGCCGCCGCCGGCACGGTCGTCACCTACCAGGCAATCATCACCAACAGCGGCAGCGGGACCGCCGTCAACACGGTCCTCAGCCTGACCCTCCCCGAGGGCTTCACCTACCTTGGCACCCGCACCGTCGGCGGCACCGCCAGCACCAGCGGAGCGACCGCGCCGATCGTCGGTTCCACGCTGCCGATCTGGACCGGGTACGACGTCCCCGGGGCGGGCCGGGCGGGGCCGGGGCTGCTCTCCCTGACGTTCCAGGTCCAGGTGGCGGCGGTCGACCCGTCCGGAAGCTACGCCTGCAGCGCCAGCCTCATCAGTGGGTCGGGCACCGCGGTCGCCACCCTGCAGAACTTCGCGGCGCTGGCTGCGGTTGCGGTCTCCTGAGCCGGCGCGGGATCGTGGCCGCGCCCGGATCCGCTCTGGATCTCTGCTACACTTCCCAGGGCACGGTGGGCCGCGCGGTGGTCGTGCGTGCCCGTGTCCGGACCCGCGGTCCGGCGCCACCGCCCGGCACCAACCCGGGCGCAGCGGGAGCGAAAGGACGCGATGTACGCCATCATCCAGGCCGGCGGTCGCCAGTACCGGGTCCAGCCCGGGGAGCGGCTGATGGTCGACCGGATGTTCGCCGAGCCGGGCAGCACAATCCAGTTCGAGGACGTGCGGCTGCTCGTCCCCGAGGGCGGCGAGGCCCTGGTCGGCACCCCGGTCGTCGCCGGGGCCCGGGTGGGAGCCACGGTGCTGGGGCACCCGCGCGGCGAGAAGATCATCGTCTTCAAGTACAAGCCCAAGAAGCGCTACCGTCGTCGGATGGGATTCCGGGCCGCCCTCACGGAGGTGCGGATCGACTCGGTGGACGGGCCCGGAGTGCCGCCGGCCGAGCCGGTGCGCCGTTCCGCCGTGCCCGCCGGGGTGAGGGAGGTCGGGCCGACCGCCGCGGTCGAGGCCGAGTCCTTGGCTGCCGCCGGCCCTGCTCCCACCGCCGCCCCTGCTCCCACCGCCGTCCCCGCTCCCGCCGCGCCCCCGGCTCGGCGGCGGCCCGCCCCGGAGGCGCCGAGCGATGGCGCATAAGAAAGGGGGCGGCAGCAGCCGCAACGGCCGCGACAGCCAATCGCAGCGGCTTGGGGTCAAGGTTCACGGGGGCCAGGTGATCGGAGCGGGCGCGGTGCTGGTGCGCCAGCGCGGAACTCGGATCCTGGCCGGGGAGCACGTCGGGGTGGGTCGCGATCACACCCTGTTCGCCCTCGCCGCCGGCGCGGTCGTGTACGACCGCCACGGCGCCGATCGCACCCGGGTCCGGATCGTCCCAGCTGCGGCCTGAGTCCGGCGCGGCGATCCTGGCCGCCCCCGGCTGACAGCGGGCGATGTTCGTCGACGACGTGACCGTCGCGGTGGCGGCCGGTCGGGGCGGCTCGGGCGCCGCCAGCTTCCGGCGCGAGAAGTTCGTTCCCCAGGGCGGACCCGACGGGGGTGACGGGGGCCGGGGCGGCGACGTGCTGGTGGTGGCCGACCCGCACCTCACCTCGCTGCAGGCCTACCTCACCGCCCACCAGGTCCACGCCGGCGATGGCCGTCCCGGGGCCGGGGCGCACAAGCACGGCGCCGCCGGAGACGAGCGTCGCCTGGCGGTGCCGGTCGGCACGGTCGTCACCGATGGGGTCACAGGGGCCGGCCTCGGCGACCTCGCCCACCCGGGCGCCGCCGTGGTGGTGGCCCGCGGCGGCCGGGGCGGGCGCGGCAATGCCGCCTTCGCCAGCGCCGTGCAGCGGGCTCCGCGGCTGCGCGAGCTGGGCGAGCCGGGCGAAGCCCGATCGGTGCGCCTGGAGCTGAGGGTGATCGCTGACATCGGGCTGGTGGGGCTGCCCAACAGCGGCAAGTCGACCCTGCTGGCGGCCTGGACCGGCGCCCACCCGAGGATCGCCGACTATCCCTTCACCACGCTCAGCCCCAACCTCGGCGTCGCGGAGGCGCCCGACGGGCGTCCGGTGGTGGTGGCCGACGTCCCCGGCCTGATCGAGGGGGCGCACCTGGGGGCCGGGTTGGGGATCGCCTTTCTGCGCCATTTGGTGCGCACCCGGGTGCTGGTCCATCTGGTCGACGCCACCCAGCCGGCGCCGGTGGTGCTCAGGTCCATCCGAGCGGTGGCTGCCGAGCTGGCCGCGCACAGTCCCGAGCTGGCCGCCAAGCCCCGCCTGCTCGCGCTCAACAAGGTCGATGCGGTCGAGCCGCGACAGCTCCGCTCGCTGCAGCGCAGCCTGGAGCGCGCCCGGGTGGACCCCGACCTCGCCCATGCGGTCTCCGCTCTCACCGGCGCGGGGGCGGACCGCCTGCTGGCGGCGGCTGCGGCGGCCGTCTCCGGCGCTGTGGATGCGCCCGCCGCCACGACCGGACCGTCCCTGCTCGGGCCCGCCGCAAGCGCCCGCAGCCGGCGGGAGCTGCGCCGCGAGTCAACTCGCGGCCGGGACCCGACCTTCCGGCTGTATCAGGGCCCGCCTGCCCGGGGCACGGTGGGGGATGTGCTCCGCACCACCCAGGGGTTCGTGGTGCGCGACCCGACCCTGGTGCGCCTGACCGCGATGACCGACCTCGATGACCCGGAAGGGACGCTGAGACTGCAGCAGCGCTTCCGCCGTGCCGGCCTGGAGGCCGAGTTGCGGCGGCTGGGCGCCGCCGCCGGCGACCAGGTCCTGATCGGCGAGCACGCCTTCACCTACGTCCCCGACGGGCCGGCCGCTCCCGCCGGGTGAGATGACCGAGACGGTCGTCCTCCTGGGCGGGACCTTCGACCCCGTGCATCTCGGCCACCTGGCCGCCGCCGAGGGGCTGTCCGCCGCCGTCGCGGCGGAGGCGACCTGGCTGGTTCCCAGCTACATGCCGCCCCACCGGCCCGCCCCCGCCGCCCCCGCCGGCGATCGGCTCGAGATGGTGCAGCTGGCGGTGGCGGATCGGCCCCGCCTCGGCGTCAGCGCGTGCGAGGTCGAGCGCAGGGGGGTCTCGTTCACCCGCGACACGGTCGCGCAGCTCCAGGCGCGCCATCCTGGCGTCCACTTCTGGCTCGGGCTGGGCGCCGACGCCGCCCGGGGCCTGCCCACCTGGGACCACGTCGACGAGCTGCTGCAGCGGGTGCCGCTGCTGCTCTACGAGCGCCCCGGAGCTCCGCCGCTCGCCCCCGGCTGGCTCCGGGGCCGGGACGAGCCGACCGGGCTCACCCGGGTGGTGATCGACACCCCGGCGGTGAGCGCCACCGGGGTGCGCGCCCGGCTGGGCCGGGGGGATCGCTGCGACGACGTGCTCCCCGCCGCGGTCGCCGCCTACATCGCCGCCCACGGCCTCTACCGGGAGCGGGGACCCGCCCGCTCGCCGAGGACGCGCGCGGGGCTCACCGCCCGCCGCGATCGCGAGGGCGGCGGCCGGGTGGGATAATCGCGCTCCGTGACCCCACTCCAGCTGAGCCGCCTCATCGCCG
Source organism: Verrucomicrobiia bacterium (assembly GCA_035532155.1). GTDB lineage: Bacteria > Chloroflexota > Dormibacteria > Aeolococcales > Bog-877 > DAHUZL01. The sequence goes on along the minus strand of DATKRN010000022.1, from coordinate 105,022 downwards.
ACGCCGCCCTCGACCGCAAGGCCCGGGACGTGGTGCGCATCGACGTGCGCCAGCGCACCACCTTGGCCGATTACTTCGTCATCTGCGAGGGCGACACCGACCGCCAGGTGCGTGCGATCGCGGAGGCGATGGTGGAGCAGGGTCGGCATCGGGGCAACGCGGCGCTGTCCGCCACCGGCACCGACGAGGGGTCGTGGGCCTGCCTCGACTTCGACAGCGTGATCGCCCACGTGTTCCTGCCGGGGGAGCGCGCCTACTACGATCTGGAGGGCCTGTGGGGGCCGGCGCGACCCGTGCGCCCGCGCACCCCACGCCTGCGGGCCGCCGCCGCCAGCTGACCCGCTCGCGCCTCAGCCGGGGGCGGCCGGGCAGACCCCGTTCCAGTCGCTCTGGTACGCGCTGGGACAGGGATAGTCCGAGTACGCGGAGGTGACCGTGCTGGGCAGGTAGTATTCTGCCGACGAGCCGTAGCCGACCTGGACCACGTCGGCGGGCTTGTGATACCAGAGCAGCGGCCGTCCCTGCAGCGCCGCCTGCATGTAGGCCTGCCAGAGCGGGGCGGCGCCGGTGATCCCCGAGGCGACCCCCGAGAGTGGCGCTCCGTTGGGGTTGCCCACCCACATCGCGGTCAGCAGCTGGGGCGTCCACCCCACCGTCCAGTTGTCCTCGATGTTGGGACTGTAGGCACCGTTGGCGTACTGGAAGTCGGTGGTCCCGGTCTTGGCCGCGACCTTGCGGCCGGTCAGGGTCAGGTGGCTGTAGAGGCCGAACTCCTGGATCCGATTGTTGTTGTTGGAGAGCATCTCGTTCATGATGTACGCCACCGCCGGGGCCACCACCTGGGCCGAGTTCAGCGCCGGGTCGTACTGATAGAGGGTCGCGCCGCCGCTGCTCACCCGCAGGATGGCGGTGGGCTGATGCAGCACCCCGCCACTGGCGAGCACCGAACCGCCGGTGGCGAGCTGGAGCTCGGTGAGGCCCTGGCTGAGCCCTCCTAGGGTGAGGGCCGGTCCATAGGTGTTGCCGGGGCTCAGCAGCGAGGTTGCCCCCATCCGCTCCGCCATGCTCGCCACCACCGGCAGGCCCAGCGCCATCTCAACTTTGACCGCCGGGATGTTGAAGGAGTTCCCAACGCAGCTCTGCACCGGGCAGAGCCCGTGGTAGAGGAAGTCGTAGTTGTGGGGGGTGTAGCCGTTGATGTCGATGGGGGCGTCCAGCACCGGGGTGGTCATGGTGAACTCGCCCGACGCGATCGCCGCGGTGTAGGTGTAGAGCTTGAACGTGGACCCCGGACGCCGGGGCGTGGTGGTCATGTTGATCTGCCCCCAGGGACCGTTGTTGTTGCTGGTGCCCACCATCGCCAGCACCTCACCGTCGCGGGGATCGAGCGAGACCAAGGCGGCGTCACGGATGTTGTAGCCGGTGGCCAGCTGGGCGCGGGTGGCCGGGTTCTGCACCACCCCCTGGGCCATCAGCTGGTCGTGCATGTCCAGCGAGGTGATGATGGTCCAGCCCCCGGGATTGAGGTAGGACTCGCCGAACTGCTGCTGCAGCTGACTCACCGCGTAGGCGACGAAGTCGGAGGCGCGCTGCGGCTCGCTGTCCTCCCACGGAAAGTAGGAGAGGCGCTGGGCATAGGCGCGGTTGGCGGCGGCCTGGGAGATGTAGTGGTTGGCCACCATCGCCTCCAGCACCACCTGCTGGCGCTCTTTGGCATAGTTGGGTCCGCGGACCCCAACGTAGTTGAGGGGGTCGAAGAGGGTGGGGGCGTCGGGCACCCCCGCGAGCATGCTGGCCTGAGCCAGATCGAGCCGGCTTGACGGGATGTGGAAGTAGAGCTCGGCGGCGGTGCCGATTCCCACCGCCTGATTTCCGTAGTCGATGCGATTGAGGTACATCTGGATCACCTGGTTGCGGGTGTACCGCTGGGAGATCTCCGCGCCCAGCAAGAGCTCGCGCACCTTGTAGGCGAGCGACTGATTGTCGGAGAGGAAGGAGATCTTCGCCAGCTGCTCGGGGATGGTGCTCGCCCCCTGCAGGCTGTGGCGGTGGACCAGGTCATGGAGGCCGGCCTCGATCAGCCGGGGGAGGTCGGTGCCGCCGATGGTGGCGCTGCCCCCCTGGTAGAAGTGGCGGTCCTCGACCGCCACGGTGGCGTCGATCACGTAGGGGCTGATCTGGCTGAGGGGGACGTGGATGTGGTGCACCCCTGGCTCGTGCAGCACGGCGAGCAGGATGCCGTCCTGGGAGTAGAGGTAGCTGTCGCGGGGCGGGCCCATCTGGAGCAGGCCCGCCACCGAGGGCAGCCCGGCCTGGAACGAGGCGTAGACGATGGCGGTCGCGCCGGTCCCGATCACGAAGAGCAGCACCGCCATCCCCGCCAGCCAGGCCATCAGCCGCCAGGCCCGGTGGCGGGCGAGGAAGCCCCCGGTGGGAGGGGGCTGGGGGCGGCGCAGGCCCGCCCGTACGGTGCGGGGGCGGGGGGTCGTGGGGCCGAGGCTTCGCGCGCGCATGGGCTCCGGGGTCGGCACGGCGGCCGCACGGGGGCCGGGGCCGCCGGCTCCCAAGGGAGCGGGCGGCCCCGGGGTCGCGCCCGGCCGGCGGGACCGGGGGCAGTATGCCAAAGTCCCCGGGCGCTCCCCGGCGGGGAAGCAGAGCGCCGCGGGGCTGGCCCCAGGCAGGCGGCCCGGGGCCGCGGGCGCCCCCGGAGCGCCGGGGCGTGACGGCGCGTGACGGCGGTGTCCCGTGCCGCCAACGACCCGGCAACCGACCGGCAGCGGTGGGCTGCGACGGCCCCGGGAGTTGGTATCTCTAGCCTCGACAGGGCAGCCGGGCGGTCGGGACCGCCCTCACTGGAAGTCGACATCAGATGTCCGCCATCCCGGTCTCGGCGTCGGTTCCCCAGCCTCAGGTCGGCTTCCCGCCGATCCCCCAGAGCGCCCAGGAGACCGGGCTGCCCTTCTCCTTCGTCACCGACCTTGTGCTCAAGGTCCTGTACTTCAATGGCGGCATGCTCGGGCGCGACCTGGCCCGCCATGTCTGCCTGCCCTGGGTGATGGCGGGGGAGGTCCTGAAGACCCTCAGCAACGAGGGCTACTGCGGCACCACCGGGGTGCGCGGGGCCGTCGGGGACCACGAGGCCTTCGCCGAGGGGCTGCAGTACCTCATCACCGAGGCCGGCCGCGAGCGGGCCCGCGAGGTGCTCGAACTCAGCCAGTACGCTGGCCCGGCGCCGGTGCCGCTGGATGTCTACATCGCGGTGGTGCGCCACCAGAGCCAGTACACGCCGACGATCACGCACCCGATGCTGCGCCAGGCGCTGGAGCACCTAGTGCTGGCGCCGAGCGTCTACCAGCGGCTCGGTCCCGGCCTCAGCGCCCGCCAGGCGATCTTTCTGTACGGGCCGCCGGGCAACGGCAAGACCACCATCGCGGATGCCTGCGCGGGCCTGCTGGGCGACCCCATCTTCGTGCCCCATGCCCTCTACGTCCACGGCGAGGTGATCCGCCTCTTCGACCCGGTCCACCACCACCCGGTGGAATGGGCACTGCCCGCTCACGACACCCGGTGGGTGCTCTGCCACCGTCCGGTGGTGCGCGCCGGGGGCGAGCTCAACGGCCGGGAGCTGGAGCTGGGCTTCGACTCCCGGATGCGCTTCTACGAGGCGCCACTGCAGCTGAAGGCGAACGGGGGACTCTTTCTGATCGACGACTTCGGGCGCCAGTCGATCTCGCCCCGCGACCTGCTCAATCGGCTGATCGTGCCGCTCGAGGCGGGGTACGACTTCCTCAACATCGCCCGGGCGGGAACCACGGTGGCGGTGCCGTTCACCGAGATCCTGATGCTCTCGACCAACATCCAGCCGCGCGAACTCGTCGACGAGGCGTTCCTGCGTCGGGTCCGCTACAAGGTCAAGGTGCCCAACCCTACCGAGGCGGAGTACCGGGAGATCTTCCGCCGGATGTGCGCGACTCGCCGGCTCGAGTACGACGATGAGATGGTGACCTACCTGATCGAGGATCACTATCGCAAGCAGGGGCGCACGCTGCACGGCTGCCACCCCCGCGACCTGGTCGACCACCTGATTCACGGCGCCAACTACTTCGGGATCCAGCCCGAGCTCTCCCGGGAGCTGCTCGACCACGCCGCCAGCGCCTACTTTGCCGATCTCACCGACGAGGACTACTGAGGGCAGCCGGGCGCTCCGTCGGCGGACCGCCCCCTGCGACCCGGAGGTGGGCGAACTCTTGGAGCGAGGCGGGCTGCGGGGCCGGTGCCCCCCGGCTGTGGGGACCCCGCGGACGGGCTCGAGGCGCCTGGTGGAGCGAAGGGGACTTGAACCCCTGACCTCTGCCGTGCGAGGGCAGCGCTCTCCCAGCTGAGCTATCGCCCCGTGGAGACCCGAGTATAGGCGGGTGGTCGCCTGACCGCCCATGCGCGAGCGGCCGCCCTCGCTCTCAGCTGTCCGAGGCCGCCGGGCCGACTAGCTGCTGCGACGCTGCCACCGGGTCTTCTTCAGCATCTTCTTGTGCTTGTGCTTGCGCATCTTCTTGCGACGCTTCTTGATCACCGAGCCCATGAGAAGACAGAAGACCCCTGTGTGGCCGCCGCGGGCGGCCGGCCAGCCACCGCGTGCCTTGCCGGCACCTCGGCGGCATGTGTCCCCGGCAGTTTACGCGCCGGTCTGGCGGAACGTCAAATCGACCCCCGGCCCCTTCCCGTCAGGTGGGCGACCCGCCGGTCCCGAGCCGCCGGCGCGTCGAGGGACCTCCTCGCCTGCCAGACTGGACCGTGATGGACCACCTCTGGGCTCCTTGGCGGATGAGCTACATCGAGGCCGCGGCTGGGCCGGGATCCGCTGCCTGCATCTTCTGCATTCCCGGCGCCGGGGCGGGGGAGGACCGTGAGCGGCTGGTGGTTCACCGCGCGTCGGGTGCCTTCGCCATGCTGAACCGCTACCCGTACAACCCCGGCCACCTCATGGTTGCCGCCTACGACCACGGCGGTGACCTCGGGTCGATGGAGCCGGCCGCCTGGGCCGCGGTCGCGGCGGAGGTGCGGCTCGCCGCCCGGGTCCTCAGCCAAACCCTGCGATGCGACGGCTTCAATGGGGGCTGGAACCAGGGGCGCCTGGCCGGGGCAGGCTTCGCCGATCACCTCCACGTCCATCTCGTGCCCCGCTGGGCCGGGGACACCAATTTCATGCCGGTGGTCGCCGACGTCAAGGTGGTTCCCGAGCATCTGGACGAGACTCACCGCCGCCTCGCGGAGGCGTTCGCCACCGGGAGCTGACGCCCGCGCCACTGGACGGTGGCTGCCACTTGATGCGTCTGCTACGCTTGGCGCCTCCCGGGGGGCACGGGTCCGGACCTTGCGGGAGCCGCCGATGGGGCCGTGGCGCAGCGGGAGCGCGCTTCCTTGGCATGGAAGAGGTCGCGGGTTCGATTCCCGCCGGCTCCACCATCGGGCGCTCATCCCCAGAGTGAATTCAGAGATGGGCTTTGGGAGTCAGAGTGGTCACGATACATTTGACGGGGCAGCCGGGGACCACCGTCGGCAGGACGGCCCTGATGCTGCCGGGAGCGGACGCCACGCGGACTCCAGCTACCCTGCGGCCCCTGACTCAGTCAGCGCTGCTGCAGGCGCAGCCGTTGGGTGGTCGCCGTCGGCGACTCGGCGAGTTCTGCGGCTAGGAGCTTCGTGTCCGCACTGACCAGGGCGACACCAAGAGCTTGCGCCGCGGCGGCCCACGCCGCATCGTAGAAGGTGAGCCCGTGGGTGGACCCAAGGGATGCCGCTTCGCGGAGCCACCCCGAAGCCATGACGAGCGGGACACCACAAATCTCGATGAGATCATCGAGCTGGTCGGCCACGTCGGACGCGGTCCACCGCAGCGAGGTCAGGAGCACATTCCCCACCTCGTACAGGGCGAGGTCGATGATCCGTGCATTGAGGACGCCACGCTGATGGGCGTCCCGGATGGCTCGAGCCTCCGCCACCTCTGCCTCGCCCTCGCTGTGGAACCACTTGATGAGGACCGAGGTCTCGACGAGTAGCGTCATCGGGGGCTGGCGTCGCGGTCTCCGCGCACCAGCACTGCGGCCTCGAAGCCGCCGGCGGCTTGGAACCGCTTCTCCGAGCGTGCGATCGCAGCCGCCACGGCATCAGGGTCGCGGCGGGCGAGCTCCCGCCTGGCGGCGGCTGCGATCAGCGCGCTTCGGCTCACCGACCGCTGGCGCGCCGCCTCATCGATGCGGTGGAGCAGCTCATCTGGCAGGGAAACCATCACCTTGGACATATCTTGATTATAGCTGAGAGTATGGCTGGACCGGGGATCCGTACTCGGCTTCCTCGGCCATCCCGCTGGCCGTCCCTCACCATCGGCGTACTCGAGTCGCGGCTCGTGAGCGGGTGCGCCAGCGGGTGGAGAGTACGGCGGCGCAGGCGGTGGCGCGGTAGGTACCACCGACGATGGCGCTGATCAGACCGAGTCTCTGCCGAGTAGGGTGGGAGCGGCACCGCGTGCGCTGAAGCGGCTACGGAATGGACGTGCGCACCAGGTCGCCACAGACCGAACCCGAATTGAAGGGTCGTGCCAGGCGGCGCCCTTCCTTGGCATGGAAGAGGTCGCGGGTTCGAGTCCCGCCGGCTTCACCAGTTCCGTTTCCACGGCCTAGCTGATCCTGGCCTTTTGCGGTTTTGCCCGGCGGCCACGGACCGGCCAACCCCCTTCTGTGTCTACTATGGATGAGGCAAGCCCCGCTCGCGCTAAGTGTGGGTCGGGCTCATGACGGGGGACGACAGCAGGTCCCTGTCCGTGGCCATAGCGCCGAGTCGAAGGAGCGGACGCGGGCGGCCGTGGTGACGCGGCCTTGCCGGCTTTCAGCCAACTGGTCTTCCAGCTGACCGCAGTGGGGCACCGCCACTTCAGTCCAGCTCGCGCTTGACTTTGCCAGCACACCAGACCATGTTGAGGCACTCCTTTCAGCCATTGTGGAGCGGGGCGCATCTCGCGTGGGACGAGGGGTGAAAATGGCCTCGTGAGCCAGCTCCTTCTCGTCCTCGCCGTGAAGGCCGTGAACGGTGGCCTCTTCGTCGTGCTCTTCGCTGTGGTGGGCGAGGTCGTCCAGCCCAAGCGCTTCTCCGGGCTTTTTGGGGCCGCTCCTTCGGTGGCGCTGGGCGGCCTCGCCGTTAGCGCGCTCGTCTATAGCCGCGGCCGGACGGTTGGCGAGGCCGAGGGGATGATATTGGGGGCGGCTGCCATGGTGGCCGCCTGCATCGTGGCGGTCCTCGCCGTGCGGCGTTGGCGAGCGGTGCGAGGGGCAGGCGTCATGTGGCTCACCTGGCTGGTGGTGGCGACGGGGGCCTACTGGGCAGTGGTCCGGTGACCCGTTCGTCGGAGCCTCTGTTCGAGCTCGACCTGGGCGAGCTGCGCCAGGTCCGCCCTCGAGACCTCGCTGTGCGCTTCGCCTTCGGCGCGGTCATCTCCGTCGTGGCCGGGGTCGTGGGCCAGGCGGCCGGTTCCCGGGCCGGTGGGGCCTTGCTCGCGTTCCCGGCCATCCTGCCCGCCACCTTGACCCTGATCGAGAAGGAGGACGGCACCGCCGCGGCGGTGGCCGACGTCCGGGGGAGCGTCCTCGGGGCGCTGGCGCTCGTGGCCTTCGCCCTCGTGGCCTTCGTGAGCCTCGGTCGCCTGCCCCCTCCGGCTTCCCTGGCAGCTGCCCTCGGCGCCTGGATCGTGGTTGCCCTGGGTCTCTACGTGATCCGGGCCCGCCGGAGCCGATCGTGATCGGGAGGGCGGAGCTGGACACGACCATGTCAAGGGGCGGGCGGGATGGAGGGGTGCCGGACCGAGCGACGCCCGGGTGATCCGCCTCCCGACCCTCCCGCTGCCAGTCCCGGGGCTGTCGTCAGCGGTTCGCCTGCCCTCTCCCGAAGCGGTGCTCGGGTGCGTGTCAACCCCTGTGAGGCAGGTCGAGTCGAGAATCATTGGGCCAAAGCCTCCAGGTCGGCGGGTTCGTTGATCCAGGCCGGGCCCGGGAGCCGCGGCGGTGGGGAACCCCGCAGATGAAGCGCTCGGGGTGAGCGGCGTAGGCGGCCGCGAGCCCCGCGGCGCGGGCCGCGCGGCGAGCGTTGCCCCCGTAGTCAATCAGGCAGGAATCTTGGTTTGGGGCGATCGTTCCGTCATCAAGGAATCGGGGTGGGGTCGTCGTCGTCATGGGGCGGGGGTGTGGGGGCGGGGGTGGAGAACCAGGCGGGGCGGGGAGAACGGCCGAGGTGCGGGGAGTCGGGGCGTCCCGCCTGGCGTGCCTTCTGGGCCGCTGGTGCGTCGAGCAGGTGGTCGGGCGGCGGGGTGAGGGGGCAGCGGGCGGAGTGTGGGGCCAGGGTCAGGCACTCTGGGTGACCTCCAGGGTCGCCGGGATGGCTGCCAGCCGGCGGTCGATGCGGCGCGTGAGCGTGAGCGGGCTGACGGTGGTGTCGCGCGGGACCAGGGCCGGGATCGTGGCCGGATCTGCGACCCCGCTGGCGAGGACGCGGGCCAGGGGGGTGGGCCGGTCGTCGACCGTGCGCCCGCGCGAGCCAGCGGTCTCCTTGCGCACCAGCTTCATCACGGGCGGGAAGCAGTTGGTGAAGGGGCGGAGCAGGCCGCTGGAGAGAGCGGCGAGCCAGGCCAGCTGGGCGGGGGTGTCGAGCCGCTGATAGCCGATCAGACGCCAGACCCGCGTCCAGTTCTTCTGCTCGACATGGGCGTTGTCGCTCTTGTGCCCGGGCCGGGAGCGGGACAGGGCCACCCCGGTCCGTTGCCAGTTCCGGACCGGATGCCCGTTGAGGAACTCGCTGCCGTCGTTGGGGTCGAGGCCGAGCAGGGGCACCGGCAGATGCGTGCGGACCTGCTCCAGGGCGGTCACGATGCCGCGCTCCCCCTTGCCCATCACCGGCAGCCGCTCGGTCCACCCGGTCGAGAGGTCGGTGGCGCACAGGGGCCAGATCCCGTCCCCGGCCGCCACCTCGCCGCTGGGGGACACGAGGTCGATCTCGGGGTAGCCGGGGACGTCGAGCGCCTTCCAGTGGCCCACCACGATCGGGATCTGGCGGCGGAGCAGGTCGCCGGGCTTGGTCTGGGCCATCCGCCCGGCCCCCAGCCCGCGGCGGAGGTCGTGCAGGGTCCGTTCCACGGTGGCAAAGTTGACGGTCGCCAGCTGCCGCCGGGTCTCGGACGTGCCGTGGAGTTGGTCATGGCGCTCCCGGATCTGGGCCAGGTCGGGCAGACAGAGCCGGAGCCGCTCGGCACGGAGGTAGTCCGCGGCCTCCCAACACACCCGCACCTCGGCTCGGAACTCGACACCGTAGCGGCGGGCGCGCGGTGCCCCGGGGCCTGCCGGGCCCGTCGCGGGCGGCCGCGCAGGAGGCTGAGGGCATACCGCCGGTGAGAGCCGGTGGCCAGGCACAACGCGTCCAGCAGGTCGCCCCGAGCCGGGCGCCGGGTCTCCCCGTACCGCGGCCGCAAGTCGGCTGCCCGCTCGTACCGCTCCGCGCTTCGCATCTCCCGCTCCCCCCCGGCCCCGGCGGGGGCCGGCCCCTCCCGGGCTCCAACTAGATTCCTTGATGCGGGAACGATCGGGCCAGACTCAGATTCTGAATGAGGGAATGCGGCCTCACGGCTCTCGAACGCGGCCGGGTGGTGCGGGCGACCACGGCGCGCCCGCCAGCGGGCCCGGACGGCCGCGTGGCGCGGGTGATCCGGCCCGCGGTGGACCGCTGGGTGCGTGCCTACCGGGGGCGGGGGTTGGCCGGGTTGCGGCCGCAGGGCCGGTCCGACGAGGGCGCGGTGCGGCGCCAGTCGGAGCTGGTCACCGAAGCGGTGGCCCTGCGGCGGGAGCTGCCCGCCCGCAGCAAGGCCCACATCGCCGACATCCTGGCCGCCCAGCACGGGCTGACGGTGGCCGCGGGGACGCTGCGGGAGCACTTCCGCCGGCTTGGGGGTGCAGCGAGGAGCGCAGGGCGCCGCCACGCCGGTATACGGCCGCTACGAGGCCAGCCGGCCCAACGAGGTCTGGATCGGGGATGTCCTGCACGGTCCCTTCGACCGGTTTTCCCGCGTGGCGAGCAGCCACCGGGCCAAGCTCTTCCTGGTGGGGGACGACCACAGTCGGCTGCTGCTGCACGGTGGCTGGCTGACGGAGGAGAACACCCGCCTCGGGCAGCAGGTGCTGTGCAGCGCGATCACGCGGCGTGGGCCGCCTGATCGGCACTGAGTCGACAACGGCGCGCCCTACCGTGCCGGGGCGCTGATCCGCACCTGCGCGGGGCTGGGTCCGGCTGCTGCACAGCCGCCCGTACCAACCGCAGGGGCGCGGCAAGCAGGAACGACCCGGCCGCTTCATCGGCGAGCGGTTCTGCCTGGAGGTGGAAGCCGCGGGGATCGACGACTTGGCCATGCTCAACGACCGCTGGAGGGCCTGGCAGGAGGCAGCGTGCAACGCCCGGGTGGATGCGGAGACCGGGCAGACGCCGATCGCGCGCATCCTGGCCGGGGGCCCGCCACCGGCGGCGGACCCGGCCCTGCTGACCGAGGCCTTTCGCTGGGCGACCACGCGGGTGGTCCCCACGACCACCACCATGAGCCTGGCCGGGTTGTGCCGAGTCCTGGATTATGCGAAGCCGGCCGTCGGCGGCCCGCGGGCGCCCTTCCGGTAGGGGCCGGGGGCCCGGGATCGCTCGGCATACCCGGACGGTGCGGCGAAGCTTCCTTGTCCGGACCGTGGGGTCCGGAGATGGAGCTGTCGCCATCTCCGGAAGAGTCACGACGGTTCGCGTCGAGGGGTACTCCAGCCCTACGCGCGGGCTTACGCGGCCGAACTGTTCCTGCACGGGTACGCGCTGGGGTCAGCAACAAACCACTTGTACCTGAAAGGAGAGAGGGGGTGGATGGTCGACAGGATTCAGAAAGCCTGACCGTGCAAGCAACGGCCCTATCCACGCGGCCTGCTGCACTTCGGACGCGCTCCAGCAAGGGCATCACAAGGACCGATCGAGGCGCACCATCCGTCGCCATCACCCCACGAGGCTGCCGAGGACCTCACGTGCTCTCCGGGTCGCCCGGTCCGCGGGCCCTCTGGCTGCGCTCGGACCCAGTCGGTAGGGCCGACTCCGAGCCGGCGGTGTAGATGGATCTCAGGTCGAGGCGCCTGGCCACCAGCGTCGCTCCGACGACGGCAATCAGGATCGGAACTAGCACTCCGGTCGTGGAATGGGTGAGCTCGATGAGGAAGGCGGCGCCGGTTATGGGTGCATCGATGGCGGCAGCCAACATACCGGCAGCAGCAACCACGGCATAGCTGGGCATCGGCGAGCCGGGCCAGGCCAAACCCCACAAATGGCCAGCGAATGCCCCGAACACCGCGCCGAAGCTGAGTGTCGGAGTGAAGAGACCGCCGTAGGCTCCGCTCCGGAGGCATCCCGCCGTAGCCAGCGGCTTGAGGAGGGTCAAGACCAAGAGAGTCAAGAGTCCCGCGCTTCCGACAAAGGCAAACTGGGCTAGGTCGACGCCGTTGCCGAGCAACAACGGGTACCGATAGGCGACCACCCCCAAGACGGTGAAGACCAGAAGCGGTTCGACCAGCAGGAGGCGCCCAGTGGGCTGATGGGTGCGGGCCCAGGCGATCGTCTTCACATAGCCTGCAGACACCACCCCGAGCAACGGCCCCATAAGCACGGCGAAGATCACCAGCGACAGCGTCGGGCTCGGCAGGACCGGAAGCCGGTAGACAGCGTGGTCGGGGAGTGTGATCCACGCGACCGCAGTGGCGATAGAGGCTGAGGCTACCGCGGGCAGGGCGGCCGAGATGGAGGCCGCGCCCAAGTAGATCTCCAGCGTGAACAGGGCGCCGGCCAGTGGCACGTTGTAGACGGCGGCCAGACCGGCCCCGGCCCCACAGGCGATGAGCAGCGTTCGCTGGCCGGGGGGCAGACCGAAATGGCGGCCGAAGGCGTCACCCACAGCGGCGCCGGTGTGCTGCGGTGCAGCCTCCCGTCCGAGTGAAGCACCCATGGCGACGGTCACCTCCGAGAGCGCCCCGCTGATCAGCGTCCGCACCAGTGACAGTCTCCCAGAACGGGACCGGACGACTTGGGTCGGCTCTCCGCCCGTTCCTCCGTGGCTCCGCATGACCCAGAGCCCGACGCCGGTCACGAGGCCTCCCACCGCCAGGATCATCACCAACCGCAGGTCGCTCCGGTGCGAGGCGGCGACGGAATACTCGCCGGAGTGGTACCCCAAGACGATATGTTGGACAGTTCGCAGGATCCCCATCATCACCATGGCCCCGACACCGGCGGCGATGCCCGTCAGCACCAGCAAGACCCAGAAGCGAACAGAGAGGTCGGCCAACCGAGGCGTCACATTGACTTGCTCCTCGTTGAGGGAGTCGTGGTTCACTGAATCACCCCCATCCATAACTGCGGTGGCTTTGTAGCGCTTGCTATCCAGCTGCGACATCGACACGCAAGGTCGGTGAGCCCCTGACTTAGTGCGGCTCCACGACGCCTGTGACCTTGGCGCTTGTGACCGATCCCTGGACACGCGCGGCCCGGACGAGGCGGGCCGAGACCCCGAGTCTGAGCACGGCGGGGGCGATCATGGAGGAGCGGAAGCCTCGGACCAGGCGCGTCCGGCGGCGCAGCCTAGGGTGTACGGATTCGACGCGAGCACTAGAACGCGTTTGAGAACCAGTCATCATCGGCGGTCTACCCACGCTCGGCGCCCGGAAGATGGTGCGTGCCGCCGCACCACCAGGCCGACCATCGCCCACTTCACCATCGCCGCCGGGTGTGCAATGGTGCGTTCGTAGTCGCGGACGAGTCGCTGGCAGTGCATCGTCGAGGCGAAGGTGCGTCCCATGACCCAGGGCCGCAGGATGGCCGCCAAGTCCTGCTGCCGCGGCGGCTTGCGCACGATGTCGAGCGTCATCCGCCAGGCTCGGGCGGCCCACGCGACCAACTGGCCCGTGTCCCCGTCGTCGGCGACGACCCGGCGCACCCCGACGTGCGCGCGGTGCACCCGCCGGAGCATGCCGTGTCCCCGGTCGCTACCCTGGAGGCTGGCGGCGGTGAGCATCACGACGAGCAGCAGGGCGATGCTGTCGACGACGATGTGGCGCCCTCGCCCGTTGGCTTTCGTGCCCGCGTCGTACCCGCGCGCGGGGGTCCCGACCGGGTCGGCCCCGCGCAGCGGTTGGGCGTCCACCACGCCTGCACTCGGGCTCGGCTGGCGACCCACCCGGCTCCCCACCCGCGCCCGCAGCGCGTCATGGACGCGGTCCAGGGTGCCATCCCGGTTCCACGCGGCGAAGTACAGGGGACTGTGGGCCAGGGTGCCAGGTCCTTGGGCAGCCATCGCCAGGCGCAGCCGGTGCGGACCCGGTACAGGATCGCCTTGATGATCTCCCGCATCGGGTGCTTGGGGGCCGGCCCCCGCCGGTCCGGTCGTGGGTGGGGGCAGCAATGGCGCGATCAGGGCCCACTGAGCATCGGTCAGGTCGGTCGGGTGGCGAGCAGGACGTGGAGAGGACCGCATCCCCCCTCGATGCCCGATCCCGTCCGATCTGGGAAGGCGCCGAGCCTACCCGGTTCTCAAACACGTTCGTAGAGTGGTCCTGATGGAGCGAAGCGGCGACGTCGTCGCGGTGGGCGGTGACCGAACGGGCGAACTTCACAAAGGTGAGGATGCGACAGCGACGTGTCCACTCCATGCGGTCGCCGAGCAGCGAGTGCATGGCGCCCGCGATGATGGAAGACTAGCAGGCTGTTGAAGAGCGCGAGAAAGGCCCAGCAGATGGGAGGTGTGCGCCGCCGGGGCACCGAGGATCCGCGCGGGAACTGCCCCGACGGGCTTGCCCGGGATCCTTCCGAGCCCGCTCGGCCCCACACCCCGGGGCCGCCGAACGCGTCGTAGTGCGTCATCTGCCGGCCGCCAGTCTGTGCCCCTCCGGACCGGCTGTCGGCGGCCACCGTGAACTCCCTCCAGAGCCGGTTGCGGGCGAGGCCCTGGTTGCGGAGCTTGCGCCCCCCAACCAGGTTCTTCATCAAGCTGAGGCTCTTCTCGATCCGCTTGCGCCACCACTGGCTTTGCGGAGACCCGAGCTCCTGGGCGTCGCGACGGCTGATGGCGCTGCGCGACCAGGTCTGCCGCATCGCCACATGCGGGCGCATCTACAGGGCTCGACCCGGGGCGACGAATCCTGTGTGACATAGACTTTGTCAGCCGCGACCGTGATCCCACGCCGGCGGCGCCGTCGGGTCAGCATCCGACGCGGCGCCCACCTGCTCACAGGCTCCTGTCGCCGGCCTGAGCTCGATATCGCGAGCGGCCAGGTGCGATTCTGGGCCTGCAAGGGGCTACGGAGTGGGGCGCCCAAGGGCCGCTGGAGTTGGGCCGGCTACAGGCCTCCTGGGGGCCGAGATCGCGGTGGGCTGGTGTGGCGCACCGGTGCCGACCTGACCAGCCCACGCGCCCTCGGGACGGACGCTCCGTCGTCGAGGCGCCTTCGGTGACGGTAGCGACGCACCTGTGCCCCATCAGAGCCCGGGCAATGCCACTGCGCCGCGAGTTCCAGCGCGCGAAGCCCAAGACAACCCAGCCGCAGGCTCGGGAGCGCAGCCGCCGCGGTGACCCAGACCACAGCGTCTGCGAGCGACCCAGCAGTCCACATGGCGATCCGCTGATGCTCAGTGAGCACCCGGGGATCGAATGCTCACCCGAGTCCCGGCCAGGGGAGCTCGAATCGAGCCTGGAGCCGCATGCCCGCAGCCATCCACTGTGCGCGGCCTGATGGACCACGGTCGCCAGCAGGAGAACGAGCCACAGCACAGTCATCGCCCGGTCAGTCTCTCGCGGGATGGGCACCGCCGGGACGGTGCAGATGGGAAATTCCAGATGGGCAGGTGGGCAGGCCGGAGGGGCTTGGTGGTCGACATCAGATCTGCCGCTGTTTGGCGGCACGTCAGCAGCGGACGGTCCCACGGCGGCAGGGCAGCCCATTGCCAGTAGTAGCAGCGGGCGCCGCGTTGAGGGAATGCAAAGCCAACCGGCCACAGGACCAGGGCGATGATAGCGAGGATCCACAGCAGGTGAATCGAGGTGCCGACGCCAAACCGGACGGCGACCAGAACGAGGAAGGCCAACAAGGCGAGCATTGCTCACCTCCCCACATCGCCCTCCCTTGTCGTGCGGGACCGTGGGCCGGCGATCAGCATGATCAGGCGAGCCACAATATAGGCCGCGATCGTGTACACGATGATGGCCACCACGTCGGCCCAGTGCGTCACGTGGCCGCTGGTCAGGGTCTGCTCTGAGAAGATCCCCTGGAATGGGGCCGCGATTGAGCCCGCCAGCTTGGCGACGAAGGAGACGAACCCCGTGTTGGCGGCGGCCAGGATCTTGAACACGAAGTCCATCGCCAGGACGATGTCGACGATTCCGATAGCCAGCCAGACGGCCTCGGTCCAGCGCCAACCCGGGCTGAGTGCCGTCGTGCGCGTGCGGCGGACCCGCTCGCGGGACTGGATTGGGAATCCGGGCGCCGTCGACGGCGAGGTCGCCGACTGTTCGACGACCGTCTCGTCGGTTTGAGTGTCCGGAGTCTGTTCCATGGCCATCGCCTCCTTGGATGCTGCAGCGAGAGGGCCCGCCGTCCTGATGATCGAGGATACGCCGGCGACGGTCAGCGTCGGCTGCCCAGCGTCGCCTACCAGCGCCTTCGGCTGACCGGGGCAGTGGTGGCGGGCGCTAACGCGGGCGCCGCGGGTGCTCAAGGCGCCGCCGCGGGAGTATTGGGTCGGGTGGCTGCCCTCGCGACCTGCCGACGTGATCGGCGCTCAGGGGACGGACGTCGGGTCCGCCGCATCGGGGTGGCCAGCTGGCCGAGCTGGCGGTTCATTCCATCAGCCAACTGCTCGAGAGGGCGGGGCAATCGGGGCGGGGCGTGGGGGTAGCGGACCGCGGCCAGCGCCAGGATGCCGACCTAAACTACGACGAGGAGGCCGATCAGGGCCACGATCGTCAGGATGAGGACGATCGGGGTGTGAAAGACGACGACATAGGCGATCAACTCGGCAGTCAGGACCAGTCCCACGGCGCGCCCGCGCTGCTCAGGTCACGTCCAATCGATGCCGGAGCCCCCACCGCACAGATGGCGAGCACGATACAGAGGGTGGTCATCATGAGGGCTCTCCTGGGGCGGGTCCCGCCCCGTTCTGGTCCGCAGTCGTGTGCTCCAGGCGTTGAGCGCCGGCGACAAGGGTTCGGAGCAGACCCTCGAACTCCTCGCGTCGGTCCAGGATGGCGCGCGAGCGGACCTGTTGGAGCAGAGAGGTCAGCTCCTCGCCGCCAGCGTCGCTGGCCTGCTGGCGGCGCGGGACCAACCCCGGACCCTCGCCCGGGGCGTGCTTCGCGAGGAAGCGCCGATACCGGTCCAGGGTGGTGCCCATCAGCGTTTCGAACTTCTCGCGGCTCTCTTTGGCCGCGAGGAAGGCGGTGACGGCTCGGACGATGCGGTCATTGATGCTGAGTTTGCCGACGAACGCGAGCGCACGTAGGGCATCGTGTTCGACGCGGGGCATGTGCAGGGTGACCGATTGGACAGTCGGCCGAGCGACACGTGGGGGCGGCCCCTCGGCTGGCGTGATGGCCACCAGGGTAGGGCGTCATGTACAGTAGTGACGAACTCACACTATCCATCCGGTCTCCCAACATGAAGCGTCCTTCCCTCTCCCACCCCCCGCCCCTCACGGCGGCCGTCGAGCCCACGGCGACCGCCGCCGCGACGGCGGCTAGCACCGGGACCCGTGCGGTGACTACGACGCAGACGTCGCTGCAGCGACGCCTCGGAGGGCCCTTCATCCGATTGGTCCTAGGGGCTCTCGCCTTGGCCGAGCTGGTGGTGGCAGTGGGCCTGGTCATCGAAGCCTCCTCAAGCTCGCACGAGGCCGGATTCGTGCGTTTCATCGATGCCACTAGTGGGCCGATGCTCCGCCTCTTCGCCTTCGTCGGCGCCCACCCGCTCCCGCACGGACACCTCCACATCGGCGGTCTCATCGCTATGTCGGTCTTCCTAGTCGGCGGCATCCTCGTTTGCCTTGTGATCCGGCCCCTGCTGGCTAGCGGGCGTCAGCAGACGCAACGCGTCACGGTCGACGTGCCGTGATCTGGGGACCCGCGCTGGCGGTACTGCCACGGGTGCTGAGCCGCAGGAGGAGATCAGGCCGGCAGGGGAGCCCGGCGTTGAGGAGTGACTACACGTCATCGAGGTCTACCCCGGCGACACCCGTCGCCCCCGGCCAGCGGCGAAGGGAGTTGGGAGCGGACCCTATGCTGTGTCCTCCCAACGCGCTCCAGAGCGGCGACAGGGGGATCCGTTTGGAGCCGGGGCAGGCGGTCGCCACGACGTGGGGCACCGGCCTCACATGACTGAGCCCACGACGCAGAGGGCGGACGCCCTGGTCATTTTTGGAATCACCGGCGACCTGGCGCGCAAGATGACCTTCGGCTCCCTGTATCACCTGGAGGTGGCCGGCCTCCTTGACGGTCCGATCATCGGGGTGGGACGCGATGACTGGTCCCAGGACCACTTCGTCGCTTCGATGCGAGAAGCCATCGAGATGGTCGAGGAAGCGGTCGAGGATGAGCCCTTCCTGCGGCTGGCTCGGCGGTCCACCTACCTGACCGGAGATTTCGACGACCCGGCCACGTACGAGAGGTTAGCTGCTCGGCTAAAGGACACCGCCCGGCCCTTGTTCTACCTGGAGATTCCACCTTCCCTGTTCGCTCCGGTGGTGACGGCGCTCGGTCGCGCGGGCCTCACGGACCACGGCCGAGTGATGATCGAGAAGCCATTCGGGCACGACCTGGCCTCGGCCCGGACGCTCAACCACGCGCTCAAGGCCGTGCTTGACGAGGACCAGATCCTGCGTATCGACCACTTTCTGGGCAAGCAGCCCGTGCTGGACATCACCCTCCTGCGCTTCGCCAATGCCTTCCTCGAGCCGGTGTGGAACCGCGACCACGTGGCCGCCATCCAGATCACGATGGCCGAGGACTTTGGAGTGGAGGACCGGGGTGCCTTCTACGACCAGGTCGGGGCATTGCGCGACGTAGTCCAGAACCACCTCCTCCAGGTTCTCGCGCTCGTCGCCATGGAGGCGCCGGTCGGACCCGGACCCCGCGCGCTGTGGGATAAGAAGGTCGACCTGTTCCGGGCCATGGCTAACATCGATCCCGCCCGGTGCGTGCGGGGCCAGTACGACGGCTACCGCAAGGTCTCTGGGGTGAAGCATGGCTCTCGGACCGAAACCTACGTGGCTCTGCGCTTGGCGGTGGAAACCTGGCGTTGGGCAGGGGTGCCGTTCTTTGTCCGTGCCGGGAAGGCGCTGGCCGCCCGGGCCACCGAGGTGCGGATCATCTTCAAGCGTCCGCCCCGCCTGGCCTTCTTGGGCGAGTTGCGCCACGCCGATCCAAATCAGCTGGTGTTGCGGATCGACCCCGATCCGGGCCTGCGGGTGGTCATGCTCTCCAAAGGCGCAGCGGGAAGGGCGTCGCGCGACGTCCACATGGACCTGCCATTCGCCGCTGAGCTCGGCAAGCCCCCAGACCCCTACGACCGCCTCCTGCACGACGCGCTGATTGGCGATCGTTCGCTGTTCACCCGGGAGGACGCGGTCGAGGAGACCTGGCGGGTCCTGCAACCGCTGGTGGACCACCCCCCTGTGTCAGTGCCGTATCCGCGGGGGTCGTGGGGGCCAGCAGAGGCCAACGCCCTCCTCGGTGGTCATCCGCCCTGGCAGCCGCCGTGGCTTTCCCGTCCCGAGGGACGGCAGCGGACGAAATCTCAGCGGGGATAAATGGTCGGTGGAGGCATGGTGGTACAAGGAGGGACGCGGATGGCAGCCAGCAAGCCGATGCAGCTCGACGTAGTCGGGCTTGGACGGTTGGGCGCGAACATCGTTCGTCGTCTGATTCGCGATGGTCACACCTGCGGTGTCTTCGCTGTTGCCTCCGAGGCGGTCTCCGCACTGGAGAAGGAAGGGGCGACGGGCGCGTGCGCAGTGTCCGACTTGGTCCCGAAGTTGGTGAACCCGCGAGCGGCCTGGGTGATGGTGCCAGCCGGTGGGGTCACTGACACGACGCTCGGCGAGCGGGCCGCTCACATGGAGCACGGGGACAGGATCATCGACGGCGGCCACTCCTACGACCGGGACGACATCCGCCGTGCCACGTCGCTGTCCGGGCGGGGGATCCAGCTGGTTGACGGCGGGACCGGCGGCGGGGTGTGGGGGATCGAACGAGGCTACTGCCTCATGATTGGCGGTGCAGCCGAGGTCGTCGACCACCTCCCTCCGCTCTTTGCGAGCATTGCGCCCGGTGTGGACGCTGGGACCTGGACTCCGGGCGCGTCGGGGAACCCGATCCGGCCGAGCACGGCTTCTTGCACTGTGGCCCCAACGGCGCTGGGCATTTTATGAAGATGGTTCACAACGGTATGGAGTACGGGATGATGGCCTCGCTCGCCGAAGGGCTCAACATCCTGCACAATTCCGCCGCCGGCAAGCGCATCGCCGAGGCCGATGCCGAGACCGGGCCGATGGAGCAGCCGGAATTCTATGAATTCGACCCCTCCGCCGCCGCGGTGGCGGAGGGGTGGCGGCGGGGCAGTGTCATGGAGTCGTGGCTTTTGGACCTGACCGCGACCGCGCTGGCGCACTCACCCGACCTGGAGGGGTTCGCCGGGCGCGTGTGCGACTCCCGGGAGGGCCGCTGGACGTCGATTGCGGCCATCGACGAAGGGGTTCCCGCTCCGGTGGTCACCATCTCGCTCGACTCGCGTTGCGCGTCCAGGCATCTCGACGACTTCGCCGACAATGTCCTCTCCGCTAGGTGCAGGGGCTTTGGTGGGCACGACGAGAAGAAGGCCTGACGTGGGGGCGCCGATCACACCGGTGGTGGTGCTGTTCGACGTGGACGAGACGTTGGTCCACACGGGGGGAGCCGGGGCCAGGAGCTGGATGGCGGCCTTCCAGCAGCTCCACGGCATCCCGGCCGACATCGGGGCCCACACCTCGGCCGGGGAGACCGACCCGCAGGTGGCCCGGGCCACGTTCACGGCGGTGCTCCACCGTGAGCCCACCACCGAGGAGCTGAGCAAGCTCTACGCTGCCTACCTTCGCTACCTGGGAGGAGAGATCTGGGCGTCGGAGCACTACCGAGTGCTTCCCGGAGCCCAGGACACGCTCTTGCGCCTGGGCGACGCTGGGGTGATGCTCGGGCTCGTGTCGGGGGCCATGGAAGGTGCGGCCCGGACCAAGCTCGTCCCCGCCAACTTGAATCGGTTCTTCGTCTTCGGCGGGTACGGATCCGACTCCGCGGATAGGACCGAGCTCACTCAGATCGCCATCGACAAGGCCTCCCGTCTCCATGGCGTCAGGCTGGAGCGGGACCAGGTGTTCGTGGTGGGCGACACCCCGCGCGATATGGAGGCGACCAGTGCGGCAGGGGCGGTCCCGGTCGGGGTGGCCAGCGGCCATTACTCCGCGGATGAGCTGCTCGCCGCCGGCGGCGAGCACGTCCTGGGGTCCCTCGAGAACCCGTTCCCGGGCCTGTGACGGCTGGCCTCGTTGCCGTTCCAAAGCTCGTGGCCGAAGGACGCGGCTCGTCAGCAGCTGAAGCGGCGCTGCCGGCCCCCGCTGCCTTCCCCGACCAGGACCATGCCGTCGGGCCTTGGCTGGCGGCGCGTCGGTGTTGAGGGAGGGGGGCCTAGTCCTACAACGCTAGGAGGGGCGGATGACGAGCGGACTGGGCCCGTGGAGTCCCGGCCGGGCACCGTCCTCCTTTCGTCTCAGCCCGGGGCCCGACACGAGGGTCGGGCCGATGACCGCCGATGCCCCCACGCAGCGCCACACCACCCGCCGGATCTGGGAGCGGCTGGGGGCCGAATACACCTTCCATTGCGGGGAGTCGATGGTGCGGGAGTGGGTGCGGCGGTACCGCCAGACAGAGGTGCGCGGGGTGACGTTGCCGCTGGCTCACGACCGGGGGGCAGAAGCCCAGATCGACTTCGGGGAGGCGACCGTGCTGCTCGCCGGAGTGGCGACCCGGGTGTTCCGGTTCTGCGCCCGGCTGGCGTACTCGACCCGGGACATGGTGGTGGCGTACCGGCAGCAGGATCGGGCGGCGTGGCTGGACGGGCACGTGCGGGCGTTCCAGGCCTGGGGCGGGGTGCCGGCGAGCTGCTGGGATGACA
The DNA here is from genome assembly GCA_035532155.1 of Verrucomicrobiia bacterium. Lineage (GTDB taxonomy): Bacteria > Chloroflexota > Dormibacteria > Aeolococcales > Bog-877 > DAHUZL01. The sequence goes on along the minus strand of DATKRN010000022.1, from coordinate 83,729 downwards.
ATCCCAGCCAGCTGGGGCGGCGACGCGCAGGCACGTTCGTCCCCTGCTCGGAGTTCGTGGCCCGGCAGAGCGCGTATCGGTTCCAGGCTCACCACTGCACCCCGGGTCAGGGCCATGAGAAGGGCCTCGTGGAGGGGCTGGTGGGGTACGTCCGGCGCACGGGGCTGGTGCCGGCTTGTTGAGGAATCCAGCCTCGAGGATCTCCACGTCCGGGTCGAACACCAATGGAGCAAATGGCTCGTCTGGGTGCTCGCGAGAGTTAGCAGAGGCCCGATTCTTGGTCCCGTGAACCTGTCATCCGCCCGGCCTAGTGGGCGACCCTGACCTGTTCTTTTGGTCGAGATTCGGGGACACCCTCGACTAGCTGATGGCTCAGAACATAAAAGGAATCAGCATTTTAGTCGAGCGCTTGTATGCCGGATAGTCGTTCGGAAAGAGGCTTTCCATGGTGTGCTCCTCGACGGTTGCGCTGTAGATGAAGTACGCGCCCATGAACACGACGGCAACGAGCCAATACCAGCTCACGGCTACCGCCGTCCCGACGGCGGCGAGGATAATTCCCGAGTAGATGGGGTTGCGGATGTACCGATAGGGCCCGGTGCTGACCAACTCCGCGTCCACCTTCTCGGACATCGGGGTGCCCCAGTTCCGTCCCAGATAGACCCGTGCCCACAGAGCCAGTCCCAACCCGGTCAGGAACAGGCCCATGCCGATGCCTTGGAGGATGGGGTTGCTCACGATGGCGTGCGGACCTTTGAAGGCTCCCGAGCGACCGACCAAGATCAGGATGACGAAAAGGGCGACCCTCAAGCCGGCGAACTGACGCATTCGAGAGTGAGCTGCCCGCTTGGCCGTGAGGGCGGCTGCCAGCCATGCCAACCAGAAGAGGGCCCACAGGCCGTAGATGACGTAGTCGAAGACGTACATGGACGGATTGCCATGATACCGGAGTCAATGTCGATGTGAGGTGACATGGCCTCCGAGAATCCATTGCATCGCCGCCCTTGTTTACTTCCTGAGGGGAGGGCCGCCTGACGCCAGCCAGGACGGCGAGCGCGAGGCATCCGTCCGCAACTTGAACCGCCCCGGGAAAGGTGGAGACTCCATTCGTTGAGAGGATGGAGGGACGACAAGCACGACCAGGTACCCGCAGGAGCTGCGGGAGCGGGCGGTGAGGCTGGTGCTGGAGCACAGAGGGGAGTACCCATTGGAGTGGGTAGCGATTGGCTCGATCTCGGCGAAGTTGGGGATGACCCGGGAGACGTTGCGGAGGTGGGTGCGTAGGGCCCAGGTGGACGGGGGCGTGCGATCGGGGGTGACGACGACGGAGCGGGAGCGGATCCGGGAGCTGCGGTGGGCCACTGAGATCCTCAGAGCGGCATCCCTTTTTTCGCTCGGGAGCTCGACCCGAGACCGCCCAAGCGGTGAAGTTCATCACCGACAACTGGGAACGGTGGGGAGTGACCCCGATCTGCCGCGTGCGGCAGGTCGCGCCGGCCCCCTGCTACGCCGCCAGCAGCCGGCCGCCAGCGGCCCGGGAGATCCGGGACCAGGAGCTGAAGCCGCAGATCCAGCGGGTCTGGGGGGGGAACTTCCGGGTCTACAGGGCAGACAAGGTGTGGGCCCAGCGGCGACGCGAGGGCGTCCCGGTGGCCCGCTGCACGGTGGAGCGGCTGATGCGGGATCTGGGCCCGCGGGGAGCGGCACGGGGCAAAGCGCCCCGGACCACGCTGGCCGCGGCCGGGGTTGACCGGCGGGCGGACCGGGTGGAGCGGCACTTTGTGGCAGGTGCTCCCAACCGACTCTGAGTGGCCGACCTGACCGATGTGAAGACCCACGCCGGCTGGGTCTACGTCGCCTTCCTCCTTGACGTCTTCTCACGGTTCGTGGTGGGCTGGCAGGCATCCCGATCTCTGCGCACCGAGCTCGCCTTGGACGCTCTGGAGATGGCCATCTGGGGCCGCAGGGGCCAGCCACTGCAGGGCCTGGTCCACCACTCCGACAGGGGTGTCCCGTACGTTGCCGTTCGCTACACCGAGCGACTGGCCGAGGCGGGCGCAGTGACCTCCGCTGGCTCCAAGGGTGACAATTACGACTGCGATGATCCTCTCCGTGCTGCCTGAGGGTCTGACCCAAGTTACGACCGGCTCGGTGCCCTTGCGTTGACGAGTCGGCCCTCCAGCAGCACAACCCGTTGGAGTACTCGCCCACGAACGGCTGTGACCTGATAGGAGCCTGATCTCACCAGTTCCCATCGCAGTCCTGTCCAGCCGTCCACGGCGAGCGTAGTCGGTGACCGTGAAGGAGATCAGCACCGTGGACATCATCGCACCTGGTCGGGGGGACATCGTTGTGAGTGTCGACACGCACAAGGAGCAGCACGTCGGGGTAGCCCTGGACGGTCTCGGCGCCCGGGTCGGAGAGATCTCAATTCCAGCAAATGCCGCTGGGTACGCCCAGCTGCTGACGTGGAACGGTACTTTGGGCGATGTGGGAATCTTCGCAGTGAAAGGGACAGGTTCGTACGGCAGCGGCCTGGCGCGGTTTCTCCGCCGCAACGGACAGAGGGTCGCTGAGGTAAGCCGTCCAGCCCGGAAGGGAGAGCGAAGGCTTCTCGGCAAGCGTGATGCTATCGACGCGGAACATGCGGCCAGAGAGGTTCTCACCGGGAAGAAGCTCTCGACCCCCAAGTGGGCCGATGGGATCGTGGAAGCCATTCGGCTAATCAAGATCGCTCGGGATAGCGCTGTCCGGGCCCATTCCCAGGCCATGATCACATTGAAGGCGGTCCTGGTCACTGCTGACGACGAGCTGCGTGCTGCGCTCGAGCCGCTGAGCGACGTCCGCTTGGTATTGGCGTGTTCTGAACTCGCCGGAGAGGCAGGGACTGACACGCCCACCTCAGCGTCCCGGTACGGGCTCAGGGCGCTGGTCTGTCGGGGGCTCGCGCTCCACGAGGAGATCAAGTCCCACAGCGCCCACCTTCGCCGGTTGATGAAGGCGGCAGCGCCGGACCTTGTGGCCGCCTTTGGGATTGGACCGGACATCGCCGCCGAGATGCTCGTCACCGCTGGAGACAATGCTGAGCGCCTGCGCTCGGAGGCCGCCTTGGCCAAGCTGTGCGGCGCCTGTCCGATCCCGGCCGGATCTGGGAAGACCAACGGCCGCCACCGACTCAACCGCGGCGGCAACCGCCAGGCGAACGCCGCCCTGTACCGAGCCGTGATAGTTCGGATGAGGTGGCACCCGCCGACCATTGCGTACGTGGAGTGTCACCGGGCACCCAAATGCGGCCAGTCGTGGGCACTTCAAAACCGGCCAGTGAGGCGCGGTCGTAATGGTGCGGTCAGTTGGCCGCTGCGGTCAAGTCAGAGCGCCGCTGCTGGCGTTCGTGCATGCGGTGGCAGTGCCCCTGCAACTTGATGATCTCGGCGTGGTGGAGGAAGCGATCGAGGATGGCGCCGGCGGCGGCGGTGTCGCCAAGAAGCTGGCCCCAGTCCTCGACGGGGCGGTTGGACGTGATGATCGTCGCCCCCACCTCGTAGCGCCGGGTGATCAACTCGAGGAAGTCTTCCGCCGCTGTCGGCGGTAGCTCGCGCATCCCCAGGTCGTCGAGGCAGAGCAGGTCAACCCGGGTGAGAGCCCGGACGAGATCGCGCCGGGTCCCGGTCGCTTCGGCCTCGGCGAGGTCTTCGGCGAGATCGAAGGCGGATCGGTAGCGCACCGTGTGGCCGGCGTTGATCGCGGCCAGCGCCAGCGACAGGCAGATGTGTGACTTGCCGACGCCGGGCGGCCCCACAAGCAGAACGCCGGTGCGCTCGCGGACGAACCGGACGGTAGCGAGGTCGAGGATCAGCGGCTTGGGGACGCTGCGGTTGAAGGCCCAGTCGAAGTCGGCCAGGGTCTTGAGCTGCGGCAACCCCGCCGCCTTGATCCGTCGCTGGGTCAGCCGGTCGCGCCGGCGCGTCAGCTCGTCCTCCACCAGCAGCTCCAGAAAGTCGACATGGGCGAGGTGGTGGGTGATGGCCTCCCGGTTGCGGGCGTCGAGGGTCTCTGCCATGCCCGACAGACGCAGGTGACGCAGCCGGGTGTCGAGGTCGTTCACGGGTGATTCCTCCAAGTGTTGTGGGTCATGGGGGGTCGTCGCCGGGCCTCCTGGGCCCCGTACAGCGGCCCGCGTTGTGGCGGGCCGGTCGATGTGGTGCGTTTCAGGCCTCCTGTGCATAGGCGTCGAGGGGCCGGATGAGCTCGTGCTGCTGGATCAGCGGGGGCGGCTCGGCCGCCCGCTCGGCGGCCGTCTCCACCAACTGACGCAGCGTCTGGAAGCGGAAGGCCCGACGTTCCAGCGCGATACGGCAGGCCCAGTTCACCCGCTCGCGTGGGTGCTTGCGGGTGAGCGACACCACCCCCTGCATCAGCCGATAGCTGCGCTGCTGACGCTCTTCGATCGCCGCCACCGCCCAGGCACGGCAGTCCGGTCCGATGCGGGTACAGCGACTGAGCTGGTGCTGCTCGTACGCCTCCTGCCGCGCCGGCTTGTGGGCCGGTCGATGGTCGGGGTGCGTGGACCACTCACCCGCGGTCTTGCGATGGTGGACGGCCAGCAGGGTCGCCGCACCCGGGGTGTAGACCCGCACCATCTGCTCGTCCCAGTGGACCTGGACCTGGTTGCCAAGTTGGCTGGGCGGCACTGAGTAGAACGCGGCCTTCACCTCGATGTAGCCGTCGACATGGACGGTCCGCGTGCCCACCTCGAAGATCGCGAACGGGTCCGTCTGCAGCGGCCGGAGGGCCGGCCGCTCCACCTCCAGGAAGTGCGCCAGAACCTGTCGGCGAGTAGTCCCGTGGATCCGTTGCTGGGCGTACGTGCGGTTCCAGTTCTGCAGGTGGTCCGCCATCAGCTCGAGGCTGTCGAAGCGCCGCCCCTTGAGCGCGTTCGATTTGACGTACCCCCCGCTTCTCTCCTCGACCCCGTTCTCCTCCGGGTGGTACGGCCTGCTCGGCAGCGGTGTGAATCCCCAGTGCGCCGCAAAGGCGGCGTAGACGGTGTTGACGTCGGGGTCGTACAGGCAGGCCCGGGTGACCGCTGCCTTGAGGTTGTCGTGGCGGATCACCTCGGGCACTCCCCCGAAGGCGATGACGGCGTGCTCGTGGGCACGCAGGAACGGCGTCAGCTCCTGCGTCCACAGCGGCTCCTCGTAGCCATGCTTGGAGCACGACAACGTCATCCGGAAGACCCACGGCCGGCCCCAGCGGCCGGTCGCAGGGTTGAGCACCGGGGCAGGGCTCTTGAAGTAGTCGACCTGCCCCTCCTTCCCCGGCGGGTGCTCCATCACCGCCGCCACCTCCGGCCGGCGCTTGCGGACGGCGCGCACCAGCCGCTTGACGCTGTCGTAGCCGTGGTCGAAGCCGTCTTCACGGAGGTCCTGCCAGATCCGCTGCGCGGTGAGGCCCTGCGCGAGCTTCTGCTCGATCACCTCGCCGAACGGCGCCGCCGCGCTCACCGCCTTGGGCATCGACCCGGCGGGCACCGTGGCCGCCTTTGCTCCGGTGGGCACCGTGGCCGGTTGTGACGGGTCAGTCATGGGCACCGTGGCCGGTTTTGGTTGCCGACGGGGGTCGTACCGGGCGATCGTCTCCCGCCTAACCCCCGTCTCCCGCTCGATCCGTCGGTAGCTCCAATCGAGTTCACACAGCGCCATCACCCGGCGCCGGTCGGTCAGCTTCAAGTAGTTCCCCAACGTTCACTCCCTCCTTGCCGGAGGAGTGTGAACGGCCTTCGGAGCTACCTCAGTTGGCCGGTTTTGACCTGCCCGTCAGTGGCCGCTTTTGCCTGCCCGCTGACACGTGGAGAGGCGGAAAAAGTCAACCCCTTTGGGACACATCGGGTCGCGTAATTACTGATCAGAAGGCTCCTCCGGACGGGGTGGGTTGATCCAGACGGCGGTCGGCAGCGCCGGCGGCTGAGGCATCGCCTGGACGAAGCGCTCTGGGTGAGCGGCATAGGCGGCGGTAAGGATCACGCCGCGCTGGTCGCGGATGGCAGCGGCCGTGCCGTAGTGGATGGATGCGGGGGTGTGCAGTCCCAACCCTGAATGCCGGTGCGCGTCGTTGTACCAGATGAAGAAGGGCTGACCGAAGGCGCGCGCATCCTGGATACACCCGAACCGGTCGGGGAACTCCGGCCGGTACTTCATCGTCTTGAACTGCGACTCGGAGAAGGGGTTGTCGTTGGAGACGTGGGGTCGCGAATGCGACTTCGTCACGCCCAGGTCGGCGAGCAGGAACGCGACCGGCTTCGACTTCATGGATGATCCGCGATCGGCGTGGAGGGTCAGCTCGCCCGGCTTGATTCCCTGCTTGGCCAGCGTCTCGCTGATGAGCTTCTCGGCGAGGACGGCGGACTCGCGGTGCGCGACCATCCAACCAACGACGTAGCGGCTGAAGACATCGAGGATCACGTAGAGGTAGAAGTACGTCCACTTCTGCGGGCCGAACAGCTTGGTGATGTCCCAGGACCTCAGCTCGTTGGGCCTGGTGGCCAGGAGCTCCGGCTTGGCGTAGTTGGGGCGGCGCAGCTGGTCGCGACGCTCGCGGACTTCACCGTTGGCCGCCAGCAGGCGGTACATCGTGCTTTGCGAGGCCAGGTATCTCCCTTCATCGAGCAGCGTCGCGTACACCTGGGCAGGCGAGTGGTCGGTGAAGCGTTCGGACCGGAGTTCGTCGAGCACGGCAGTCCGCTCCGGGCCGGAGAGAGCCCGGTGTGACGGCGCCGACGGCCCGAGAATGGGCCTCACCGGTCGTGGCGATCGGCGCCGGTACACGCCCGAGCGGCTGGCGTTCAGCGCCCGGCACGCAGCCGCCGTGCCCACCGCAGGCGCCAGCTTCGTCACCGACGCATCGATCACGGCGTGGTCTCCGACTCTGCACTCTCGAGGGCGATCCCCAAGAGTGCTGAGACGTTGTTTTGAACGTCAACCACCATCCTGGCGGCAGCCAGGTCCTTCGTGAGCCTGGCGTTCTCCTTGCGCAGGCGAGCGAGTTCGGTCTGGGACGACGGCGTTGGCTTTCGGCCCCGCTTCCGGTCCGGTGCCGCTCGCCCATCGGCGGCCCGGCGCCGGCGCCAATCACTCAGCAAGGAGGAGTACAGGCCCTCCCGGCGGAGCAGCGCGCCCAGCTCGCCCTTGCGGGTGCAGGCATCAGCCTGGCGGAGGATGGACGTCCAGTACTCGGCTGTGAAACGCCGTCGCTGAGGCCGCTCCAGAACCTCCGGATCAGGCGGCCGCGGGTCGCCGGAAGTCAGTCGCGTCGGAGAGATCTCCGTGGTCATCCTGTGCTCCCTGGTACGCCCTCAAGGTGTGAAATAAACGGAGGAGAGGTGTCCCAAGGAGTATTGACACAGAGGGAGGCGCACAAAGGAGGGCCTCTCGAAGCGCGAGATCATCCGCTGCCTCAAGCGCTACGTGGCGAGGGAGATCTACCGCTACCTGCCTGGCCCCAACACCGGCGCTAGCCCATCGGCCACCTGCAAGGCTTGACGTTCTATAGGAGCATCAACGCAGCACTACCGGATTCGACGGGCCAGATGGGTGACGGCTTCAGGGCGGACCCAATCGCCATCACCCCGCCGTCATGCGGAGGGAGTACGGAAGTAGTGGCCGTGGTCGAGATCGTCGATGAGCCCGGGATGAGTGGGCTGCCATCCCAGCAGGTCGCGGGTGAGCTCGCTGGAGGCCGGGCTGTCGGCGGCGAGGAAGGCGGCCAGCCAGTGGAAGTGGTCAGCTGCCTCGGCGGGGGAGATCGAGACCACCGGGAGGTTCAGGTGGCGCCCGATCACCTCAGCGACCTCGCGGATCGGAACCCCCTCGTCCGCCACCGCGTGCAGGGTCGATCCCGCGGAGGCCGTCTCGAGCGCCAGGCGGAAGAGGCGGGCGGAGTCGAGCCGGTGCACCGCCGGCCAGCGATTGCTCCCGTCCCCGATGTAGCCGGAGACTCCCCTGTCACGGGCCGTCCCCACCAAAGCCGCGATGAAGCCGTTGTCTCCGGCTCCGTGATTGGGCGGGGGCAGTCGCACGACCGACGAGCGCACGTGGCGGGACGCGAGGGCGAGCGCCACCTCGGCCGTGGCCAACCGAGTCAGCGGACCGGCGCCCAGAGCGGCCACCTGTGGGTCGAGACCATGTCCGTCCCGCTCGGTCACCACCCTCCCCGGTGCCAGACCAAGCGTCCCGGAGGCGATCACAAGCGGTCGATCCGACCCCGCAAGCGCCTCGCCGAACGTCTCGACGGCGCGGCGATCCGCATCGGCGGCGCCCTGAAAGCCCCCCGAGAAGGCGATGTCGTGCTTGAAGGCCAGGTGGATCACCCCCTCCGACCCGGCGGCCACATCCCGCAGGCTGTCGAGATCATCAAGCGTGCCCGATGAACCTCGGCCCCAGCGGCGGCGATCGCGGCGGCCGACGCATCCGAGTGGGCCAGCCCGATGACCTGATGGCCCGCGTCGATGAGCTCGGGAACCACAGCCGACCCGATCCAGCCGGACGCGCCCGTGACGAAGACTCGCATCGGCGTCCCTCCAGATTGGCGACGGCCCTCCCCCATGGGGTTCGGGCGACGAGTCCCTGATAGCAGGAACTGTCATCACGGTATCAGACGATGGCAGCTGCTGTCATCAAGTAGGATCGGGGTATGGGTCGGTGGGAGCCAAACGGACGCGGGCGGCTGGAGCGGGCGGCCCTGGAGCTCTACCAGGAGCGCGGATTCGAACAGACCACGGTGGCAGAGATCGCCAAGCGGGCGGGGCTCACCGAGCGAACGTTCTTCCGGCACTTCGCCGACAAGCGCGAGGTGCTGTTCTGGGACGCGGGGGCCCTGCAGGAGCTCCTGGTCAGCACCGTTGCCCGCATGCCCGATTCCGCCGCACCCATCGACGCGGTGGCCGCCGCCCTCGAGGTTGCGGGTGCCCTTCTCCAGGAGCGGCGCGAATACTCCCGAAAGCGCCAGGCCGTCATCGCGGCGAACCCCGAGCTGCACGAGCGCGAGCTGATCAAGCTCGCATCCCTAGGCTCGGCGATGGCCGAGGTGTTGCGCCGGCGCGGCGTCAGAGAGCCGACCGCCAGTCTGACTGCCGAGGCCGGGATCGCTGTTTTCAAGGTCGCGTTCGGCAGCTGGGTCGACGAGACCACCTCGCGAGACTTGCCGCAGCTGATCCGAGAGTCGCTCGACGAGCTGCGATCCGTGACCGCCCGGAGATGATCACCGGCCGGTCGAGCGACGCGACCTCGATCCTGAGATCGACGAGCTCGGGTGACGACGCGATTCCGCGCGGGAGGAGGGCTTTCCCTGGCCCCAGCTCTCAGCGGAGGGTGGCGGCGATCAGCGCGGTCCCCAGGAAGAGCGAGAACAAGTACATGATCGAGAAGCGGAAGAGCTGCCGGGCCCAGCGCAGCCCATTCCCCTCGCGCAGGACCCGCACGGCCAGCCAGAGGAACAGCGCTCCCAGGCCGGCGGCGAGCCCCACCTCCGTTGCCCCCAACCAGACCCCGAGGCTAAGGCTGAACCCCACCAGCGCGATCGAGTAGGCGAGGATGGCCCACCGGGTCCGTTTGACCCCCGAGACCACCGGGCGCATCGGCACGCCCACGGCGGCGTAGTCCCGCCGCACGATCAGCGAGAGCGCCCAGAAGTGGGGTGGCGTCCACAGGAACACGATGGCGAACAGGGCGCAGGCTAGCGGCGAGACCGTGTGGGTGACCGCTGCCCATCCCACCACCGGCGGCATCGCCCCGGCGGCCCCGCCGATCACGATGTTCTCGGCGGTGGTCCGCTTCAGCCACACCGTGTAGACGAAGACGTAGAAGAGTCCACCGGCCAGCGAGAGCCAGGCCGCCAGTGGGGTGACCGCCAGCCAGAACAGCGCGAAGGCCGCGGCGCTGAGGACGAGGCCGAACGTCAGAGCGTGGGCGGGCGCGATCCGGCCCGCGGGTACCGGGCGGCGGCGGGTGCGGCCCATGATCGCGTCGATGTCGCGGTCGTACCAGCAGTTGACCGCCCCGGCTCCGCCCGAAGCCCCCGCACCTGCCACCAGGGCCACTAGGCTGAGCCGCAGGCCGGGCCAGCCATGGGCCGCTGTCACCATCGCGAGGAACTCGGTGACGAGCAGCAGCGCCACGATTCGGGGCTTGGTGAGGCTGACGTAATCCCCGGCCACCCGGGCCAGCGGATGGGCGCGAAGGCCCGGCCGACGGCGCGACCCCACCGGGGCCAGCGGGGCCGTACCCGAGAGCGGGTCGACGCGTGACTCAGCGATCGGGGGCGGCCTCCGTGAACACCAGATGGCGGCGAACGTGCTCGGCAGCGCGGCCCTCGCCATCGTCCCGTGGGCCCTCACCGATGATATCGCCCCCGCGGTCGAGCGGGATCGACCTCCGCTCCGGGGCGCGTCGGTGGGATGGTGGGCCGGGGACCCCCGCTCAGGTGGGGCGCGAGCGGGCCCGGATCGACTGCCGCACCCCCGAGGTGCCGCCGGGTGATGACACATAACGCCCACGGGAGGTCCAGGCCCGCCCGACGATCCGGCCAGCGGTGGCGAGGAGAACCGAGAGGATGAGCCTGGGCGGGCCAGGAGTGGAGATCGGGGCGGGTCGCGATCGAGGACGGAGTCGGATCCGTCAGCGGGATCGGACGGCGGGACTCGTCAGCGATCCGAAGGGTCAGGCTCGCCAGCTGGAGCGCCCCACGCCGAACCCGATGAGGGACACGACCGAGAAGACGCGGCGATCATCCGCCTCCAACGGTCGGCCCGCTGGTCGGCGACGCTGCTCCGCTCCCGCCCCCGGGAGGCTGTCCCCGCGCGGGGTCCCCGGATCGGCGAGCCCCGTCTCGCACGGGGACAGGGACGCGACGCCGCCTGCCGCCCGACCTCGGCGCACCCGGCCCGGCGGGGGCGGCCGTGATCAGGCGGGCGGGACGCGGTAGATCGTGTAGGGGCCGACGTGGATCACGATCGGGAAGTGCGCCCGGGTAAACCAGGCGGTGTTCACCGTGACATTGTTGAAGTCGCCCGGCTCCAGCTCGACGTAGCCGACGTGGAGGCGATGCATCAGCTGCAGGGCTCGGCAGGGGGTTGCGTGCGGGACGCAGCCGGCGTACATCGCCCGCACCCGCGCCACCGGGCCGGTCAGCAGGTCGCCGTAGCTCCACAGCCAGCCGTCGTAGGCGAGCACCACCGGGTGGCCGGCCAGCACCGTGGCGGGATCGGTGACCTCCCCCTCGGTGAGGATCAGCGCATCGGGGGGAACGCGCCGCCGAAGCTCGCGGGCAACCTGCACCTCGGCCGGGCCGGCGACGCTGATCTTCGAGAGGGCGGCGGTCCAGCCGGTGAGGGCGGGCGGCGGCGCCTCGAAGGGCATCGCCCGGACGATCGCCAGGGCCGAGCTGGCCACCAGCGTCGCCGTCACCACCACCGCGGGGACCAGCGTCCAGCGCCGGCGCATCCCCGCCGCCAGCAGCGCCGCCACCGGCAGGCTGGCGAGCAGGTACCAGTCGGCGATGAACTTGGTGTCATCCCAGCCGAAGGGCTGCAGCTGGACCAAGTTGACCAGCGCAAACAGCAAGAACCCCGGAGCGCAGAACGTGACCACCCCGGGGGGGAGCACGCGGAGCACGCGCCCGCGACGGCGCGCCAGCAGGGCCAGGCCGGCGGCGGCAGCGCAGAGCGGCAAGAACGCCCCGGTGTTGAGCAGCCAGAAATGGACGAGGTTGGCCCAGAAGCTGCCACCCGCCATGGTCTTGATCGCGAAGGCGACCAGGGTGAGCGGGTTCACCCCGTGGAGGTACAGGCCGACGCAGGCCGCCCCGTGGTGGAGCTGGGCGCCGGTGCAGACGGCGCCGAGGTTGGACCACCAGCCGAGCTGAAACACGGGGAAGACGTTCTCGCCCACTGGCCCGTTCAGCTGTCCGTGGGGTCCGATCGCGTCGAAGACTTCGCAGGGCAGTCCCCCGAGCAGCAGCGGCGCGAGCACCAGCCCCGCCTCGCGCCGCCGCGTCAGCGCCCACCAGCCGCACGCGATCATGACGGCGGCGATCCACCCGAACGGGTTGAAGAACGAGAGCGCGGCTCCCAGCACCCCGACCGCCACTGCCAGGTCGTGCCGGCGCTCGCGCAGGGCGATCCAGCCGCCCAGCAGCAGGGTGGCGAGGATGGCCACCCCGTAGTCGTAGTCGCGCTGGGCGAGCCAGTAGAGGATCAGCGGCGTGTAGAGCTGGATGTCCGGGAAGGGAGGCGCCGCGCCACTGGCGAGCCCGGGAGAGCTGTCGTAGCTGCGCGGAAGGTGACCGAGGACCCGGGGCAGCACCCGCACCACCGCGTCCAGGGTCGTGGGGGAGGCGGTCGCCAGCCCGGAGCATGCACTCGCCGGCACCAGCGCGGCGGCTCCGGCCACCTGGGGGGTCTCGAATCGGCACGCGTCCGGGTAGAGGCGCGCAAACCCGAGGCTGCCGCCCAGGAGCACCAGCAGGACCGCCAGGGTCGCCGCCAGTCGCGACCCCAGCAGGCGCCGACCGACGCTCCAGATGAGGATGGTCGCCGCCCAGCTGACCAGCCACGACGGCAGGGTCAGCGCGCCGGCGAGGTCCTGCCCCAGCACCCGCAGGAACGCGGACTGGAGGTCGGCCATGAACGGGTAGCGGAGCACCTGCCCGGCTGCCAGGCTGTCGATCGGGGGCCAGTGGTGGCTGAAGGCGAAGTACTCGGCGTAACTCAGGTGCACCGACCAGTCATCCCAGGTGGGGTCGTAGCCGGTGGTGACGGTCCCGCCCGGACCGGGCATGAGCGCGCGCTGGATGACCGCCAGTAGGACCATGCCGATGACCAGCAGCACCAGGCCGGTCCCGATCTCGACCTCCGGCAGCGAGCCGGAGCGCAGCGCGCGGGCCCAGCGCCGCCCCTCTTCCACCCACGGCCCCAGGGGCCGCCGCCCCCGTCGTCGGGCGACCAGAGCCGCCAGCAGCCACACCAGCAGCGGTCCGCCGAGCGCGCTGGCGGGAGAGACCCCGGGTCCGAAGGCGAGCAGATAGCCCGCCAGGGTGCCGAGGACGAGTCCGGCGACCAGGCTGAGCGCCGCGCGCTCCGGCCAGCGCCAGGGGTAATCGACCAGCCCCACGGCCGTCGCCCCCGCGCCCAGAACGAGGACCCAGTAGAGGGTGAGAAGCCCGGCGGTCACCGACCTCGGAACCCGGTCCCGCGCGCACGCCGGATCGGGCCGGCGCGCACGTCCTCGATCACCACCCCACGCCTCCGCTCTCGCCCGTCCGGGCTGGGCCAGCAGCCCCGTGCGTCGCCGACCGGCCCCGGGACCGCGCCCGATCAGCCGCGCCGCTCACGGTAGCGGATGGAGTCAGGACGGCGTGGCGGAGTCGGCCGCGAGGCCGCCGGCGACCGCGCCGCCGCTCCCGCCCCCGCGCGGTCGCAGCGCAAACAGCCCGGAGAGGTGATAGCGGGGGCGGGCGATCGCGTAGGCGACGAAGCCGCTCAGCGTGGCGAGGCCCTTGTCGGCGAGCCGTTGCATCAGGGCCACTCCGGTGGCGCTGGCCGGGGTCAGCCCGGCTGCGATCAGCAGGCCCGCCAGCGCCGCCTCGGAGGCGCCGATCCCCCCGGGGATGAGGCTGACCGCGCCGGCGATGCTGGCGAGCGCGTAGATCGACGCCGCCTCAGGCCAGGAGAGGCTGCCCGGGGCGAGTGCGATAACCACCAGCCAGAACGCGGTAACCATCGCCGCCGCCTGCACCACGCTGATCAGCGACCAGCCGGCGGTGTCCGGGCGGTGGAGCAACTCCACCGTCTCCTGCTGGAGCTGGTCGAGTGGGCCGGCGAATCGGGCCAGCCCGGGAATTCTGGTCACGAGGCCATGGACCCGTCGAAATAGCGGCGGGATGGTCAGGATCCCGAGGGCGAGACAGGCGGCGGCGAGAGCCGCGAACGGGATGGCGGGGGAGAGGTGGAACTCGAACAGCCCCGGAACCGCCAGCACGATCAGAAGTAGGGTGTAGATCAGCTCCTGCACGGTGACGGTGGCGAGGACGTCGCCGAAGTCAGCCTCGGCGGCCTGGGCCACCAGTACCGCGCGCGTGAGCTCGCCCAGGGGGAGCAGCGTGGTCGCCTGACCGGCCAGGTTGAGCAGGACGGTTCCGGTCATCGGCAGGCGGACCGCCGCGTCCCGCAGCAGGAACTGCCAGCGCACCCCCTGGAGGACGTAGTACCCGAGCGAAGCGATCACGATGGCCGGAATCAGCTCCAGCTGGAAGTGCTCCAGGGCTCGCCCCAGCAGGGCGGGATTGATGAGCACGATCAGCGCGGCCACGGCGGCCAGGCCGACCACCACCGACAGCCATGTCCCGAGGCGGGGGCGCGGGAGCCGTCGGCGTGCCCCGGCCTGCGCGCTCATGGCCTGGACCGATCGCGACCGTGCATCGCGCCCACGATAGGCGACGGGCGCACGGTCGTCCAATCTCGGGACGGTCGGAGGCTCGGGCTCAGAGCGGTGGTCCAGGCCCCGAATCGCCACCCCCGTCGGCGGGGTCGGCGGGGTCGGCGGGGCCGTCGCGCGGCGTCGAGCCCTGTGCCCGATCGGGCGGAGTCGGGCGCCGGAGCCGCCAGCCGCGGCCCGGCCGGGGCCGAAGCCGCGCCACCGTGTAGACCGCCACGATCAGCGCACCCACCTCGACCACGCTGCTGACCGATGAGGTGGCCACCGCCCTACTTCCAGGCGACCGCCGAGGTCGCCGTGAGGTCGAGCCCGCTGGTGACCTGGACCGGCGCCCCGGGCCGACGCGCCAGCGGAGTGCGCAGCCACCAGAGCTGGAAGGGGCCGAGCCTGCCTGCCGGGGCGAGGTAGAGGAGCTGGGTGCCGGACGGCGACCAGGTGGGACTGGCCGGCAGGGGGCCGGTGGCGAGGGTGCGCCGGGGCCCCAGGCTGTGACCGTTGAACCCGGCCACGGCGAGGGTGTCCTGCTGGGTGCGGGCGTCCACGCAGATCATCGCGAGCAGGTGTCCCGTCGGCGCCAGCGCCGGCTCCTGACAATTGGAGGTCGGGGTGGTGAGGGGGACCCCGAGCTGCCCGGGCCCCGACTGCAGCCACAGCTGTGAGTAGGTGTGCCCCGTGCTGTCGATCGCCCACTTGGAGTAGATCAGCCCCCCTCCCGGGAGCGGGACGGGCTGGACGTCCCCGCCCGTGTAGGGGTTGGGGGTGGTCCATTGCGTCGGCGTGCCGCCCGCGAGCGGCTGGCTCATGATCGCGAAGGTCACATCGTAGCTGGCCGCCGGGTCGTGAAGGTCGTAGGCATAGAAGACGCTGCGCCCGTCGGCACTGACCCGGGGATAGTAGGCCCAGTGGTTGTCCGCCTGGACCGGGGCAGCGTTGTGGGTGAGGAGGCGGCGATCGCGGCGGTTCGACGCCAACTGCACGAGGTTCGAGTAGTCGATCGTCTGGGACACGGCGATCAGCCCGCCGCCGGGGACCAAGGTGGGTTGGGTCCAGCGTCCGGACCTGCCGGTGATGGCGGTGAACGACTCCCCACGGAGGCGATACAAGGTCCCGCCCTGGGCCAGCACGACCGTGCCCGGCAGGCTGACGAGGGCTTGCGATTGGTCCGGGCGCACCCCGGTGAGAAAGTGGGTCTGGAAGGCGCCGAGCAGGCGCCAGACCCCGAGTCCGAACCCCCCCATCACCACGATCAGCAGGCCCGCCCTAAGGATCCGGACGGAGCGACGGAGGGTCACGAGCTGGGGAACCCCCGTGCCACCAGCTGCTGGATCGCGGACCAGTTGGGGAACAGGACGTCCTCGCCGTCGGCCACCCCGTAGCTGAAGTCGGGCGGCAGCATCACCAGCTCGTGGACGTCGGCCGAGGTGATGCCCCGTGCCAGGGGGAGCAGGGCGGAGACCTGACCCAGCCCGAGGTCGGTGTGAAACTGGCCGTTCAGGGCGCTGATCAACGACGGGAGGTCGGCCAGGCTGACCGCGTGGGCGGCGGCGCGCAGGTCGACCAGCAGCTCCTGCTGGCGCTTGGACCGGGCGATGTCCCCCAGCAGGTCGCCGTGCCGGGAGCGGACGTACTCGAGCGAGAGCAGTCCGGAGTCGAACTGCGGCCCGGGCAGGACCGCTACCCGACGGTAGCCGTAGGGGTCCCCTCCGGCGAGGTCGGCCGGGTAGAAGTCGTCCAGCACCGGCATCTGGGCGATCAGGTCGATGCCTCCCAGGCGATTGATCAGGTCGACCAGCCCGTTGAGGCCCACCCACGCGTAGTAGTCGACATGCACATGGAAGTCCTGCTGCACGGTCGCGATCGCGCTCGCCGGCCCACCCAGCTCGTAAGCCGCGTCGATCTTGGCGGACCCGCCGGTGGAGATCGGGACCCACAGGTCGCGGGGCAGCGACAGCATCCACACCGCGTGGGTGGCGGGGACCACCCGGACCAAGATCATGGTCTGAGTGAGGATGTGGGCGGCGACGAACTTTTTGTCGTTGTCCGACCCGAGCAGCAGCACCGTGAAGGGCTGACCCGACCCCGGAGCCGGCGCGGCTGCGGCTCCAGGGTCGGTCGCCGGTCGCGCCTGGCCGGTGTCATGGAGGGCGGTGGTCAGCACCGGGAGGAAGTAGAAGAACACGCCGCAGAGGCCCGATAGGACGAACCCGGCAACGGTGAGCCGGCGGCCCCACCGGCTGCGGGTGGAGCCCCCTCCGCTCGCCCGCAGCCCGGCGCGCCGACGCCGGGGCGGGTCGCTCGCCATGGACACGGCACCCGATTCTAGCCGCGGGCCCGAGGCGAGCCGTCCTGGCGACCTCGGCGCCCGCTACCCTTCCCGGGTCAGGTGGGCGGCGTGGTGCCGCCGGCGAGCCGACCTTACGCGAGCGGGAGATGGCGATGGGGCTGCTTGACGATCGGCGGATCCTAGTGACCGGGGTCCTCACCCCGAGCTCGATCGCCTCGGCGATCGCGGTCGAGCTGCAGGCGGAGGGTGCGGAGATCGTGCTCACGTCGTTCGGGCGGGCTCGGTCGCTCACCGAGCGGACCGCCCGGCGGTTCCGCCCGGTCCCGCCCATTCTCGAACTCGACGTGACCCGATCGGAGGATTTCGAGAGTCTGACCACCGCGCTCACCGCTGGCGGCGACCATCTGGACGGGATCGTCCATTCGATCGGGAATGCCCCGCCCGATGCCCTCGGGGGCAACTTCCTGGAGACCCCCTGGACGTCGGTGGCGTCCGCGCTCCAGATCTCCACCTACTCACTCCAGGCCCTCGCCCGGGCCTGTTTGCCGCTGATGCGCGCCCGCGGCGGCAGCATCGTGACGCTGGATTTCGACGCGCGGGTCGCCTGGCCCCACTACGATTGGATGGGGGTGGCCAAGGCGGGGCTGGAGGCGGTCGTCCGCTACCTGGCCCGCGACCTGGGACGCCACCGGATCCGGGTGAACGCGATCGCGGCCGGCCCGCTGGTCACGATGTCCGCCAAGGGGATCCCCGGCTTCGAGATCTTTCCGGTGCGCTGGGCGGCCCAGGCCCCGCTCGGGTGGGACGCCCGCGACCTCAGGCCGGTGGCGCGGGCCGCGGCGGTGCTGCTCTCCGACTACCTGACGGCGACCACCGGCGAGCTGCTCCACGTGGACGGGGGCTACCACGCCCTCGGGAGCCCGCTCCCGGAGAGCGGACCCGGACCGGCCGCGACCGACTGAGCGCCGGCTCCGCCGAGGTCAGGCGGCGAAGCGCAGTGGCGCGCGCCGGCGACGCGCCAGCAGCAGCACCCCGGCCAAAGCCGTGCCGACCGCGAGCAGGCCTCCCACCGCCATTCCCAGGGGGGCGCCCCCCGCCTGCTCGACCGCTCCGGTCGCGAGGCTCCCGATCGGGGCGGTCCCGAGGAAGATCCACAGGTAGAGGCCCATCACCCGCCCGCGCAGGTGGGCCGGGGTGCGCAGCTGGATGAGGCTGTTGGTCATCGCCGTGTAGGTGATCATGCCGGCGCCGGTCAGCGCCAGGCAGATCATCGCCAGGGGCAGGGTGGGAGCCCGGCCGGCGAGCACCATGAACACGCCCAGGGTCGCGCAGCCGGTGAGCAGCCCGCGCCAGTCGGCCCGCCCTCGGTAGGCGACCGCGAGCGCGGCCGCGAGCGCGCCCACTCCGAGCGCCGCGCTCAGCAGTCCGTAGCCGGTGGCTCCCACCTTGAGGGTCTCCCGGGCCAGTGCCGGCAGGAAGATGGAGAAGTTGAGAGTGAACGTCGAGACCACCGCGGCGAGCCCGATCGCGAGCCCGAGATCGGGAGTCTGGCGCACGTACACCAGGGCTTCGCGGAGCTGGCGCAGCGCCCCGCTCGGCGTGGGGCGCGCGGGAACCGGGCGGTGCAGCTGGTCGCTCCGGATCAGCCAGATGCCGACGATCACGGCCAGGTAGGAGGCGGCGTTGAGGGTGAAGCACCAGGCCACGCCGGTGGTGCCGATCAGCACGCCCGCCACCGCCGGACCCACCACCCGGGCCGAGTTGAAGACCAGCGAATTGAGCGCCACCGCATTGGAGAGCTGGGGCCGGCCCACCATCTCGGTCACGAAGGCCTGGCGGGTAGGCCCGTCGACCACGTTGATGACCCCGAAGGCGAAGACGATGACGAAGATGAGCATGGGGTGGGGGTGGCCGGCCCAGGTCAGGCCGGCGAGCACGGCCGCCGCCACCGCGAAGGCGCTCTGGGTCCCGATCAGGACGGTGCGCTTGGGCAGCCGGTCGGCGACGATGCCGCCCAGCGGGCCGGCCACCGAGACCGGCAGGAACTGCACGGTGATGAGCAGCCCCAGCATGAACGGCGAGTGGGTCAGCTGCAGGATCAGCCACGCCTGGGCCGTCGTCTGCATCCAGCTGCCGGTCACCGACACCAGCTGCCCGGCGAAGAAGAGGCGGTAGTTGTAGGTGCCCAGGGCGAGGAAGGTGCGCTGTCCGACGTCGCGCAGGGCCACCCTCAGACCTCGTCGGCGAGCAGCCGCTCGAGGGCCGGCAGCGCCTGCGCCACCAGCAGTCGCTCGGATCGGGTCAGCCGCTGCAGCTGGGCCGCCAGCCAGGCGGTGCGCGCGCGTCGCGCCGCCAGCGCCAGGCGGTCGCCGTCCTCGGTGCGCGTGATCCACACCCGGCGTCCGTCGCTGGGGTCGGGGCCGCGCCGGACCAGGCCCCGGGCCTCCAGCTGGGACAGGAGCACGATGATCGACGGAACCCGCATCTGCTCCCGAGCGGCCAGCTCCCCGACCGTGATCGGTCCGTGCCCGAGCGCGCCCAGCACCGCGGCATGCGACGCCCCCAGCCCGGGCACCACCGGCTCCTGGCGGAGCCGGCGCCCGAGCCGAACCAGCACCGGGCGCAGCTCGTCCGCGAGAGCCGCCACCCCGGCCGGGCGGCGGGGGGCTGGCGGAGGCGGGGCGGCGGGTGCCGCTCCCTTGTCGCCCGGCGGGATCAGCGTGTCCACGCCCCAGTCTACCTCGATAGACTACCTTCGTAGGCTATCTCACTAGTCTGTCTAGTTACTCCGCCAGGCCGGCGGTCAGGACACGCACCCCTGGGTGGACACCGGGCGGCGGCGCCGGCCGGCCCCGCGGACATCGGGTTCCACCTCGCGGCTGCTGAGGGCAAAACCGAGATCGGGGGTCACCGTCGACTTGGCGAAGACCACTCCCAGGACGCGCCCGCCCGGGGAGAGGAAGGGCCCCCCCGAGTTGCCGGGACGGATCTGGGCGTCCAGCACCTCGATCTGGCGCGTCACGATCGCTGCCGCGTAGATGTCCCGGCCCACCGCGTCGAGGGTGCCCCGCACCGCCGCCGGCACCGCCCGCTCCGGGCCACCTCCGGGGTAGCCGATCACGGCGCCGCTGCTGCCCCGGCCCCGGTCCGGCGCGAACCGCAGCGGGGCGAGGTCGAGGCCGGGCACGCGCAGGACCGCCAGGTCACGCCGGGGGTCGAACAGGACCACGGTGGCGCTCAGCGTGCCCCCCGTCGGCGGCTGGACCGCGACCAAGGTGGATCCGGCCACCACATGGGCGTTGGTGAGGATCCGATCCGGCGCGATCGGAAAGCCGCTGCCTTCCTCGATGCCCCCGCAGCCGCTGCTGACCACCCGCACGGTGGCGGCGATGCCCTGGCGGACGCCCGGGTGTGCCAGCAGGCTGCCGGGGAGCGGCACCGGGCCCGGCAGGGACGGCACCAGGTTCACGAACACCTCGGGGAACGGCACCCCGGCGAGCAGCTGCTGGAGCGCGGCGAAGACGCCGGGAGGTCGCGGGACGTGGGCGTCCAGGCTCCGCAGGATCACGGACCCCTGGATCTGCGCGCTGAGCGGGGCGATCGGACCAGTGGAGAAGACCAGTCCGAGCAGCCAGACGAGGAGTAGGGTCGCGGCCGCTCCGGCGGCGGACCCCAGCCAGGAGTCCAGCCGTCCCAGCGGGGTGCGAAGCGCCGAGCGTCTGAGGCGCACGCCGATCACACCCCCGGCCGCGTTGCCGATCATGGCTCCCCCCACTAGCAGTCCGATCGCCACCGCCGACCGCGCCGTCACCGAGAGCCCGCTAAGGTGCATCGGAACCACCGTGGCGAGCATCGCCCCGGCGGCGACCCCGGCGAGCAGGCCGACCAGGGACATGCCCACCAGGGAGAGGCCGCGGCGGTGCCCGGCACCGGCCGCCAGCACCAGCAAGACGAGCACGACGAGATCGAGCGGGTCCATCGGTTCTCGCCATCATCCCCGCGCGGGCGGACCGGGGTCCGTCCGCGCGCTCCCGTAGGCTGTGGGTGACCGCCCGGGCCCCGGCCCGGCGCCGGGCCGGCGACGCCGCATGGGGGCCACGCGGGCGCGATGAAGCAGCAGGGGCCGGACCGTCAGCCGGGACGGCGTGCCCGGCGCGGGGTCGGTGGCGGCCTCTACGTCCCCCTGCCTCAGGACCGCCGTACCTGCGTCCTGCCGATCATCGGCCTCGCCACCCCGGTGGGACTGCTGGTCGTGAACGCGTCCGCCTGGGTGATCCTCCACCTGGGCGCCTTCCGGTTGGGGATCGCGATCAGCGCCTTCATCAGCAGCCTGGCCCTCAACGGGCTCACCGGCGTGTACGTCTATCGATTCATTCGGGGACGCTGGCCGGGCTTCCTGCTCAGCCGCGAAGAGCACCAGCTGCTGGTCTTCTGGATCGCCTTTGTGATCGTGGTGGTGGCGTCGGTGCTGGCGGCCGTGTTCTCCTTCATCGGGATGGAGAGCAGCCGCCAGCTTCCCAACGGGATCGCGGTGCTGACCGCGCTCGGCGCGGTCGGGGTGCCGCTCGCGCTCAGCTGGGGTCTGGGTCGGTGGCGTGGTCGGGGGACGGCCGACCCGCAGGACCGCTGACGGGGTCGCTCCGAGCAGCCGGGGCCCCACGGCGGGCATCGAGATCACCGAGCCGGGTCACCTGCTCCCCGTCGGCGACCAGCGCGGCGGTGGCGAGCTTCAGGAACAGCCCATGTCCCACCACGCCGGGCACCCCGCTGAGCGAGCGATCCAGGCCGGCCGGGTCGGGCAGACCCCCGACCGACGTGCAGTCGAGCACGAAATTGCCGTTGTCGGTCCGCAGCGGGTGCTCACCGCCGCGTCGGGCCGGCTCCAGGCCGAGGTCGCGCAGCCGCTCAGCCGTCCACTCCCAGCCGAAGGGGAGCACTTCCACCGGGAGCGGTCGGGCGGAGCCCAGCCGGGCTACCCGCTTGTCGCTGGTGACAAGGATCCAGAGCCGACGGCTGTTGACCGCGATCACCTTCTCGCGCAGCAGCGCCCCCCCCCCGCCCTTGAGGCATCCCAGTTCCGAGTCGATCTCGTCGGCCCCGTCGATGTCGAGGTCGAGCGGGGTCCTCACCCCATCGATGACCTCCACCCCTGCCTGGCGGGCCAGCTCCTCGGACGCGAGCGAGGCGCACACTCCGGCCACCCCAAGCCCCGCCGCGATCCGGGGAGCCAGCGCACCCAGGAAGCTGGCGACGGTCCGCCCGGAGCCGATCCCGAGGCAGATCCCGGGCGGGATCAGGGCCGCTGCCGCGGCCCCCACCTGGGTCATCGGATCGGGAGCACCCCCGGAGCCGGGGGCGATCCGCCCGCTCAGCCCAGCTGCCTCGGGCCGGCCGCGGTGGGGCGCAGCCGCAGGATCACCCGCCGTTCCTGCTTCATCGCGCGGCGGTACTCCTCCCAGTTCGGGTGCTCCCCCCGCACCAGCCGGTAGTAGCGCTCCAGGGTCGAGAGCGCCTCGGGCAGACGCTCCACCGTGACCGCGCCCTCGATCGTCGCCCAGGCGCCGAAGAAGCTCTCCGTCAGCACCAGCAGGCTTGCCATCGGCCGGCGCGCGACGTTGCGGGTCTTCACCGCGGTCTCCCGGGTGCTGACCAGCACGCTCGCGTCGTCATCCACGGCTGCCACCACCGGGGACAGCTGCGGGCCCCCATCCCGGCGCACCGTGGCCAAAACCGCGCGTGGATGCTGGCGCAGAAAGTCGAGCGCCTCCGCGATCGTCATGCGATCATGGGAGCGGGCGGGCGCGGACGCGCTCCACCAGCCGTTCCTGCACGCCGGGAGCTGTCGTGAGCGGGTCGATGCGGACCCAGCGCCGGTCCGATCCCAGCCGCCAGCTCTGGCGGCGGTCGGCCCAGTAGAGCTCCAGGACCTGGCGCAACTCCGCGGCGGCGGCGGGGTCGCGCACCGGGATCACGCACTCGACCCGGCGGTAGAGGTTGCGGCCGAGCAGGTCGGCGGACCCGACGTAGCAGGTGGGTTCGCCGCCGGCGGTGAAGACGAAGGCGCGCGAGTGCTCCAGGAAGCGCCCGATCACGCTGTGGACCTCGATCGTCTCGCTGAGTCCGGGGACCCCCGGCACCAGCGCGCAGATGCCGCGCGCGAGCACCCGAATCGGCACGCCTGCGGAGGAGGCCCGGTAGAGCGCCCGGATGGCGCGCTCGTCGGCGATGGCATTGACCTTGATCAGGATCCCGGCGGGCCGGCCGGCGCGCTGGTGCGCGATCTCCTGGTCGATCGCGGTCTCCAGGTGCTCCATCACGTTGATGGGCGCCACCCAGAGCTCGGTGTAGTCGCGCTTGCGGGAGTAGCCGGTGAGGTAGTTGAAGACATCGGCGATCTCGCCCGTCAGGCGGGGGTCGGCGGTGAGCAGGCCGAAGTCGGTGTAGAGCCGGGCGGTGAGCGCGTTGTAGTTCCCCGTGCCGATGTGGGCGTAGTGGTGGACGCCGGTCTCCTCCTGGCGCACCACCAAGGACAGCTTGGCGTGGGTCTTGAGGCCGGCAACTCCATAGGCGACGTGGGCACCCACCCGCTCCAGCTGGCGCGCCCAGCGGATGTTGTTCTGCTCGTCGAAGCGGGCTTTGATCTCCACCAGCACCACCACCTGCTTGCCGTCCTCGGCGGCCCGCGTCAGGGCGTCGATGATCGGGGTGTCTCCGCTGGTGCGGTAGAGCGTCTGCTTGATCGCCACCACGCGCGGGTCGCGCGACGCCTGGTCGATGAAGCGCTCGGTGGTCGCGGCGAAGGAGTCGTAGGGATGGTGGACGAACAGGTCCCCCCGCCGCAGGATCGCGAATAGGTCGGTGTCCTGATCCTGGACCGTGAGCACCCGCGGCGGCGTCGACGGGGTAAAGCGAGGGTAGGACAGCTCCGGTCGCTCGAGTCGCGCCAGCACGCTCTCGAGTCCGGTGCAATCCAAGAGCCCCTCGACCGCTTGGATGTCGTCCTCTTCGAGCTCGAGCTCGTCCTGGAGCATGGTCCGGATCTCCGCCGGAATGCTGGCGGCGACCTCCAGCCGCGCGATCGCCCCGAACCGGCGCTCGCGCAGCTCCTGCTCGATCGCGGAGAGGAGATTGGGCTCGTCCTCGTCCACGTCGAGGTCGGCGTCTCGGGTGACCCGGAACTCGGAGTGGGCCAGGATCGCCATCCCCGGAAAGAGCTCGGCGAGGTGGTCCGCGATGATCCGCTCCAGCGGGATGAAGGCGGTGCGGTCGGGCAGACAGAAGAAGCGCGGCACCGCTGAGGGGACCTTGACCCGGGCGAAGTGGGTGGTCCTCTCATCAGGATCCCGCAGCAGGACCGCCAGCGAGAGCGAGAGGTTGCTGAGGTAAGGGAAGGGGTGGGCCGGGTCCACTGCCAGCGGGGTGAGCAGGGGATACAGCTGGCGGTCGAAGTACTCGCGGCAGGCGCGGGCCTCGGCGTCGGTCAGCGGGATGTCGGGGAGGATCAGGCGGATGCTCCGGGCCGCGAGTTGGGGGGCGAGCTCCTCGGTGAGGCAGCGCATCTGCTCGGCCACCATCACAGCGGACCGTTCGCGGATCGCCGCCAGCTGGTCGTGTGCGGGCATGGCGTCGGCGTGGGTCGCCTGGACGCGCTCGGCCGCCTGGCGCTTGAGGCCGGCCACCCGCACCATGTAGAACTCGTCGAGATTGTTCGCCGTGATCGCGATGAAGCGGAGCCGTTCCAGCAGCGGGACGCGCGGATCCTGCGCCTCCGCCAGCACGCGGGCGTTGAAGTCCAGCCAGCTCAGCTCGCGGTTGAGGTAGCTGGCCGGGTCGTCGATGGCGTCCGGGGTGACGCCGACAGCGCCGGCCGCCTGCGTCTGCATCGGTGTCTCTCCAGAGGGGGGGACGATCCGACCGGTGTCGGCCGCCCGCCGGGGTGCTCTCCGATGGTGGGGTAGGATGGTCCGAGATGCAAGCGCGTTCCGGTCGCGCGGGGGTCCGGGCGGTGGCGATGGCCGCGGTCCTGGTGGCGATCCCCCTGGCCGCCTGCGGCCCGGCGGCCGGGCCGTCCCGGGTGGGAGCGCGCAGTCCCCGGCACGTGGTCGCCGCCGCCGACCGGCAGGTGCTCGCGCTCACCTACCGCTACTCCGCCGCCGTGACCGTGAGCCTCGACCCGGCGGGCCTGCTCGGGCTGTCGCCAGCGGCCCGCGCCCAGCTGGCGCGGATCGGGGATCACCTCAGCATCGACATCACCGGGGTCAAGGCCGGGGCGCAGACCGCGGAGGCGACCATCTCGGTGCCCGCCCTCGGCGTCCCGGCGGTCCAGGTCGAGTGGGTGCAGGGGGTGGGGTACCTGTCGCTCCCCGGCGGTCCCTGGTACCGGGCGACTGTCCCGTCCCGGAGCCGGGGGGGGGTGCAGGCGGTGCTCGCGCTGGTGCAGCGGCTCGCCACCGAGGCCCCGTCGCTGGTCCCGCTGCGCGACCTCGGGCCCGCGACCACCGATGGCGTCGCCACCCAGCACTACGCCGGGGCCGCCACGGCGGCCTCCCTCTCCCGCTTCTGGCAGCAGGCGCTCGCGGGGCTGGGCTTGCTGCCGGGCGCCGAGGCGCTCCGGCCCGACCTGGCGCTGCTCCCCGGCGCCGTCGCCAGCCCCGCGCTGGGAGTGGACCTGTGGGTAGCGCGCGCGACGGGTCGGCTCGATCGAGTGGAGGCCACCGCAGGTGGCACCCTCAACCTCAGCACCATCGGCCAGGTGCTGCGGTCGCTGGCCCCCGCGCCGAGCGCGTCCGCTCGCCCGACCGCCGCGGCTTCCACCCCCTCGCCGGCCCTCCCTTCGCCGGCGATCCCGAGCGGCACGCTCGGGATCGCGGTCACGCTCGCCATGCACTGGTTCGACTACGGCAGGGTGCCCAGCATCACGGCTCCCACCCGCTCCCGGCCGCTGTCCCAGTTGACCGGCTCGTCGGCGCATCCGCTCACCGTCCCGGCCGGATTCTGACCGCCCGGCGCCACCCGGCCCGGCGCCACCCGCTCCGCTCCCGGTGCGCCTGGCGCACCGCGCGCTCCCGGGCCACCCGCTCGGCGGTGTCGTCGAGGAGGAGCAGCGGCTGGGGATCTCCCGGGGCGATCGCGCGGGCGAGCCACCAGTCGGCGAGGTCGGGATTGCGGGGCAGCAGCGGCCCGTGGAGGTAGGTGCCGATGACGCTGCCAGCGAGGACGCCCTCCCCGCTGTCGACGCCGTTGTTGCCGGCGCCCACCACCGTGCGCCCCAGCGGCCGAAGTCGGGGGCCGAGAAAGGTGCGGCCACTGTGGTTCTCGAACCCGACCAGCAGCGTCCCCCCGCCCAGGGCAGGGTCCGGCGCCACCACGACATTCCCAACTGCGCGGCGACGTCCGGCGATCGTGTGCAGGTCGAGCAGGCCCAGCCCCGGGACGACCACGCCCTCCAGGGTGCGGTAGTGGGTCCCCAGCATCTGGTAGCCGCCGCACACCGCCAGCAGGGGCCGGCCCGTCGCCACCGCGGCACCCAGGGGACCGGCCTTGAAGGCGAGCAGGTCGTCGGCCACCCGGGCCTGGTCGCGGTCCTGCCCGCCCCCGAAGAAGAAGCCGTCGCAGGTGGCGGCTCGGCGTCCGTCCTCGGCGCCCAGTCCGAGCGGCACCACCTCCAGGGTCCACCCGCGCCAGGCGGCACGCTGCCGCAGGCAGAGGATGTTGCCCCCGTCACCGTAAAGACTCATCTGGACCGGGTAGAGGTGGCCCAGGCGCAGCCGCCGCGGCCCCGTCACGCTCGCGACCAGTAGGGACTGACGGCGCCCCGGCGGGTCAGCTCAGCGTACCAGCCGAGAGCGGCGGTGTACGTCAGCAGGGCAGGTGCCGCCCCCGCCCCCCGGCCCGCCGCCAGCAGGGCGTCCAGTGCGGCCGCCGGCGTCTCGGCGAGTCGGATGCGCTCCGGCGGCAGTCCGGCGTACTTGAGACGCAGGCAGAGGTCGGCCGCCCGGGTTCCTGTGACCACCACCACCTGGGGGGCGGCGGCGCCCAGCAACGGGGAAAGGTCGGCGTCCCAGATCCAGGAGACGTCGCGCCCGTCGGCGATCCCGTCGTTGAGGCCGAGGGCGATCGCGGCCGGCCGCTCGGCCACGGCGGCGAGCAGCGCCTCGTCCATCCCCGCGGGGTTCTTGGCGAGGAGGAGACGGACCGCCCCTCCCTCGAGCTCGATTCGCTCGCCCCGTCCGAAGGCCGGCACCGCGGCGGCGAGGGCGCGGACAGTCGTCGAGGTGGGCACCCCCATCACCTCGCAGGTGGCGAAGGCCGCCAGGCCGTTGGCGACGCTGAACATCCCGCCGAGCGGCAGCGTGATCGCGGTCACGGCGCCGGCGGCGTGGATCGAGAACCGTACCGACTCGAGGCCCGCCAGCCTCACCCCCTCCGCGGCCCAGTCCGGGTGCGGCCGCGCCCACCCGCACCCGGGACAGTGATAGGTCCCGCAGTGGGCATAGAGAACCGCGCGGAAATGGAGGACGGCGCCGCAGCGGGGACAGAGCCGCGCGTCGGCACCGGCAGCCAGCCGGTCCCGCGCCAGGGCGTGGTCGTCGATCCCGAAGAAGCGCACCTCGCGCGCTCCCGCGGCGAGAGCGGCGAGAGCGGGATCGTCGGCGTTGGCGATGCACACCGCCCCAGCAGGAAGGTGCTCGACCGCCCGCTGCAGCCGGGCCGCGACCTGGTGCAGTTCAAAGGAGCGGTCCAGCTGGTCGCGGTAGAGGTTGAGGAGGGTGAGGCAGCGGGGCTGCAGCTCGTCCACCGCCTGGGGCAGGCTGAGTTCGTCGACCTCGAACACGAGCCAGTCCGCCACCAGCTTCCCGCTGGGTGGCGCCGCCTGGACCGCCGCCGCCGTCAGCCCGAAGACGAGGTTGGCGCCACTCGGGTTGGCGACCACGGTGCGCCCGGAGGCGCGGGCGGCGGCGCGCACCAAGGCGGTGGTGGTGGTCTTGCCGTTGGTCCCGCTCACGAGCACGGTGCCGTGGCGGGCCTGCCGGGCGAGCGCCGAGAGGACCCCGGGGTCGATCGCGCGGGCCACATCCCCGGGCAGGGTCGTCCCCCCTCCTTGTCCCAGCGACCGTGACGCGGCGCCGGTCAGGCGGCCGGCGGTCACGGCCGCGCGCAGGCGCCAGGCGGCGCGGCCCGTCGGGGGGCGAGCGGCTCCGGTGGGCCCGGCGGGCGTCACGCGCTCCCGGGCATGGGCCGAGTCGGGCCCACCGTCCGGGCCAGCCTCACCCGGGCTTGGGGCACCGCTGCGCGGGCGGCCTCGACCAGGCCCACGGCCCGCTCCCGGTCGGGTTCCAGGCTGAAGTAGGCTCCCCCGCTGCCCGTGAGGGCCCAGGTGGTCGGGTGGGTGGCGGCCCGCAGTCGGCCGGCGGCCCGAGCCAGGGCGGGCTGGGCCCGCCAGGCCCCCGGCTCCAACCCGCTCCCGAGCCAGTCCGGGTCGATCGCAGTGGCGGAGCGCAGCGCCCCGGCCACCCGGGCGACCCGCTCGCCGGAGGTGTGGTCGGCGGGGGTGAGGGTCCGATAGACGGCCGCGGTGAGGACCCGGCCGAGCACGGCGATCACACACCAGCTGGGAGGGGGAGGGGGCAGGGGTTCCAGCCGCTCTCCCACCCCGGCCAGCCGGGCGGTCCCGCCGAGCAGGGCGAAGGGGACGTCGGCTCCCAGGGTCAGCCCCAGGCGGGCCAGCTCGGGCTCTGGCAGCCCGGGGCTGAGCAGGCGGAGTGCGGCTGCGGCGTCCGCTGACCCTCCCCCGAGGCCGCTGCCGACCGGCACGCGCTTGACCAGCCAGATCCGGCCGCCGACGGGCGCGTGGCCGGCGCGCGCCAGCGCCAGCCCGGCCCGCGCCACGAGGTTGGGCTCGTGGTCGGTCGCCAGCGCAGGCGCCAGCTCCCCAGTCACGATCACCACCCACGCGCGGGGGTCATCGGATGGCACGGGTGAGAGGGGGTCGACCGGTCCGCGCTCAACCGCGACGAGATCGCCCCAGTCGATCGTCTGGGAGACGGCGGCGAGGTCATGGAAGCCGTCGGCGCGGCGGCCGAGCACCTCCAGCGCGAGGTTGACCTTGGCGCAGGCGCGCCGGGCTGTCCACATGGTGAAGATTCTCTCCTGCCCCGGCCCGTCCGCGGAGCCTGCCTCGGCTTGCTATACTCCGCCGACGCGAGGCGCGCCGCCGCTGCGGAGCGTCGGTGTGCCCTGAGGGATCTCCCAGCCGGAGACCCGCTTTCGTCAGCCCGCGCTAGTCTGAGGCGCTCCTCAATGGCCAACTCCCGATCCGCTCGCAAGCGCATCCGCGCCGCAGAGCGCCGCCACCTGCGCAACCGGGCGGTGCGGTCCGCGGTCCGCACTGCGGTCGCGCGGGCGCGCCGGGATCTGGTGGCCCAGGAGCTGGAGCCGGCCGCGGTGCTGGTCAGCGCCGCCGTGTCGGCGCTGGACAAGGCGGCCGGCCACGGGGTGCTGCACCGACGCAACGCGGCGCGCCGGAAGTCGCGTCTCATGCGGATGGCGGCTCGGGCCGCCGCAGTGGTCGCGAACCCCGAGCTGGCTGCCCCGTCCCATGCCAAGGGCAGCGGCCGCGCCCGCGGCGCGGCTCCGGGAACCGGCGGCGTGCGGGGCGCCCGGGGCGCGCCCGTCAAGGGCAAGTCGCCGCGCGCGGGCGCCAAGTCACAGACCCGCGCCACCCGCCAGGTGGCGGCGCGCCCGGCCTCCTCCCGTACGTCTGGACCCAAGCAGCGCCCGACGGAGTGACCCAGCGGCCGGCCGCGTCTCACGCGGACCGGTGGGCCGGACCGGTGCCGCTGGCCAGCCCTGCGACGAAGGCCTGCAGGCCCAGCGGAGGATCCACCTCCCCGGTGCGGATCGCCCAGTCGAGGTCGGCCAGGCGCTCCAGGGCGGTCGCCAGCGCGGCCGGGTCGGTCTGGCGCACCTGGCGCTCGAGCCTCGCGAGCATCCAGGGGGGGCGCCCGGTGGCGGCTCGGCTGACAGGGATGCCGCGCTCGGTCTGGGCGTGCAGCTGGAGCAGCTCGCGCAGCCAGCGGCCCAGGCTGGCAACCAGCAGCGGGGGTGGCGCCGCCCGCCGGCGCTCCAGGTCGGCGAGGTGCCCCAGCGCCGGCGCCGCTCCCTCCATCACAGCGTCCAGCAGGTGGTAGATCTCGCTGCGACCGCCGTCGGCGATCAGGGCATCGGCCGTGGCGGGGTCGATTCGGCCGCCTGGCCCGGCTGCCACCGACAGCTTCTCGACCTCTTGGTCGAGCTGCCCGAGATCGGCCGCGGCCAGAGCGCGGAGCCGGGCCCGGGCCGCCGTCCCGCAGCGCAATCCGTGACGGCCGAGCTCGGTGTCGAGGTGGACATCGAGGGCGCGACCCCGCGGCCGATTGACCAGGCGCACCGTGCCGACCCGACGCACGAAGATGAGCACGGGATTGCTCGCGGCGAGGGTGCCGTGGATCGCCAGGCAGACGGCTGCAGTCGGGTCGCGGTCGGTCAGCGCCGCCACCAGTCGGGGGGCGTCGGCGAGGCGGCGACCGGAGGCGATGCACGCGGGCGGGTCCCAGACCAGGATCACGCGGTGGGGGTCGAGGAAGGCCGGGGTGGCCAGACTCTGACGGAGCTCGTCGAGGACCGCCGGTGCCCGGAAGACCTCGTCGTTCATCGGGTTGGTGAGCCCGCCACGCCAGCCGCCCACCATCTCGGCGACGCAGCGATCCACGAGGAAGGGCTCGTCACCGTGAATCAGGACCACCACACCGGCCGGCCCGTCCCCGCCCGCGGGACCTGTCATCGGCTCCAGTATGGACGCTGGTGGCGCCGCCCCCAGCAGCGGTCGGGCTTGCGAGCCACGGGGGGTCCCCGTCAGCATGTGTCTGGCTCGGGGCGCCCCGGGCCCCTGCGCCGCGTCGGCTCGTGCTCCCGCCGCCCGCCCCGCCAGTGAGGTACGGCGTGCCCCTCTCCGCATTCCCGACCCCGGTCCCCCATCTGCCGCTGGGGTCGGTCGGGGCCGCCGCCGCCATCGGCGCCACCTTTCTGATCCACATCGCCCTGGTTGGCTTCATCCTCGGCGCCAGCGCGCTGGCGCCCTTCATGGAACTGGCCGGGCGTCGGCGCGGGGGTGACCCCCGCCACCTCCGCTACGCCCGCAGCCTGGCGCATGCGACCGCGTACCTCTACAGCTTCGGCGCCACCTGGGCGGTCTTCGCGGTGGTGCTCCTCACCGGGATCTACGGGAACTTGATCGGGACGTTGCTGAACCTGCTGCTGCTGCCGCTGACGATCGCCTTCGGCAGCTTCTTTATCGGCATCCCGCTGATGCTGCTGTACGTCTACCGCTGGGACCAGATCTCCCCCCGGCTCCACCTCGCCATCGGCTTCGCCTTCGCGGCCGTGCAGTACATCTTCTTGTTCACCATCGTGGAGCTGGACAGCTTCGCTCTCACCCCGGGATCGGTTCACGCCAGCTCGGCCGCCTTCAGCCCCAGCTACCCCTGGCTGCTGCTCCACTACGCCGCCGCCAACCTCTCGTGGCCGGCCCTCCTGCTCGCCGCCATCGCGGTCTGGCGGCTGGGGCGTGCCACCGACCCCGCCGAGGTGGCCTTCCAGCGCTGGGCGGCCCGGGTCAACTTCGCAATCGGCGCGACCTTCCTCGTGGCGCAGCCGGTGACCGGCTTCCTGCTCGCCGCCACCCTCCAGCAGAGCTCGGGACCGGCCTTCGCCAACCTCACGACCGGCGGCTCGGGGGTGATGCTGGTGGGGCAGGTGGGCCTGCTGGCAGTGGTGGTGGTGGGGGCGAACCTGGTCTTCTGGCAGCACAGCCCCGCCGCCCGCGGCAGCCGGGCGGGGGCCGGGCTCACGGTGGTGGCCCTGCTCGGCATGGCGGGCGCCGCCATGCCCGCGGTGGTGATCCCGAGCGGGCTGGTGGCGCTCCGCTATTCGCTGCTGCTGGTGGCCTTCGCCGCCACCGCGGTGCATCTGGCGCGCTTCATTGCCGAGCACCGGCGCGGGGCCGCCACCCTGGGGCTGCCGGGGCCGGCCGGCCGCCTGATCCCGGTGGTGGCGGTGGCGGCGCTCGCGCTCAGCCTGTACATGGGGGTGATCAAAGAGAACGTCAAGCTGCCCTGCGCCATCGACGCCCCCAGCGGCCAGAGCAGCTGCCTCATGAGCCTGCACACCGCGACCCAGAACTTCGACCCCCCGCGCGGCGTGCTGCCGTGATCCGCTGCGGCGTGGGGGCATCGCGTTGAACTACCAGGACTTCGAGACGGCCTGGTTCCTCGGGATCGTGATCACGTCGCTGTTCGTGGTGCTGCTGGTCGGAGCCTGGCTGGTGCTGCGCCGGCTCCGGGTCCTCTGGCGCGCCGGCGACCACCTCGCCGCGACCGCGGCGGGGTCGGTGACCGTGCTCAGCTTGGTGTTCGTGCTGGGGATGCTGATCGCGCTGGTGGTGGTCCCGATCGGGCAGGGAGGCGCCTGAGGTGGGCACCCGGATCTCGCGCCGCCGCTTCATGGTGCTGGCGACCAACCTCGCCGGCGCGGGCATCACCCTGCTGATCGCGGCGCCCATCGTCGGCGAGGTGCTGCAGCCGATCTTCACCCGGCGCTCCCACCCCTGGGTGCGGGTGGGTGACATCAGCCAGGTGCCGGTAGGGCTGCCCACCGCCTACGTGGTGCAGATGCCCACCACCCAGGCCTGGAAGGTGCCCCCGGTGGCCAGGATCGTGTACGTCGTCAAGCTCAACGTCGGCAATCAGCTCCAGGTCCTCTCGCTCTCCAACGTGTGCACCCACATGCAGTGCGATGTGCACTGGGACATCGACCTGCAGCAGTTCCTCTGCCCCTGCCACGGCGGCTTCTACTCGATCACCGGCACCAACGTCGGCGGCCCACCACCCAAGCCCCTCTTCCGCTACCAGCACAAGCTGGCGGGGGAGACCCTGTACGTGCGCGACCGGCTGACCGAGGCCTAGAGGATGGCCCGCGAGTCGACCCGATCCAAGCTGGCGGGGCGGCTGACCCATCCGATATCCCGGCCGCTGGCGATCGCCTATCGGTGGGTGGACGAGCGGATGGGGATCACCGACCTCGCCTACAAGGGCCTCTACGAGGCGGTGCCGCGACGGGGCGCCTGGGCCTACACCCTGGGCAGCGCCACCCTCATCATCATCGCGCTCCAGATCGTGACCGGCATGTTCTTGCTGTGGAGCTATGTGCCCTCCACCACCGAGGCCTGGGAGAGCCTCAACTACCTGGCCCACCACGACGAGTTCGGCGCCATCGTGCGGGGGATGCACCTGTGGGGCGCCTACGTTCTGTTGCTGGTGATCGGCCTGCACATGGTGCGCACCTTCGTCAGCGGCTCGTACAAGAAGCCGCGCGAGCTCAACTGGATCACCGGAGTCATGCTCTTCCTGCTGGTGCTCGCTCTCGGGATCACGGGGGCGATGCTGCCCTGGGACCAGGCCGCCTATTGGACCACGGTGGTCACCACCCATGTGCTGAGTTACGTCCCCGGGCTGGGGCACTGGCTGCAGGAGATCTGGCGGGGGGGCAATCAGGTCGGTCCGGTGACCCTGACCCGCACCTTTGCCATCCACATCTGGCTGCTCCCCGCGCTCTTGGTTCCGCTGATCGTGGTCCACCTCTACCTGCTTCGCCGCCACGGCGAGCATGGCTCGTGGGTGAACTACCGCAACGACCCCGGCGAGTCGGAGCGGGAGCGAGCGGAGCGCGTGCTGCGGGCGGAGCCCCCCTACCCGGCTGTCCCCTCCGACCCCGGCTATGCGGTCCCCGACGACCTCGACGAGTTCTTCCCCTCCCAGGTGGGCAAGGACGCGATCATCTCCTTTTTGCTGGTGCTGGTCATCTTCGTGATGGCGGTGGTGGTCGGCTCGCCGCTGGAGGCGCCCGCCAACCCCGCCTCGCTCACCTACGTGCCCACCCCGGAGTGGTTCTTCCTGCCGCTGGACCAGCTGTTGGTGCAGTTCCCGCAGGCGTGGATGATCCCGGTCGGGGTCTTCGTCATCCCCGGGCTGGCCAGCACGCTGCTGATCCTGGTCCCCTTCCTCGACCGCTCTCCGGATCGGGAGCCCTGGAAGCGGCCCCAGCTGATGGTGCCCGCCCTGTTCACGCTCCTGTTCCTCATCTTCGAGGCGCTGCTCGCCGTCAACCGTCTCTTCAACCTCTGATCGGAGGCTCCGTGCCCCTGACCCTCGCCCTTGCCCCGCATCTCGTCCCGGTGGGCATCTCCACCGGGGTGGCCACCGCGCTGGTTGGCCTGCTGATGCTGGCGCACATCCAGTTCGCCGCCTTCCAGCAGGGGGGCGCGCTCGTGATGACCCTCTTCGATTTCCTCGGCATGGTCCGCAAGGACGAGCGTCAGACCCGCTTCGCCCGAGGGATGGTCAAGACGATGGCGGTGGTCTTCTCGATCGGGGCGGCGCTGGCGATCTTCGCGATGATGATCCTGTTCACCGGTCTGTGGAGCCACTTCTGGGTGAAGCTGCTGCGGATCATGTTCTGGCCGCTGGTGATCGAGGCGGGCGCGTTCGCTCTCGAGATCATGGCGCTCTACACCCTCTACGTCGGGTGGGACCGGCTGGGCCGCGTCCGTCCCCTGCGGATCGGCCTCGGGCTGGTGCTCGCGGTCGACCTCTTCGTGCAGATGCTGGCGATCAACTTCGTGGCCTCCTACATGCTCACGCCGCGGCCCGCCTTCAACCTCCCCCTGATCCTGCTCAACCCCACCCTGATCCCCCTGGAGGTGCATCGCCTGATCGGCAACGTGGCCTTCACCGGAGCCTTGATCGCGATCGTGGCAGGGTGGCGGGTGCTGCGCGCGCGGACCCCGCAGCAGCGCAGCTATGCGGATTGGATGGGGGCCATCGGAGCGGTCATCGCGATCGCGTTCACCGCGCTCCAGCCGCTGGTCGGCTGGGAGTACGCCAAGGAGATCCAGCTCCACGCCTACGCCAGCTGGTACGACATGATGCTGGGCGGTCTCAGCGTCGCCTTCCTGTTCCAGATGTTCCTGCTGGGACTGATCCTCACCGCCGGGATCTTCTTCTTCTGGCGGCGCGTGCGCAGCAGCGGGATCCGCTCTCCCACCCTGGCGCTCTGCGCCGTGCTCTCGATGGGGGCCTGGCTGCTGGGGGCCACACCCTCGTCACTGGCCTGGAGCTACGAGCAGGTCTTCGCCGCCAACGCCAACGTGCCGATCTGGAACGGCGGACTGCTCATCCCCTTCGGGGCGATGATCCCCTGGAAGCTCACCGCCCTGGTGGCGTTCACCTTCGTCAGCATCACCGCGGTGACGGTCTTCCTGCGCGAGGTGAGCCGGGGCCACCTGCGCTGGGGGGAGGCACGCCGCAGCCAGGCGCTGGCGCTCATCACCATGGGGGTGGCGGTGAGCCTGATCATGGCCCTCATGGGCTACATCCGTGAGGATGCCCGGGGCCCCTTCCTCATCACCAACCACATGCTCATCAACCAGCAGCAGAACTTCGTGCCCCCCGCCACCACCGGACCCGCCCAGGGGGGGGCGGCCACCGGAGCCAACCTCATCCTCGGTGGCGAGTGATGCAGCTCCGGCTGTGCCCGCTGCGCACCCTCGACGAGGACGTGGAGGAGGTCAGCCGTGAGCCGCTGCCGGTGTGGCTGGTGCGCTACTACGAGATGCATTCCTTCGCCTTCGCCGACCGCCCCACCGCTGACCGGATGCCCGTCTCGGTGCGGCTGGCGGCGGTCAAGCAGCTGCTCCAGCACCGCCTGACCCTCGCCGTCGACGTGGTCCGTCGGCTGGAAGCCCTTGGGTGGAGCAGCCGAGTGGAGCACGGCAGCGTGGTGCTGACGATCGACGCCGACGAGGCGGCGGGGTGGGACCGACTGCGCCGGGCTGGAGTCGGCGACCAGCTGCTGCTGCTGCTTGATCCGGCCGACCTCGCGCGTGTGCCCGGTCCCGCCTCGCCGCCACCTGGGGGCTGGCCCGGGGACGCGCCCGACCTCGACTAGCCGGTCACCGCCGCCCGGCGCTTCCGCCCGGCGCCCCGGCGCCAGCGGCGGGCATCGGGTCGGGGTGAGCGCCCGCCCCCAGCGACGGGAGCAGGCCTCAGGCTCGCCGGACCCCGATGCGGGCGCTGCGCGCGCCCGAGCGGACCGCCGGCCCTTCCCGTTGTCCGGTGGCTAGGGTGCGCAGGCCGCCCGCGCGGGCCGGGGCGGATAGCCGGTCCAGCCCGCCGGCGGGCACGGGGACGCGGAGCCGAGGAGCTGCACTGCGACCGCGCCCAAGGTGGCGAAGGGGGCCGACACCATCCAGTCTCCACCGGTGCCCACCTCGATGATCGTCACCGCTAGGCGGCGCCGCTGGCCCCCGGGAAGGTGGGCCACGACCACTGCGCGGGCACGTCCGGCCGAGGTGCTCCGCACCCCGACCACCTGGAAGGTGGCGTGGCTGGCGCTGACGGCCCGATTGAACGCATCGAATGAGGTGCGGGCAGCGGCGGCGGGGGCGAGCAGCGTGTAGGCGTAGGCGGACTCGTGGGCGTGGACGTCCTGGAGGAACTGCTCCAGGGCCGCGCGGGCGGCGATTCGGGAGGGGGCGCAGGCGGCCAGGGGAAGCGCCAGCAGGATCAGGGCGACGGCCAGCCCCCGCCGCCGCGGCACCCAGCTCGCCACCCTAGCCGGTGACCACCACCCGGCCGATCATGCCCGGGTGGAGCGTGCAGTAGTACTCGTACACCCCGCGGTGGGTGAACCGGACCGCCCAGCGGAATCCGGAGCCCCGGGTGGGGGAGTTGACGAGGGTCTGATCGATCCACCACACATTGTGGAGATCGTAGTGATCGGTCCACACCCACTGGACGCTCGACCCGACCGGGACGGTGAGGTTCTCGGGGGCGAACTCGCCGACGGTGTTGACGCTGTGGTAGATGATCACCGTGTAGTCGGGGTGCGCCAGCGGCCCCGGGAGGGGGCGCAGGGCGAGGTTGGTCGCGCTGTGAGGCGGCACCGCGCCGGGCGCGAACGGCACATGGGCGTCGGTGGGGTTTCCCACCGAGCCGAAGGCCCCGCACCCGGCGAGCGCCAGCGCCAGCCCGAGGGCACCCGCCAGGGCGGGCAGCCGGCGCGGGATCCACCCTGCGCGCGCGCGCCGTGTGCGCCCCATGGCCCCTGAGGATACCGGCTCCGGGTGCTCCCCTCGGGAGCCCGGCGCTGCGGGGTCGGGGCAGCCCCCGGGGTGGGTAGGATGGCCCGATGGCCTCGGCGTCTCGACCGCGCACGCCGGCGGGCCGTGCCCGGGCCGCGTGCCGCGCTCTCGCCAGCGCGTACCCCGGCCGCTGTGCCCTGGTCCACGACGGACCCCTCCAGCTGTTGGTGGCGACCGTGCTCTCCGCCCAGACCACCGACGAGCGGGTGAACCAGGTCACCCCCGGGCTGTTCGCCCGCTTCCCGTCCGCCCGGGACCTCGCCCGGGCGGATGTGATCGAGCTGGAGGCGCTGATCCGGCCGACGGGGTTCTTTCGGGTCAAGGCGCGCACCCTGGTGGCGCTCGGCCTCGCCCTGGAGCAGCGCCATCAGGGTGCCGTGCCCCGCCACATGGCCGAGCTGACCCGGCTGCCCGGGGTCGGGCGCAAGACGGCCAATGTCGTCCTCGGCGTGGGCTTCGGCATTCCTGGGCTGGCGGTCGACACCCACGTCATCCGACTCACCAATCTCCTCGGCGTGGTCGCCACTCGCGACCCGGTGGCGATCGAGCAGCAGGTGTGTGCGATGCTGCCCCGCTCGCAGTGGACCCGCGTCGGTCTGCGCCTGATCGAGCACGGTCGGCGGGTCTGCATCGCCAACCGGCCGCGCTGCTCCGCCTGCCTGCTGGTGGCTTGGTGTCCGGGCTCCCCGCTCGCTCGGGGCCGGCGGGCGACCTCGGGGCGGCTGCCCGCGTAACCGCCGGGGCTCGGGTCCCGTTGCCCGCGCAGAGGCCGGATGGGTTGGGGCCGCCAGGGGGAGGTCGAGGGGTGCCGGGGCCGGGGGGCCGACGTCCGCGCCGGCGGGCGGCGGTTGTCACGCTGGCTGGGCTCGCCGGGGTCGCCCTGCTCGGAGTCGCGGTGGCGGTCGGCCAGCCCCGCCTGAGCTGGCGCCTGCGCCCCGCCGACAACCGGCTGCAGCTGGGCCTGGCCGTCGGGTCGGGGCCGCTGGCGGGCTGGCTCCTCGACCACGCGGGGCTCGAGCTGGCGGGGAGACGGCGGGGTCAGCACGCCGTCCAGCAGCTCCGTCCCGGCGAACGCGTGCGCGAGCGGGTGGAGCTGGCGGGTCTGCCGCCGCGAACGGAGCTGGTCACGCTGCGGGTCCCACCCGCTCCCCAGCTGCGCCTGAGTCGGCTCGCGGCCCGCACGCTGGAGCTTCGCTTCGACGTCCGGGTCGGGGCGGTGCTCGCTGCCCCCGGTCGCGCCGCGCCCGGGGTGGTTGCCGCCACCGGGACGGCGGTTCGGCTGGCGCGCACCGCGCGACCGCAGCGGCTGCGCCTGCGGGTCACCGCCCGGGACGGTGAGCAGACCCAGCTGGTGGTCCGGATTCCACCGCTGGCGGCGGTCGCGTGGACCGCCGGCCCGGCGCGCCTGGGCCGGCGCACCCCGCTGCTGGTGCGGTTCGCTCAGCCGATTCGCTGGGGGCGAGGCCGGGCCGGCCTACCGCTCGCCCCGGCGGTGGCGGGCCGGTGGGAGACGGTGGGCACCTCGACGCTACGCTTCGTGCCCCGCTCGGGGTGGCCCCGGGGCGGCCGGCTCAGGGTGGTCGTGCCCGCGGCCGCGCCGCTGGCGGGACGCGACGGGGCTTTGGTCGCCTCCGGGGCGGTCGCGCTCCTGCTGCCCTCCCCGCGCCGATCACCCGGCCGCCGCGCCCGGCGGCCGCGAGGGGGGCGGCCCGGGTCTCCACCCGGTCCGACGATTCCGGTCTACTCCTTCGGGAACCCGGCCAGGGGTCGCCTCTACATCACCATCGACGACGGCTGGTTTCCCAGCGTAGGGGTGCTCCGGCTGATGCGCCGCTTCCACCTCCCCATCACCACCTTCCTGATCGCGGACGCGGTCCGCGAGGACATTCCCTTCTGGCGGGCCTTCGTGGCCGCCGGGGGGGTGATCGAGGACCACACGGTGTCCCACCCCGACCTCAACACCCTGACGCCCCGCGGCGCCCTGCTGCAGTGGGCCGCCAACCGGGTGCGGTTGCAGCGGTGGCTGGGGAGGTCCCCCACGCTGGGCCGGCCCCCCTACGGAGACGCCGACCCGTCGGTGCTGCGGGCGGCCCGGCTGGCGGGGCTGCGAGGAATCGTGCTCTGGAGCGCCACGGATACCAACGGGCGCATCCAAACTTGGAACGGCGAGCCGCTTGAGGCCGGCGAGATCATCCTGCTGCACTGGGATCCGGGGCTCACGGGCGAGCTGCAGCGGCTGGTCAGCCTGATCCGCGCCCGCCACCTCACCCCGGCGCCGCTGGTGCCGGGGCTCTTCTGACCGTCAGCGCGGGCCGAACACCGCCCTACGCTTCTCCAAGAACGCCTGCCAACCCTCGCGGGCGTCCTCGGACATGAGCGAGGCGGCCTGCGCCCCGGTCTCGAACGCCACCACCGCGTCGAGCCCGTGCGACTGGGCCAGTGTCACCGCCTGCCGGATGTTGCGGACCACGTCGCCGGGGCCGGCGGCGAGCTGGGCGGCCAGGGAGACCGCCTCGGCCTGAACTCGGTCGTCGTCCACCACGCGGTTGACGAGCCCGATCCGCTCCGCCCTCTCGGCGTCCACCATCTCACCCAGCAGGAGCAGCTCGCGGGTGCGCGCCGGCCCCACGGTCTGGGTGAGGAACCAGGTGCAACCGCCGCCGGGGTGAATTCCCACCCGCACAAACGAGGCCGCGAAGCGCGCCCGTCGGCCCGCCACCCGCAGATCGCAGCTGAGCGCGAGGTTGAGACCGGCGCCGACCGCGGCACCGCCGACTGCCGCCACCGAGGGGATGGGGAGGTCGCGCAGATCGAGGAAGGCGCGATAGTAGGCGGTGAGCGCTTGGCGGCGCTGGTCCCAGCCGTCGCCGCTGCGGCCCAGTGCCCCGAGGTCGGCCCCGGCGCAGAACGCCGGCCCGGTCCCGGTCACCACCACCGCCCGGGCGGTGGCCTCCTCGCGGATCCGCGCACATTCCGCGCGGAGCGCGGCCCCCATCTCGTGGGTCAGGGCGTTGCGCTGCTCCGGGCGGTCGAGGGTGAGCCGCACCACTCCCGCCGCGGGCTGGTCGCGACGCACGCACGGCCCTTGCTCCGCCTCGTCGGCGCCTGCCACGCCGGGAGGATACCCTTCCGGCCGGTCGCGGCGGGCCCGGGTATACTCCGCCCCGCTGGCGGGCGCCCGCCTCCGGCGGGGTCGCCCCCCCCGGAGGCGGGCGCGGGGAGGACGAGCCGATGGCCGCGCGCGTGGTGATCCTGGCGGCCGGCCGCGGCACCCGGATGCGCTCCCAACTGCCCAAGGTGCTCCATCCCGCCTGCGGCCTCCCGCTGATCGACTGGGTGCTGGAGGCGGCTCGCGACGCGGGGCCGCTCCCGCCGGTGGTGGTGGTCGCCCCCGGGGCGCAGGCGCTCCGCCAGCACCTCGAGGGTCGGGCGACCGTCGTCGAGCAACCCGAGCCTCGCGGGACCGGCGACGCGGTGCGGGCCGCCCGGCCGCTGCTGGCCGGGGACGACCCCGTGGTGGTCCTCTACGGAGATGTCCCCTTGCTGCGAAGCGAGACCGTCCGGCGGCTGCTGGACCGCTTCGAGGCGGGCGGCGTCGACGCGGTCCTGCTCACCGCGATGACGGCCGACCCCACGGGCTACGGGCGGGTGCTCCGCGACCCCGAGGGCGCCTTCGTGAGGGTGGTGGAGGAGCCAGACCTGCCCGCGCTGCCGCGACCCGACCCGGGCCCCGGTCCGACCGTGGAGGTGAACACCGGGGCCTACGTCTTCGCCCCCGCCGCACTCTGGGATGCGCTGGATCGGCTTGGCAGCGACAACGCCCAGCAGGAGATCTACCTCACCGACGCGCCCGCGCGGCTGGGCCGGGTCGCCACCGTCGAGCTCGGCGACCCCGAGGAGATGCTGGGGGTCAACGATCGGGTCCAGCTCGCGGCGGCGGCGGCGAGCCTGCGCCGGCGGGTGCTGACCCGGCTCATGCGCAGCGGGGTCACGGTGGAGGACCCGGCCACCACCTACGTCGACGCCGGCGTCGAGGTGGGGCCCGACTCCGTGCTCCGGCCGGGGAGCGTGCTGGCCGGGCGGACTCGTCTCGGACGCGCCTGCGTGGTCGGCCCCTTCGCCCAGCTGGAGGACACCGAGGCCGGCGACCGCTGCCGGATCGCCACCGCCCACCTCGCCGGTTGCCGCCTCGGCGACGGGGTCACGATCGGACCCTTCAATCGGATCCGCCCGGGGTCGGTGCTGGAGGACCACAGCCGTCTCGGCACCTTCACCGAGGTGGCGCGCAGCCGGGTCGGCCCGCACAGCCTGGTCCCCCACCTCACCTACCTCGGGGACGCCACCCTGGGCCGCGACGTGAACGTGGGTGCCGGGACGATCACCGCCAACTGGGACGGTCGGGACAAGCACGCCACCGTCATTGGCGACGGGGCCCGCGTCGGCAGCGACACCATCCTGGTGGCCCCGGTGACCGTCGGCGCTGGCGCCTATACCGGGGCCGGCTCAGTGATCACCCGGGACGTCCCGGCGGGGTCACTCGGGCTGGCACGGGCTCGCCAGCGCACCCTGCTCGGCTGGGTCGCGCGGCGCGCCGGGCGGCGCGCACCGGCGAGCCGCGACAATGGGGAGGCTCGGCCGCCGGCCCGGGCGGCGGACCGGACACCGGGAGGGGAACCGGGATGAGTCACGCGGATGACAGCCTCATGCTGCTCTGCGGAACCGCCCATCCCGAGCTGGGGCGCCGGATCGCGGCCGAGGTGGGGCTGCCGCTGACCCCGATGGCGGTCACCCGCTTCGCCGACGGGGAGTTCGACGTGAAAATCGCGGCATCGGTGCGCGAGCACGACGTCTTCCTGATCCAGCCGACCTGCCACCCGGTCAATAACACCTACATGGAGCTCTTCATCATTCTCGACGCCCTGCGTCGCGCCAGCGCCGCGCGCATCAATGCCGTGATCCCCTACTACGGCTACGCCCGCAAGGAGAAGAAGACCCAGCCCCGCGACCCCATATCGGCCAAGCTGATGGCGAACTTCGTGCAGGTGGCGGGGGCGCAGCGAGTGATCGCACTCGATCTGCACGCCGAGGCGATCCAGGGCTTCTTCGACATCCCGGTGGACTCCCTCACCGCCAGCAAGATCCTCGCCGGCCACATCCAGGAGCGTCACCCCGAGGACGATCTGGTGGTGGTGTCGCCGGACGTCGGCGGTACCGCCCGGGCCCGTTCGATCGCGCGCCGGCTCGACCGGCCGCTGGCGATCATTGACAAGCGCCGTCCGCGCGACGACGACGTCGAGATCGTCAACGTGATCGGCGACGTCGAGGGCTGCTCCTGCGTGGTGGTGGATGACCTGGTGGGCACCGGGGCCACTCTGGTCGGCGCCGCTCACGCGCTCCGCTCCAAGGGGGCGCATTCGGTGGACGTGCTCGCCACCCACGGGGTGCTCGCCGAGGGGGCGCTGGAGCGGCTCAGCGATGCGCCCATCGACGAGGTGGTCGTGACCGACAGCATCCCCTTGCCCAGCGGGGCGCTCCGCTTCCCCAAGCTCCGTCAGGTCTCGGTCGCGCCCCTGATCGCGGAGGCGATCGTGCGGGTGCACGAGGGCCGCAGCGTCTCCGAGCTGTTCCGCTAGCTGCCAGCCTTCACGGGGGTTGACGATCGCGGGGTGTGAAGCTGCAGAAATTCCCTCCGGAGAGGGACACCGGTGTGGTCGAGACGGCAGCCACTCCAACCAGGTAGGCGGGTCGCA
Organism: Verrucomicrobiia bacterium; assembly: GCA_035532155.1. Taxonomy (GTDB): domain Bacteria; phylum Chloroflexota; class Dormibacteria; order Aeolococcales; family Bog-877; genus DAHUZL01. The sequence goes on along the minus strand of DATKRN010000022.1, from coordinate 40,973 downwards.
GATGAAGGCGACCAAGACCGCCCGCGTCGTGGTGGAGTCAGGCAGCCACCAGGTCGAGGACCACGCGGGGCTGCACGCCCTTGGCAGCTTGGCCTACCGCCGGGGCCTCGGCGCCGTGAACTCGGACGCCATCAGTCACGCCAGCGAGCACCGTGCGCTGCACGACCGGGGCGAGGGCGTGGTCTATCTGATCACCGGCCCTGCCGCTCGGTCAGCTCAGGCCACAAGGCCCCGATCCGGCGCCCGATCGCCAAGTCGCCGAGCATCCATCAGGTCGACGGCTTCGTACAAGCGATTGGCGCGCTGATCCCAATCCGCGTGGGAGCCAGCCCCGAGGTGGTCGTCCGCTCGGCACGCCAGCAGACCGACGCCCTCGTTCCGACAGACGATCCTCGATTGAGGATGACCCTTCGAGATATGATTGGATTACTGATGACCAGTGAGCGCGGGGCACTCCTCGGTGGCCGCCAAAATCGCATGGTTTCCTCACCCAAGGGTTTGGAGGGAGCTCGCGTTGCCGCATCCAAGGAGGCGATAGCCATGGATTAGCAGGGTGCTGAAATAGCGACCTCACGAGATGTCTGGGCCGCCAAGCTGGTCGCGGTCAGCGGCCCGAGGCGCTCGTCGCCCCGTGGCGGCCTCCGGGGTGGCGGCTGGACCGCCCGCCGGAGCCCCCGGCTCGCTCCGCGCGGCCGCTCCCGGCGCCCTCATGCCGCCCGGAGGGCGGCGTCACGATCGAGGGTGGCGATCCGGGTGAGGTTGAACGTCGCTCCGCTGAACAGGGTCCAGATGCGATTGCGCTTCCGGCCCACGAAGCGAAGCTTGCGGCAGCCGCCCACGGTCTTCTTCCAGCCGAAGATCTCCTCCACCCGCTTGCGGATCCGTTGGCTGACCGCGTATCCCGTATGGCGGGTGGTCCGGTCGTCGATGGCGCTGCGGCGCCCGCTCACATTCTGGGCCACGTGAGGGGTGACCTTGAGCGCGCGGCACCCCTTCACGAAGTCACGGGTGTCATACCCCTTGTCGACGCCGAGGGTGCGGCGCTGCCGGCCCGCGCCGGGCAGCCGCGTGAGCAGCGCGATCGCGGTGTCGCGCTCGGCGTACCCGGTCGCCGGGGTGAGTTCCGTCGCGACGATGAGGCCGGAGCGGTTCTCCATCAGGACGTGATCGGCGTAGGAGAGCTTGGCCGCGTGGGCCTTGCTCTTGCGCATCAGCAAGGCCTCGGGATCGGTGGTGGACTGATGGGTCGCGTTGCTCCGCTTCTCCCCGTGGAAGTCCACCTCGGGATCGCGCCCAGCGCCGCCACCGCTGGCGGCCGACCCGTGGCCGCTCTCGGTGCGGGGCGTGAAGCTCTTGACCGAGGCCCATGCCTCGAGCAGGCTGCCGTCGGCGGTGAAATGCTCGTCCGAGACGTAGCCGCGCAGCCGCGCCTGCTCCACCGAGGCCTGGAAGAACGTGTCCGCCCCCTCGTGGGTGAGCAGCCGCTCGCGGTTCTTGGTGAAGGTGGTGGGGACGAAGACACGGTCTTCGATGCCCAGGTCGAGAAACCAGCGGAACAGCATGTCGTACTGGAGCCGCTCACAGAACTGGCGCTCGCTCCGCACCGAGTACATCGCCATCAGCACCGTGCTCTTGAGCAGATGCTCGGGCGGGATGCTCGGCCGCCCGATGACCGAGTACATCTGCCGGAAGGTGGGCTCGAGGTCGACCAGGATGGCGTCCACCACCGGCTTGATCCGGCGAATGGGGTGGTCCGTGGGTACCAGATCCTCGGTGGTGACGGCGGACAGCATCGCCGTCTGGTAGATCACCGGTCCCCGCATCACCTGTCCTCCTCAGACCAACTCGCTGGACCAAGACTCTCACATCCGAGAGCGCTCGGGGGCCGGTGATGATGGCTGGTTTTTCAGCACCCTGTTAGAGTCGCGACGTTCAAACTGAGGAGGCGATCGTCGAGCAGTCGTCGACGTCGCCACCGAGCGCACCTGGACTCCCCATCCAATCCCGCGAGCGATTCCGGCGCACGCGCACGACCGTGCTGAACACCGGTCCGCGCTGGACCCAGGCTGTGTGGCTCGCGATCGGGATCGTGGACATCGTACTGGCCATGGACTTCGTCTTCAAGATCCTGGCCGCCAACGAGACCGGATTCGTCTCATTCGTCGCCCAGGTGGCCGGCTCCATCGCGGCGCCATTCCAAGGGACGTTCTCCGAGCAGACCCTTACCACCGGCCACGTGACCCACTGGGCTGATGTCGTGGCCATCATCGTGTACACGATCGGCGCGTGGATCGTGGCTCGCCTGATCATGCTGATGGCGAATCGCGGCCCGTCATCTCAGGGGCGGCCCCTGGTGGGTGGTGACGTGTGATCGCGCTGCTCGGCTTCCTCGTGCTGGTCGCTATCCTCTTCGGTGTCGGAATCTCGATTCACCTCCTGTGGATCATCGCCGTCATCGCTCTGATCCTGTGGCTTGTCGGCTTTGCGTTCCGCCCCCGCGGCGGGCGGTGGTACTACTGGTAGCTCACAGGGGCGCCAGACGGACCGGCGACGGGGGCGATGGGCCGACTGCGACGTGCCCGCAGCCGGCGCAGCCTGAGCCATTGCGGGCGGCCGCGGAGGTGAGCCGCGACCCGGCCGAAGTCCCGCGTGAGGCGGAGCCGGCGGGTCTCCAAGGAGTGCCGTCGACGTCTAGCCGCTTGAAGCGACCGTTGCTGGGCAGCTCAGCGGAGCAGGCGGTGTGACCGAGCACCGGCGCCATCTCGGCTATGAGTGCGAGCAGCGCCCCGGTGATGGACCGCGGCGGCAGCACGTCTGGACTGCCACCCGCCCGGACCTGCCCATTCATAAACGCAGTGACGGTCGAGGTGATGGCGGCCGGGCACGCGCCTGCCGGTCCCAGATGCCGGACGAGGATCTCAAAGCAGCTCGGATGCGGCCCATCGTGGCGATACAGGATCGGCAACATTTCCGGGCTGCCCGGGCCAGAGCGCGTGCCCGGTGGTCAGACGGGTCGTCCCCTTGGAGGCGAGGGTTCGGCGCGAACTGAGGCCATCCTTCAGATCGTCCGCCGGAAAGCAGGCTAGCTGCAGTGCCCACGGAGGTTGTTGACAGGGAGGAAGAGAGTCTCCGAGCGTAGGTGGAGCACTGCCAGCCCCCACGCAGGAGGCTCTCATGCCCCAGCCTAGCCCACGCGTGACCCCGGCGGGCCGGCTCTGGCTCCGCGAGCGGATCCCCACGGACGCCCGCCCGATCGCCCATAGCGCGGCGGAGATGGGGATCTCCCGGCCCCCGGCGTCCCGGTGGTGGGCCCGGTACCAGGCGGAGGGGGTCGAGGGCCTGCGCGACCGGCCCTCAGTGCTCCGGCACAGCTCGCGCCGGCTGGCCCGGCGCCTCGAGCACCGGATCGCGCCGCTGCGGCGCACGCGCACGTGGGGCCCGGATCGGCCCGGCCCTCGGGCTGGCCGCCTCCACCGTGCACCGCGTGCTGGTCCGCCTCGGGCTCAACCGGGTGCGCTGGCGGGACCGGCCCACCGGCCGGGTGATGCGCCACTACGAGCACGCCGCCCCCGGGGAGCGCATCCCCGTCGACGTCACGACGCGGGGCCGGACTCCATAGGGTTGGGGGCCATCGAGCGCTGGGGCGGGGCCTGGGGCCGCCACCACCGCGTGGGCCGGCGCGCCGGCGGCGATGAGTTGCTGCCCTCGGCGCGGGACGATCACGCCTGGGTGGCCCCCACCGAGATCCTGGCCGCTGAGCGGGCGACCACCTGCGCGGCCTGCTGGGGCCAGGCGGTGGCCTTTTGGACCACCCCTGGCGTCCCTGCCCACCGTGTCCTCCCCGACAACCGCGCCGGCTATGGCAGCTACGACGTCGCCCCGGCCCGGCCGCGACCCCCACCACCCACCGGCGCCCCTACCACCTTCAGAGCTACGGCACGGTCAAGCGCTCCCACCGGAGCTTCTTGGATGAGGGGGCCCACATCCGCCGCTACCTCTCCCACACCGCCCGCGCCCACGCGCTGCCGCGCTGGCCGCACACCTACGATCCCCGTCGCGCCCACAGGGCGCTCGGTGGCCTCGCCCCCTCGCGCGGGTCACCAATCTCGAAGGACCGTACCGCTCGCTGCACCAGGGGGGGTGGCCACGGGATCGTCGTCGGCGTACCCCGGCGGAGCCGCCCACGTCCCGGGATCCGAGCCAGGGTCCGAGGTCGCCCACGATCCTGAGGCTCACCCCTACGACCCGCGCGCGCTCCGGCCCCGGGCGGCCGCGCCGGTCCCCCGCCCACCCATGCCGACCCGGGCGGCTCTCTCGCACCGCCGGGGCGCACCGGGAGCACCAGCGCCGGACTGGTAGACTGCCCGTCGAGATGGGCCCCGGCTCGCCCGGACGACGATCGCGGGTCCCGCGGGAAGGCTGTGGGGACGGCGGGCAGGGGTGCGCCGCCGGCGCACCCGTGCGGCATGCCCGCGCCGCGGCGGACCTGCGCCACTCGGCGGGGTCGCCGGATCACCCCTCGCGGGTCGCGCCGGACCGGTGAGCGCCCCCCTGATCGCCATCTTGGTGGTGGCCCTGCTCGCGGCCGCCTTCGCGGCTAGCGCCGAGACCAGCCTCACCTCGCTGAGCCGCATCCGGCTGCGGGCCCGGCGGGAGGAGGGCGACCCCACCGCGGTCGCGATCGATCGACTGCACCACCGGCCCAACGCCTACCTCGGGGCGATTCTGGTCACCAACACGGTCGCGGTGATCGTCGCCTCTACCTGCGCCACCCTGCTGGCGGTCCAGGCTTTCGGGCACTCGGCCGCGTTCTGGTCGACGGTGACGCTGTCGGTGGTGGTGCTGATCGCCTGTGAGATCGGCCCCAAGTCGTACGCTCTGCAGCACGCTGACCGGGTGGCCGCGGTGCTGGTGCGCCCGGTGGCGGGGCTGACCTGGGTGCTGGCGCCAGGAGTGCGGCTGCTGACGCTGGTCACCGGGTTGCTCACCGGCGCGCGCGCCGGCCGCTCCGCCGCGCGCGGGCCCTTCCTCACCGAAGACGAGCTGAAGATGCTGGTCGCGGTGGGGGAGGAGGAGGGCGTGGTCGAGGAGGGCGAGCGCGAGATGATCCATGGCATCTTCGAGATGACCGACAAGGCCGTCCGCGAGGTGATGGTGCCCCGGGTCGAGATGGTCGCGATCGAGGTCGCACGCCCGCTCGCCGACGCCATCCAGCTGGTCCTCACGCACGGCCACAGCCGGATCCCCTGTTTCGAGGAGACCGTCGACAACATCGTCGGGGTCGTCTACGCCAAGGACCTGCTCCGGGCGCGCACCCGCGCTGGAGGCGACTCGGGCGAACCTTCCCTGCGGGAGGTCGCTCGGCCGGCGCACTTCACTCCCGAGTCCAAGCGCGTCGGCGAGCTGCTCCACGAGATGCAGCGGGAGAACGTCCACCTGGCCATCGTGGTGGACGAGTACGGGGGCACCGCCGGCCTGGCCACGATCGAGGATGTCCTGGAGGAGATCGTCGGTCCGATCCGCGACGAGTACGACCAGGCCGAGGCGGAGGAGGTCCAGATCATCGCTCCCGCCGAGGCGCTGGTGAGCGCGCGGGCCAGTCTGGATGACGTCAACGAACTGCTTCACCTGCAGCTGACCGGGGACGACTTCGACTCCCTCGGGGGATACGTGTACGCGCGGCTCGGGCGGATCCCGACCGTCGGCGACACGATCGCCGTCGAGCCCGACGTCACCCTCACCGTCGAGTCCGTGCGGCGCCAGTCGATCCGCACCGTCCGGGTGCGCGGCGCCCGCCCCTTCGCGCCGCCGGAGGTGGACGAGGAGGACCTCGACGGAAGGACGGGGGGCACCTCCGTCCCGACCCTCGGGGCGGAGGTGCCGGCGGCTCCGCTGGCCGCCGCGGCCGATCCGCCGCCTCCGGACGCACCGGACCGGGGCTGACCCCGGCCCCGATGGCGCTGCCGTTCCGCGATGAGGGGATCGTCCTGCGCCGGGTGGACTACGCCGACGCCGATCGCATCCTCACCTTGTTCACCGGTGGACACGGGAAGGTGGGTGCGATCGTGCGGGGCGCGCGCCGCCCTCGATCCCGCCTCAGCCCCGCCCTCGACCTCTTCTCGCGCTGCTCCCTCCAGCTCGCCCCGGGCCGGGGGGGGCTCGTGGTGGTGACCCAGGCCGAGCGCCTCAGCCGGCCCTGGCCCGGCCACGATCTGACCCGCACCGCCTGTGCGGGGGTGGTCGCAGGGGTCGCGGACGCGGTCCTGGAGGAGGCGCATGCGCAGCCGCGCCTGTATTCGCTGGTGGCCACCACGCTGACCCAGGTGGCCGATCCCAGGCGGGACGCCCGGGCGGAGCTGGCCTGGTTCGCGCTGGAGGCGGCGGACCAGGTCGGCTACCGCCCGGTGGTCGACCGCTGCGCCGCGTGCGGCGGGCCCCTGGTGAACGGCGATGCCGCCTTTGCGCCGGGTCGGGGCGGCGTCATCCAGGGGCGCTGCGCCGATCTCGACCCCTCCGCCCTCGCCTGTCATGCGGCCACGCTGCGGCTGCTGCGCCGCATGGCGGCCGGTGATCGGGAGCTGTACGACCACGTCCGCTGGACCGCGGGTCTGCGTGATGAGCTGGAGGCGTTGCTGGTGGCCCACCTCGGCCATCACCTCGACCGGCCCCTGCGAGCGGCGGCGCTGCTACGCTTCCTGCGGCCCCCGGGATGACGAGCGCCACCGGCCCGGCCGGCTTTGGGGTCCGCCGCGTGGCCCGGGACCGCCGGCGCGCCTACCTCGTGTCCCCTGCCGCCCCCCCGGCCGTGGCGTCCTGACTGCTGGCCGTGTGCTGCAGCGTGGGTCGCAGGGGGCGTCGACGAGGGCCCGGTCTCGACCACCAGCCGCAGGCTCGGGGTCGCGGCCTCGAGCTCGAGCCCCGCGCCCCCGCCGGCGTGGCCGGCTGGCGGCCGACGATCTCGCCTCGGTCTCCTCTCAGCGCGACGCCGAGGAGGCCGAGCGGGAGCGGCGGGGCTCGGACGGCGACGATCGGAGCCGCCCGAGCCGAGCCGGCGGCTGGCCGTCTGCTACGCTGGCTCCCCGATGGGGGGGCGCCGCACGCCGTTGGTCGAGGTCACCGCGACCGGCGAGGCGCGGGTCCCGCCGGACCGGGTGCGCCTCACCCTCGGGGTCGAGTGCAGGGCCACCACCCCGGGCCTGGCGCTGCGGCAGCTGGCCGACGACTCGCAGCGCCTGCGGGACTGCCTGGATGCGGCCGCCATCCCCGCTCTCGACCGCCAGACCTCGACCGTGCAGCTGCACCCGATCCACGACCCCCGGGGGCGTCAGCCGGCCGGGTTCCGCGCCGTCCACGGGCTGGTGGTTCAGCTCGACGAGCTGGCCGCCGTCGGGCCTGTCCTCGATGCCGTGGCATCCGCTCTGCCGACCAGTCTCACTGTCGGGGGCCTGGCCTGGACGGTGGCGGACTCCGCCCCGGCCCGCGCCCGCGCCCGCACCCTGGCTCTCGAGCGGGCGGTCGCCCAGGCGACCGCCCTGGCAGTCGGATTGGGCCACCGGCTGGGTCCGGTCCTGCGGGTGGTGGAGGCGGGTGAGGACGGTTCGGCGCCGGTGCCGGGCAACCATCGGCGCGCCCTCGCCGGGACGGCGGCGATGGCGGTGGAGGCGGGGGAGGAGACCGTCACGGTCAGCCTGTGGTGTCGCTTCGCCCTGTTGGAGCCGGGCGCGAGCGCCTGAGCGCGCCCGGGCGGGTCACCCCGACCGCGGCGGCGGGTCCGTTGCGCTGATAAGCAGATCCTGACGATGGTGCCAGCGGTCGTAGAAGCGGCGAAAGTTAGCTCGGCTCAGCCGCTCGCGCTCCTCCGGCTCGGTCTCCTCCCAGCCCCGGTGAAGGTGCATTCGCACCGGCAGGTCGGGGATCCTCCGATTCTCCAGCCCGTGGGCGCGCAGCCGCATCGACCAATCGAAGTCGAGCAGTCGGTAAAACCGGTAGCGCTCGTCGAGCAGGCCGATCTCGAGGAGCCGATGCCGGGCGAACCCGAGGCAGTACCCCTCGACGGCGTCGACCGTGACCGCATCCGAGAGGGTGAACTCGCGCATGTCCCGGGAGCGCACCCCGAAGCGTCCGACCGCTCCCACCTCGGGGTCGGCCAGCGCCGCCAGCAGCGGGGTGAAGCAGTCGCCGACCGCCTCCAGCCCGGTGTCGGCGAGCAGAACCACCCGCCCGGTGGCCGCGCGCAGGGTGCAGTTGCGGGCCGCTCCCTCGCCCAGGCGGTGGTCGGCGTGGAGAGCCAGCACCGCGGGGTGATCCGCCGCCAGTCGGTCCAGCGCGGCGCCGGTGTCGGGGTCGGCGCCGTTGTCGAGCGCCACGATCTCGACGCCCCTGGGCCCGCGGTGCGCCAGCAGGCTCTCCACGCAGCGAACCGCATCGGGGGCGGGGCCGTTGCAGACCAGGCTGACCGTGACCTCGACGCGATCGGGTCGTTCGCGACCATCCTCGACCTCCGCGGGGCTGGAGATCAGGCCGCGGCGGCGGTCGAGTGCGGTGGCGGCGCGGTACCGGGTCCCGGTGGGCCCATCCTCGGGCACGACTCCACCCCGAGCCAGCCGCACACGAGCGCGGTCGGCCGCTTCCCAGCCGCCCGACGCCCGGGCCCGCTCCCGGGCCAGCCGATCGCGGCGCCAGCCGGAGTCCGGTGCCGGGGGCGACGCCGGTTGGTCCAGCCCGAGACCGAGGAGCGGCTCGACCCCGAGCAGGGCGAGCGACTTGGCGGGGGGCCCGGCGGGGTCGTGGCGCACCAGCCGCCAGCAGGTGGCGAGCGCCGCCGGCACCCCGAGGTCGTCCTCCAGCAGGCGCTGCACCTCGGCGCGGAGCCGGGCCCCCACCTGGGGCTCGGGATCGCGGTCGGCGGCGCCGTCGCGCCGCCCCGCGGCGACCACGGCGCGCAGCCGCTGCAGCGCCCGTTGTGCGCCCGCCAGGGTGGCCAGGGTGAAGTGGAGGGGGGTCCGGTAGTGGACGGTGGCGCACAGATATCGGAAGGCGAGCGGATCGTAGCCGCGCCGGCGCAGCTCGGCGAGGGTGTACACGTTGCCCGTCGACTTGGCCATCTTGAGGCCGTCGGCGAGTAGGTGCTGGCCGTGGACCCAGGCGCGCGCGAACGGTCGCCCGGTGGCGCCCTCGCTCTGGGCGCGCTCGTCCTCGTGGTGGGGGAAGATGTTGTCGACGCCGCCGGTGTGGAGGTCGAACGTCTCGCCCAGGTGCGCCATCGCCATCGCCGAGCACTCGATGTGCCAGCCCGGGAACCCGGGCCCGTAGGGACTCTCCCACACCATCAGCCGGCGCCCGGGCTCGGCGGCCCGCCAGAGCGAGAAGTCGCCGGGGTGGCGCTTTAGCGGGTCGGCCTCGCCGGCGGCCGCGGCCAGCTGCGCGGGGGCCAGGTTGCCGGAGAGGCGACCGTAGTCGGGCCAGGCGCTGGTGTCGAAGTAGACGGAGCCCTGAGCCTGGTAGGCGAGCCCGCGGGCCAGCAGCCGCGCCACCAGGTCCAGCATCGCGGGCACATGCTCGGTGGCGCGGGGGAAGACGTCCGCGGGCCCGATCAGAAGGGCCGCCTCGTCGGCGTGGAACTCGTCCTCGTAGGCCCGCGCGATCGCCTGCGGGGTGCGGCCCGCGGCCAGCGCCGCCGCGATCACCTTGTCGCCGCCGCGCTCGGCCAGCTCCTGGCGCATGTGGCCGACATCGGTGATGTTCTTGACGTGACGGACCTCGAGGCCGGCGCCGCGGGCGGTGCGCTTGATCCAGTCCGCGAGCAGGTAGGTGCGCAGGTTGCCGATGTGCGCGGAGCGATACACGGTCGGTCCACAGCTGTAGAGGCCAAGCCGGCCGGGCTCGGCCGGCTCCACCGGGCGTACGCCGCGCGCCAGCGTGTCATGCAGGCGCAGCATGCTCCGATCGTAACAGCCTCCGTCGCGCCCCCCACCCAGTCTCCCGGGCGGCTCCGCTACCGTGGGCGTGGTGAGGCAGCAGGCAGGCGCGGGCCGGCTGCCGCTCCCGGGCCGCGCGCTGCCGGGGGGAGCCGGCTGGGGCGACGGGCTGGTACTGGTCACCTACGTCATCTGGAGCGCCAACGTCGTCGTCACCAAGCTGGCCGTCGGCCCCGTCGGCCCGCTCACGTTCTCGGCGCTGCGCTGGGTGCTGGGGGCCGGCCTGCTGGCGGCCCTCGCGCGCTGGCGCGAGGGCCCGCTGCGATGGCCGCGGGGCCGGGAGCTGGCCCAGCTGACGCTGGCGGCCGGCTGCGGGGTGGTCATCAACCAGGTCTCGTTCACCTGGGCCCTGCGCCTCACCAGCGCGGACAACGTCTCCCTGCTCGCCGGCACCGCGCCGCTCGGGGTCGCCGGCTGGCTCGCCTGGCGGCGCCGGCAGCGGCTCTCAACTCGGGTCTGGGCCGGGCTCGGGGTGGGCCTCGCCGGCCTCGGGCTGGTGGTCCTCACCGGAGCCCACGGCCGCTCCTCGGTCGCGGGCGACCTGGTGGGGTTGGGACTGCCCGTCAGCTGGACCGCCTACCTCCTGCTCATCTCGCCCCTCCTCTCCCGCCATCCGCCGCTCGCGCTGGCGGCGATGGTGAGCTTGGTGGGCAGCATCGGCCTGGCCCCGCTCGGGATCGTGGAGGCGGTGGTCGCGCCCGCCCGGTTCGATTCAGGTGTCCTCGGCCTGCTGGCGTTCAGCGCGCTGGCAGCGGTCACCCTGAGCGGATGGCTCTACTACACAGGACTGGAGCGCCTCGGCCCCACCCGGACCTCCGTCTATGGCTACACCCAGCCCTTCCTCGGGATCGTGTTCGCGGCGGCGCTGATCGGTGAGCCGATCCGCCCGCTCCAGCTGGTTGGCGGCGTGGCCATCACGCTCGGGGTCCTGGCCGGTCGTCCGCCCGCCGTCCGGGTCCCGGTGCTCCGGGGCGGGGCGCCCGCGCCCTCTCCCTGACCGTCCCAGAGGGCTGCCCCGGGGTGCGGCTCCCTCGCCTACTTGACACCACCCAGGGGGCTTCGTACCATCCTCGGCAAACCTTGCAGCCGTGCTGCAAGCGACGGACAGCGGCCGTCGGCTTGACGCGGGAGGGCGGGTCGTGGAATCTGCGGGTCCGTCCGCGAGAGCGCCCTCGGTCCAGGAGGATACCTGAATGACCCGTTGGTTGGGAGGGGGGCGCCGGGCCCTGCTGAGCGTGGCGGCGATGGCCGTGGTGCTGGCGGGCTGCGGCGCCACCGCGATCAAGGCGACCCCGACACCTGCGCCGGCGGCGTCCGGTGGCGTCGTCCGCTTCGCCGGCTACGTCGGAGAGGGACCCACTTTCCTGTTCCCGATGTTCACCGGCGCCTACTGGGACGTCGGCTATGTCCCCTGGTTCACCTACCTCATGTGGCGTCCGCTCTATATCTGGGGCCAGAACGGAAAGCCGGTGTTCAGCCCGCGCCACAGCCTTGGCTACGCGCCGGTGTGGAGCAGCACGGGCGGGGACACGGTCGCGACCATGACCCTCAAGCCCTGGCGCTGGTCGGACGGCCGGCCGGTGACGACCCGTGACATCGAATTCTGGATCAACCTGCTGAAGGCGGAGAAGACCAACTGGCCCGCCTATGTCCCGGGTCACTTCCCCGACAACATCAAGAGCATCCGCTACCTCTCGGCGTCCAAGTTCTCGATCACGTTCAACGGCACCTACAGCCACACTTGGGTGCTGGGCAACCAGCTGAGCCAGATCACGCCGATCCCGCAGCATGCCTGGGACAAGACCTCGGCCAGCAGCCCGGTGGGCAACTACGATCGGACCGCGGCCGGCGCCGCCAAGGTGTACACCTACCTCATGGCGCAGACCAAGACGGTGGCCACCTACGCCAGCAACCCGCTCTGGAAGGTGGTCGACGGGGCCTGGGAGATCAAGTCCTACGAGCCCACCAACAGCTACGTCGCCTTCGCGCCCAACCTCCGCTACTCGGGGGCGACCAAGCCCAAGATCAAAGAGTTCGTCGAGGTTCCGTTCACCAGTGACAGCGCCGAGTTCAATGCGCTGGAGTCCGGTCAGCTCGACTACGGCTACGTCCCGCTCAACGACCGCAGCACCATCCCGGCCCTCAAGGCCAAGGGGTACAAAATCATCAACTGGGGCCAGGACACGTGGGGCGGCATCATCTTCAGCTACGCGCCCAAGGATCCGCAGACCCCCATCCTCAAGCAGCTCTACGTCCGCCAGGCGATGACCCATCTCGTCAACATGAGCTCGATCCTGAAGAACGTCGAGCATGGGCTCGGCTACTACGCCGCCGGACCGGTGCCCGACCCGGGCTACAACAACCCCCTGGTCACCGCCTTCGAGCGCGACGACCCCTACCCCTACAGCGTGTCCAGTGCCAAGCAGCTGCTCAAGGCGCACGGCTGGAGGGTTGTCCCCAACGGCACCTCCACCTGCCAGCGTCCCGGCACCAGCGCCAGCGAATGCGGGGTCGGGGTGCACAAAGGGGCTCCCTTGCAGTTCACCCTGCTGGCGCAGACCGCCACCACCATGAACTCGGAGATGGTGCAGCTGCTGAAGTCGAGCTTCTCTTTGGTGGGGATCAACCTCATCCTCAAGATCGTCAACGCCGGCGAGGAGGTGTCGCTGGAGGGAGCCTGCATCCAGGCCACGAGCTGCTCGTGGCAGCTCAACTACTCGATCGAGTTCTGGCCCTGGGGCTGGCCGGGCTGGTATCCCACCGGCGGGGCGCCGTTCGGCTGCAACGCCAGCGGCAACTACTCCGACCTCTGCGACCCCCACCTGCAGCAGCTGATCAACGCCACCCACACCCATTCTGACTTCACCACCTTCGCCGCCTACGAGAACTACATGACGACGCAGCAGTACGAGATCTTCCTGCCGATGCCGGTGTTCCGGATTTCGGCGGTCAAGAAGAACCTGGATGGGGTCGCGCCCCAGGACCCCTATCTGAACATCTACCCGAACGACTGGTACTACACTAAGTAGCCCGGGGCCGGGCGCCGCGGGCGGCTGCCCGCGGCGCCCCCCCGCCGCCGGGATCGGGCGTCACCGGCTGGGCGACCGTGACCCCGCGCGGTGCCCACCATCGAGGGGACGCCCATGCTCACCGACTACACCCAGCAGAGCTTCTGGTTGGCGACCGCTGCCGACGATCTCACCCCCCGCCCGGGAGTGGACGGCGATGTCCGGTGCGACGTCGCGATCCTCGGGGGCGGGTTCACCGGGCTGTGGACCGCCTACTACCTGCTGCAGCTGGATCCTCAGCTGCAGGTGACGGTGGTGGAGCAGGAGATCGCCGGCTACGGCGCCTCGGGACGCAACGGCGGCTGGTGCAGTGCCTTCTATCCGGTGGAGGAGGCTCAGCTGGCCCAGCGACACGGACCGGACGCCGCCCGGCGGCTGATGAGCCACCTCGGCGACGCCGTCGACGAGGTGGGCCGGGTGGCGGAGCGGGAGGGGATCGACTGCCACTTTCGCAAGGTGGGGGCGCTCCACATCGCCCTCGGTCCTCAGCACCGACCCCTGCTGGAGGCGGAGGCGATCGGCTCCCGTCCCGGCGACGGCCGGCGGGTGCTGGACGCGGTCGAGCTGGCCCAGCGGGTTCGGATCCCCGGTGCCATCGGCGCGGTGCTCCACCCCCAGTGCGCTCGGATCCACCCCGGGCGCCTGGTCCGCCAGCTGGCGCGCACCGTGGAGCGGCTCGGCGGGCGCATCCTGGAGCACACGCGGGTGGAGGCGGTCGAGCCCGGGCGGCCGGCGGCCCTGCGCACCGCCCGGGGGCGGATCAGCGCCGCCACCGTGGTGGTCGCCGCCGAGGCCTACGGCGTGGGTCTGCCCGGATTCCGCCGGCGTCTGCTGCCGATGACATCGACGATCGTGCTCACCGAACCGCTCGCGCCGTCGCTGTGGCGCGAGATCGGATGGAGCGGGGCCGAATGCCTCTCCTCCTACCACTTGGCGGTCGACTACCTGCAGCGCACCGCGGACGACCGGATCCTCTTCGGCGGACGGGGAGCTCCCTATCACTACGGCTCGCGCATCCCCGCCCACATGGAGCGCGACCGGCGCACCCAGGGTCGCCTCCAGGCCCAGGCGCGTCGCTGGTTTCCGGCACTGGCCCAGGCGCGCTTCACCCACGGGTGGGCGGGCGTGGTCGGAGTCCCCCGCGATTTCACTCCCGCCATTCGGCACGACCGGGCGGGCGGCGTGATCGTGGCCGGCGGGTACGTCGGCGACGGGGTCAGCACCACCAACCTCTTCGGGCGCACCGTAGCCGAGCTGGCTTTGGGCCGCGAGTCGGAGCGTACCGGCCTCGCCTACATCGGCCACCGCTCGCCGCGGTGGGAGCCGGAGCCGCTGCGCTTCGCCGGCGTCCGCTATATACAGCGCGCGCTGCTGGCGGTGGACCGGCGTGCCGACCGCAGCGGGCGCCCGCCCTCCGGCCGCACCCTGGCGGAGCGCCTTTACCGCCACTGAGGCCGCCCGGGGGGAGACGAGCCCGTACAATGGCGCCCCGGTGGCAGCCGGTCGGCCGGCGCAGCTGGAGGAGCCCGTGACCGACGCGACCGAGCCGCTGCCCCCCCCCGTGGGCGGGGGCCAGAGCGTGATCGAGAAGCTGACGTCGCTGGCCAAGCGACGGGGGTTCGTCTTCCCCAGCAGCGAGATCTACGGCGGCCTCAATGCGGTCTGGGACTACGGACCCTTGGGGGTGAGGCTGCGGCGCAACGTGCGCGAGTCCTGGTGGCGCCGCGTGGTCGAGCTGCGCCCGGACGTCGAGGGCATCGAGTGCGCGATCCTGATGAACCCCCGTGTCTGGGTCGCCTCGGGCCACGTCGATGCCTTCACCGACCCCCTGGTGGACTGCCTGGGCAGCTGCCACATGCGGTGGCGCCAGGACCAGCTCGAGGGGGATCGCTGTCCCCACTGCGGCGGACCGCTCTCGGTGGTGCGCCGGTTCAACCTCATGTTCAAGACCTTCGTGGGCCCGGTGGAGGACGACAGCACCCGAGTCTATCTGCGTCCGGAGACGGCGCAGGGGATGTTTGTCAACTTCAAGAATGTTCTCCAGAGCGCTCGCCAGCGGCTCCCCTTCGGAATCGCCCAGATCGGGCGCAGCTTCCGCAATGAGATCTCGCCGGGAAACTTCATCTTCCGCTCGCGCGAGTTCGAGCAGATGGAGATGGAGTGGTTCTGCGCGCCGGGTGAGGACGAGCCGTGGTTCGAGTACTGGTGCCACGACCAGATGGAGTGGTTCAGTCAGCTCGGGATCCGCCCTGAGAACCTGCGGCTGCGGCCCCACGCGCCCGCGGAACTGGCCCACTACGCCCTCGGCGCCAGCGACATCGAGTACCGCTTCCCATTCGGATGGGGGGAGTTGGAGGGGATCGCGCGGCGGGGGGACTACGACCTCCGCCGCCACCAGGAGGTGAGCGGCAAGGACCTCGCCGTCCCCGACCCCGCCACCGGTCAGCCGCTGCTGCCGTTCGTGGTCGAGCCGGCGGTGGGAGTCGATCGCACTGCGCTCACCGTCCTGCTCGACGCCTACGCCGAGGAGGAGGTGCGCGGCGAGCGCCGGGTGGTGCTCCGGCTGGCGCCATCGGTGGCTCCCTACCAGGTGGCGGTGCTGCCCCTCTCCAAGCACACTGACCTGGTCGGGCCCGCCCGGGCGGTGGAGGCCGACCTGCGCCGCGTGCTCGCCACCGACTACGACGAGACCCAGTCGATCGGCCGGCGCTATCGGCGCCAGGACGAGATCGGCACGCCCCTGTGCGTCACGGTGGATTTCGACAGCCTGAGCGACCGGGCTGCCACCATCCGCGAGCGCGACAGCATGGCCCAGGTGCGGGTCGGGCTCGACCGCCTGGTCGAGGTGTGCCGGGAGCGGCTCGGGCTCGAGCCCTGACCCCGGCGTCCGGGCCGCGGGGCGGCCCGCTCAGCTGGCGGCGGCCTCGCTCGGTTGGCCGGCGAACTGGCTGAGGTACAGTCGGCTGTAGGCGCCGTTCGCGGCCAGCAGCTGGGCATGGGTGCCGCGCTCCACGATCCGGCCCCGCTCCAGCATCAGGATCTGGTCGGCCGCCATCACGGTGGAGAGACGGTGGGCGATCGCCAGGGTGGTCCGGCCCGCCATCAGCCGGTCGAGGGCGGTTTGGACCAGCCGCTCGCTGTGAGTGTCGAGCGCGGAGGTGGCCTCGTCCAGCACCAGGATCCGGGGGTCCTTGAGGATCGCCCGGGCGAGCGCGATCCGTTGCTTCTCGCCCCCGCTCAGCCGATACCCGCGCTCGCCGGCGACCGTGTCGTAGCCCTGGGGCAGCTCCATGATCCGGTCATGGATGGCGGCGGCGCGGCCGGCCGCCTCCACCTCCTCGGCGGTGGCGTCGGGCTTGCCCACCAGCAGGTTCTCGCGGATCGTGCTGTGGAAGAGAAACACCTCCTGGGTCACGATCGCCATCGCCCCCTGGACGGTGGCCAAGGTGAGGTCGCGGAGGTCGTGTCCGTCCACCCGCACGTGTCCGGCGTCGACGTCGTAGAGGCGGGCGAGCAGGTAGGTGAGGGTGGTCTTGCCGGCCCCGCTGGGACCCACCAGCGCGACCAGCTGGCCGGGCTCGGCGCGAAACGAGACCTCGTCGATCGCGGCCACGCCCTGGCCCGGCTGGTAGTGGAAGCGTACGTGCTCGAAGCTCACCGCCCCCCGGATCTCCTGGCTGGGGATCGCCAGCGCCCCGGGACGCTCGGTGATCTCGAGGGGGATGTCGATGTACTCGAAGATGCGGTCGAAGAGGGCGAAGGCGCCCTGGATCTCCACCTGGATGTTGAGCAGCTGGCCGAGCGGGAAGAAGAGCCCCGACTGGAGCGTGGTGAAGGCCACGATCGTGCCGATGGAGTCGGCCCCGCTGGTGGCGAAGGCCGCATGCCCGGCGGGGTGGGAGCCGAACAGCATCGCCCCGGCGGCGAGATAGACCAGCGCGGGGATGATCGAGAAGAAGGTCGAGATGAACCCGAAGAACCAGCGTCCCACCATCTGCTGGCGGATCATCAGCTGGGTGAGGCGGCCGGTCTCGCGAGCGTAGCGCTGGCGCGCGAACGACTCGCGCCCGAAGACCTTGGTGAGCAGGATGCCGCTCACCGAGAGCGTCTCCTCGGCGAGCGCGGAGAGGTCGGCCAGGGTCTCTTGGGTCTCGCCGCTGACCCGGCGGCGAACCTCGCCGACCCGCACGGTGACGTAGAGGAACACCGGCAGCAGCGCCAGCGAGAGCGCGGTCAGCTGCCAGCTGAGCACCAGCATGCCCACGATCGTGGCCGCGGCGCGGGTCAGGTTGGAGACGATCGAGGTCGCGGTGTTGGTGATCACGCTGTCGACCCCGCCGATGTCGTTGGCGAGGCGCGACTGGATCTCGCCGGTACGGGTGGCGGTGAAGAAGCGCAGCGGCAGCCGCTGCAGGTGGGTGTAGAGGGCGAGCCGCAGGTCCTGCATCACCCGCTGGCCCACGATCGCGTTGAGATAGGTCTGCCACACCCCCAGGGCGGTGCTGATCACCGGCGTGATCAGCATGATGGCGACGAAGATCAGCAGCAGCCGCATGCTGTGGTGGAGGAACGCGACGTCGATGATGAGCTTCAGCATGTAGGGGTTGACCACCCCCAGCAGCGCCACCACCACCAGGATCAGGAGCACGATCAGGACCTGGCGACGGTAGGCCTGGAACAGCCGCGCCACCCGGAGCACGGTGCTGCGTCGCACCGGGCGCAGGTCCTGGGGCTGGGGACCGCGCCCGACCCCGCGGGCAAACCGTCCCGCCCCTCCGTGTCCGCTGGCCCCTGCGTGCATGCCCATCGAGCGGATCCTCAGGCGGGTGGACGTGCATTCCTGATCGCCACCGCCGGGGTGCCGATGTAATCACAGTAGCACCGGTCCCGGCGGTCCCGTCCGCGCCTGCGGCTGCCCGCGAGGGTCAGCCGCGGGCGCCCCGCGCCAGCTGCAGATCCGATTCCAGCCGCAGGATGTCCTCCACCGTCTCGCGCCGAACCACCTGGCGGACCCGGCCCTCGGCGAGGAACACCACCGGGGGCCGGGGCACCCGGTTGTAGGTCGACGCCATGGCGTGAGCGTAGGCACCGGTCACCGGCACCGCCAGGCAGTCGCCCACCTTTGTGTCCCGCGGCAGCCACCCGTCCCGGACCAGCACGTCGCCGGACTCGCAGTGATGGCCAACCACATCGGCCGGCAGCCCGCGGGGGGCCAAGGGGTCGCGGGGCAGGAACGCCTCGTAGCGACTGCCGTAGAGCGCGGGTCGGGGGTTGTCGCCCATCCCCCCGTCGACCGACACGAAGGTGCGCCCGTGGGGGAGCCGCTTGATCGTCCCCACCGTGTAGAGGGTGAGGCCCGCCCGGGCCACCACCGCCCGCCCGAATTCCGCGGATGGGTGGATATCGTGGGGAAGCCCCGCCTCCCGGCAGCCGCGCTCGCCGGCCTCGGCCCAGTCGGAGAGGGTGGGCACAAGCTCGCCGGTCACCGACGCGACCCCGAGTCCGCCCCCCAGGCAGAGCTCGGCGAGCCGGCGCGCGACCGCGACCCGGGCCACCCGCTGGGCGGCGACCCGGAAGGGCTCCAGCTCGACCACCTGGCTGCCGATGTGGGTGTGCAGGCCCACCAGGCGCAGCCGGCGCGAGCGGGCCAGGCGGTCCAAGGCGGCGTCCGCCAGGCCGCCGTCCACCGGCAGCCCGAACTTGGAGTCGAGCTGCCCGGTCGCCACCGCCCGATGGGTGTGGGGGTCCACCCCTGGGGTCACCCGCAACCACACCCCGGGGGCTGAGTACGGTCCCGCCGCGACCAGCCGCTCGAGCCGATCGATCTCGTCGAACGAGTCGACCACGATCCGCCCCACGCCCCGGGCGAGCGCCAGCTGGAGCTCGGCGTCGGACTTGTTGTTGCCGTGGCAGACGATCAACTCGGGCGCCACCTCGGCGGCGAGGGCGACCTGGAGCTCGCCCAGGCTGGCGACATCCACCCGCAGCCCCGCCCCGGCAGCCAGCCGGTCCATCGCGACGCAGCTGAACGCCTTCGACGAGTAGGCGGCGCCGCCGGGCCAGGCCTGCACCGTGGCCCGACAGCGGGCCCACAGGGTGGCCTCGTCGTAGACATAGCAGGGCGTGCCCACGATCCGCGCCACCTCCAGGAGGTCGACGCCTCCCACCCGCAGCTCCCCCGATGGGGTCACCTCGGCGGTGTCGGGCAAGAGGTCGAGCGCCAGCGGTCGGCCGTCATCCGGCGAGCGGGCGGTGGCCATCATCGGGGCGCGGCCTTCAGCGGGCTGCGGTCCCCGGTGGGGGCCGGGGCCGGCCTCAGCGGCACGGCGTCCACGGCCGGGCGCGCAGGGCGGGCCGCTTGGCGCCTGCGCTCCGTCCCGCGGCGGCCGGGCAGAAGCGAGCGGGGGCCAGGGTGTACTCGATCTCGAACCCGGCCTTGTGGGCGGCCAGGAAGGGCCGGAGACGATCGCACTCCGCGTACTGCGCGCACTGCCCGTCGATGGCGACGTCGACAGCGGGCGGGAGCGCCCGCACCTGTCCGAGGTCGTGCTTGAGTCCGGCGGCGAGCCCCTGGCGGTGGGCGAGCGCGACCAGGTCGCGGTTGTAGCGGAGCTGCTGGGCGGAGGTGAGCGGAAAGCCGGTGGCGTTGGCGAACCCATCGACATTGTCGACCTCGCCGCCCTCGAAGCCGGCGCTCCGACAGCGGGCCACCCGGGCGGCCATCAGCGGCAGCAGTTCTCCGGTCTGGCGGATGTCGAGCCGGTGCTCCCCCGGCCACCCGTTGGGCCGGCCCCGAAGGTGGCGGGGAAACCGCGCCGCGTCGGGACGCCAGCTCTCCCACGTGCCCGCGTCCACGTAGCAGATGGTAGAGCCGCCCCGGGCGCGGATGGCGCGGACCGCCGCCCGGTTGGGGGTCCTCCCATCGGGACCGTAGACGTCGATGCCGAAAGACCCGCGGTCGGACGCAGGCGCCACCCTCGGCGGGGCGGGCGCAGAGCCCGACTTCGATCCCCCCGGTGCCGGCAAGGGCCGGCGACGACGAGGTCTGGAGCTGGTACTGGAATCGAGACCCGAGCGGGGGCGCCAGCCACCGGTCCGGTCGGCGGGCGCTCGGCGGCGCGAGCCCGCCCCCACCCCGATCAGAAGGCCGGCCAGGGTCAACCCCCCGATCAGCCGGCGGGTCCCGTCGGTCATCCGGGCCGGGCTCCCACCGCTCGCGACGGTCCGAGGTCAGAGCGGTGCCCAAGATCCGCTGGCACCGAACCCGATCGGCCCGCCGGGGCGCCGGGGCCTCGGGCCGCTCCCGGTCGGGGGCCCTGCCCCGGGGCCGACCGGCGCTTCGCTACACTCGCCGGCGGGGGAGCAGGCAGCGCAAGGCGGGTCGATCCGCTCACGGTTGCCGGTGGTGGTGGAGCGGCTCTGCGTGGAGGCAGGTGATGGCGCCCAAGGCGGCCCCCAAGCGCGCGACCCAGCGACCCGAGAGCCCCGGTCCCCGCCGTCCGAGCCGCGAGCCCGCCGGCGCCGGGTCCCCCCGGCGGACCCGCGCCCGCGCCGGCCGGCACTGGGTGTGGCGGTTCGACGAGGGCGGGCGCGAGATGCGTTCGCTGCTCGGAGGCAAGGGCGCCGGGGTGGCGGAGATGACCCGCGCCGGCCTGCCGGTCCCGCCCGGCTTCACGATCACGACCGAGGCCTGCCTGGCCTTCCTGGGGGCGGGCAACCGGCTCCCCGCCGGGCTCTGGGAGGAGGTCCAGGCGGGACTGCGGTGGCTGGAGCGGGCGGCCGGCCGCCAGTTCGCCGACCCCGCGGATCCGCTGCTGGTCTCGGTGCGCTCGGGGGCGGCGTTCTCCATGCCCGGGATGATGGACACGGTGCTGAACCTCGGGCTCACCCCCACCACCTTGGAGGGGCTCGCCCAGCGGACCGGCGACCGCCGCTTCGCGCTCGACGCCTACCGTCGCTTCATCCAGCTCTTCGCCAAGATCGTGCTGGGGGCGGACCCGCAACCCTTCGAGGAGGCGCTCGCCGAGGCCAAGCGACGCGCCCGCGCCGCCACCGACGCCGACCTCGGGGTGGCCCCGCTGGAGCGGCTGGTGGCGCGGATGCGTCAGCTGGTGCGCAGCGCCACCGGGGAGGAGTTCCCCGACGACCCGATGCGCCAGCTGGAGCACGCGATCGGGGCCGTGTTCCGCTCCTGGAACACGCGCCGCGCGATCGCCTACCGGGAGTACAACCACATCCCCCACACCCTGGGCACCGCGGTCAATGTCCAGATGATGGTGTTTGGCAACATGGGGGAGACCTCCGGCACCGGCGTCGCCTTCACCCGCGACCCCGCCACCGGGGAGCGCGGTGTGTTCGGCGAGTACCTGCTCAACGCCCAGGGCGAGGATGTGGTGGCGGGAATCCGCACGCCCCAGCCGATCGCGACCCTGCGCCAGCAGCTGCCGGCGGTCTACCGCGAGTTCGAGCGGATCGCCCGGCGGCTGGAGGCCCACTACCGCGACGTGCAGGACATGGAGTTCACGATCGAGCGCGGCCATCTCTACATGCTCCAGACGCGCACCGCCAAGCGCACCGCCCAGGCGGCGGTGCGGATCGCGGTGAACATGCTGCGCGAGCGCCTCATCACCCGCGACGAGGCGCTGCTGCGGGTTGAGCCCGACCAGATCGACCAGCTGCTGCATCGCGGCCTCGACCCCCGGGCCCCGGTGCAGGTGCTCGCCACCGGCCTGGCGGCATCCCCGGGGGCGGCGACCGGGGCGGCGGTGTTTGACGCCGACCGCGCCGAGGCGATGGCCCGGGCCGGGACGCCGTGCATCCTGGTGCGGGTGGAGACCAACCCCGACGACGTCCACGGCATGATCGCCGCCGAGGGGGTGCTCACGGCTCGCGGCGGCCGCACCTCGCACGCGGCGGTGGTGGCGCGCGGGATGGGCAAGCCGTGTGTCTCCGGCGCCGAGTCGGTGACCGTCGACCTGCGCCGGCGCCAGTTCACCGCCGGAGGGGTGACCCTGCGCGAGGGTGAGGTCTTCACCCTCGACGGCACCACCGGTCGGGTCATCCTGGGGGAGGTGCCGACGGTGGAGCCGGCCGTCTCGGGTGACCTGCGCCAGCTCCTGAGTCTCGCCGACCGGGTCCGCCGGCTGGGCGTCTTCGCCAACGCGGACACCCCCGAGGACGCCCGGCGCGCCCGGGACTTCGGCGCCCGGGGTGTGGGCCTGTGCCGAACCGAGCACATGTTCATGCAGCAGGACCGGCTGCCGCACGTGCAGGCGATGATCCTGGCCGCCACTCCCCAGGGACGCCGCGAAGCCCTGGCCGAGCTGCTGCCCTTCCAGCGCCAGGACTTCATCGGGATCCTGGAGGCGATGCGGGGCCTGCCGGTGATCATCCGCCTGATCGACCCGCCGCTGCATGAGTTCCTGCCCAACCACGACGCCCTTTTGGTCGAGGTCTCGGAGCGCCGCGGGCGAGGCGAGCACGGCGCCGAGCTGGCGCACGCCGAGCAGCTGCTGGCGGCGGTCGAGGATCTGCGCGAGCAGAATCCGATGCTGGGCCTGCGCGGCTGTCGCCTGGGACTGCTCTACCCGGAGATCATCGAGATGCAGACCCGGGCGATCGCGGAGGCCACCTGCGAGCTCCGTCGCCGCGGCGTTCGCGCGGTCCCGGAGATCATGGTGCCGCTGGTCGGTCACGTCGAGGAGCTGCGTCGCACGCGGGCCGTGATCGAGGCCACCCTGCAGGCGGTCGCCGGCGAGCACAGCACGCGCCTGTCGATCAAGATCGGGACCATGATCGAAGTTCCCCGGGCCGCCCTCACCGCCGGCCAGATCGCGGAGGCGGCCGAGTTCTTCTCCTTCGGCACCAACGACCTCACCCAAATGACCTATGGGGTCTCGCGCGACGACGCGGAGGGCAAGTTCCTCGGCCAGTACGTGCGGGACGGGGTGCTACCCGCCAATCCGTTCGAGCACCTCGACCCGGACGGCGTGGGCCAGCTGATGGCGATCGCGGTCGAACAGGGGCGGGCGACTCGGCCCGACATCGAGATCGGGATCTGCGGAGAGCACGGCGGCGACGCGGCCTCGATCACGCTCTGCGAGCGGATCGGGCTGGATTACGTCTCCTGCTCCCCGTTCCGGGTGCCGGCGGCTCGACTCGCGGCGGCGCAGGCGGTGCTGGGGGCGCAGCCCACCTCAACGGCGTAGGCGGGGGCCGGGGTGCTCAGGCGCTGCCGGGCTGGCCCGGGTCCCCCAGCACGAACAGCTGCACCCTGCTACTGGCGACGAGCTCCTCGCCACGGTGGATGGCGACCTCCCACAGCTGGACCCGCCGCCCGGTGTGGACCGGGGTGGCGACGGCGTCCAGGACCCCGTCGCGAACGGCGCGCAAAAAGCTCGTGTGGTTGCTGATGCCGACCGCGATCCGCCCCGCATTCAAGCTGGCCGCGATCGAGGCCGCGCTCTCGGCGAGGGCGGCGTGCACGCCCCCGTGCACGATCCCGAACGGCTGGTGGTGGGCTGGCGTCAGCACCAGCCGCAGGTGGACGCGTCCCGGACCGGCCTCGATGATCTCGGACCCGAGCAGCTGGTCGAACCCCAGCGAGAGCGGTCCGGGAGCGAACTCGGGGAGACCGGCGCTGGGGGGTGGGTCGGAACTCATCCGGGCATCGTAGGGGACGCGGGGGGCGGCGCTGCGCCCCCTCCTACACCGGTGAGATGGGCCGGTCTGGACTGGGCTCTGGCCGCCGGTGAAGTCCCCGGGGCGGCCCGCCCCGGCTGACGAGCAGCTGAGTCGCGGTGCGCTGGGCCACCTCCCGTCCTCTCGATTCGGCCGACGAGAGGGTCCGGCTGGTGCTGAATGACCGCCTGCAGGGATGGGAGGCGAGCCCTGGCCTGGTTGACCTGCTGGGTGATCACGAAGAGCGGCTGGCGGCGGCCGGCGAGCGGGCCGGTCGCGACCCCGGCGAGGTGGTTGCGCTGGCCGAGGTGGTGCGGCTGGCGCCGGTCCCGCGCCCCCCGGCGCTGCGTGACTGCTACGCCTTCGAGGCGCAGGTGCTCACCAGGTGGGGGGCGCGCGGCCTGGTGGTCGAACCCGCGTGGTACCGGGACCCGGCTTCTACGTCAGCACTCCCCACGTGGTGGTGGGCGACGGGACCCCGGTGACGGCGCCGCCCGGCTGCCGCGAGCTCGACTTCGAGCTGGAGATGGCCGCGGTGGTCGGGCGGGAGGGGCACGACCTCAGCCCCGACCGGGCCGAGCGGCACCTGGCCGGCCTCTGCATCTGCAACGACTGGAGCGCGCGCGACCTGCAGCGGGCAGAGCGACCGGTCGGGCTGGGAGCGGTCACGGCCAACGACTTCGCCACCAGCCTCGGCCCCTACCGGGTGACGCCCGACGAGCTCCATGACCGCCGCCGGGGCGGGGGCTGCGAGCTGGAGATGACCGCCACGGTCTCCGGCCGGCCGCCGTCGAGGGCTTGGCTGGCCGACCTCCCCTGGAGCTGCGGGGAGATGCTGGCCCAGGCCAGCCGGGGCAGCCGGGCCGTCTGCGGCGATGTCCTCGCCACCGGCACCTGCGGCAGCGGGTGCGCCCGCGATCGCGCTCCCGGAGCCGGCTGGAATCCCAGGACGGGATCCCGGCCCCTTGGGCGGCACGGTTCGGATGCCCGTGTACCAGCAGCGGGGCGAGCTCCCCGCCCAGCGCCCCACCCAGCTCCGCTGGGAGGGGCGCCTGCTCTGCGCGGAGGTGATGGGCTGGAGGGGGTCAGCGGCGATGAGTCGACCCTCTCCCGCCCGAGTCCGCCCCTCGGCTACACGGCTAGCCAGGACTGGGAGCCGACCGCGCATGACGAGTGGGTCCCTCTCCGTCACCTCCATCACCCCCTGCGCACCGGCGTGCTGGCGCCCAGGCGGACCCGGTGCGGCGGCCGCGCACCCGGGTCCGGAACGACGACGTCGAGGTGGCGCTGCGCCACTGCATGGAGCCGATGCCGTGGTGCTACCGCAATAGCGAGGGTGACGAGGTGGTGTTCGTGCATCGGTGAGAGGGGGTGCTCGCCACCGTCTTCGGCGACCTCGCCTACGGCGGCGGCGACTACCGCGTGATCCCGCGGGGGACGACCGACCGCTTCCAACCTGAGGGCCCGCAGCTCCACGTTGAGTTGACCAGCCCCGGCGTGATCACGATCCCGCGGCGCTACCGCACTCCCTCGGGCCAGCTGCTCGAGGGGCGCCCTCCTACCATCGCGATTGCCACCCGCCGACGCCGCTGCCCACCGACGGCGAGGAGGGCGAGCACACCTGCGCGTGCGCATCCGCGGCGGCCTGCAGTCCTCCCGGCTCCGTCATCATCCCTTCGATGTCGTCGGCTGGGACGGGTCGCTGTACCCGTTGACCCTCAACATTGCTGATTTCGAGCTGGTGGCCGGCCGCGTTCACGTGCCACCGCCCGCCCACCAGACCGTCGAGGGCCGCGGCTTTGTCCGCTGCTCCTGCGGTTCGCGCCGGCTGGACTGGGAGGCGCTCGCGGTCCCGATTCCCTACGACCCCGCCAACCTCAATTCCGAAGACGTCCTCTACTACGTCGCGGGGAGCGTCGGCTCCCGCCGCGGTGTGGCGCCGGGATCGATCACCCTGCATTCCTCCCGGCTGGCCCACGGGCCGCAGCCGGGACTGCGGGAGGCCGCGCTCGGGCGCACCGCACCCGACGAGCTGGCGGTGATGTGCGACACCGTCCGACCGCTGTGCCTGGCGCGCCGGGCGGAGACGATCGACGACCCCGGCTACCACGGTTGCGGGGGACTCGCCGGGGACTGAAGCGGGCCGGCGCCCGGTCCGCGCGCGCGTGTCACGAGCGCACGGAGACGGGGGACGGTGCGCCTATAATCCTGCCACCCGCCGCGGGCGCACCGGGCTCGCGCCCACCGTCGGGACCCTCGTCCGCCGTGCATCGACAGGGAGGAGCGGTCGATGTCCACGCAGCCGCCGGGAGCTGTCGGGGGCCGGGCGACCGTGCTGGTCGCTGACGTCGACCGCGAGCGGGCGGTGGACCGTCTGCGCGAATCCTGCGCCCAGGGACGGCTCACATTCGGCGAGTTGGCGGACCGTTCCGGAGCCGCCTACGCGGCGCGCAGCTACGCCGAGCTGGCGGCGGTGCTGGAGGGGCTGCCGGCCGATCCCGAGCCGGTGGCCGTCTTCGCCGGGGCGGGTCACGCGTCGCGCCGGCGCGCGGTGCACCTCACCCTGGCGGTGATGTCGCGGGTCAGCCGGCAGGGTCGCTGGCGGGTCCACGCGCACAGCGTGGTGGCCGCGGTGATGGGGGAATGTGTCCTCGACCTCCGCCAGGCGACGATCGACGCTCCCGAGGTCGTCGTCGACGTGCTCGCCCTGATGGGCGGCGTCGACATCGTCGTGCCCGAGGGGGTGGATGTCGATCTCCAGGGACTGGCGATCATGGGCGGCAAGCAGCTCCACCTCGCCCCCGTGCCGGTGCGCCCCGGGACCCCGCTGGTGCGGGTGAGGGCGCTGGCGCTGATGGGGGAGGTGAGGGTGCGCAGCCAGCAGCCGGCTGGCTCCGGGCGGGAGCACCCGCAGGCTGCTGCGGCGGCTTCGCGATCGTGGGCGGGGGAGGCGACGCCCTGGCATCAGGTCCGGGCGTGGCGCCACCAGCAGCGCTGGCGCGGCGGCGGGGACGAGGAGACGTGAACCTTCCGCGTCGCCCGCTCACCCTGGCCGCTCCCTCCCTGGCGGGGACGAGGGTGACCGGACGCGCCTGGCTGGCGCAGCTGGACTCGTTGCTGTGGGAGCTGGAGAGCGCGAACCTGCGCCATCACGATCGCTGCCCCATCCCCTGCTGGCAGCTGCTGGCGTCGATGCAGGAGGCGATCCTGCCCGCCGAGCGGGCGCTGGCGTCCGAGTCCGGCTCGACCGCGCAGGCCCTGGACCTGGTGTTTGCGCTGCAGGAGGTGGTGCAGCGCCAGTTGGTCGCCGGCGGCGTCGACTGAGCCGACCGCTCCCCGGGGCGCCGGGGCTCAGCCGCTCAGCGACCAGCTCTGGGGACTGATGGTGGTCAGGGGTGACTGGGGGCCGACACCCTGGAGGGTGTCCCGGATCACCGAGACCTGGAACACCGGGGTGGGGAAGAACAGGAGGGGCAGCTGGGTCGCGACATAGTTCTGGTAGCGGTAGAGCGGACCCAGCCCGGGCTCGACATGGGTGGCGGCGATGTTGCGGTCGTTGATGGGGTCGCTGTAGGCGCCGCTGTTGCCGCTGGCGCCGGTGCCGATGATCTCGCCCCCGGTTGGGTAGTAGTCGGGGCCGTAGTCCCAGCCCACCAGGCCGTAGCTGAGCAGCGCGTACTTGCATCCCGCCCCGGGGCAGTAGTCGCCCTGCGAGTTGATGGTGTTGAGCGGCAGCGAGGCGAGCTGGACCTGGATCCCGGCGGCCGCGGCCGCCGACTTGTAGGCCTGCGCCTCCTGGGTGGCGGCGACGCTCCCGCTGGGGTATTCGAAGTTGAGGCTGAGCGCGGTGCCGGCCGCGATCCCAGCGCCGCACTGCTGACGTCCCGTGCCGGCCCGCTGGCAGACCGAGCGCCCGTCGGGAACCACCCGCCAGCCATGGGCGGCCAGCTGGGCTCGGGCGGCGGCGATGCTGAAGGGGTAAGGGTTGCGGCGCTCCTGCGGGCTGACGAAGGGGGTGACCGGCTGCTGCGGCACTGGCCCGTAGGTGGGCACCGCATAGCCGTGGAAGATGTGGCGGATGTAGCTGGGCTGATCGACCAGGTGCTGCAGCGCCTGGCGGACATAGAGCTGGCCCAGGATCGGCCGCAGCCGGGGATTGCCGAAGTTGAGGGTGAGGTTGTCGAACGCCCACAGCGGCCAGGCCGACACCCGGTATCCGTGGTGCTCGAAGTAGCTCCGCTGGCTGAGATCGAATAGGGGTAGGTAGCCGTAGTCGATGGTGCCGGCGCGCAGGGCGTTGAACTCCGCCGCGTCGCTGGTGAAGGGCACCTCCTCGAAGCGGCGGATCCGGGGCCGGTCAGGACCGGAGTAGGCCGGGTTGGGGGTGAACACCGAGAAGCCGGTGGCTGGCGTGTAGGCGCTGAGTCGCCAGGGGCCGTCCACCACCCGCCAGAGCGGGTTGCGGCCATACGAGTCGAGCTGACTCGCCTGACGGGTCAGGAACCGGTTCACCGCCACCGCCCCGGCGTGAGTCTGGTCCAGGTTGCCGGCCGGCCCAGTCAGGCTGACCCGGTCCCAGACGTGCTGGGGCATCGGCGTTATCTGGCTGAGCTCGTTGTAGAGGAGCCAGAAGTGGTTGTAGGCGCGATTGAAGGTGAGGGTGAAGCGGTTCGGGGCCGGGTAGGTGGCGGAGACCACGTTGTCGGGATAGTTGTGGGGCACATAGGGGCCGAAGTCGGCCTTGTTGGCCACCACCAGGTTCTCCCAGAATTCGACGTCCCGCGAGGTCAGCGGACGCCCGTCCGACCAGCGGTACGGCTTCAGCGTGATCGTGACGGTGCGGCCGCCGTTGGAGAACGAGGGGGGATCGGCCAGACTCGCGCTCCGGTTGAGCAGGGGCGAGCCGTTGTCGCCGAACGCGTACAGCGGCCGGTACATCAGCGCTTCGAAGAAGCTCTGATTGGCATACGTGTAGTCGGCGAAGGGGTAGAGCGGGTAGATGTAGGTCGGGGTCACCGCCGGCGGCAGGGCGAAGCGAACGGTGCCCCCGGTCGCTCGCGCGGAGATCCCCTCGCGGGCACCGGCGGCGACTCCCATGGTGGCACTGAGGACCAGCGCCCCCGCCACCACCGCGGCCGCTCCCGTGGCCCGTCGCAGTCCTGGTCGACTCACGGTCGCGACCCTCCTCCCCGCCCCATCCCGACAGGGTCTCGACAGGATATCAGGGCGCCACGCAGGTGGCCGGCGGGCCACGTCGGCGTCCTTGTATGATCTCGGCCCAGGATGGGAGGCGAGCTGCCGGTGTCGCGCTGGCCGGCGGTGCCGGCCGTCGAGACCATCGGGCGAGTCACGCGGCGCCTGCGCGGATCGCGGGCCACGCCGGCACGGTCGCGGGCGCTGCGACTCAGCCGGGACGATCGCCGCGCCCAGATCATCGACTCGGCCCTGATCGCGTTCGCACGCGATGGCGTGGTCGCCACCACGATGGACTCGATCGCCGCCACCGCGGGGGTGAGCAAGCCGCTCATCTACCAGTACTTCCCCAACAAGCGGGCCGCCCTGATGGCGGTGGTCGAGCAGCACTGCCGGCTGCTGCTCGATCGCCTCGGGGTGGCGGCGCCGGGGGAGGGATCGGCCGGGCTCGCCCACCAGTTCATGGTCTATCTCGACTTCGCCCGCGGCCACCCGGTCGCGTTTCGGCTGCTGTTCCGGGCCGTCGATGGCACCGACCTCTCCGTCACCGAGCGCATCGACGCCGCTCGGCACGGCGTCGGCGCCGCCTGCCTGGCGGCGTCGGTGGGATCGGTGGAGGGGATGCCGGAGTGGGCCGGGGATGCCCTCTGCGCTCTGGTGGAGGGGGTGGCGATGCGGCTGCACCCTGAGTGCGACCTGCCGACCCTGGCCGGCGAGCTCAGCCGGTTCGTCCGGCTCGAGCCGCTGCGGGCGCTGGCCGCGACCTCCCCGGAACCAGCGGACCGCCGGCCTCCACGATCCGTACCGGAGGGCGTCAGCCCGCGGCCGTGATCGAGACCGACGCGCCGCCGCCACCGCTGCGGGGCCCGGTGCGGATCCTCGGCGGTCCCGCTGCCGGCAAGACCGATCTGCTCGCTCGCCTCCACCGGGATCTCGTTGCCGGGGGCACGGACCCCGCCCGCATTCTGGTGGTGGTCGACTCGAGCCGGGCTCGGGCCGATGTTAGCCGGAGGCTGACTCGGTCCGCTCCGGGAGCCGAGCCGCTCGCGGTCGTCTGGACCCTTGGCGATCTGGCCCGCTGGGTGATCGGGTCGCGCGAGGATGCCGGGCCGGGGCCGCAGGTGCTCACCGGGTTCGGCACCTGGCTGGCGGCGCGCGCGACCCTGGAGCGGGCGCGCCGCCAGCTTCCCCGCCTCGCGCCCCTCCACGCCGACGCCGCCTGCATCGAGGACGCCAGCCGGGCGGTGGCGGCGCTCCGGCAGGCTCTGGTCGGCCCCGGCCTCCTGGCGGCGCGGCTCCACGGGGCGCCGGTGGCGCTGGCGGAGCTCGCGGTGATCGCCGCCCGCAGCCAGGACGTGCTCGAGTCCGCCCGCGCCATCGACCTCGACGGCGCGGTGGCGCTGGCCGCCGAGCATCTGCTGGAGGATCCGTCGCGGGTCGCCGCCCGCTTCGACGCGGCCCTCATCGACGATGCCCAGGACTGGGGTCCGGCTCAGTTCCATCTCGTGCGCGCACTCGCCCTCGGGCTGCCCCCGCCGGGGCGGCTGGCGGTGGCGGGAGATCCCCGCCAGGCGCTCGGCGGCGCGGGGGGTGGCAGCGCTCGCTGGTTCGAGGAGGAGCTGCCCCTTTCGCTGGCGGTCGCGGACTGGGTCCTGCCGGAGTCGCGGCGCCGGCCTCCGGCGGTGCTGGCGGCGGCGGCGGCGCTCGACCCGATCGCCCTGTCGCGAGCCGCCGGGGAGCCGGCCTCCCCGGCCGGGAGCGCGCTCCCCGGGGTCGGGCCGGCGGTGGAGATCTGGCGGGCCGAGGACGAGTCCGCCGAAGCGCTCGGGGTGGCGCGTGCCATCAAGGCCTGGGTGCTTCAGGGGTCGGGGCGCTATGCCGACGTGGCGATCCTGCTGCGCGGAGTCTCCCCGCTCGGGCCGGTCTTCGTGGAGGCCCTCGCCCTGACCGGGGTCCCGTGCGGTGCCGGACGGTTGGGCTGGAGTCGCCACCCCGCCCTGGGGTCCCTGCGCGCCTGGCTGCGCTGGTCCGCCGCACCCGCCGACCCGCAGCGCGTCGCCACCCTGCTGGAGGCCGCTTGGGGCGGGCTGTCGCCAGCGGCCCGGCGCTGGCTGCGGCGGCGCAGCGGCGCCCACGGCTCCGACCTGCTCCGCACCGTGCGGGTGGAGCTCGCCGAGGCGCAGGCGCAATCCGTCCAGCGCGAGGGGAGGGAGGCGGACGGGACGCTGCGGGCCGAGCTGCGCCGGCTCGCGCGCCGGCTGGCGCGGGCCCAGGCGGCTGCAACGGCTCTCAGTCCCGGTCCTGTGGATCCCCACAGACTGCTGATCTGGGTGGGCCAGGTGGCGGCGGCGACCGGGCTCTTTGCCGCCGCCCCGGCCGATCCGGTGCTGGCCGCGGTGCTCCGGGGGGTGACCGCGGCGCTGCGCGCGATCACCGATGTCGAGGCGCGCCTGCGGGGGCGGCCGCCGACGCTCGAGGTGGCCCTCGACCTCCTAGAGGTGGCGCTGCAACGCGCCGTCGAGGAGGACGACGAGCCCGATCCCGATCGCGATGCGGTCCACCTGCTCACCATCCGCCAGGCCCGCGGGCTCGCCTTTGCGCGGGTCTTCGTGGCGGGCTGTGCCGTCGGGATCTTCCCGGCCAGGGCCCGCCCCCTGGGTCTGCTCGCCCCCGACGAGCTGGCGCTCTTGTTGGAGCGGGTGCCCGAGCTGCAGGACACCATCTTGGAGGTCGACCGCCAGGGGGAGGAGGAGGCCCGCCACCTGGTGGTGGCGCTCACGCGGGCCACCCAGGCTGTCACCTGCACCTACGCCGAGCGGTACGACGGGCGGGTGGCGCAGCCCTCGTCCCTGCTCCGGCCTCTGCGAGCGGCCGGGGTGGTCGAGCGGGCTGTTCCCGCGCTCCCGGACCTCACGCGCAGTGACCTCGCGGCGGCGCTCGCCGCGGCCGTGACCGCCCGCCCGGCGCTCCGGCCCGAGGCGGTCGCCCTGCCGCAGCTGGACCTCGGCCGCCTGCTGGCCACGCTGCCGGAGTTCGACCCCGTGGAGGGCGCCCCGGCGGTCGGGTCGGCACCGCTCCAGCTCTCCACCACCGCTCTCAACGAATGGCTCGCGTGTCCCCGGCGCCTCTACTACCACCGCGTCGTCCGCCCCGGCCCGCCCACCCCGGCCCAGCTGCGCGGCGAGGCCGCCCACCGGCTGCTGGAGCAGCTCCACCGGGTCGAGGCCAGCTGGCGGGCTGATCCCGACCGCTTTCGCGCCGCGGCCGACGAGTGTCTGGAGCGACACATCCTCCCCTGGCTGGCTCCCGAGATCCCCGGGCGACTGGAGCTGCGGGCGGCCGAGGCGTGGTTGCGCCGGCTGGTCGACCGCTACGCCCGCCACTGGGTCGCGGTCGGGGGCGGCGTGGGGGAGACGCTCGGGGTGGAGCTTGACTTTCGCCTGGCGCTGGAGGGGCTGGAGCTGCGGGGGCGGATCGACCGGGTCCGCTCCCTCGACGAGGGCGCGGTCGAGGTGCTCGACTACAAGACCGCCCGTGCAGTCCCCGCCCGCGGGGCGATCCTGGCGGCGATCCACGGCAGCGACCAGGAGGGCCCCTCCGACTGGCAGCTGCCGGTCTACGCTCTGGCGCTCGCCCGGGGGGCGGTGACTCCGCTCCCGGCCATCGTTCCCGCGCTCGCCCGCACCTGGTATGTGGGGCACTCTCCCGCCTCGGTGCGATGGCCCGACCGTCCGCTCGACCGTCGCGGGCTGCGGATCGACGGGGACCGGCCGCTGCCCCCGCACGAGGCGGACGAGCTGCGCGAGCTCCCCGCGGCCGCGCTCGGGAGCTTCGTCGACCGGTTCGAGCAGGAGGGCCGCCGGATCGCCTCCGGCCGCTTCCCGGCACAGCCCCGCCACGCCCACTGGACCTGCCTCGATCCCGACCACGGCTGCTCGCGTCGGTCGGTGTGCGCCGGGGTGGGCAGCGTCGGCCGCGGGCACCCGGTGCCCCGGCCGTGAGCGCAGACCGGCCCGCCTTCGCGCCCACCCCCGAGCAGGCCGAGGTGGTTCGCCATCGGCCGGACACCGCGCTCTGCGTCGCGGCCGCCGCCGGCAGCGGCAAGACCGGGACGATGGCGGCCCTGTTCGCCGCCCGCGTCGCTGCCGGGGTCCCACCTCACCGGCTCATGGCGGTGAGCTTCACGGAGAAGGCGGCCGCCGAGTTGCGCGATCGGATCGCGCTGGAGGTCACCGCCGGGCTGGCGCCCGAGCCGGCGTCGCGGGAGCTGCTCCGGCTGGAACGCAGCTGGGTGGGCACCTTCCACCAGCTCGCGCTCCGGCTCCTGCGCGAGCACGCCTACCGCGCGGGGGTCTCGCCCGAGCTGCGCCTGCTGGACCAGGTGGGGGAGGGGCTGGCGCGGGCCGAGACCCTGGCCGCGCTCGCGGCCGGCCGCGAGCCCGGGCCGGGGGTTCTGCCCTACGAGCCCGACGCGTCGGTGGATCTCGACCGGATCGAGAGCTGGATCGAGGGGGCCTACGATGCCATGCGCCACGCCCGGGCGCGGGAAGCCAGCCCGGCGGCGGCGCGGCGTCGAACGGAGCGGGCCCACGCCGCCTGGGAGGCCGCCGGGCACCCCCCCCGGGAGATGGCGGCGCATCGGCAGGCGCTGGAGACGATGGTGGCGCTCTGGTCCGGCTACGATGCGCGCCTCCGCGCGGCCAACGCTGTCGATTTCGACGGCCTGCTCCGCCTCGCCCTGGCCGCCGTCGGCCCCCGCACCCCGC
The DNA here is from genome assembly GCA_035532155.1 of Verrucomicrobiia bacterium. GTDB lineage: Bacteria > Chloroflexota > Dormibacteria > Aeolococcales > Bog-877 > DAHUZL01. The sequence goes on along the minus strand of DATKRN010000022.1, from coordinate 7,289 downwards.
TGCGCCGGTGGTGCCGGGGCCACTTCGACTGCCTCATCGTGGACGAGTTCCAGGACACCAGCGAGCTGCAGGTGCAGCTCCTCGACGCCCTGGCGCGTCCCGGCTGGTCCAACGTGGTGGCGGTGGGCGACCCGCGCCAGGCCATCTACGGCTGGCGCGACGCTGCGCCCAACGTGATGGAGCGGGTCCCCGGACGCACGGTGGTGCTGGGCCGCAACCACCGCTCGCGGGGCCCGATCCTGGCCGCGACCGACCGCCTGATCCGCGTCGACCCTCTCTTCGCCAATCAGCCCCCGGTCGCGCTGCACCGCGTCGACGAGCCCGGGGTGCCGGTCTGGCTCGGGGTGGCGCCCGACACCGCCACCGAGGCGGAGGCGATCGCGGCGGTGCTGCGGACCGTCCAGGCTGGCGGTCTGCGTCACCCGGGCGGCCGGGTGCAGGCGGTCGCCTTCCGCGACTGCGCCGTCCTCGCCTACACGCTGGGACGGCTGCAGGGGCCGCTGGAGGAGGCGCTGCGGCGCCAGGGAGTCCCCTACCGCGCCGGCGGCGGGGCCCTGTTCGAGCGCCCCGAGGTGCAGGATCTGGTCGCGATTCTCCGGGCCGCGACCGACCCCGACGACGATGCCGCCTGGCTCCGCTGGGCCCAGGGGCCGCTCCACCGCCTCCCCGACGCGGCGATCCTGGGCCTCGGCCCGGCGCTCCTGCCCCTCAGCGAGCGGATGCGCCGGGGGGTGGGCGACCCGGCTCTCCCGCTCGCATGGCGGGAGCGGATGGCCGCGGTGCTGGACGAGGTGGAGGCGCTGGCGCGGCTCACCCGTCGCCGCTCCGCCGCGCGGGTGGTCGGCGCCGCCCTCGAGGTCAGCGGGCTGCTGCGCCGCCACCAGGCGCGCTGGCGCCTGGGCGACCCGGACGGCCGCCGCGCCGTCGGGGCTCTGCGCGAACTGCATCGCCTCTGCCTGTCCGCGGAGCTGGGAGGCCGTGCCGCCGGGCTGGTCGAGCTGCTCCAGCGGCTGGACGCTCTGGCCGCCGACGAGCGCTCCGCTGAGCCGCCGCCGGGGGGCGACGAGGACGCCGTCACGCTGCTCACGGTGCATCGCGCCAAGGGCCTGGAGTTCGCCTTCGTCATCCTCGCCGACGGCCGCCCCTTCCAGACCCCGTCCACGCCGCTGGTGGTGTGGGACGGCGCTGATGGGGGTGTGCTCGTGACCCGGGTGGACGACGCCCCGACCCAGGCTGCGACGGCGTGGGCGGCCGGCGGCGTCCGGGCCGCCGAACGGGCGGAGCGCCGGCGCGTCTGGTACGTGGGGATGACCCGGGCGCGCGACGCGCTCCTGGTCACCACGACGGTTCGTCGCCGCGGGCCCGCCGCGGGTGCCGACTCCCCCGAGGCGATGGCGGCGGCGGTCGCCACCGCCGGGCGCGCCGCCCCGGGGGCGGCGGGCGACGACGACTTCCTCGTGCTGGCTGCGGCCATGCAGGACCGTGAGCGGGCGGTCCAGCCCTGGCCCGGATTCCCGGCGGCCCCGCTCGCCGACGCCGCCCGGCTCGGGCCGGTCCCGGCCCCGCCGTCGAGCGCAGGCGGGGAGGGCGACGCGCCCGAGGCGCTGTCCCGGCGCTGGCGGGCCGTCCTCCAGCTGGAGGACGCCACTCGGGTCGGCGACCTCGCCGAGCGGGCCGAGCCCGGGCTCGATCCCGTGCCGCGGTCGGCCCCGCTCAGCTTCACCCAGCTGGAGCAGGTGCACCGCTGCCCACGCCAGTACTGGTACGGGCGCCTTGGCCTGCCGCCGACCGACCCGGTCCCGCCCGGGGGAGGGGAGCCGATCGGGGTGGGGGAGTCCCTCGGCGGGGGGGGGCCTGTGCTGGGCGTCGCCGTGCACCAGGTGCTGGAGTCAGTCCACCGCGCCGGGCCGGGGGCCGCGCCCACCCCGGCCGCGCTGGCCGCCGCGCTCGCCCCCTGGGCGAGATCGCTCGAGCCCCGGCGCCTGACCGCCGCCCGCGCCCAGCTCGCCACCTACCGGGAGCTCGAGGTGGCGGCCTGGCCGACGGTGGGGGTGGAGGTGGCGTTCACGTGGAGGGTCGAGGTGGCCGAGGGGTGGGTGACGGTGGAGGGCTCGATCGACCGGGTGGCGCGCGACCACTCCGGGGCGCTGTGGATCCTCGACTACAAGACCGGCCTGGGCCTCGACCCGGCGGCTCGGGACCAGGCGGCCCACCAGCTCCGCCTCTATGCGATGGCGTGGCAGGACGGGCTGGGACCCCGCGGGGGGGAGCCGCTGCGGGCGGCGGTGGTGGATCTGCACTCCCGCCGGCTGCGCGAGGTCCCCCTCGCCGCCGCCGACCTGGTGGCGACCCGCGCCTGGATCAGCCGGGCGGTCAGGCGGCTGCGCTCGGCCGAGCTCCAGGTGGGCGACGCCTACCCGGATCGGCCCTGCCGCAGCTGCGCCTACCGCTCGGCCTGCCCCGAGCGGCTCGCCGACCCACCCCAAGGGGCCGCTGAGCCGGGCGGCTAGCCCTTGGATGTGCGGAACAGGCTCTGGAGCCTCAGCGCCATGCCCATGTCGCCCTTGACCTTGAGCTTGCCGGTCATGAAGGCGGCGGTCCCGTCCATCCGTCCGGTGAGGAGCTTGACGAAGGTGTCGTCGCTCATCGAGAGCGTGACGTTGGGCTGCGCCGCCACTCCCTCGACCACCGCCAGGGTCCCGTCGGCGATGTCGAGATGCCACTGGCCTCCCCGCTCGCCCGCGAGGTCCCATTGACAGACCACCGTGATCCCCTTGGATCGGTCTGCCTGGAAGAACTCGGGGGCCCGGGACATGATCACGGCCGGGGTCAGCTCGGGGTCGTCGGACATGCGCGTCTCCTGGGCGAGGTGGTGGGGAGAGGCCCCGGTCGGGGGCTGAGAGCCCCGCGCCCCCAAGGGGCGCGTCCCGGCCCTCATGGTACGGCGACCCGTGGCCGGTGCCCGCTCAGGCCTCTGCCAGCCGCTCGAGGAGAGGGTGCTGCGGGCGCAGGTGCTCGATCTGCACCGCCAGCGGGCTGGGCAAGAATCCGAAGGCCGAGGCGACCGCATCGAGTCGGGTGATGTTGGGGCGGGCCAGCAGGTCGAGCTGGCTCGCTGTCACCAGCGGGTTGGGCAGGCACCGGTCCGTCAGCCGCGCCATCGGCCGCAGCAGCTCCACCGGCACGTGGACGAACCGCTTGGGGCTGGCGAGGAGCCAGTCCGCCTCGGCGACCGCGGCCACCCGGCGGATCAGCGTCTCCAGGCTGAGGTGTTCGGGGCCGCCGATCTCCACCACCCCGCTGATCCGCCCCGATCCGCTCACCGTCGCGGCCAGGCAGCGGACGACGTCGTCGGCCGCGATCGGCTGGAAGAGGGCGGTGCCGTCGCCGGGGATCACGATCACCGGCTGGGGCAGGCGCACCGCGCGGGCGAGCTGGGTGAAGAAGCCGTCCCCGCGCCCGCCGATGACCGAGCTGCGCACGATCACGAAGTCCAGCCCGCTGGTGCGCACCCACTCCTCACCCTGCCACTTGCTGGCCAGGTATGCGTAGGTGGGGTCGGGGTCGGCGCCGATCGCGCTCAGGTGCACCAGCCGGGTCACCCCAGCGGCCCGGGCCGCCTCCACCACCTGGCGGGTTCCCTCTGCGTTGACGGCGGTGAAGGTCTGGCGGCCGCGCTCACGGATCACGGCGACCAGGTGGATGACCACCTCCGCGCCCTGGAACGCGGCGGCGAGACCCTCGCCGCTCAGGACGTCGCCGAAGGTGGGGCGGAGGTCGTCGGGCAGGGCGCCCCGGCGGACGCCCCGCCCGACGACGCGAATCTCATGGCCGGCCCGGAGCAGGGTGGGGACCAGGTGCGAGCCGACGAAGCCCGTCCCTCCGGTGACCGCGATCCGCATGCGGGCCGACCCTCTCCCGATCCGGTCTGTGGCTACTTGCGCGCGCTCCGGGGGGCGCGCCGACCGCTCCGACTGCCGGCGACCTCTGTCTTGAGCGCGGTGGCGGGATAGAAGCGGACCCGCTGGCTCGCCGGGACCTTGATCATCGCCTGGGTCTGCGGGTTGCGGCGCATGCCGGCGGCGGTGGGGCGCACCTTCCAGCGCCCGAAACCGGGGATCGAGACCTCCTCACCGCTGACCAGCCGTTTGCCGATCTCGTCGAAGAGGAACTTCAACGTGGCATCCGCGTCGCGGAAGCTGAGCGGGGGATCGAACGTCGTGGCGAGCTTCTTGGCCAGGTCGCGTCGGTTCATGTGCGGTGCCCCTCCACGGGTGAAACGGTGGGCCGGGCCCACGTCGGCACGCAATTGTAGGCAGCCCGGCTGCCGAAAAGCAGCACGGGCGGTGGGAATGTCGGCGCGCCCCTGGGGGGCGCGCGTCGATCGGGGTCGCTGATGGGCATCGGGTGGCTCCTCGGCGCAGGCGCGCTTGGGGCCGAGCTGACTTCCGTCTCGCGCCTGCGGCCCCATGTCCACCCGCCCGGGACCGCTGGCAGGGGTCCCGGCGGCGCGTCCCGACCGGGCTCCCCGTCTCGTTCGGGGATGTCGTCGCGGCCGCCCGACCGGACCAGGGGAGACGTCCAGGGTTGCCTTTTCGAACATGCGTTCGTATCCTGGGGTCACCCCGTTCTCCCCATGTCCTCGCCGCGGGGTCCGTTCCCGGCAGGGACAGTCCGGCAGTGGCGGAGGTGCGGGACGATGGCGGGGACGGCGGCGCCCGATCCGCAGGCCGCGGCCGCATCCTCACGGCCGCTCCCGGAGCGGCTGCGCCGGGCGCTCGATGTCTGCCAGGTCCGCTACGGGCCCGCCGCCCTGCGCGCCGGGGTCGAGCTCGCTCCGGGGGCGGGGCTCGCAACCGGGGTCCCGGCACTCGATCGGCTCACCGGGGGGCTGCCGCTGGGTCGGGTGACGCTCCTCGGGGGCCCTCCGGGGGCGGGGGCGGTCGGCCTCGGGCTCGCCGCCCTCGCGGCCTCCTCCCACGAGGTCCCGGTCGCCCTCGTCGACTTCGAGCACACGGTCGACCCCGCCGATCTGCTCGCCTACGCGGGGACGTTCGAGCGCCTCTGGGTGGTGCGGCCGCGCCAGCCCCGGGAGGGCTGGGCTGCGGTGCGCGCCCTGGCGCGCGCGGGGGTGCGGGCGTGCCTCGCCGTCGCCGGGGCGGCGGCGCTCGAGCCGGACCCGACCACGCTCCTGCCCACCCTGGCTGAGACCCGAGCGGTGTGCACCGTGGTGGGGGGGAGGCAGGTGCCGAGCTGCTGGCGGGTCGCCAGCAGCCTCACCCTCGCCGTGGAGCCCTTGGGATGGTGGTGGGTGCACGGCGACATCGCCGGGGTCGACGTGGCGCTCCGCGTCGACAAGCATCGCCTGGGGCCGGCGGGGGGGCGGCTCCGCCTGCGGGTGCGCTTCCCCCGTCCCTATCCGCCGGGGGCCGGGGTGGAGGCGCTCGCCGTCCCCCCGGGGTCGGGGTGATCGTGCCGGCGGGGGGGGGGGCGCCGCGGCTGGCCTGCCTGCGCTTTCCCCACCTCGCCCTGGTGCATGTCTGGCGGGTCCATCCGGAGCTTCGGGACGAGCCGGTCGTCGTCTCCGGACCCGGGCCGGACGGACGGGAGATCATCCTCGCCGCCTCGCCGGCCGCCCTGGCGGCGGGGGTCCTCCCGGGCCAGCGGCTGCGCCAGGCCGAGACCGCCTGCCCCGGGGCCGTCCGCCTGCCCGGCAACCCCGAGGGGGTGGCGGGGCTGCGGCGCGCGGCGCTGGCTGCGCTCGCCGACTGCAGCCCGTGGGTGGAGTGGACCGACGACGCCACCGTCCACCTCGACGGCAGTGGCCGCCACCCGCGCCATCCGGACGAGGCGGCCTGGGCGGCCGCCTGCGGACGGCAGCTCGCCGCGGCGCTCGGCGTCCCTCCCGCGGTGGGGGTCGGCGGGTCCCGCTTCACCGCCTTCGCCGCCGCCACGGCGGCCGGGCCCGGACGGGTGCGCCGGGTGGCCCCGGGGGCCGCGGCAGCGTTCCTCGCCCCCTGGCCAGTCGCTGAGCTCCCCCTCTCCGAGGAGGCGCGCACCCGGCTCGGCGCCTTCGGCCTACACACCCTGGGCGACTGCGCCCAGGTCCCGGCCGCTGACCTGCAGCGTCAGCTCGGCCCGGACGGCCTGCTCGTGCACCGCCTCGCCTGCGGGCGCGACGATGCCCACCTCCGCCCCTTTAGGGAGCCCCCCGCGTTCGGGGTGCGGCTCGTGCTCGCGGGAACGGTCCAGGACCGGGAGGCCCTGCGCTTCACCGCCCCGCGGGTGGCCGAGGCGGTGGCGGCCCGGCTCGTGGCCGCGGGCCGGGCCGCGGGGCGGCTCCGCCTCGTCCTGCGGGCCGAGGACGACCCCGATGCCACGGTCGAGGCCGGCCGGCCCTCGGGGGGGAGCTGGTGGGGCGAGCGGGTGCCGCCCCAGCCGGTGGCGACGACGGCGGAGATCCTCCCGATTCTCCTGGGCCTGATCGGCTCGGCCGCTCCGGTCGCTCCGGTCCTGGTGCTCGAGCTGTGCGCCCTGGAGCTCGGCCCGCTCCCCGCCCGCCAGGTCGACCTCTGGCATCGGCACGACGCCGATCGGGAGGCGATCACCCAGGCGGTGGGCCGCCTCCACGACCGCTTCGGCCCCGGGCTGGTCTGGCGGGTCCGGCTCCGCGAGGGGGCTCCGCCAGACTGTCCCGAGCGCCGGCTGGCCTGGGTGCCAGGGTGAGGGGGCCGGAGCCGGAGGGACCCGGCCGCCGGACCCGGGTGCGGGCCGCCGGGGGGCGGCCGGAGGCGGTCTGGAGCGGCGGCGGGTGGGTGGCGGTGGTCGCGGTCGCCGACGAATGGGAGGTGGAGACCGGATGGTGGCGCGCCGGGGCGGGCGGCCCGGTGTCCCGCGCCGTCTTCCGGGTCGCCCTTGCGGACGGCCGCTGCGCCGACCTCGCCGCCGACCGTCTCCACGGCGGGTGGCGGTGCCTGCGCAGCTGGGGGTGAGGGGTCCTCGGCCGCCCGCGATCACGGGACCGTCACAACCGCGTAACGGGCACCGCCAAATGTCCCATCCCGTTCCCCATGGGGTTACGAAACGGTAAACTGCGCGCCACGGCCCACCTCCGCCGCCCGCTTCAGGGGCGACGGCGGAGGTGGGCCTTGACCGGCGCAGGATGGCCGGCCGCGGATCCCGTCGATTGACTGTCTGGGAGGAAGGCCTTGCGAGTGCGGAAGATCGTTCGACCCCGTTTTACGGCTCGGGGACACAGACTCATCTCTCGTTACCTGACTGTTACAGGG
>DATKRN010000021.1:0-8748 GCA_035532155.1 Verrucomicrobiia bacterium | reverse complement strand
CCGATGACCGAGTACATCTGCCGGAAGGTGGGCTCGAGGTCCACCAGGATGGCATCGACGACGGGTTTGATGCGACGAATGGGGTGATCTCTGGGGACCAGGTCCTCTGTCGTTGTCGCGGACAGCATCGCCGTCTGGTAGATCACCGGTCCCCGCATCACCTGTCCTCCTCAGACCAACTCACTGGACGAAGACTCTCACATCCGAGAGCGCTCGGGGGCCGGTGATGATGGCTGGTTTTTCAGCACCCTGCTAGTGTAGTGTCACGGTTTTAAGTGGTGATTCCCTGAAGAGCCACCCGTCCCCTCCGAACCTTCGCCAGGATCTCCTCGGCGGTAGCAGTCCACACGAAGGCACGAGGATTGTCGTTGTTAGCGTTGAGGTAGGCCTCGACGGCCGCGATGAGGTTGGGGACGGAGTGGAAGACGCCGCGCCGGATGGCCTTGTCGTCTAGGTCGCGGAACCAGCGCTCCACCAGATTGAGCCACGAGCTCGAGGTGGGGATGAAATGCAAGTGGACACGAGGGTGCTTGCTGAGCCACAGCTCAACTCGCTCGTGCTTGTGAGTGGCGTAGTGGTCGAGGATCATGTGAATGGGGAGCCCCTTGGGCACCTCCCGGTCGACCCGGCGGAGGAACCGCAGGAACTCGATGTGACGATGGCGCGGCAGGCACTCGCCGATTACCGTGCCGTCCAGGACATTGAGCGCGGCGAACAGTGTCGTGGTGCCGTTGCGCTTGTAGTCGTGGGTCATGGTGCCGGCCCGCCCCTTCTTCATTGGCAAGCCCGGCTGCGTGCGGTCCAGGGCCTGGATTTGACTTTTCTCATCCATGCACAGCAGCACCGCTTTGTCAGGAGGATTCAGGTAGAGCCCCACCACGTCGATGAGCTTCTCCTCGAAGTGCGGGTCGTTCGAGAGCTTGAACGTCTTCACCAAATGTGGCTTCAGCCCCCGCGCCGACCAGATCCGCTGCACGGTGGTGGAACTGACTCCCTGAGCCCGCGCCATCGTTCGACAACTCCAGTGGGTCTCGCCGGGCGGAGTGCCATGCAGGGTGGTGTCAACGATCGCTTCCACTTTCGCCATCGGAATCGACGGCTTGCGCCCGCGGCCCTTGCGCACCTCTCCAAACTTCGCCAGTCCTTCCTGGGAGATTCGCTCCCGCCAGCCCATCACGCTGGTCGGAGACACGCCGAGTTCTGCCGCTATCGCGGTATTGGCAACGCCCTCGGCGGCTCGGAGCAACGCCTTTGCTCGGACCACCTGCCGGTGGGGTGTAGTCCGCGACCGGGCCAAGCTCTGCAGAACCTGTTGTTGGCCGCTGGTCAGTGTCAAAGCGGCGGTAGCCCGTCTCACCCCTCTAGTCTATCGCAACCGCCCGTTATTTACAACACACTACACTAGCAGATCGGCCCCCCGGGCCGCAAAACCTCCCCGTGTCAAACTAACCCACTACCGGTGTCCCCCTCGATTTTGGCGAGTGGCCCGGGGCGTCGCCGGGATGGGGGCGCGGTAGGGCTGGCCCGATCGGAGCATGGCAGGCGGGACGTCACAGTGGTGCCGGGCGAGGCACACGACGGCGGCCTGGTGGCGCGTGCCGGTGGCCCGCTTGCTGTCCTAGTCGGCCCGGGATTCCGGGGACGACTGGCGGGAGGGAGGGCGGGCAGAGACGGGGAGTGCTTCAGCCGGTGGCTGCCGCGACGGCTGCCCAGCTCGCCACGCACAGAGGTCCCGGATTGCCGAGTCATGGCCGTAAGCCTCCCATAGCTGGCCAGGTGAAGGGGCCGGACCTGGTGGCGGTCACCCCCCTCGGCGAGGATCCGCGCACCGGGGCGCGTCCCCCTCGGGAGATTGCGGGTCGCCCTCCCCGGTTACGGTGCTTCAGGCACGATCGTGAACGGCTTGCCAGCAGTCGAACGGATCACACGAAAGTGACGGCGATCCAGCGTGAGCAGACGATCGGTCCGGTACCGGTGGGCAAGGATGACCAACGAAGCATCTGCGACGCCGATATCCTGATCTCGATACCGGTCGATCACCGTGCGGGCTTCGCGAAGGTCAGCGACTTTCATCGTCGGCAGTTCCCAGGCGCCGCCTGACAGCTCAGTCAGTGCAGCCAGTTCGGCGTCTACCCCGCGCCGACTCGCTAGCAAGTAGTCGACCTCCGCGACGACGTAGGGCGACACGATGAAGGGACCTGAATCGGCTTCGATGACCCTGCTGACCGCAGCGCAATATGCGTCGCTCCCATCGAAATACGCGAGGAGTCCGCTGGTGTCGCAGACGAGTGCGATCAGCGCTCACCGAAACCGGCGAGCGCCTCAGCAGCGTGCTCGGCGAGCGACGAATCGCCACTCGTGAAGAGCTGCCCCCTCGGTCGGGGGTGGTCCGAGCCCCGGACTTGGGCGGCGACCGCTTCGCGGATCAGCTCAGCCTCCGAGCGTCCGGACACGGCCGCCATCCGCCGGAGGGAGTGCTTCAAGTCCTCTGGCAGGTACACGGTGGTCTTGTTCATGGACGTATGGTACCACCTGTGGCACCTGCCATTTCCCACGGTCGCAACTGGATGGTGTGGGTGCCGAAACCCTCGTCCCCCCAGTTACGGCTAGCAGTCGCCCTTCGTGACAGCAGGCTCGAGGAGATCGGCTTGTCGGGGATGTGCAGCGTCGACGTGGGCGACCGTGACCGCTGGCTTGGGCAGGCCAGACTCACGTCAGGCTCGGTCGACGCTGGTCCCGGTGCCACCTGATCGCCGTGCTGACGGTCTTGTCGGTCACCTCGAGTAGCCGCCCGATCGAGGAGTCGCTGGGCGCGAGCTGGGCGAGGACAAGTGCTCTCGGCGCAATGCGCTGGCAGTCAGGTGGCGGTTCGATCGGCCTCACTTCAGCCGCCACCGGCAATGTCGAGGACGTTCGAAGCCTTTACGTTCGGGTCCGCTCGTGTTCCGGATTCGAACTCGGACACGGTGACGATCCCGTCGAAGGATGGCCGATACTGCTCCGGGCGGAGCCCGCCGGCTTTCACGTCGAGGCGTTCGACGACCGCGGCGTTGAACAGCGTGCGGGTGCGGTCGTTGGCCCGGCGGTGGGGGTCGCCGCAGCGGGTGGCTAAACAGCTCGCCCCAAGCCCTGTCCCGGGCGGGCGTGGGCAGCGGCGGTTGAGCGGGGTGGCCGGAGATGACATGGGCTCGTGGGGACGTTGATCTCCACGCCGTCGCGGCCCGTCCCCGCCTGCGTCCTGCTCCTGGCCGTACCAAGCCCTCGGCGCTCGCCCCGCTGATCACCCAGTTCCACTACCCGAGCCAGGTGGCCCTCCGGCTCCAGATGATTTGCCTGGCCCTCGCGGGCTACCCGGCCCTGGCGAGCGCGGACATCGTCGTCGACCATCCCCGGACCGTCCTGGGGTGCCTGACGCGGTACGACGCTGAGGCCAAGCCGGGGCTGCCCGATCGCTTCCGGTCGGGGCGCCCGCGCTTCGGCTCGCCCCGGCTCGGGCTCCGGCTGGCGACCTGTCTGGCCCACCCGACGGCGTGGGCCGTGCCCCGGTTGCGGCGGCACCTCCGGCTGACCCCCTGGCTGAGCACGGTCGGCGGGCGGGTCCGAGAGGGGGCGTGGTGGCGACGCCCTCGGTTGATCGCCAGAGGCGATCCCGACGCGACCCGGCGCTGGGCCGCCGTCCGCCGCGCCCTACGCCGGCTTCCGATGAACGTGGTGATCGTGGCGGAGGACGCGTGTCACCTCGACCTGATGGCTTGGGTGCGATCGACCGGGATCGTGCAGGGGTAGCGCCACCGGGTCTGGACGCCGGGCCAGAACCCGCGCCGCACGCTCTCAGCGTGCTCGACATCCGCTCCGGGGCCGGTGACAGCGGGTGACGCCCAAGACCAACCGCCAGGAGTTCATCGCCTTCCCGGAGCAGCTGCTGGCGGGGCACCGGATCGCCCCGGTGGTCGCCGTCGTCCGCGACGAGGTGATCATCCCCTCCAGCCGGGTGGTGCACGGGTGGCTCACCGCGCACCCCCCGGGGTGCGCCCGCTGTACCGGGCCTGCTCCTGCCCCCACGGCGATCCCGTGGGACGGGTCTGGGGGGCTTAACAGGGTGCGGAAAAATCGACCTCGGATAGCGCCCCAGGCCACCCTCGAATGTGGGAGTCTTGTGTCAGCGAATTGATTTGAGCGAGGACCAGTGATGCGGGGACCGGTGGTCAACCAGACGGCGATGCTGTCCGCCTCAGCGACAGAGCACCTGGTCCCCAGAGATGACCCGATTCGTCGCATCAAACCCGTCGTCGATGCCCTCCGGGTGGAGCTGGAGCTCACGTTCCGACAGATGTACTCGGCCATCGGTCGGCCGAGCATCCCGCCGGAGCAGGTGCTCAAGGCCTCGGTGCTGATGGCAATGTACTCGGTCCGCAGCGAACGCCAGTTCTGCGAGCGCCTCCCGTACGACATGCGGTTCCGGTGGTCTGTCGACCTGGGGATCGAGGAGACCGTCTTTGGTCCCACGACCTTCTCCACGAACCGCGAGCGGCTGCTCACCCACGAGGTGGCGGACAAGTTCTTCCCGCAATCGGTGGCGCAAGTAAAGCTGCGCGGCTACGTCTCCAATGACCACTTCACTGCGGACGGCAGCCTGCTCGAAGCGTGGGCCTTTGCCATAAGCTTCACGCCGCGTGACCCGGACGCGACGACGGACAAGCCGGGCGGCGGCTCCGGTGGCCGCAATCCGGAGGGGGACTTCCACGGCGAGACGCGCAGCAACGCGACCCACCAGTCCACCACCGATCCTGACGCGCTCCTGGCGCGGAAGAGCCATGCCACCGCCGCCAGGCTCGCCTATATAGACCACGTGCTGAGGGAGAACCGCAGGGGTCTGATCGTGGAGACGGAACTGACCCAGGCGACCGGGGTCGCCGAGCGTCAAACGGCGATCGCCCTGGTGAAGCGGCTGCCCGGCGCCGGCACCCGGCGCCGGACGCTCGGAGTGAACAAAGGGTATGACACCGGTGAGGTCATCAGGGGATGCCGCGATCTCAAGGTCACGCCCCATGTCGCCCGCAATCTGAGCGGCCGCTGCTGTGCGATCGATGAGCGCACTACGCGACACGCGGGCTACGCCATCAGCCAGCGCCTGCGCACGTGCATCGAGGAGATTGTCGGCGGGAAGAAGACAGTGGGCGGCTGCCGCAAGCGGAGAGTCATCGGCCGAGAGCGCAATCGGATCTGGACGATGTTCAGCGGGGCCACCGTCAACCTCACGCGGATCGCCACCCTCGAGCGCCAGGCGGAGCTGAGGGCTAACTGTGGGAGGCGGATGTCAGCCCGCACGGGCTCATACCGGACCCTCGGTCCCCTTTCGCGGCGGGCCGCCGCGAAGGGTGGTGCGGATGCCGCCGAGCTCGGGCCGCGAACGGATCCGATCGACGGGTCAAGGTCGCTATTTCAGCACCCTGCTAATCTATCAGCCAGCGATTGTCGCCGACATCTACCACGGCGACGCCTATCCGACCTACGGCCCGGTGTCGCTGATTCCCAAGCGCCCGTTCTTGAGCCGCGCGCAGGCGCGCAATCCGTATCCTTACAGTCGCGCCGCCGCGAATCGACTGCTGGCCGGCCATGGCTGGTCGATCCATCGCAATGGCACCGACCTGTGTCGGCGCCCGGGCTCTGGTCCGAATGAGTGCGGGGCTGGAATCGCCAAGGACACGCCGCTCAGCTTCACCACGGAGACGACCTCCGGTTCGGTTGCCCTCAGGGCTGAGACGCAGGTGATGCAGTCGGACTGGTCGCTGGCTGGGCTCCAGCTCGCGCTGAGCTCTGAGACGGTGGGGGCGATCATTCCCACCCTGGCTCACTGCAATCGCCGCCCCGGGCTGGGGTGCTCGCGGCAACTGGTCGAAGTCGGGGAGCCGGGTACGACCGGAACCTACTCGCTGCAGTATCTGCCCACCATGGCGATGTGGATCGCGGCCGGTGGTGGGAACAACCCGGGCGACTACAACAACTCCGAGCTCAACCGCCTGCTCAACGCGATCAGTGTCTACCCAAAGGTAGCGTCCTGCTACACGTACGAGAACCACGTGTCCGCGCAGCTCCCGACCTTCTGGCAGCCCAAGTACTATTGCCAGACCGCCGTGATCGCTCCTACCCTCCGTGGCGTCACCCCTCAGGACCTCAACCTCACTATCTACCCTCAGAACTGGTACGTCACCAAGTGAGGCCCGCGCGAGCTTCACGGGTTTTGCGGGCCGCGCGAGGGCGCTTCGAACAGGGTCGGGCGCTCGGCGGCGAAGCGTCGAGGCGGGACCGTCGGGGCCGCGCCTGAGATGGACCTGGGGCTCCGGGGGCTGGCGGCGGTGGTCACCGGCGGGAGTCGCGGCATCGGTCGCGCCATCGCCCTGACCCTCGCCGACGAGGGCGCCTCGGTGGCCATCTGCGCTCGCGGAATTGCCGGGGTGGAGGCGACCCTCGAGGAGCTTGGGGCCCGTGGGGTGGGACGTTTCGGGGCCGCCGTAGATGTGTCCGACGCGGTGGCGACAGAGGGATTCGTCGACGCCGCCGCCGTCGCCCTGGGACGGCTGGACATCCTGGTCAACAACGTCGGCGGCACTGTGGGAGCGGGGGTGGTCGACTCGACCGACGAGGAGTGGCAGCGCACCTTCGATCTGAACCTCTTCCCCGCGGTGCGGGCGTCGCGGGCGGCGATCCCCCACATGCGGTGGGGAGGCGGCGGCTCGATCGTGAACATCTCGTCCATCTCGGGTCATCACCCGGGCCCGGGAAGCCAGTACGCAACGGCGAAGGCGGCGGTCATCTTCCTCAGCCGGGCGATGGCTCTGGAGCTGAGCGGTGATGGGGTCCGTGTCAATGCGGTGTGTCCCGGGTCGATCGTATTCCCCGAGGGTGGGTGGGCCCGGTTCCGCGAGCGCGACCCCGGCGCCTACCGACGCTTCGAGCTCGACGAGTTCCCGGCCCAGCGACTGGGCAGCGCCGAGGAGGTGGCGCGGGTCGTCGCCTTCGTGGCATCGCCCGCCGCTGAGTGGGTCAATGGCGCCTCGATCGACGTCGACGGGGCGCAACAGCGCCCGGGGCCCTTTTCGGTCCGACGTCGCTAGCGCGACCATGCCGGTCAGGGTGCGCCACCGGGACGCTCCCGCCGCCAGCGTCGGCGCTGGACTGGATTGCGCGCCGGATCTGGCGCGCTGTGGCTGGCGTTGCCCGGCGAGCGCGGGCGTCCACGCCCTCCGGGCCCGTCCGGCATGGAGGAGTTGGCAGATCTCCGCAACCACGCGGGACTGTCGGTTGAGTCGCCACGGCCCCGACGGGAGCTCGGCGAGTGCGAGCAGTCTGATGGTGACGGGGTGCCGCCACCCCCGGCACGTGGTGCCTTGCCCTTGGCCAGCTCGATGCTTTCCACGATCGTCCATCGACTCGACCCAGGCCGGGTCTTCCCGGCAGGCATTATGGGGGGCGCACCCCAGGGATGCCATCGCGTCGCCGGCGGAGCCGCCCACGGGACGACGCACCAGCAGCCAGCCGGCGCCTCCGAGCACGCCCGGTCGTTTCTCGATCACGCGCGACTGGGAGCCTGCACACGGCCGCGCTCCCCGGTTCCTCTCGGTCGCTCGCCCGCGGATCCACCCGGTCACCGGCAGCGTCACGGCGGTCTCGCCCGTACTCATCGCCGGCAGCGCCTGGGCCGTGGCCGTGCCGGGATCTGCTGGCTCGGGTCGGTGGTCAACCCCTCGGCGCGCCGGCGGACCTCGGGGGGCACAGAGGTGTCCCTGCTGGCGCCCGGGTGGCGGCGATCATGGCTGGCATCGTCCCCGGGACCCGTGGTACCCGACGGGCAGGGGATCGCTCCCGCCGTCGTGATCCCGGGGAGCATCGCGGCGGCGACGCCATGCTCGCTTGGGGGAGGTCTGCTCCGGCGACATGCCGACCCGTCGCCGACGGGCGGCCGCCGGCTCGGCGGCCAACCACGCGTCCGGCGCCGACGGGCGCCGATCAACCAGGCTATGGCCGTGGGCCGAGGCGGTACTCCGAGACCCCTCCGCCTCAGAGTTGTCAGTGGGGTCGGGGGTTCCCGAGCACCGCTACACCACCCCGTCGAGACCCTGCCCTGCTTGGCAAAACTCGCAGGGTCTAGGCCAGCACCCGTTGGGGGCTGCGGTAGCGTGCGCCGACAAGCCGGTGCCGGTGGTCCAAGTAGCCGGCATTATCCCCGGGCGAGTCGCTGAGGAGCGGCCGGAGCCCGCGGGGTGGTGCGCCCTCCTAGCTGGCACCTCTCTCCACGTTCGGGGCTCTACCGGCAGGATCAAGCCCTCCAGGTGCCGCCCGCCCCAGGCGTGAACCTGCTTGCGCCCGGAGCACCGTTCGAGGCGACCGTGCCAGGCTTGCAGCTCGGTCAGGAGCGCAGCGCGATCCGCGAGCGCCATGCTCACCGACCGCCATTAGACTGTGGGCTCGAGGGGAAGGCCCACGCCGCCAGCGCCGGACGGTCAACAGCCGGCGTTTGCGCAGTGGGGGCTGAGTCAAAAGGAGTCGGGACATGTCACACACCTCGTGGACGTTGCCCGTACCCGTGCGGCGTTTCACCCCAGCTCAGCCCCAAATCGGGTAAGGTGATCAGGCGCCACGATCGCGGTTGACAGGTCCCGGTGCCTCCCCTGTAGGCTGTGGCGGTGGCGCGGCGGTCCGCCGGCGGAATCCGTCCTGGAGCGGTGTTGGGTGAGGATCGAATGTCCC
>DATKRN010000020.1:0-5356 GCA_035532155.1 Verrucomicrobiia bacterium | reverse complement strand
CGGCGCCGCCCGATGGGGCGGCGCACGCCGATCGTCGCCGTCACGGGGGGGCGCTCCTCCGCGGGCGTCGGGGCCGCCGTGTCGCACACGCGGGCCCGGGTGGCGGCGTCCCCCGCCCCCGCCGACGGGCACGTCCGCCAGGCGGGGGTGGTCCGCACCGAGCCGCTGTCCGAGCTCGTCGACACCGTGGCGGTGCCGGCGACCCAGCCCCTGCCCACGGGACCACGGGTGGGGATCCCCGCCACCGCCGGGGGGCTGGCTATCCACTGCGCCGACGCCTGCGAGGACGACGGGCACCCATCGCCGACGCTGGCCGGGGAGGTGCAGGCGCGGCTGCGGGCGTTCCTGTCGCCCGAGGCGGCGGTCGCCGACCCGGTGGACAGGCTGGCCGGCGCCGGCCCGGACGATTACACCCGCGCCATCGCGGAGCTCGGCACCGCCCACGGCATCGACTCGCTCATCGTCATCTTCATCCCACCCCTGCGCACGGAACGGGACGCCGTCGTCGGGGCGGTCCGAGCCGGCGCCCGCACTCTCTCGGGGAAGCGGCCGGTCCTCACGGGGCTTCCGGTCGGAGCCGGACGCCCGGATTCTGAGGGAGGCCGGCCGGTGGCCACGTTCCCGTATTCCGAGGAGGCGGCCCGGGCCTTGGGCCGCGCGGTCGGGTACGCCAGCGGACGGAGCACGCCGCCGGGAACCGTGCCGTCCCTGGGTCGATTCGAGCTGGCCGCGGCGCGCGGGGTGATCGCGGACGTGATGGCGCAGGGCCCACGCTGGCTCAGCCCGATGGAGGCGCTCGCACGGTGCCTGGCGCACGTGCTGGGCGGCCGGGTGGCCCGCCCGAGGGCTTGGGGGTCCAGGCGAGGGTTGGCGACGGCATCAAGATGCTGGTGGGGATGAGCCACGACCCCGTCGTCGGACCGGTCATCGCCTGCGGGGCGGGCGGCACGCAGGTCGAGCCGCTTCGCGATCTGGCGGGGCGGCCGCCGCCGCTGACGGACCTCGACGCGCACGTGATGGTCGCCGAGCTGGCCCTGCATCCGCTGCTGCAGGGCTATCGCAGGTATCTCGGCGGCGACATCGGCGCTCGGGAGATGCTGCTGCACCGGGTGTCGCGGCTCGCCCTCGCCCGCCTGGAGATCGCCGAGCTCGATGGCAATCCGGTCGTGGTCGGCCCTGACGATGCCTTCGCGGGGGACGTCCGGGTGCGCCTCGATTGGCCCCGCGCGGAGCTGCGGCTCTCGGTGCGGCGGCCCGCATGACCCTTCGGCCCGGGCCCACAGGGAGGACACGGTGATGGATGTCCTGGTCGTCAATCCCGGATCCAGCAGCTGCAAGCTCGAGCTGGTCGACGGCGGGGACCGGGCCCTGGCGCGGGCGGTGGTGCCGCTAACCGCCGACGGGCTCGATCCCCACCAGCTGGGGGCGGCGCTGGACCGAATGCCCCCGGTTGCGGCCGCCGCCGTGCGTGTCGTCCACGGGGGCGTCGACCTACGCCAGAGCGTGCTGGTCGATCGGGCGCTGCTCGCCCGCCTCGACGAGCTGGCGCCGCTGGCGCCCCTCCACAACCCCGCCAGCCTCGCCGCGATTCGGGTGCTGATCGCCCGCCCGACCCCCGTCCCGGTGGTCGCCTGCTTCGACAGCGCCTTCCATGCCACCCTCCCCGACGAGGCCGCCGTCTATGCGGTTCCCTGGGAGTGGACGAGGACCTGGGGACTGCGCCGGGTCGGCTTTCACGGCTGGAGCCACGCCTACGCCGCCCAGCGCGCCGCGCAGATGCTGGCCCGGCCGGCGTCCGCGCTTCGGCTCGTGACCTGTCACCTGGGCGCCGGGGCGTCCCTGGCCGCGGTGGCCGGAGGGCGCTCGGTCGACACCACGATGGGGTTCACTCCGATGGACGGGCTGGTGATGGCCACCCGGTCGGGATCGGTCGACCCCGGCATCCTGCTCTGGCTCCAACGTCACGGCCACCTCTCCGCCGCCGCCGTGGAGCGGGCGCTGGACCGCGAGTCGGGACTGCTGGGGCTCTCCGGCGTCTCCGCCGCGATGGAGCGGGTGGAGGTCGAGGCGGCCGCCGGGTCTCCCCGCTCGCAGCTGGCGCTGGCGGTCTACGACCACCGGCTGCGGGCACAGATCGCCGCCATGGCCGCGGCGATGGGCGGTCTCGACGCCGTGGTCTTCACCGGCGGGGTGGGGGAGGGGTCGGTCGGGGTGCGGGAGCGCGCCGCCCACCGTCTAGGTTTCCTCGGCATCGCGGTGGACTCGATCGCGAACGCCGGCCCGGTCGACCAGGACCGCGATGTCTCGGCAGTGGAGGCGCGGGTGCGCACGCTGGTGGTGCATGCCCGTGAGGCGGTACCGATCGCGGCCGAGGTGCGCCGGCTGCTGGGATAGGGCGTCGCGGTGAGCTGCTCCGGGTGGCATCACCGGGGCGGCTTGGTCGTTTCCCCGCGGCCGGCGTCCTGGGCGGCGCTGCCACGATCGGGGAGTCGATCGACGGTCAGGCGCATGAGGACCCCATGGCCAGCACCCGCCCCGCGCCCCCGCCGACGTGCGACATCGGCCCGGTTGCGCTCGCCGCCCGCATCGGCATTCTCCTGCTCGCGGCCCGGGGCCTCATTGGCGGGTATGCGACCGGCTGGGGTGGACGGCTCCCCATCACCCGGGCGGCCGCGTCCGCGCTCACGCTGGCGGCGCCCGTCCACGCCCGCCTCGACCTCTCACGGGCGCCCGTCTGTGCTCCCACCGGGTGACCTTGACCCTCGGCGCCCGCATGACCGGGGAGCCCGTCAACCTGCTCGCTCCCAACGCCGCCACCGGGCCGGCCAGGGTGCCTGACGTGCTGCCGCCGACCCAGGTGGCGCACACGCCCACGGTCCCTGTGCTCGGCCGCAACGTCCCCATGGCCATGGCGGCGCGGACCACCTACCTCGGCGCACCTGCGAGCTCAGCTCGTACCATTGCGAGTGCATGGACGCCTGCGGGAACGGCCCCGGCGGAATGGGCGGCGCCATGGAAGGTCCCGGGTACATGGTCGGCACCCTGACGGGTGCGGGCTGAGCCCCGTTGCGGTGACGGACACGGGCGCCGGGACCGGGGCGGGGAGCGAGCGTCTGCCCGGATCCGACCCCGACTCGCTCGGTGGGCACTGGATCGCCGCGGCCCTGGCGAGCCGTGGGGTGGACACCGTCTTCACCCTCCCCGGCGGCCAGATCGTTCCGGTCCTCGACGGCCTGCGCCGAGAGGGCGTCCGCTGCATCGACGTCCACCATGAGGGTGCCGCCTGTCAGATGGCGGTCGGCTGGACCCTCACCACCGGGCGCCCGGGGGTCGCCGTGGTCACGGCGGGGGCCGGCTTCACGCACGCGCTCTCGGGTCTGGCCGACGGGGTGCTGGGCCGGCTGCCGCTGCGGCTCGTGGCCGGGCGCACCGACCGTGGGCGGCAGGGGCGGGGGGCGGTCCAGGACCTCGACCAGGGCGCGATCGCGAGCGCCGTCGGGGCGGGGATGACGGTCCTCCCCGCCGGCCCCGGCGACGCCGCCCGTGAGCTCCTCGCGAGCTGGGACCGCGCGGCCGCGGCCCCGCCGGCCCCGCTGTACGTCGAGGTGCCTGGGGACACCGCCTGGGCGGTCAGTCCGAGCGTTCCCCGGATCGCCCGCAGGGGAGCGCTCCCCCCGGGCCCCGAGCCGGATGACTCCCAAGTGGTGGCGGCGCTCGCCCTCCTCCGCAAGGCCGAGCGGCCAGTGGTGCTCTGTGGCAGCGGCGCTCACTGGAGCGCGGCCGGACCGGCTGTGCGTCGCTTCGCCCGCCGCACCGGCATCCCGGTGGTGACCACCAGCGCCGCCCGCGGGCTGCTCCCCGACGCCGATCCGGGCTGTCTCGGCGGGCTGATCCACGGTGGCATCGCGCTGGCGATGGCGGACTGCGTCCTCGTGGTCGGCTCGCGCTTCGACGGCAACCTGCTCTTCGGCGGTCCGCCGCTCTTCCCGGAGGGCCAGGTGGTCTGTGTCATCGACCGGGACGAGCGGTCGGCGGTCGGGACGCGCGCGGCCGACCTCCGGGTGACCGGGGATGCAGCCCTGACGCTGGAGCGGCTCACCCGGCGGTGGTCGGACGGCGCCGCCGCCGCCGACTGGCCTCTGCGCGCCGCGGATGCCGCAGCGGCGAGCCGGGAGCGCTGGGAGGCGTCCGTTCCGGCCCTGTCCGCCCGCGAGGTGCCGCTCCATCCCGCCCGGCTCTCGCTCGCGGTCGCCGGTGCTCTGGGCACGGTGCCGGCCACGGTGGTGGTCGACGGCGGGGATATCCTCACCTGGTCGCTGCCCTTTCTGCCCGCGCACCGGCCGGGAAGCCTGCTCACCACCAGCACCACGCTCGGCACCGTCGGGGTCGGCCTCCCCTACGCCGTGGCGGCCGCCCTCGCCCACCCGGAGCGTGTCACCGTGCTCATCAGCGGGGACGGCGCCCTGGGCCTGGCCGCGATGGAGCTCGCCACCGCGGTCCGCCACCGGCTCCACCTCGTCGTGGTGGTGGCGAACAACGGCGGGTGGGGCGACATCC
Organism: Verrucomicrobiia bacterium; assembly: GCA_035532155.1. Classification (GTDB taxonomy): domain Bacteria; phylum Chloroflexota; class Dormibacteria; order Aeolococcales; family Bog-877; genus DAHUZL01. The sequence continues at coordinate 799 of DATKRN010000020.1, read as the reverse complement.
GCCACCTGCAGCGGGCACGGCTCGGCGCCCAGGGGATGGTCGCCAGCAGCTTCGGGGACATCCGGTTCGACCGGCTCGCGACCGCGCTGGGGGCGAGGGGCCGGCGTGTCGCCACGGCGGCCGCCCTCGCGCGCGCGGTGGGTCGCGCCGTGCGCGACCCCGGGGTGACGGTTCTCGACGTCCCCACCGCGGCGGACGCGGAGAACTGGCTGATGGCCGCGATGGGGACGCTCGGGGTGCTCTGAGTACACGGCCGGGGCCGGGCACGCCGGATCGGAGATGCGCGCGCTCGGGGGTGGCACGCGGGGGAGCGGGGAGCCGCGGCGTCCCGGGCGGATACTGGGTCGGGGCCCGCGCGCGCTCCGTCGCCGCCGACCCTCTGGGCGCGGTGGTCCGGTGCATGCAGGACATCGGCCCGGCGACCGACCTCCGCGCCGTCGTCCCCGGCCCCTCCGCCACCGCACGGCCGGCGCCGGCGGCCCGGACCGCCGGTGGGCGGCCATCGACCCCGGCGCGGCCCCGCATCGGGCCTCGTGAGACGGGCCGGGTGCAGGGCGCACCGCCGCCCGCGGTCGCTGCGGCCGATCGGCTCGGCGAGGGCGCCCGTCGATCCCGAGGCCCGGCCGCGGCACCGACCTGGCCGCGGCGGCGGACCCCTGCCCGTCGCGCCCACCCGGGGGCCAGGCCGAGACTGCGAGGGACCGCCTCGCCCACTCCCCCGGTGGCACGGCCGCCACGGGCTGCGCCCGCCCTCCACGATGAAGCCCCATCGCCGTCAGCACCGCCGCCCCCCGGAGCC
>DATKRN010000019.1:0-29562 GCA_035532155.1 Verrucomicrobiia bacterium | reverse complement strand
CGCAGGTCCTTCACCATCGTGTACGGCTGCAGGACGTAGGAGCGGATCTGGTTGCCCCACTCGGGGCTGGCGACGTCGCCCTTGAGATCGGACAGGTGCTGGGCCCGCTGCTCCCTTTGCTTGGCGAGCAGCCGCGAGCGCAGCAGGGTCCAGGCGACGGCCCGGTTCTGCTGCTGGGAGCGCTCGTTCTGGATCGCGACCACGATCCCGGTGGGGACGTGGGTGAGCCGGACCGCGGAGGAGGTCTTGTTGACGTGCTGGCCGCCCGCGCCGGAGCTGCGGTAGACGTCGGTGCGCACATCGTCCTCGTCGATCTCGACCTCCACCGTGTCAGGGATCTCGGGGTCGACCTCGACCAGGGCGAAGGCGGTGTGGCGGCGGTGCTGGCTATCGAACGGGCTGATCCGGACCAGCCGGTGCACCCCCTTCTCCGCCCGCAGCTGGCCGTAGGCGCGCAGCCCCGCGATCCGCGCGGTGGCGCTCTTGAGGCCGGCCTCCTCCCCCTCCGACTGGTCCAGCACCTCCACCTTCATGCGGTGGGCGTCGGCCCAGCGCAGGTACATCCGCAGCAGCATCTCGGCCCAGTCCTGGGCATCGGTGCCGCCCGCACCCGCATGCACCGAGACCAGCGCCGGGTGGTCGGCGTAGGGGTCGGCATAGAGGAGGTCCAACTCGCGGCGGTCGAGCTCCCGCTCGGCCCGGTCCAGGTCGACCGCGACCTGGCTCTCCATCTCAGGGTCGCCTGCCCCCAGCTCCGAGAGCTCGCGGGCGTCACCGGCCAGGCGGTCGAGCGAGCGGAGATCCTCCAGCTCGCTGCGGAGCCGGCTCAGCTCCTGGCCGCGCTCCTGGGCCGCCTTGGGGTCGCCCCAGGCGTCCGGCTCTCCCATCTGCTGCTCGAGGACCGCCGCGCGCGCGGCCTTCCCCCCCGCGTCAAAGGTGCTCCTTGAGCTGCTGCACCCTCCGGTACAGCCCGTCCGCGCGCTCCTGCAGCTCGGTCATCCTGACTTTGGAGTCTAGCTCACCCCCTGGGGCGGCCGGACCCACCGACCCTCAGCCCTCGAGGGCGGCCCCGTGGCAGCGCTTGTACTTGCGCCCCGACCCGCACGGGCAGAAGGCGTTGCGGCCGACCTCGGGGACGGTTCCGACCGGGCCCGGGCGCCGGGCCGCGGGCGCGAAGGATCCCCCGGGCGCAGCCGCCGCGGCGATCCCCGCCGCCACCAGCTCCGGCGCCAGCTGGGGCATCGAGGGGGCCAACGCTACCCCACCCGGCCCCAGCTGGAGCGCCTCGGGGTGGACCGCCGTCCCGGCCGGCCCCAACAGCTCGGGCGGGGGCGCTCCCAGCTGGATCTCCATGTGGCTGAGGTAGCGGACCACCTCCTGCTTGATCTCGTCCTGGAGCTGCTGGAAGGTGCCGAACGCCTCCTCCTTGAAGACCACCAAGGGGTCCCTCTGCCCCAGCGACTGCCAGCGGATGTCGTCCTTGAGGTGCTCCATCAGGGTCAGGTAGTCGGCCCACTTGGTGTCGAGGATCTCCAGCATCAGCTGGGTCTCGGCGGTCCGGATCACCTCCTCGGGGTACTGGGCCTCCTTCTCCTCGTAGAGGCGGTGCGCCTCCTTCACCAGGGTCTCGCGCACCTGGTCTTGGGTGTCCCCGAGCAATTCCAGGTCGACCGACTCGGCCGGGGGGAAGGGGAGCAGACCCTGGAGCCGCTGCCACATCGCCTCCAGCTCCCACTCGTGGCGATTGCGCCCGCGGCAGTAGAGCTCGACCGTGTCCTTGATCACCTCGTCGATCCACTCGAAGAGGTTCGCTCGGGTGTCCACCCCCTCCAGGATGCGGTCGCGCTCCTCGTAGATGACCTCGCGCTGGCGGTTGACGACGTCGTCGTACTCGACCACATAGCGGCGGTTGTCGAAGTTGAACCCCTCGACCCGCGACTGAGCGCCCTCGATCTGGCGGCTGACCAGGCGCGACTCCAGCGGCGTCTCGTCGTCGACCCCCAGGCGCTGCATCCATCCCTGCATCCGCTCCCCGCCGAAGACGCGCATCAGGTCGTCCTCGAAGGACAGGTAGAAGCGGCTCTCGCCGGGGTCGCCCTGGCGCCCGGAACGGCCCCGCAGCTGGTTGTCGATCCGGCGCGACTCGTGGCGCTCGGTGCCGATCACATAGAGGCCACCCAGCTCCGCCACCCCCTGGCCCAGCACGATGTCGGTGCCGCGGCCGGCCATGTTGGTGGCGATCGTGACCGCGCCCCGCTCCCCGGCGGCGGCGATCACCTCCGCCTCGCGCTCGTGGAGCTTGGCGTTGAGGACCTTGTGGACCACCCCGCGCTTCTCCAGGATCCGCGCCAGCCGCTCGCTCTTCTCGATGCTGACGGTGCCCACCAGCACCGGCTGGCCCTTCTGGTAGCGCTCCTCGATGTCGTCGGCGATGGCGGCGAACTTGGCCTCCTCGCCGCGGAAGACGAGGTCGGCCTGGTCCTGGCGCACCATCGGCCGGTGGGTGGGCACCGGGACCGCCTCGAGCTGGTAGATCTTGTGGAACTCCTCGGCCTCGGTGGCGGCGGTGCCGGTCATCCCCGCCAGCTTCTCGAAGGTGCGGAAGTAGTTCTGGAAGGTCACCGTGGCCAGGGTGCGCTGCTCCTGCTGAACCCGGAGCCGCTCCTTGGCCTCGATCGCCTGGTGCAGCCCGTCGCTCCAGCGCCGTCCCGGCATGGTCCGGCCGGTGAACTCGTCGACGATCACGACCTCGCCGTCCTTGACGATGTAGTCGACGTCGCGCTTGTAGATGGCGTGGGCCCGCAGCGCCTGGTTGAGCTGGTGGGCCTCGTCGACGTGCTCGATGTCGAAGATGTTGGAGATCCCGGTGGCCCGCTGCACCCGCTCCACCCCCTGGTCGGTGAGCGAGGCGGACTTGGTCTTCTCGTCGATGGTGTAGTCGCCGTCGGCCTGGAGCCGACGGACCACGTCGGCGAATTGGTAGTACTTCTCCGTCGACTCCTGCGCGTTGCCGCTGATGATGAGGGGGGTGCGGGCCTCGTCGATCAGGATCGAGTCGACCTCGTCGACGATCGCGAAGTAGCGGTCGCGCTGGACCCGCTGGTCGAGCGAGCGGGCCAGGTTGTCGCGCAGGTAGTCGAAGCCCAATTCGTTGTTGGTCGCATACACGATGTCGGCGGCGTAGGCCTCCTGGCGCGAGACCGGCCGCAGGTGGCGCAGGCGCTCGTCGTGGTGGGCCTCGTCGCAGAAGTCCGGGTCGAAGATCAAGGACTGGTCGGGGATGATCACCCCCACCGAGAGCCCCAAAGCGTGCAGGTAGGGGGCGTTCCAGCCGGCGTCGCGGCGGGCCAGGAAGTCGTTGACCGTCACCAGGTGGACGCCCCGGCCGGTCAGGGCGTTGTGGTAGAGCGCGAGCGAGGCGACCAGGGTCTTGCCCTCGCCGGTCTTCATCTCCGCGATCTTGCCCTCGTCCAGGATCGCGGCCCCCACCAGCTGCACGTCGAAGGGACGCATCCGGATGTGGCGGCGGGCCCCCTCGCGCGCGACCGCGAAGGCCTCCGGCCGCAGGCTGGAGAGCACCTCCCCGGCGGCGAGCCGCTCCCGGAACAGATCGGTGCGGGCCCGCAGCTCAGCGTCGCCCAGCGCCTGGATCTCAGGTTCCATGGCGTTGATCGCCGCCACCTCGCGCTGGTGGCGGCGGAGCTCGCGGGCGGTGGGGTCGTAGACCTTGCTGATCAGGCTCATCGGCTTCGGTCGGGATTATCCCCCTAACCGGCCGTGCCCACGCGCGAGGTCTCCGGCCCAGAGCGCTGGAGGTAGGCGGGACCGGTCCCGGCGCCGCCCACCTCCATGTACACCGTCCGCCCCGCCTCCACCACCAGGGCCAGGGCGGCCAGCGGGGTGAGCCCCACCACCAGCGCGTGGAAGGGCGCCACCCCGGGCAGGGTCACCAGCGTGAGCACGACGATCCCGGTGCCGAAGCCGGTGAGGCGGCGATCGGTGCGGCGCACCCACAGGCCCACGGCGGCCATCGCCAGGACCACCGGCAGCAGCGCCAGCGGGAGCAGGCGGACCGGCCAGAAGGCGGCCAGCAGCAGGATCGCGGCCACCGAGCCGACCAGGCCGGTGCCATGCACACGGCGGGCGTCGCGCCCGATCGTGAGCAGCAGCAGCGGCAGCAGCAAGAGGTCGTCGTTGGGGTGGCTGTAGGGGGTGACCAGCAGCCAGCACCCGAGTGGGAAGGCAACCCCCCACGCGATCCGGCCGACCCGGGTCACGGTGGTCCAGTCCTCGGCCCGCGCCAGCCAGGCCCCGAACACCGCCATCGCGCCCAGCCCCGCCCCCATCAGGAGCAGGCTCCCCACGCTCGCGACCCCGGTGCCCAGCCCCCAGCCGGCGGGCAGCGCCCGCAGCATCCCGGGCAGGCCGGCGAGGTCGGGCTGGACCCGGCCCACCTCCCCGGCGAAGTGGCTGAGCGCGACCCACCACGCGGGAATCATCCGGGGCACCGTCAGCAGCTGCAGCAGCAGCAGGCCACCGCCGGCGACCCCGAAGCCGGCCGCCATCCTCCAGGCGGCACGGCGGTCCGGCCAGAGGGCGAGGAACAGGAAGATCGGGACCGGCCAGATCAGCTCGGGCTTGATCCAGGCGAGACCGAGCAGCGCCCCCGCCGCCGCGGGACGCCCCCGCCAGGCCAGCACCATGCCACCGCCCACCGCGGCCGTGAGCACGGCGTCGAACTGCCCCGCGGTGATCCCCAGCAGACCGATCCAGCTGAGCACGGCGGCGGCGAGGAGCACCCCCCAGTGGCGCCAGCCGAGGTCGCGCGCGAGCACCGACAGCACCACCGCCAGAGCCGCCAGCCCGATCGCGGTGAAGACCGTGTAGCTCGCCCAGAACGGCAGGCCCGCGAGCGGCGCCAAGACCAACGCCACCACCGGCGGGTTGGCGAAGCGGTCCAGGGCCGGCTGCCACTCGCGGCGCGGATAGTGCAAGGCCGCCTGCTCGGCCCGCTGCAGCACCCCCAGGCGGTAGGGGTCGTGATGGGCGGCGAGCGTGTGCGCCGCGGCGTAGAAGACGCGGTAGTCGCCCCCCAGACCGTACGGCGCCGGCGGGATCAGGTGGAGTAAAGCGTAGGCGGCGTAACCGATGCAGAGCCCCAGCACCAGACCCAGCACCAGGACCCGCAGGCGCCGTCCCTGGCGCTCCAGCAGCAGCTCCAGCGAGAGGGCGACCGGGGCGGCGGGCACCCGCACCTCACTCCGCCCGGAGCGCGTCGAGGAGCCGTGGCCCGGTCGCCTGACGCGCGGGCCACAGCGCCACCAGGCCGACTGCCGCCACCACCGCCGCGACCGCGGCGAGGAGCGTGGCCACAGGCACCACGAAGGCGGGGCCGAAGTCCGGGGTGGTCGCGCCGACCAGGACCGGCCAGGTCTGCAGCAGACCCAGCCCGACCCCCAAGCACCCGCCCACCAGCCCGAGCGCCAACGCCTCGGCGACCACCAGCCGCCGCACCTGGCCGGCGCCCAGTCCCACCGCCCGGAGCAGGCCGAGCTCCCCCGACCCCTCGTGGGCGCGCACCAGCAGGGTGTCGGCGGCCGCCACCAGCGCCACCACCACCCCGGCCAGCGCCAGCGCCTGGATCAGGGCGATGACGTGCGCCAGCCCCCGGTCCACCCCCCGGCGCACCGCCGCCACCGGGACCGACTCCATTCCGTAGCGGAAGGCGGCGAGGCGGAGCCGCCGCAGCACCGCCGGGGTGGAGCGCAGCCGCAGCTGGAGCACGGTGAATCCCTCGGCCGCGGCTCCGAAGTCCGCTCGGGCCGGGCCCAGGCCGATGACCACGCTCTCCTCGCCGCTGGGACCGGGGAGGGTGTGCCGCACCACCCCGACCAGGGTGAAGGCACCGGCTCCGGTCGCGGTCACGAGCACCAGCTGCTGGCCGAGCCGCCATCCCGCCGCCAGCGCCAGCGGGAGCGGCGCGATCGCCGCCGGTCCTTGGGCCGCGGCTGCCAGCGCGACCGCCCGGCTGCCGGCGACGAACGCCAACGCCCCCGTGTGGGCGTAGGCGGCGGGGTCGGTGACCGCGAGGTCGACGGCACGGTGCCCCACCCGAGCGGCGAGGAACCGCACCGGCGCGACGGTCGGGGCTGTCCCGTGCGGGCCCGCGCTTCGGAGCGACGCCAGAATCGCCCTCTCGATCGCGGTCGGCTGCGGGACCGGGCTCACGACCAGCTGGTTGCCCAGGAACAGGTGGTCGACCCACGCCGATCCGGACTGGAGCGACCCGGCGCCGAGGCCGGCGAGGGAGACCGCGGTGGCGAGGCTGACGGCCAGGGTGCCGGTTCCCAGGGCGACCCGGCCGGGGCGCTGCCGGCTCCTGGCCCGGGCCGCCGCCCGGGGGACGCCCAGGATCGGGGCCACCCAGCGGGCGACCAGGCCCACCGCGGCGGGGCCCAGGGTGGGCAGGCACGCCACCAGCGCGCAGTCGAGCGCGATCACCCCGATGGCGACCCCGGTGCCCCCGCCCGCGGCGAAGCTGAGCGCCGCCACCAGGGCGGCGGCGAACGCAAGGGGGAGCGTCAGCGCGCGCCGCCGGACCGGGGTCACCGGCTGCGGTCCGAGCGCCGCCAGCGGGGGCACCCGGGCGGCCCTCCCCGCCGTCGCGACCGCCGCGCCGCATCCCAACACCACCCCCACGGCGGCGGCGAGACCCACCGCCTGCGGGTCGACCACGAGGTGGGCGCCGACCCCGCTGCCGGCGGGCGCGTAGCGGGCCAGCAGCACCGCGGCCAGGCCGATGCCCGCCGCGATCCCGACCGCGGTGCCCGCCACGCACAGGCCCAGCGTCTCCCAGAGCACCCCGACGAAGACCCGCCGGCCGCTCGCCCCGGCCAGCCTCAAAAGGCCGATCTCCTGCCGCCGCGCCGCCACCAGCGCGCTGAGGGCCGCGGCCAGAAGAGCCGCCGCGAGCACCAGGCTCTCCAGGGCGACCACGGTGAGGACCGGCCGGAGCTCGCCGGCCGGGTCACCGCCGGGCACCTGGCGGGGGTCGCTCACCACGAACGCGGCCGGGACGGTGCGGGAGAGTTCTCTGACCAGGCGCGGCAGGCCCACTTTCGGCGTGAGTCTGACCGCCACCGCCTGGGTCCTCAGCCCCGCCTCGAAGAGTCGGTCGGCGGCCGCCTGGGAGACGTACACGGCGTCGTTGGCGAAGGGCGCGCCCGGACCACTGTCCGCCACCAGCCCGACCACCCGGAAGCGATCGAGTCCCAGCAGCTGGGTCAGCTGGAGCGATCCCCCGAGGCGCACCCGTCCGGGCACGGCGGCGCCACTGGGACCGGCGACGCCGCCGGTGAGGCCGACGCTGACCGCCACGTCGAAGAGGGCGCCGGGCGCGGGCGCCCGCCCGGCGACGATCGGCAGGCGGCGGAGCGCGACATCGCCCCGCCCGGTGGTCGCGACCAGCACGAGCTGGCGGAAGCCACCGCCCGGCAGCTTCGCGAGGACGGCCTTCTGGCGCAGCGGCGCCGCCGCCTGGACTCCCTGGGCGCGCCGGACCGCAGCCAGCTGGGAGGGGCTGAACCCCTGGGCGGAGAAGGCGGTCACATCGGCGTCGGCCCGGCCCGCCCGGCTCTGGAGCGCCCGGGACGCCTGCCGCTCCAGCGCCGCCGAGGTCAGTTGGGTGGCGAGCACGGCCGCGCCCGCCACCACCAGGGCGACTCCGGCGAGCAGCAGCCGGGTCGCGGCCGGCCGCCTCCAGATCAGCCGGACCACAGGAAGGGCCTCAGAGCCCGATCGCGGCGAGCCGTGCCAGCAGGGGCTTCGTGTCGTGGTCCACCCGTCGTCCCAGGCGGACCTCCTCGACCAGCCGGCCGTCCTGCATCAGCAGGACGCGGTCGGCGTAGGCGGCGGTGCGCAGGTCGTGGGTCACGACCAAGATGGATTGGGCCTGCTGCTCGGTGAGCTGGAGCAACAGGTCCAGCACCTCGCCGGCCGCGCGGTGGTCGAGGGTGCCGGTGGGCTCGTCGGCGAGGATCAGGTCGGGGCGGGTGAGGAGCGCGCGCGCGATCGCCACCCGCTGGCGCTCACCCCCCGAGATCTCGTCCGGGCGGTGGCCCTGCAGCCCCCGCAGTCCGAGCGCCGCCATCAGCTCCTGGACCCGGCGCTGGATGGCGCCGTCCCGCCCCCGGCGACGCCGCCAGCCAGCCCCCTCCGCCAGCTCCAGCGGCAGGCTGACGTTCTGGGCCGCGGTCAGGCTCGGCAGAAGATTGAAGAACTGGAAGACGAAGCCGATGCGCTGGCGTCGGAACTCGGCCCGGCGGCGGTCGTCGAGGGCGGCGACGTCGACCCCGGCGATCAGGACGGTGCCGCGGTCGGGCGGCTCGATCCCCCCTAGAACGTGGAGCAGGGTGGACTTGCCGCACCCGCTTGGGCCCATCACCGCGACCAGCTCGCCCCGGCCCACCGTGAGCGACACGTCCTGGAGCACTGGGCGCGGCTCCCGGCTGATCCGGAACGACTTGTCGAGACCGGTGGCGACCAGCACCGGCCCCGAGGCGGCCGGCCCGGCAGCCGGCGGCGGCGCCGCGCTCACCCGGCGAGGTACCCGGCGATCACCGACTCGACGGTGGAGCCCAGCAGTCCCTCCGGGGGCGGAGCCAGGAGCGCCCCGCCGACGGGGGTCGGGGTCGCAGTGGCCCGCGGGGTCGGAGGCGGCGGCGAGGGCGTTGCCGCCGAGGTGGGCCGCGGGGTCGCGGTCGGCGGCGGGGTGACCGCCGGGGTCGGGGTGCGCCGAGGGGTGGGGTGCGGCGTCGGCGCCGGAGTGGCTGTCGCCGTCGGGGTGGGCGCCGGGGTGGGTGTCGCCGTCGGGGTGGCTGTCGCCGTCGGGGTGGGCGCCGGGGTGGCTGTCGCCGTCGGGGTGGGCGTCGGGGCCGGCGCGGTGACGGCGGGCACCGGCGGGGTCGGCACCGGCTGGTGGCGCACCGGGCTGGGCGCCGGGGTCACCGCAGGGGTGGGCGGCGGGGTTGGGGCGGCCGGGGGCAGGACGAACTCCTCGGCGTAGACGTAGACATCGACGTAGGGACCGGCCCCAGGGTACCGCCACGGTCCCGGGGTGAACCACGAGCCGGTGCCCATCTCGGTGTAGGGGCCGAGGATGTTGGACCGGTGGTCGGGCGAGGTCATGAACTGATTGTTGACATAGACCGCCGACCCGTTGCCGGCCAGCCCGCTGTTCCAGCCGATGTTCTCGCCCGCCTGGCGGTAGCTCACCCCGGCCGCGGTCAGCATCGGCCAGACGTAGGTGCCGCAGCCGGGGATGATGTGGGCGAAGTAGTCGCGCGTCACCATGTCCGCCGCCCGACCGTAGATGGGGTCGGGGCGGCAGGCCAAGTACGGCCGTGCCTCGGCGATCTGGCTCAGGGTGGGGCTCCACCGCAGCGCGCCGACCCCGTTGCTGCTGCGGTCCTGGTTGGTGAGGGCGAACAGCTCCTGGTCCTCCCCGGCGGGCCGCCCGCTGGGCCCGCCCGCGAGCACGCGAGCGGCGGCCGGCTGGACCGCACAGCAGATAGCGGCCACGAGCGAGGCCACGATGGCCGCCCCGCGCCCCAGGGGGCGGGCCGCCCGCGACCGGGCCGTCGGGGCCGCGGCCGCCACCTCAGCTGATGCGCTGGGCCAGGGAGCTGATGCCGAGCTGGGGGTCATGCAGCGCGTTGGCGGCGGCGCTGCGCTGGTCGGGGAACAGCCGGGCCAGGTCGGCCGGAAGCGCCAGCCCCATGCCGTGAAGGCGGTCGATGATCTGGGGCCGGATCCCGGTGGGCTTCAGCTCACCCAGGATGCGACCGTCCTCGCCCTGCCCCAGCGCCTCGAAGGTGAAGATGTCCTGCGTCGTGACGGTGTCACCCTCCATCCCCAGGACCTCGGTGATGGCGGTCACCTTGCGGCTGCCGTCGCGGAGACGGCTCAGCTGCACGATCAGGTCGATCGCTCCCGAGATCTGCTGCCGGATCGCCTTGGCGGGCAGGTCCATGCCGGCGAAGAGCACCAGGGTTTCCAGGCGGGCCAGGCAATCCCGGGGGGAGTTGGAGTGGATCGTCGTCATCGAGCCGTCGTGGCCGGTGTTCATCGCCTGGAGCATGTCCAGTGCCTCTCCGCCGCGGCACTCTCCCACGATGATCCGGTCGGGCCGCATCCGCAGGCTGTTGATCACAAGGTCGCGGATCGCGATCCGGCCCTCACCCCGAAGGTCCGCCGGCCGGGCCTCCAACCGGCAGACGTGCTCCTGCTGGAGCTGGAGTTCGGCGGCGTCCTCGATCGTGACGATGCGCTCGTCCGAGGGGATGAAGGACGAGCAGACGTTGAGCAGGGTCGTCTTGCCGGATCCGGTGCCCCCCGAGATCAGCAGGTTGGCACGCGCCAGGACGCAGGCCTGGATGAAGGCGGCGGATGACTCGGTGAGGCTGCCGAAGTGGATGAGGTCGGACACCTGGAAGGGGTCGCGCGAGAACTTGCGGATCGTGAGGATCGGCCCGTCCAGGGCGATCGGCGGGATCACCGCGTTGACCCGGGAGCCGTCCAGCAGGCGAGCGTCGCACAGCGGCTGGCGGATGTCGATCCGCCGTCCCACCGCGCTCACGATCAGGTCGATGACCCGAAGCACGTGCTCCTCGTCATCGAAGCGGACGTCGGTGAGCACGATCTTCCCCTGGGTCTCCACGTACACCATCTCGGGGCCGAGCACCATGATCTCGGTGAGACGGTCGTCCTCGACCAGGACCCGCAGCGGCCCCAGCGCGTCGAGATAGGTGTCCATCTCCTTCTGCTGACGAGGATCGGGCGTGGCAACGCTCATGAGGAGCCTCCGGGCAGGGTGGCATCGGTGAGGGGATGGGGGATCGCCGCGATCCGGGCGGCCGCCGGCTGGGTCGCGGGGATCAGCCGCAGCTGGTCGCCGGGACGCACGCCCGCCGCGCCCAGGGTACCGGCTGCGACCTCGATGGTGGCGCGGGAGCCGGGGACGACCAAGAAGCGTCCCAGCCGCCAGGGGCGCAGGTCGTGACAGACCCGCAGCACCCGCCCGGCCCGGTCCACGAAGGCCGCGTCGATGGCGATGCGCATGAAGAACATGTGGATGCCGCTGCTCGGCTCCAGCCAGAGCCCCTCGCCATCGGCGAGCGACGCCCGCCCCATCAGCCCGAAGAACCGGGCCTGGAGGCTGTCCGCCCGCCGCACCCGTGGGGCCACCACCCGTCCCTCCGGGGTGACAACCCAGTAGGGGCCGCTCCCCTTGGGCTCAGCCCGAGACATGGAAGAGGACCACCGCCGCGGCCGGGCCGAGCAGCACGATGAACAGCGTCGGGAAGATGCAGCCCACCATCGGGAAGAGCATCTTGAGGCTCGCCTGCTGCGCCTTCTCCTCGGCGCGCTGGCGGCGGCGGCGGCGGATGTCCTCGGACTGGATCCGCAGCACCCGGGCGATCCCGACTCCCAGCTGCTCCGACTGCACCAGCGCCTGCACGAAGGCGTTGAGCTCGTCCACCCCGGAGCGCCGGCCGCAGTCCAGCAACGCCTCGGCACGCGGCCGGCCCAGCCGGATCTCGTTCAGCACCTGGGCGAACTCCTGGGTCAGCGGGTTGTCGAACTTCTCCACCACCCGAGCCAGCGCGGCATCGAATCCGAGTCCCGCCTCGACCGTGATGCAGAGCAGGTCGAGGGCGTTGGGGAGCGCCAGCAGCATCTGCTTGCGGCGCTTGCTGCCACGCCGCTTGAGCCAGTACTGGGGTCCGATGTAGCCCAGGACGATCCCGAAGATCAGCCCCAGGATCGCGGGGAAGCCGAGCACATAGGCGAGCCCCGCCATCAGCCCCGCGCCCACCACCGCCCCGGTCAGCTGGATCGCGATGAAGGTGGAGGGGGTGAGGCCGAGCGGCCGCCCGGCCTGGGCGATCAGCTCCTGCACCCGCTGCGCCTGGTCGCCGGGCTGGAGCCGGGTGAGCCGGGCGCCCAGCCGCTCGAGGACGGGACGGAGCATCCGATCCGAGAGCGGCCGGGCCAGGTCGAGCTCGTCCAGGGAGCGCTTCAACGGCGCCTGCTCGTAGACCGCAAGCCGTGCATCGAGCAGGTCGACGTGAGGGGTGCGGAGCACCCCCGCCACCGCCAGCGTGACTCCCACCGCCGCCAGCAGCCCGACTCCGATCGCGACGATCATGCTCAGACCTCGATCTTGACGATGCGCATGATGATCCCGAAGCCGAGCGCGATCATGACCAGCGCGATCCCCAGCATGAAGGGCCCCGGGCCCGGGAACTTCAGCATCGGGCCGAAGTAGCCCGGGCTGATCACCGAGAGCAGCAAGGCGAGCGCGATCGGCAGCAGGGCGATGATGTAGCCGGACATCCGCGACTGCGCCGTGAGGGTGCGGATCTCGCCCTTGATCCGGATCCTCTCCCTGATCGTGAAGGCGATGGTGTCGAGGATCTCGGCGAGGTTGCCACCCACGATCCGCTGCACTTGGACCGCCGTCACCATCAGGTCGAAGTCCTCCGAGTTGACCCGTGTCACCATGTGGTTGAGGGCCTCGTCGGTGCTCACCCCGAGCTGGACCTCGCGGGTCGCGCGGGCGAACTCATCGGCGATCGGGGGCTCGGCGGATCGGCTGATGGTGGCCATCCCCTGGGGGAAGCTGTAGCCCGCCTTGAGGGCGTTGCTGAGCAGGGTGAGGGTGTCGCCCAGCTGGTCGTTGAACTTGCGGGTGCGCCGACGCTGCCGCCAGCGCAGGTAGAACGCCGGGGCCACCCAGCCGATCGCCGCGAAGACCGCGGCGAAGAAGACGTTGTGGTAGAGGCCGAATCCGATCAGAACCCCGAGCAGGATGGTGCCGACGTTGATGAGGTACCACTCGCCCACCCGCAGCTTGAGGTCGGCTCGGGAGAGGTCATCGGCCAGCTTCACCGCGCGGGTGTCACTGCCCGCCCCGAAGCGGCCGCTGAGCGCCTCCACCAGCCGGTTCCAGCTCTCCCGCCACCCCTGTGCGCGCAGCCGGATCCGCTCGCTCGGCGCTGCGAAGATCACCTGCTCGCCGCCGCCGGCGTCGGCCATCCGCAGCCGGCTGGCCAGCTCCTGGGTGGCGCTGCGCTTGCGCATCCCGACGCTGGCGATGGCGGCGAAGATCGCCACCGCGCCGATCACCTCCAGGGCCAGCACCGCCGGGTTCATGCGGCGTGACCTCCGGCCGCCGGGAGCGACGAGAAGACCGCCGGGTCGACCGTTTCGCCGACCGAGGCGAGGTGCTCCAGCACCCGCGGCCGCGCCATCACCCGATGCTCGCCGATGACGCGCCCGGCGTCGTCGACCCCGTGCTGCTGATAGGTGAAGACGTCGGTGAGACGCAGGCGCTCGCCGTCGAAGCCGGTGACCTCGGCGATCCCGATGATCCGCCGGGTGCCGTCGCGCAGCCGCGCCTGCTGGACCACGATGTTGATCGCCGACCCGATCTGCTCGCGGATCGCCCGCGAGGGCAGGTCGGTTCCCGCCATCAGCACCAGGGTCTCCAGCCGCGACATGGCGTCGGAGGGGCTGTTGGCGTGCACGGTCGTGAGCGAGCCGTCGTGGCCGGTGTTCATCGCCTGCAGCATGTCCAGCGCCTCGCCTCCTCGGCACTCTCCGATCACGATCCGGTCGGGTCGCATCCGCAGGCTGTTGACCACGAGGTCGCGGATCGCGATCCGTCCCCGCCCCTCCACGTTGGCCGGACGCGCCTCCAGCGTGACCACATGCGCCTGCCTGAGCTGGAGCTCGGCGGCGTCCTCGATGGTGATGATCCGCTCGTCCTCGGGGATCCAGCCGCTCAGGACATTGAGGGTGGTGGTCTTGCCCGAGCCGGTCCCGCCCGAGACCAGCACGTTGAGCCGTCCCCGCACGCACGCGCGCAGGAAGGTGGCCATCGCCTCGGTCAGGGTGCCGGACTGCAAGAGGTCGTCGACCGTCAGCGGGTCGACCGAGAAGCGCCGGATCGTCATGGTCGGGCCCTTGAGCGCGAGCGGGGGAATGATCACATTGACGCGCGACCCGTCGCGCAGCCGGGCATCCACCATCGGCGAACTCTCGTCGACCCGCCGCCCGATGGTGCTGACGATCCGGTCGATGATCTGCATCAGGTGCTCGGTGCTGTCGAAGTTGAGCGCGCTCGGCTCGATCCGGCCCCGCCTCTCGACGTAGACCTGGGAGGGGCCGTTGATCATGATCTCGGTGATGTCCGGGTCCTTGAGCAGGACCTCCAGGGGGCCCAGCCCGAGCACATCGCTGGCGAGCTGGTCCACCATCTTCTGACGATCCTGCCGGGTGATCGAGATCCCCTGCTCCTCCAGCGCGGTCGCGGTCAGCTCGGCGATCTTGCTGAGCAGGCGCTCGCGCGGGACCTCGTCGATGTCGCTGTATTCGTCGAGCAGGGCCTGGGTGACCCGCGACTTGACGACCGTGTACTGAGCGGGCTGGTAGGGGCGGCGTTCGGTGGCGCCCGGGACGGCGGTGGCCGCCAGCCGGCGCTCCCGCCAGCCGGTGGGCTGCCCGGAGCGGCCCTCCTCACCGGCGGCCGGCTTCGGCTCCTCGCGGTCGGGCGCCGTGGGCGCCGAGGGCGCCATCCGACCCACGCGCAGGATCGGGCGGGCCGGCTGACCCTCGCCCGTCGTGCGCACCCCGTAGCTGCGGGTGGCGGTGCGAGCCGCAGCCGGGTCGGGCGCAGAGGTGCCCGGGGCGGGATCGGCCGGGCTCGCCGGTCGGATCAGCGTCCGGGGAGCCCGGGTGCCGTCGGAGCCGGCGGGCGCGGCATCGTCCTCCCCCAGCTCTCCTTTGGTGCGGACGCGGTCGAGCAGCGACATCGGCTACTTGCGGAACCCGAACCGGCGCGAGGCCACAGGACGGCGAGCCTCGGCGGACCCGCCCGCGGCCGCGGCGGCGGGGGCCAACCGACGGGCCAGCGCCCGGATCCGGCGGGCCACCTCCGCGTCCGGGCTGCCCACCACCAGCGGCACCGCCCGGTGCACCGACGCCCCCACCAGCTTGGGCTCGCTGGGGAGCTCGACCGCGACCGGCGCGCGCAGGTTCTCCTCGATGGTGGAGCGGTCGTAGGCGGCGTGGGCGTCGTGGTGGTTGACCACCAGCAGGACCCTATCTTTGGGAACCTTGAGGGATTCCAGCGTCTTCAGCAGGAGCTTGGTGTTCTTGATGGCGGGGATGTTGAGCGACCCGACCACCAGGACGTGGTCGGAGAGGTCGATCGCCTCCAAGGTGGGCTCCGCGAAGGGCCCCCCGCTGTCGACCACCACGTGGTCGAACTCGCGGCGGAGGATCTCGAAGATCGCGCGCACGTGCTCGGCCCGGACCAGGTCGCCCAGCTCGGGGCTGAGCGGGGCGAGCAGCACCCGCAGCCCCTCCGGGCCATCGGCGAGCACCTCGTCCACGAACTCGCCGTCGAGGCTCTGGGCGTTGTCGACCAGATCCGAGATGGTGCGTCCCTGGGAGAGGTTGAGGAGAACCCCGACGTCGCCGAACTGGAGGTCGAGGTCGACCAGGCAGATCCGCCCGGCTCCCTCCATGCGCAGCGCGGTGGCCAGGTTGGTCGCCAGCAGCGACTTGCCGCATCCCCCCTTGCCGGCCATCACCAGATGGATCTCGGCGCTGCCCCCGCGGGAGGCGGGGGCTGCGCCCCCCGTCGGCGGCGGGCTGCCGGCCACGGCGATGCCCAGCTGGCGCAGATAGGTGCCCTTCTTGCCCTCGAGCTCGTGGACCCGGCGGATGCTGGTGAGCAGCTCATCCCCGCTGAAGGGCTTGATCAGGAAGGCCCGCGCCCCCGACTGCATCGCCCGGCGCAGGTAGTCGCGCTCCCCCTGCACCGACATGATCACGACCGGGCACTGGGGCGCCTCGACCGCCAGGGTCTCGGTCGCCTCGATCCCGTCCATCACCGGCATGTTCACGTCCATCAGGACCACGTGGGGGGAGAACTCGCGGGCGGCGTCCACCCCCTCGCGGCCGTTGCCCGCGGTGGCGACGACGGCGATGTCATCCTCGAAGGCGAGCAGCTTCTGCAGGTTCTCCCTGGTGCTGGCGATGTCGTCCACGATCAGCACCCGGATCACCTCGGCGCCCTCGACGGCGGCCACGGTCGCCTCGACTCCCCCGGTCACGCGCCGGGGAGGGTGAAGCCGAACAGGTCCTGCATCATCGAGCTGTTGCCGAAGGCGAAGCTCCCGGTCCGCTGCGATTGCCGGGTCGCCTGGGCCGCCCCGCAGTAGAGCACCGAGGTGTCGTCCTGCACCCGCTGCTGCGCTTGGGACAGCGTCTCCTCGGCCTGCGCGGTCGTGATCACGTCCGAGTTCAGCTTGGCCTGGGCCGCCGCCAGCAGGCTGGACTTGGCCTGGTGGGCGGAGACGGTGGCGGTCGCCAGCGCCGTCTGCGCCGCGCTGTAGGCGGTGCGGGCCGCCTGCTGGGCCGCCAGCGCGGTCTGCAGGTCGGACGCAACCAGGGGGTTGACCTTGCTGGCGGACGAGCACGCCTGGCTGTAGAGGTCGGTGGCCGTGGTCACCGAGGGAATGTAGCCGCGGCCGTAGTCGTAGGTGGAGCGGAGCACCGCGTTGAAGATGACCCCGCTCTGCAGCAGGTCGCTGATTCCCAGCGCCTGGCTGCGCGTGACCACCAGGATCACCGGGCCGCCGGCCGAGGCCGGCGCCGCCGCCGCGGTCGTGGTCCCGCTCTGGGGCTGCTGCACCACCGGGCTGCCGATCCCGAGCACGGACAGGTCCTGAAAGGCGTAGGCGACCAGCGGCTTGGGCTTGGTGCTGGCCACGATCAGGTCGATCCGGTCGCCCGGCTGCAGGTAGCCGTCCAGCTCCTCCTGGGAGCTGAGCGGGACCGCCATCGCCACCTCCCCCGGTGGGATCGCCAGGCTGCCGAAGCTGGGCGGCTGGACGGTGCGGTTGGGGGCCACCAGACTGCTGGTGATGACGGTGTTGGGCGAGATCCCCACCACCGCGTAGTAGTTGATCGCCTGCGCCTGGGCGGTCTGGGCCACGCTCGCCGCCGCCGCCACCACCCCCGGTGAGACCGCGCAGGTGGTGGCGACCAGCGCCTGGCAGGTGCCGTAGGCGTTGAGGGGCAGCAGCCCGCGGATCCGGGTCTCCGTCAGCATCGTGGGGGTGATTAGGGTCCCCGCCGGGATCGCCACCCGCGCGACCACCACCTGGGTGCCGGTGATCGGGACTACCGAGGCCGGGGCGGGCGGGGGAGTCGACCGCGACAAGAAGTAGGCGAGCCCGAAGGCCAGCACAGCGATGATCAGCCCCAGGGCAACCAGAGCCTGGTTGCCACGGCGGCGGAGTTCGGTGGTCACCGTCCTAACCCTCCGAAGGTAGCCGATGGTGGCGCGGCCGCTGACGCAGGAGCCATGGGGCACCCTGCACGGCCGAAGAGTCGGCCCCCGGAGGCGACCCCAGGGGCTGGCGGACCGCTTGATACTGACACACGGGTCGAGCGATTCGGGGCCTTTCGATGACCTCGAATGGGGCCGAGTATAGACGCGGGTGGCCGCAAAGGCCGTGATGGCGGGGGCACCTCACGGTAACGACCTGTGACGGCAGCCCGCCCCCGCCGCCCCGCGGGGCGGGCACGAAAACGGGCGCGGCGGTTGCCCGCCGCGCCCGTGTCGCCGCTTGGGTGTCCTGCGAACGTCTAGGGGTTGAGACCGCCCGAGATGTTCTTGAAGACGTCGCTGACCTGGTGCCCGACGACGGTGAGCACGACGATGACGACGATGGCGATCAGGACCAGGATCAGGGCGTACTCGACCATGCCCTGGCCCTCCTCGTCCTCCTCACGGGACCGTACGCTTGCGAGCCGACCCCGCAGGCCCAGGTACCACGCTCCGATGTGACTCAGCATCCGAATCCTCCTTGCTTCCGCATGCACTCGGGAACTTCCTCATGTCCCGACTCACGCCGAAGTGTAGGCAACGCGGTCTGAAGAGCGGGTGATCACGGGGTAACGATCCGGGCACCGTCTGTCGAGACCGGGCCGAGGGCCAGGGATCCCCCGCGTGGGCCCTCAGGGGAGCGGCAGGGTCACCCGGACCTCGGTGCCGCGTCCCACCTGCGAGACGATCTCCGCCCGACCGTGCTCGAGATCGGCGCGCTCCCGCATCGAGATCAGGCCGAGGTGTGGCTCCCGGGCCAGCCGCGCCTCGACCCCCGCCCGCTCGAAGCCGTCCCCGTCGTCCTTGACCACTGCGCTGACCCGCTTCGGCTGGAGGTTGAGGATGATCTCGACCAGCCGCGCGTTGGCATGTCGGCGGGCGTTGGTGAGGGCCTCGCTGATGATCCTAAAGAGGGCGGCCTCGGTTCGGGTGGGGAGCCGGCGCTCGGTCCCGAGCACGCTGAGGCGGACCTCCAGCTGGTAGCGCTCGCGGTACTCGGCCCCCAGCCGGCGGAGGGTGGGGACCAGCCCGAGGTCGTCCAGGGTGAGGGGCCGAAGATCGAAGATCAGGCGCCGGGTCTCCTCCAGCACCACCCGGACCGACTCCTTGAAGCCGCGGACCTCCTCCCGCGCCCGTGCCGGCTCGCGATCCAGCAGCCGCTCTAGGATCTCGGCCTGCAGGACCAAGTTGGCCAGACCCTGGGCCGGCCCGTCGTGCATGTCGCGCGCGATCCGGACCCGCTCCTCCTCCACGATCTGGAAGACCTGGCGGGAGGCACTTCGGTACCGAGCCAACCCCTCGGCCAGGGTGCCGTCGGGGGGACGGTGGTCATCGAGGTGCTGGGCGAGCTCGCGCAGCAGGCCGTGCCAGTCGCGCAGCTCGGAGACCCGGGCCCTCCCGGTCGCCAGCCGGAGCCGGGCCAGCGCCACCTCCATCCGCAGAGCGTCCACCCGGGCCAGGGCGGCCTCCACCTCGGCGGCGGTGAACCGCCCGTGGTCGCGGAGCACGTGGCGGCGGATGACCTCCGCGTCGTCGACCCCGTCGCCCAGCTGGTCCAGGGCGGAGGCCAGCTGCTCCATCTCCTCGTCGAGGGCGACCAGCCGCTCCACCGCGCGCTGCTCCTCCTCCTGGAGCACGGCCTGCAGCTGGGAGAGGGCGGGCGCCGCCTGCGCACGGGCGCGGACCATCCCCACAGGGTAGGGCGCGACCGGCCCTGGCGATACCAATGGGCGCGTCCGACGAGCGTGTGCCGCGATCCTGCAACAGCCCGCAACGCCGGCCGAGAGGCCGGAGGCCCCCACCTACACTGGGCCGAATGGTGCCCCGCCCCCATCCCGTGCCCCCAGGCCCGGGCGGTCGCGTCCGCCCTCGGCCGGGGCAGGCACCCAGCGGATCTTGTGGCTCGGCCGTCGGCTGACACGGACCCCGGCGCCGCGGCCCGGCCGCGTTCGGCCGCCCAGCGGGGAGGCGCCGAGCCGACCGGGTGGCTGACCCTGCCGCGCTTCCTGCTGGCGTCCGGGGTGGCGATCGGCCTGCTGGCGGTGGCGCCCGCGCTCACCGACCCCGACTACTGGTGGCACCTGCGGACCGGCCAGATCCTGCTGCGAACCCACCGCCTGATCACGACCGCTCCCTACACCTTCACCGCCCTGCACCACCACTGGGTGCTGCAGGAGTGGCTCACCGAGATCTGGTACGCGGCCCTGAACCACACCGCCGGTCGCGCCGGCATCGTGGTGCTCTTCGAGCTCGCCACCGCGGCGATGCTCGCCGCGGTGCTGCTCCGGGCCCGGCTGGTGCACCCGGTCGGCAGCCTTGCTCTGGCGCTCGGCGCGGTG
Source organism: Verrucomicrobiia bacterium (assembly GCA_035532155.1). Lineage (GTDB taxonomy): Bacteria > Chloroflexota > Dormibacteria > Aeolococcales > Bog-877 > DAHUZL01. The sequence goes on along the minus strand of DATKRN010000019.1, from coordinate 9,759 downwards.
CTGATGATGCTGGCGGGCGCCCCGGTCTGGGGACCCCGGCCCCAGATGGAGACGTATGTCCTGCTCGCCGTCACCCTCTACCTGGCCGAGCGGCAACTCCGATTGGGCGGCCGCGCGGCGCTGGGGCTGCCCTTAGTCTTCCTCCTCTGGAGCAACCTGGAGGCCGGCTGGGTGGTGGGCTGGGCCTTCCTGGTTGTGATCGTGGGGGTGGAGGCCGCCCGGGGGTGGCTGGGAGGGCGGGAGGGTCCTGACCCCGCCGACATCCGCCGCCTCGCGGTCGGGACGGGAGCGGCGACGCTGGCCCTCTTGGTCAATCCCAACGGCCCGAGCATCCTCCTCTACCCGTTCCAGACCCAGTTCGACACGGTCCAGCAGACGCTGATCCAGGAGTGGCACAGCCCCGACTTCAGCCTGGTCGCGCTCTGGCCCCTGCTGCTGCTCCTGCTCAGCCTGCCGGTGCTGCTGCTCCGCTACCGCCGCTGTGGTCTGCGGGACGCGTGCCTGCTCCTTTTGGCCACCCCGTTGGCCCTGCAGTCGGTGCGCCAGACCGCCATCTTCGCCCTGGTGGCGACGCCGGTGTGGATCGTGCAGGTGGACGCGGCCGCCCATCAGCTGGGGACGTGGCGCGGACGCCGGCCCGGCCGCACCCGGCGGATGCCACCGCCGATCCGGGTCATGGCGGCGCTCGAGCTGCTGGTGATCGTTCTGGCGCTGGCGACCCGGGTCGGGGCCGCCGCCACCCCGGCCGAGGGAAGCTCCTTCTACACGACCCGGTTCCCCGTCTGTGCCGCCGCCTGGCTGGAGCGCGCCCCGGGCGGCCTGCGCCTGTTCGACCTCTACGGCGACGGGGGATACCTGCTCGACCACGTCCGGCAGGACCGCGTCTACATCTTCGGAGACGCCGCCTTCATGGGCAACGCCTACCTGCTGCGCTTCGCCCGGATCGCCGACCTCGCCCCAGGATGGCTCGCCGCCCTCGACCGCACGCGCAGCCAGCTGGTGGTGTATGAGCGCGGCACCCCGCTCGACCTGGCCCTGGAACGGGTCGCCTCCTGGCGCCTGGTCTACCGGGATCGGCGGATGGACGTCTTCGCCCGCGCCGGGCTTCTCCCCCGCCTCCGCCTGCCCCCGGTCCCGTCCCCGGGGGGCTGGCGCCGGGCGGGCCTGGCGGGCTGCATCGCCCAGCGGCCCCGGCGATGACGCGGATGAGCCGGGTTCTGCTCGCGGTCAGCCTGGCGGCGCTCGCCGCCTACGCCATCGAGACGGTCTCCCGATCGGGATCGGGGGCGGCCGGGCGGGACTTCACCGCCTTCTGGGCGGTGACCCGTGAGCTCTTCCGGACCGGATGGTCGGGTCTCCCCCACCTCTACGGGGCGGCCTTCCAGCGCCGCGCCGAGGCCGGTCTCCCCTCCGCCGGCGTTCTCTCCCCCGCCATCCCCTTCGTCAACCCTCCGTTGGGGGTCCTGCTGGTGCTGCCGCTGGCCTGGCTGAGCGTGGGCGCCGCCGCCGCGGCCTGGGACCTGGTCGGACTCGCCGCCCTGATCGCCGCCGCGCTCTGGCTCTCCGGCACCCGCGGCCTGAATGACCCCCGGACCGCGGTCGCCCTGTTCGCAGCCGCCGGAGTTCCCACCCTGAGCGCCTTGGGGGAGGCGCAGTACGACCTCGTCCTCCCGCTGGCGGTGGCGCTGGCGGCGGTCGGTGCCCGCCGCCACCGATGGGCCCGGCTCGCGATCGGCAGCGTGGTGTGCACGATCAAGCCGGAGCTCTTCCTCGCCTATCTGGTGGCGGCGATCCGGAACCCGCGGCGGCCGGCGGTCCGGGTCGCGGTCGCGGCGGTCGTCGCCGTCGCGGCTCTCTCCCTGCTCGCCCTGGGCCCCCGCGGAGTCACTCGCTTCGTCGTCCTCAACCAGGCCACCCTGGGCCGGCGCTTCCTGCCCACCCACGACAGCACCATCCTGGGGGAGCTCTGGAACCTCGTCGGAGGAGGGCTCGGCGCCGAGCTGGCCGCCGGCGCCCTGACGCTGGCCGGGCTGGTCGCGCTCTGGTGGGCCTGGGGACGCTGGACTCCCGCGTCCCAGCACGAGTGGTGGCTCGCCCTCAGCGCCGTCGCCTGCGGGTCGCTGCTGCTCGCCCCGCACCTGTTCGTCCACGACCTGGTGCTGCTGGTGGTTCCGGCGGGGTGGGTCGCCCGCGCCCGGGCCGAGCGTGGTCAGAGCCTCGGGCCGGTGGTGGCCTGGACCCTGGCACTCGACCTGGCCGCGGCCTTCGACTCCAACACCTTCACCGCCAACCTGCCGGTGAAGGCGGTGCCGATCGCCCTGCTGCTGGCGACCGTGGCCCTGTGGCGGGCCCTCGCCGCGAGTCGCGCCGACGCCGCCGGGCGCGCGCAGCACCGTGAGGCCGGAGCCGCGCCCGCGGTCGGCGCTGCGCTGGGAGCCGGCTGAGGTGCGGACCAGGGGAAGGTGGGCCTGGACCGACCGCGACCCGGCCTGGCGCCGGCGCCGAGTCGGCCAGCTCCGCCTGCTCTGCCATGCGGCGGCGGCGGCGGCCGCCGCCGCCGCCGTCCTGACCTTCGTGGTGGCGCCCCTCACCGGCCACTTCCAGGGTCCCTTCGAGGACTTCACCGCCTACTGGCAGGCGGCCCAGGCGGTGGCCCACGGGCACGATCCCTACTCGAACTTCCGGGCCCAGGCCTCGGTGGTCATGTCCGGGTTCGACTACCCACCGCCCGCGATCCTGGCGGTCTGGCCGCTGGCGCTGCTCTCGCACGTGTGGGCGGTGAGGGCCTGGCTGTGGCTCGCGCTCGGCTCGACCCTGGCCGCCTCGTTGATCGTGGTGCGCACACTGCTTCCCCCGACCTGGCCGCGCACCAGCCTGGCGGTGATCGGCTCTTTGGTCTACGCGCCCGCGGCGTACAACTACTGGCACGGCCAGGCCAACTGGCTCATCTACCTGGCGCTGGCACTGGCGCTGCGCGCCTACGTGCGCGAGCAGCCGATGCTCTGCGGGCTCTTCCTGGCGCTCGGCGCCGACATCAAGCTGGAGCCCGCGGTGCTCGCCCTGCTGCTGCTGCGGCGGGGCTGGTGGCGGGGGCTGGCCGCGATGGCGGTAGGCGGGCTGGTGCCGCTGGGCGTGGCAGCCTGGCTGGTCCCGGGCAGCCTGTCGACCTGGCTCCGCCAGGTTCTGCCGGCTCTGACCCGGGACAACGGTTGGATCTACAACCAGTCGCTGGACGGGGTGGCGAGCCGGCTGTTGGGCCACTCGGTCACCCACTTCAGCCCACCCTTGGCGGTCCTCCATTTCGCCGTCCTCGGACTCGACGTGCTGCTGCTCGCGGTGGTGGTGTGGCGGGTGCGGCCGGGGCCTCGCCCGTCGCTGGACCGGGCGGCGGAGTTCGGCCTCGGCGTCACCGCGATGCTGCTGGTGTCGACCATCGCCTGGATCCCCCACTACACCAGCCTGCTCATCCCCACCGCGGTCGGCCTGCGGCTGGCGTGCCTGCCCGGCGCCCGCCACCGGGGCGCGATCGCGGGTGCGACCGCCGTCTTCGTTTTGGTCACCTGGGTCCTGCTCCCGCTGGCGCTGGCCAACCTCACCATGGGCGAGGTCGTCCGCATCGGACAGGGATGGCTCTGGTGGCCGTTCCTGCAGCTGGCCTCGCTGCCGGCCCTGGCCGCGCTCGGCCTGGCCATCGGACTGGCGCGGTCCGGGCCGCCGGATCTCCCCACCCCAGCAACCAGCTGATCCCCGCCCGGCCCGGAGCAAAAAAGACCCCGCCGGGGTTAGCGGCGGGGTCAGCGGGTCGGCCCACGCGTCGTCCGCGGGGCCGCATCGGATTGCCCGGGGCTGGGGGGTCAGGCCGCACCGCGCGAGGGGGGTCGGAGCGCGGGCCCGGGCTCCCACAGTGTCGGACCCCGAGCGGTTAGGCAGGGGTTAAGCCCACGGGTCCCCAATCCCTCACCCGAGCGGTGGTCGGAGCACCTCGAAGGTGCCGGTCCGAGCCCAGGGCCGCCAACCGCGGGTGGCGAGGAAGGAGGTCAAGGCCGCATCCCTCGGCAGCACGGCCAGCTGCGGCCGCAGCCGCCGCAGCAAAGCGTCGCTGCCGGGAGCGACCGTCGCCAGCTGCAGGCAGCGTCGCAGCCCGGCCTCGCCGAGGGGGATGGGGTCGCCGGTGCACAGCAGCCGGCCGCCCGCGGGGAACTGGCTGGCGAGGTAGCTGCCGACCGCCGCGGTCGTCAGCCACGGGCCGGGGGACTGCTCCCGGCGCAACCAGGCCGCGGCCGCGACCGGGAGCTGGCGGGCGACCTGGGCCGCCGGTCCCCGGCCGGACGCGACCCGAGTGGCGGCCGGCACCACTAGGGCGAGCCCGAGGAGCAGGGGAGCGATCGCGGCGGTGCGCACCAGCGGGCGGCGCCGAGGACGGGCGATCGCGGCCGAGGCCGCCCCGCTCTCGAGCCGCGAGCCCTGTGCCGCCAGCCACACCCCAGCGACCACCGCGAAGACGGCCAGGTACTGGCCCAGCACCAGCGCGAGCGCGGCCGCCGCCACCAGCAGGCTGGCGTCGACCGGGTGGGAGCGGCGGGGGCGCAGCGCCGCCACCCCGAAGCAGGCGAGGCCAGTGAGCTCGGCCGCCCGCCCCGCCCACGTCTGCAGATCGGGACTGCCCCAGCCCACCAGCGCCCCCTGGGCGCCGAGGCTGAGGGGGAACGTGGCCACAAGACCCGGCCCATGGGGATTGACCCAGGTGGCGAGCAGCGCCGCCAGGGGCAGCCATAGGGGCAGCGGACCGCGGTCGGGGCGCCCCCGGTCGCGCCCGCCGACGTGGGACACGGCCCACGCCAGGCCCACGGTCAACACCCCGATGACGACGTCGCTCTGGGTGTTGGCCCAGAGCACGATCACGATCGGCACCGCCAGGCGAGCAGCCCCTCGCCCCCGTCGCCAGGCGCCCGACGACGGCCGGGCCACCACAAGGAGCCCGAGCAGGGCCGCGGTCCAGATCGGCAGGAGCAGGCTCTCCTGGCCGGCCAGGGTCGCGGGCATCGCGGTGAGCGCGGCGGCGACCCCCGCCAGCAGGGCCAGCGGATGGAGCCGGGCGGGCGCCGCCATGGCCCGGGCGGCCAACGCGACCAGTCCGGCCAGGGCGGCAGTGCCGGCCACCCCGAGCGCGGTGAGGCCCACCGGGCCGAGGCGGCCGGCGGCGCGCGCGAGGGCGAGGTCTGCCAGCCAGGAGCGGGCGTCGAACGGGTGGGTCGAGCCGACGAGCGCGGGGTCGTGGCTGGGGAGCACCACTCCGTGGATCGCCTCACCGTTGGCGAGGTGCCAGTAGAGGGTGGCGGCGGTCGGTGGGTGGACACCCAGGGCGATCGACAATCCCAGCACGGCGACCCCGGCCCCGAGCCACCAGGAGCGGTCGCGGCCGACCGCCTCCCACCAGCGGGCGAGCGCCGCAGCCGGGGCGCGCAGCCCGGGCGGGGCGCCGCCGTCGGACGCGGGCACCCACGGCTCGGGGGTGGTCGCGGTCACATGCCCCGCAGCCGGGCGCTGCGCCCCAGGCGGCGACGGAGACGCACAAGATCGGTCAGCATCTGCGAGCTGTCCCTGACCGAGTTCACGCGCGTCCCCGCCGCGTTCTCCCAGCGCACCGGTACCTCCGCCACCCTGAGGCCCGCCTGGCGGGCGCGCAGCAGCACCTCGGCGTCGAAGCCGAAGCGCAGGGTGACCAGCGGCCCGAAGCAGGTCCGGGCAGCGGCCCCGGAGAAGAGCTTGAAGCCGCACTGGCTGTCGTGGATTCCGGGCAGGACCAACAGCTGGACGATCCGGTTGTAGGTCTTGCCCATGGCCTCGCGGGTCCAGGCCTGGCGGACCTCCACCCGCGAGGCTGGCAGTCCCCGCGACGCGATCGCGATGTCGGCCCCGGCGGCGAGGGCGGCGCGCAGGCGCGCGATCTCGTCGATTGGGGTGGAGAGGTCGGCATCGGAAAAGAGCCGCAGCGGCGCCCGGGCCGCCAGCATCCCCGCCTGCACCGCCGCCCCCTTGCCCCGGTTGGCCTCCAGCCGCAGGCACCCGAGCTCGGGCCAGGCCTCTCCCGCCGCCAGCGCCACCTCGGCGGTGCCGTCGCCGCTACCGTCGTCGACCACCAAGCACTCGTAGGGCTCACCGGCGGCGTCCAGGTGGGCGCGCAGGCGCTCCAGAGTGGCGGGCAGCCGCGCCCGCTCGTTGAAGGCAGGCACCACCACGCTGAGCGCGGGTTCCGGGCCCGCTGCCGGGACGCGCAGCGTCTGCGCCGTCACCGTGGCCGCTCGCGCCAGACCAGCCAGAAGAAGGGGGATGCGCGCAGCATCCGGGGGAGTCGCCGGGGCTGGCGGAGAAGCCGCCACGCCCACTCCAGTCCCCGTCCGCGCAGCCACGCGGGAGCCCGTGGCACCCGCCCCGCGAGCACATCCAAGCTCCCGCCGACGCCGATCCCCACCGAGCAGCCGGTTGCGACCAGCTGGCGGTCGAGCCACAGCTCCTGTCGGGGCGCGCCGAAGGCCACCGCCAGGATGTCGGCGCGGGTGCCCGCGATCTCCCGGGCGAGAGCCGGACCATCGGCGGCAGCGGCCGATCCGGCCGCGGTGCCCGCCACCACCAGGGCGGGATGGCGGGCCTGCAGCCGTGAGGCGGCGGCCCAGGCGACGCCGGGTGCCGCGCCCAGCAGGAAGAGTCGCCACCCGCGCTGAGCGGCCAGCTGAGCCAGATCCTCCAGGAGGTCGACCCCGGCCACCCGATCCAGTGCCGGCAGCCCAAGTCGCCGGGCGGCCCAGACGATCCCCTGGCCGTCCGCCAGCACCAAGCCGGCACGACGCACGACCGCGCGCAAGTCGGGCAGCCGCCGCGCCTGCATCAGGATCTCGGGGTTCAGGGTCACGACATGCAGCGGCCGAGCCGGGCTGCGGCGCCGCTGCGCCACGACCTCCTCACAGAGTCGCAGCGCCTGCGCCCGGTCGCACCGGCTGACCGGCAGCCCCAGCACGATGGCCGCGGGCGGCGCCGTCGCGCCGGCGCCCTCCCGCTCGGGGCGCGCCGTCGCCATGCGGGGAAGTATAGGCAGGGGCCGCCACCGGCCCGGCGGGCGCCTGGGGTGGGCGAGCGCCGTCGACCTGTGCGCCATCCTCCCCATGGCACCCTATCGCGGGCACCCCGTGGGCCACCGCGCCGTCACGGTCGCGCCACAAGCGGGGCCGTGCCGGTGACGAGCTGGTGGCTGGGACGGGACTGTCGCGGCCGCACGCGACCGGGTGGAGCTGACCGCGCACCGGCACAGCGCACCAGCCGGGTATTCGGTGACCGCTCGAGGCGCCTCCCGCCCCGCGCGACCTCTCGCCTCAGAGCGGGGTCACGTAGGCGGCGTGGATCCCCCCGTCCACGAGGAAGGTGGCCGCGGTGATGAAGGAGGCGTCGTCCGATGCCAGGAAGGCGGCCGCCGCGGCGATCTCCTCCGGCCTCCCAAAGCGGCCCATCGGAACGTGCACCAGCCGGCGCGCGGCCCGCTCCGGGTCCTTGGCGAAGAGGTCCCGCAGCAGCGGGGTGTCAACCGGCCCCGGGCAGAGGGCGTTGACCCGGACTCCCTGGCGGGCGAACTGCACCCCGAGCTCCCGCGAGAGCGCGAGCACCCCTCCCTTGGAGGCGGTGTAGGCGGCCTGGCTGGTGGCGGACCCCAGCACCGCCACGAACGAGGCCGTGTTGATCACGGCGCCGCCGCCGCGGGCCAGCAGGTGCGGGATCCCGTGCTGGCAGCAGAGGTACACGCTGGTGAGGTTGACCTCCTGGACCCGGCGCCATGTGTCCAGATCCACCTCCAGCACCGAGCCGTCCTCGGGCGGCGAGATCCCGGCATTGTTGAAGCAGATATCGACGCCTCCGAAGGCGCGCGATCCCGCCTCGTACATCGCGGCCACCTCCGCGGGCCGCGTCACGTCCGCGTGGACGAAGAGTCCGTCAACCTCCGCCGCCAGGGCGCGTCCCGCCTCGTCGGCACGGTCGGCGCACACGACCCGAGCGCCCTCCGCGGCGAACCGGATGGCGCTGGCGCGCCCGATGCCGCTGGCGGCCCCGGTGATCACCGCGACCTTGCCCGCAAGCCGTCCGGCCATCGTCACGCGTCCCCCGGGATGAATCCGTCGGTCACGCCCGTGCCTGCCTCCCCACCGTCCGCTCCGAGCTCGGGGCCCAGCGCGGCCCGAACCCCGTGGGCAGGGTCCCGCAGCGGACCGACCCAGTGGGGTTGCACGACAGGGTAGCGCCATCGACCAGGGGCACCCCCGAAGGGTGCGGCCGAGATCCCCCCCACCCGGGTAGGCCGCGACACCCCCCGGGGGAGGTCACGGGTGCATCGGTGCGCGCCGCCCTCAGCGGGGAGAGCGCCTGCGGCCACCCGCTCGTCCCCGGCTACCGACGCGACCCCGGGGAGCGCCACCGAGACCCCCGACTGCGGGGGTGCCGAGCCCCAGAGCTCCAGCTCGAACCCGTCGTCACCGCAGGCGCTCCGGTGGCACCCGCTGCGCTCGTCCACGGACCCACCGCGCGCGTGTCCGCGCCGGGGTCGGCACCCCGGCGCGACAGACGTGCCCGGGGTTGTGTCCGAGGGCAAACCGGGCCGCCTCCCCGTCCGCCGGAGTGGCGAGCGACTTTTTGGCGATCAGCTCCGCAACGCTCGAGATCGGCACCGCGAGGAAGGGCTCACAGCCGCTCGAACCCCCGGAACCGCTCCCAGTCGGTGACCGCCGCCTCGAAGGCCGCGAGCTCAAGCTTCCCCATGGTCGCGTAGTGGTCGACCACGTCGTCGCCGAAGGCGTCCCGAGCCACCTCGCTGCCGCTGAAGCGGTCGATCGCATCCCGCAGCGTGGCCGGCACCCGCGGCCGGCTGGACTGGTACGCATTTCCCTGGAACTCGGGCTCCAGCGCCAGCTGGCGCTGGAGCCCGTGCATCCCCGCGGCGAGCAGGGCCGCCACCGCCAGGTACGGGTTCACGTCGCCCCCCGGCACCCGATGCTCGAAGCGCAGCGACGAACCCTGCCCCACGACCCGAAGCGCGCAGGTGCGGTTGTCCCGTCCCCAGGCGATCGCGGTGGGGGCGAAGCTTCCCGCCGCGAAGCGCTTGTAGGAGTTGACGTTGGGTGCCAGCAGCAGCGCCATCTCCGGCAGGCAGGCAAGCTGGCCGGCGAGGAAGTGCTGGAACACCGGCGACCAGGTCCCGCTCGGCTCGCAGAACACCGGGCGGTCCTCTCGATCGCGCAGGCTGAGGTGGATGTGGCAGGAGTTCCCCTCCCGCTCGTCGAACTTGGCGATGAAGGTGAGCGAGCAGCCCTCCTGGGCGGCGATCTCCTTGGCCCCGGTCTTGTAGACCACATGGTTGTCGCAGGTGGTGAGCGCCTGGTTGTAGCGGAACGCGATCTCGTGCTGACCGCGGTTGCATTCCCCCTTCACCGACTCCACCACCAGCCCGGCGCCCGTCATCTCCAGGCGGATCCGTCGCAGCAGCGGCTCCAGTCGGGCGGTGCCCAGCACGGAGTAGTCGACGTTGTAGAGGTTGGCCGGGGTCAGCTCGCGATAGCCGCGTTTCCAGGCCTCCTCATAGGAGTCGCGGAACACCAAGAACTCCAGCTCGGTGGCGACCATCGCGCTCCATCCCCGCTCCGCCAGCCGCGCCAGCTGGCGGCGCAGCACCTGGCGCGGGGATGGCGCCACCGCCGATCCATCCGCCCAGCCCACGTCGCC
>DATKRN010000018.1:0-106774 GCA_035532155.1 Verrucomicrobiia bacterium | reverse complement strand
CCAGGGTCGCCCTCCACGGGGCAGTCCCAAAGGCGGCGCTGATGGTCAGGAGAACCAGGGTACCGGCCCGGCGGCGCCACGCCGGTGCTCCCCACCCAGATGACCAGACGACACCGCCGGTCGAGCGGAGGCGTGGCGCGGCCCGATTCGAACCGATCCTGACGTCAGCGATGGCCGCTGGTGGCAGCGGTGCCGTGTCTCGACGGTGGCAGCGATGGGACGCGGCGATGGTGGCGCCCGGTTCCAGTCGGAGCGGTGCCGGCAGTGCGGGACCCGAAGTGGCCGGGGCGTCGGGGATCGGTCGATCAGCCGCGTCGCAGACGGTGACTGGGCGCGCGTCACCCTTCCCCTCGCCACGCCGGGACGCGCGCCACCGTGGCAGGGCCAGGGGCGCAGATCGACTGGGCGCACGGAGGCGAAGCGGTGCGGCGGGCGCCAGAACTCGACGCCCCCCCCCGCGCCCGGCCGACAGGGTTCGCTCGCGGCGGGTGGTGATTGCGCTCCGCGCGGCCGGGCGCGGACCGAACGCCCGCGGCTGGGCACCCCGTCGGCCCAACGCTTGACGTCCCGATCCGGCCGCCCTACCCTCATCCAGCAGTCCCTGAACCGCCGCTCAGGATCCCGAGGGGAGGGCGTCGGTCCACCGCGGAGGCGCCGGGCATGCTCCACGCCAATTCCCGGGCGAATCGCGTCGCGACCAGCCGTGGCCCTCGCGGGGGTGATCGCCTGCGCGCGCCCCTGATCGCCGGGCTCGGACTCCTCGCCATCGGGATCGCGGCCTGTGGCCCCGTCGGATCCCGGCTCACCGGCACCTCCGCGGCCACCACGGCCCGACCCACGGGGGTGGTGCGGGTGGCGGTTCTGCCGGAGTCGAACGCCGACTACATCTTTCCGATCTACACCTCGGCGGCCGACTACTTCCAGAACTTCTACTGGCTGGAGGCGCTGCTGTGGCGCCCGCTCTACTGGTTCGGCATCGGGGGCAAGCCCGGGCTGAACCAGAGCCTCAGCCTGGCGCGCTCCACCGTGTTCTCCAACGGGGGCCGCACCGCCACCATCACCCTCAAGCGCTATCGCTGGTCGGACGGGCGGCCGGTGACGAGCCGCGACGTTGTCTTCGACTTCAACCTGCTCCGGGCCAACAAGTCGAACGTTCCCTCCTACCACGTGGGTGGCTTCCCCGACAACGTCAGCCAGTTCCGCGTGCTCTCTCCGAGCCGGTTCCAGGTCACCTTCAACCGCGTCTACGACCGCACCTGGCTGCTGTGGAACGAGCTCGACTACCTCACCCCGCTGCCCCAGCATGCGTGGGATCGGACCGGGTCCTCGGGTGAGGTGGGGAACGCCGACCTCACCACGGCCGGCGCGATCCGGGTCTACAAGTACCTCTCCGCGCAGTCGGGGAACGTCGGCGGCTACGACACCAGCCCGCTGTGGCGGGTCGTGGACGGCCCCTGGCGGCTCCAGTCATATGTCGCGACGACCGGGTACCTCTCGCTGGTCCCCAACCCCCTCTACTCCGGGCCGGTCAAGCCCAGCATCGCCAAGATCGAGGAGGTTCCCTTCGCCAGCAGCACCGCCGAGTTCGATGCCCTGCGCGCCGGGACGATCGACTACGGCTATCTGCCCTTCTCCGACCTTAACCAGGCCGGCTACTTCAGCCACCACGGATACCGGATCGTGCCCTGGTGGTGGTATGCGGTGAGCTTCATCGAGCTGGACTTCACCAACCCCAGGACCAAGGCGATCATGAACCAGCTCTACATCCGCCAGGCACTCCAGCACCTGGTCGACGGCCCCGCCTTCATCCGCGACATCCTGCACGGCTACGGAGTGCAGACCTTCGGCCCGGTGCCCAACGACATCAGCTCCCAGCTGGCGATCCCGGCCGAGCGGCAGGACCCATATCCGTACAGCATCGGCGCCGCGGTCAGCCTGCTGCGCAGCCACGGATGGGCGATCCGCCCGGATGGGATGGACAGCTGCGTGCGCCCGGGCACGGGTGCGGGGGAGTGCGGCCCGAAGGTCTCCCGGGGCGCCCCGCTCGCCCTCACCTTCCTCTACCAGGCTGGGATCGCCAACACCGTCGACGAGGCGCAGGCGATCCGATCCAGCGCCCTACGCGCCGGGGTTCAGCTCACCCTGCGCTCGGAGTCGGCGACCTCGATCCTCACCCTCAATGGGGTCTGCCCCCAGTCGCCGCCGTGCAACTGGGACCTCACCTACTGGTACCCCGGCGGCTGGGACTACGGCACCACCCAGAATTACCCAACCGGCGGGGCGATCTGGGGAGTGGGCCAGTACTACGCGGGAGGATTCGCCCCGGCCCGGATGGAGCGAGAGATCGCCGCCAGTCACACCGGCGGGCTCGCCGCCCTGCACGCGTATGAGGCCTACGTGCGCAGCGCCCTCCCGGTACTCTGGACGCCGGTGACGCCGCTGCAGCTGTCAGTCGTCAGCGACAAGCTGCACGGCGTCGCGCCCCAGGATCCCTACGGGCAAATCTATCCCGAGGCCTGGCGCCTCTCCCCCTAGCCGCTCTGGGCCGAGCCGGCCCGTGCGGTCCGGCTAGCGCACCGCCAGGATGGCGGTCCCGTTGGCCTCCAGGCCCTTGAGGTCGGCGACCAGGCGCTCGACCGCCGCCGCATCGTCGGGGCCGCCGCGCTCGGTCCGCTCGGCGTAGGTGAGGCGGCCCAGCTGCGCGAGCAGGTCGTCGGCGCGCCGCTTGTCGGCCAGGTCCTGCACTTTGTCCTCGGCCCGTCCCCGGAGCTCCGATGCCTGCTGCTTCGCGCGATCCAGGATGCTCATGCGCGTCCCTCCGTTCGCGGCCTCGGGTGTCGAGCTGCCGACCGATCAGCCGGGCCGCCGCGCCCATGCTACCCCCCCGGGTCGGGCTGCGGGGTGGGCCGCCCTCGAGCCCGCCCAGGGCATCGCCTCACTCCCCGTGGCCCGCCCGCGTCGCCCCGAGCGTGCGGTCCGGTGGCGGGTGCGCCGGGCGGGTGATCGGGTGGCAGACAGGCGTGCAAGCATGGGCCGACGTGGAGGTCAGCGGCTTGGTTGGCTCGCCCCGATCCGGGTTGCCGCGCTCGCCGCGGGCAGCCTCGCCAACATGAGGGTGACGGTCGCCGCTGCCGGGGCTGCGGCGCTGCGTCCACCGCACGGCACCGTCACCTCCGCGCAGCCGCCAGAACATGCGCTCCGTCCATCGTCCCGCTCGTCCCGGCGGCCGACGCCGACCTCACCACCGATGCGGTGTGCCTGTGGTTGATGTGGTGCCTGCTCTTCTGGTTCGGGCAGCCGGGACGCGCGCGCCCGCAACCTCCCCCCTCGGACCGGACACTCCCAGCCAGCGGACGCTGCAGGAGGAGGCGGGCCAGGCGGCGAAGCTCGGCGAGGGCATCGCCGCCTGGTCCGGCGCGACGCAGGGGGGGTGCACCGGGCGGCCGGTCGCCCGGTGCGGTCGGCGTCGCCGGAGCTCGGGGGCAACCGGGGGACCCAGGGCGCGTGGATCCGGGAGGCTGCGCCAGCGCGCCGAGGCCTGGCTGGGGGTGTCGCCGCCGGGACCGGGGAGAACCGCCGGCGACACCTAAAAGCAGCGGCGGTCGTTCGGGGTGATGGCGGCGGCGCGCTCGCTCCCTAGGCGAGGCGCCGGTCCCGCTGGTGGACGTGGCCTTCGCCGTCATGAGCCCCCTCGGCCCTGGGGCCCGGCCGCCAGTCGGATCAAGACGGTCGGCCAGTGGGGACCCCAGGTGGCGCGGGTGCGGCCACGGCTCTTCCGCCGGCGATCCGGCGACGCCCCGCCGGCACGCGGGGGGACGCCGACCCGTGCAGGATCGCAGGCCCGCACTCCCGCGCCGGAGCAGCGCCGGTCTGCTGGCTCGTGGTGGAGCCGGCTGCAGCCGCCGCGCGGATCGGGGTGCCCCGGAGCGCGAGGGTCGTCCGGGACCGTGGGCAGATCGCGGTGGGGGCCTCCTGCCGGCACCCGGGCGGTTCCCGGCGGGCCGTCTGGTCTGATCTGACGTCCGACCTGCCCGCGTCGACGGGTCCGCACACGCTCGCTGTCCTCTCCCACGACCGGCAGGCGGCGGGCCAGATCGCCACCGGGTCGATCCGGCTCGATGGCGGCCCCGACCTGATCCCGGCCAATGCCGATGGCCCGGTCGTGAGCTGGTGGGGGTGCTCCCGGTCGCGTCTCCCCGGGCGCCCGCAGGAGGGTGGGGCGGTGGCACCGCGGCCGCGCCGCCGCCCGGGAGCGTCGGGGCGATCGGACCACCGGTCCTGGCCCGCGCGCGTCGGACCCGGGCCGCCCAGCGGCGGCCGGTCGCCGGGTCAGACGGGCCCGGCTGCGGCGAGCTCTCGCCCGATCACCAGGGCGTCCACCGCGACACAGCCGCTCGGGCCCGCCACCAGCGGATTGACGTCGAGCGCATCGATGAGGTCGCCCAGCTCCTCGGCGAGCACCCCGATCCGGCACACCGCGGCAGCCAGGGCTGCCAGGTCGGCGGGAGGGCGACCCCGGACCCCGTCCAGCAGGGGCCGCACGCGCAGGCGATCCAGCAGCCGGTGCGCCCCCGCCTCGTCCAGCGGCGGAAACGCCAGCTGCCGGTCCTGGATCACCTCGACCAGGGTGCCGCCCGCCGCCACCAGCACGACCGGTCCGAACTGCGGGTCGCGAACCACCCCCAGGTGGAGCTCCACTCCCGGCTCGGCCATCCGGGCGACCATCACCTGCGGGCCGAGCCGGGCAGCGAGGTCCTGGTAGGCCAGGGTGAGCGCGTCCGGGTCGGCGAGGGCGAGGCGGACGCCGTCCACCTCCGACTTGTGGGCGACGCCGGCTGCGGTCGTGCAGGCGACCGGCCACCCCAGCCGCTGGGCGGCGGCGACCGCCGCCTCGGCCGAATCGACCACCGCGTGGGCGATCGCCGGGACGCCGTAGTCGGCGAGCAGATGAAGCACCTCGGTCTCGGGCGGCTCCGGGCCGGCCGCCAGCCGCTCCCGCCAGCGCCGGCGCACTGTGGGATCGACCGGGACCGGCCGCGGCGTGGGCGCGCGCGCTCGCCAGTCACGCAGCTGGAGGAGGCCGCGCACCGCCTGGAGCCCACTCGCCGTCCCCTCCAGGACGGGGATGCCCGCAGCTCTGAGGCGCCCGGCCGCGACCGGGTCGATGGCGCTGCGGCAGTTGCTGAGCAGCACCACCGGTCGATCGGTGGCGGGGGCGACCCGCAGCAGAGTCCCGGCGTACTCGCGGTCGGGATCCTGCTCGTGGGTGAGATCGACGACCAGGGCGAGCACAGCGGTGTCGGGGTCGTCCAGCAGGATCCGGCAGGCATCGTGGTAGAGGGCGTCGGGGTGGTTGCCGGTGCCCCACGCGTCGAGGGGATTGGCCGCCGTCAGGCCCGGGTCCAGCACCGCCGTGAGCCGCTGGCGGGTGGTCTCGCCGATCGCCGCGAACTGCACCCCCCGCTGGGCGGCGTGGTCCACCAGCAGGGCGCGCTCGCCTCCCGAGTCGTGCACCGCCGCCAACCCGCCCGGTCCGGCCCGGCGGCCGGCGGTGAGCAGCTCCACCGAGTCCAGCATCTCGTCGAGGCTGGCGACGCGGAGCACTCCGTGAGCCTCGCAGAGCGCGTCGAAGACGCCATCCTCCCCGGCCAGCGCCCCCGAGTGGGCGGTCACCATCCGCTGCGCCAGCGCCTCCCTCCCCACCTTGAGCGCCACCACCGGCACCTCCCGTCGGGCGGCCAGGTCGAGTGCGGCGCGGAAGCCGGCGGGATCGCGCACCGTCTCCAGGAAGCACGCCACCACCCGGGTCAGGGGCTGGGCGACCGCCCAGCCCAGGTAGTCGGCCATGGTGGTGACCAGCTCCTGCCCGCAGGAGATGGCGCAGGTGAACCGGATCCCGCGGTCGTTGTGGAGCAGGGCGGAGAACGCCGAGCCGGAGTGGGTGAGCAGGGTCACCCCCCCGGGGACGAGGTCGAGTGGCTGGTAGAAGCCGCAGGCGCGCACCCCCCCGGCGACGTGGACGAAGCCCATGCCGTTGACGCCGCAGATCGCCATCCCCGCGGAGCTGGCGATCTGCCGCAGGCGATCGGTCAGCGCCGGCACCCCGGGCCGCGGATCCTCGTACCCGCTGGCGAACACCACCGCACTACGCACGCCGCGTGCGGCGGCGATCCCCAGCTGTGGCTCCAGCAGCCGGTTGGGAACGCCCAGGATGGCGAGGTCCACCGGCTCGGGGAGGGCGTCGAGGTCGGGGTAGCAGGCGAGGCCGAACACCCGAGGACGAGTCGGATGCACCGGGTAGACGCGGCCGCGATAGCCCCCGCGCAGCAGTTGGGTCATCATCTGCCAGCCGAAGCTGCCGGGGACGTCGCTGGCACCGACCACCGCCACCGAGGCCGGGGCCAGCATCCGGCCGAGGGCGTCGCCCCCGGCCGGATGCTGGCCCGGCGCCCCTGGCTCAGTCGCCGTCGCGGGCATCGGGATCGCCGCGGCGCAGGAGCCTCCGGCGCCAGCGGTCCCGGCGCTGGTCCCGCTCGATCTGGCGCACCGCCAAGGCCGCCGGGATGCCGCAGACCCCGCCCCCGCCGTGGGTCGCCGAGCTGGCATGGTAGAGGCCCCGCACCGGCGTGCGGAAGTCGCAGTAGCCGGCGGCGGGACGCAGGTGGAACAGCTGGTTGAGCGAGAGCTCGCCATGGAAGATGTTGCCTCCCACCAGCCCCAGCTCCTGCTCCATGTCATAGGGCCCGATCACCTGACGGGCGATGATGGCGCCCTTGAGGTTGGGGGCGAGCTCGGTGTAGAGGTCGACGATGCGGTCGGCGTACGCCTCCAGCTCCTCGCGGTGGGGCTCCTGCGACCACGTGTGAGGGACCCACTGGGTGAACATCGAGAAGACGTGGACACCCTCGGGTGCGAGGGTGTGGTCGAAGACGGTGGGGATGACGCCGTCCACGAAGGGGCGCGCCGCTGGGCGACCCTCGCGCGCGTCCTGGAAGGCGCGCTCGGCGTAGGCGGGGGACAGGCAGAGCTCGACCGACCCGGTGTGGTGGTCCTGGAGGTGGCTGCCGGGATCGGCGGTGAAGTTGGGCAGCTCGGCGAGCGCGAGGTTGATCTTGACCACGCCGCTGCGGCTCTTCCAGTTGGCGATGTCGCGGCGGAAGGAGTCGGGAAGCTCGTGCGCGGGCAGCAGCTGCTCGAAAGCGGTCTTGGGGTGGATACAGCTCACCACCACGGGGGCCCGGAGCTCCTCGCCGCTGGTCAGGGCGACCCCGACGGCGGCTCCGTCCCGCGTCAGGATCTGCGCCACCCGCGCGGTGGTGCGCACCTCGGCACCGAAGGCCTCTGCGGAGCGCCGGCACGCGTCGCTGACCGCGCCCATTCCGCCCTCGGGAAAGCCCCAGCTGCCGAGGTGGCCGTCCCCCACGTCGCCGATGGAGTGGTGCGCCATCACATAGGCGGTGCCGGGCTCGTCGGGACCCGCCCAGGTGCCGATCACACCATTCACCGCCAGCGACGCCTTCACCTGCTCGGACTCGAACCAGTCGTCCAGCAGATCGGTGATGCTCATCGTGAACAGCCGGGTGAGGTCTCCCACCGCCCCCGGGTCGAGACCGCGCAGCCGCCAGGCCAGCTGGGCCTGATCGCGCAGGTCGAGGGGGCGGGTGGATCCCAGCCGGGGGGGCACGCTCATCAAGAGCGGCCCCATCACCTTCGCGAGACCCGCCAGCCAGGCATCCCATCGCGGCATGGTGCGGGCGTCGGCCGCCGAGAAGCGCGCGATCGCCTCCCGGTTGATGGCGGCGTCGTCGGCGTGGAGCTTGAGCGAGCGGCCGTCCGGCCAGGCCTGGTAGTAGGGCCCCATCGGGAACACCTTGTAGCCATGCCGCTCCAGCTCCAAGTCTTTGATGATCGTCGACGGCATCAGGCTCATCACGTAGGAGTACGTCGTCACCCGGATCTCGGGATGATCCGGCCAGGGGGCGCTGGTGTCCGCCGCACCGCCGGTCTTCGCGCGCGCCTCCAGCACCACGGTGCGCCGTCCCGAGCGGGCAAGGTACGCAGCCGCCACCAGCCCGTTGTGCCCGCCGCCGACGACGATGGCGTCGTACGGACCCGCCATGATCTGCCCTCGTGTGGCGGGATCCGCAGCTGTCGACGCGCCCGGGACTCATCCCGGCCGGTCGCGCTAGCCCCGCTCCGCGCGCTCGCTACGCGACGGGGCGGCGCTGCCGGGAGCGGTCCCGCGTGGTCGGCGGGCGATGCCGCTCAGCCCGCCGCGGTACGCTCGATCGGGACCCCTTGACAGTGGAGGACCGGCCGCCTAATCTTTGCGATTCTATGCCTCCGGCCGCCGACCCTGCAACCCGCAGGCGACCGTGAGGGGGGGAGCGGCGACGCCTCTCCCCCGGGCCGACCTGGTGGTGGTCGGCGGCGGCACCATCGGGGGGTGGGCCGCCCACTTCGCGGCCGACGACGGGATGTCCACGCTGGTGGTCGAGCAGGGGGTGGTGGGCCAGGGGGCCAGCAGCCGGGCGGCGGGAATGGTGCGTGCCCAGGCGGGGACCCTGGCCGCCGAGGCGCTCGGGAGCTGGTCGATTGACTTCTACTCCCACCAGGCGGAGCGCCTCGGCACCGACTCCGGCTTCCGCGCTCTCGGCTACCTCCTGCTGGCCACCCGG
This sequence comes from Verrucomicrobiia bacterium, assembly GCA_035532155.1. Lineage (GTDB taxonomy): Bacteria > Chloroflexota > Dormibacteria > Aeolococcales > Bog-877 > DAHUZL01. The sequence goes on along the minus strand of DATKRN010000018.1, from coordinate 98,096 downwards.
GTGAGCGACGTCCGCCCGGGCCGGGCGCGGGCCGCGGCTCAGCGCGCCCGTGGGCTGGACGTCCGCTGGCTGGAGGCCGACGAGGCGGTTCGGGCCGCCCCCCAGCTGGCGGTGAGCGGGCATCGCGGGGGCAGCTACCACGCCGCCGATGGCTGCATCGACCCGGTGCGCAACGTGCGCGCCTACTCGCTCGCGATGGCCAGCAGCGGAGTGCATCTGCTGGAGCGCACCGAGGTCGTTGGGCTCGCGACCGAGTCCGACGGCAGCGGCACCCGAGTGGTCGGAGTGAGGACCGCTGGCGCGACCATCGCCACCTCCCGCGTGTTGCTCACCGGCGGCCCCCAGCTGGCTGAGCTGGGCCGCCGGTGCGGGGTGCGGATCCCAGTCGGCGCGGTGCGCCACCAGGTCGCCGTCACCGAGCCGCACCCCGCCTTCCAGACCGGGCCCCAGACCATGGTCTACGACATGGCCCGGGGCCTCTACTGGCGCGAGGAGGAGGGGGGACTGCTGTTCGGGATGAGCAACCCCGAGGAGCGGCCGGGACCGGCCGCCGCGGTCGACTGGGCCTACCTCGCGCGCATGCGCAGACGGCTGGCGCGGCTGGTGCCGGTGACCCAGGAGCTGCGGCTGCGCAAGGTGTGGGCCGCCACCATCGACTACACCAGCGACCACCTCCCCATCCTCGGTCCCGGCCTCGACGCGCGCGGGCGGGTGATCGCCGGGCTCACGATTGCCGCGCCCGGTGGGCACGGGATGATGTGGGGGCCGGCGGTGGCCCGGGCCGGGGCCGACCTCGCCCTCCGCGGCCGCACCGACGTCGTCGACGTCAGCGACCTCGGCCTCGACCGCTTCGACGCCGACCAGCGCAGCCGGCTGGCCGGGGAGCCGATCGCGCTCCCGTTCCCGGTCAGGGTCCCGGCGTCCTCGTAACCGCGCGGCGGCGTCCCGCGGCGATCTGGGATCCCGGCCGCTGGGTCCCCGATGCGCAGCTGCAGAGGCGTCCGTGCCCGAATCGAGCCGCGCGCGCCGGGAGGGCCGGTGCGGCCAGCGCGGCCAGCGCGGTGGATCCGACCATCTCGGTCGCGGCGGGGCGCCGCTCCGAGCCGACCCCGTGCCACAGCCACGGCAGCAGCCCCACCAGGCCCAGCGCCAGCAGTCCGCTGACGACGAACGGGACAGCCGCGCCCCAGCTGAACAGCACCCCGCCGGCGGCGGCGCCGAGCGCGGCGGCGCCGGTCTGCACGCTGGCGTACAGACCCTGGCCGCGGCCGGCCGAGCCGGGGCCGGTGGCGCGCGCGAGCAGCGAGAGGGTGGCCGGGTACCCCGCCGCCGACAAGGTGGCCTCCACCGCGCTGAGGGCCATCAGCAGGCCGGCCGAGGGCAGGAACGGGTAGATCGCGGCACAGCCGGCCGCCGCCGCCAGCGCGCTGGCCGCCAGCCAGCGCCGGTTGCCGTGATCGGCGAGCCAGCCCGCGGGCCAGCTGAGGAGCACGAGCGGGATCGCATACAGGGTGAAGGAGAACCCGATCTCCCAGCCGGAGGCACCCCGGCTGTGCATCAGCAGGGTCCAATCCGACTCGTAGACCCCGAGCAGCAGACCGCCCCCGGCGCTGATCGCCAGCACCCCGCGGAGCACCCGCCAGTCGGGTGCCCAGCGGGCCGGGGCGATGCCGGTGCGGACCTGCCGACGCCGCGGCAGGGTGGCCCGCAGCACGACGGCCGCCACCACCGCCGCTGAGGCCCCCACCACAAAGAGCAGGCTCACCGAGAGCTGCGCCAGCAGGCTGCCCGCGATCGGCCCGATGACCATCCCGCCCATCTGAGCCGCCGAGAGCATCGCGTAGGCGCGTCCGTGCCGGCGGGCGGGGACCAGGTCCACCACCAGCGCCTGGGCGGCGACGTCCGCTCCGCCGGCGGCCGCCCCCTGAGCGGCGCGCAGCGCGATCGTCAGCCACACCGGGCCGCCCAGTAGGAAGCCGACCGTGGCCAGCGCGTAGAGCCACAGGCTGAGCTGCAGGAGGCGCCCGCGCCCGACCCGGTCGGCGAACCGCCCAAGAGGGTACTGGGTGACGAAGCTCGCGCCCAGGAAGGCGGCCATGGTGAGCCCGATGTAGGCGACCGGCACCCCGCGGTGGCGGAGCAGCAGCGGCAGGACCGGCAGGATCGCGGTCGCCCCGGCCCACTCCACCGCCACGGCCGCCATCAGGCCGGCCAGCCCCAGGCGCACGCGCGGGTGCGTCGTGGAGTGAGCGGTCGCGACGGGGACGGTCATGGCGGGCACCTGGGGGTGGGTGGGTGGAAGGGCACGCGGGTGGGGGGCGTGGTCGGGGCCGCACGCTGGGATCGGGGCTGGCCCCGACCGCCCCATCCGGGCGCGGCGACGCTCGGGCAAAGCTGGGGACCGCCCGGGGGTGTGCGGGGTGCTCGGCGGGAGCTGCCTGAGAGGGTCAGCCGCCCGGCGGGCGGGGGCCTGGGGCGACGACGTCGTCGCCGGTCAGCAGGAGGTCACACGCCCCTGTGGGTCAACCGATCCGGGCCAGGGTCGGGCATCTGAGCCCGAGCCGTGTAGGGGGCCAGCCGCCTCTCCGCCACCTGGCGCCGCATGCCCCATTGCACCCGCTCCACGACCGCTTCGACGGACCGGAGTCGCCCCCGCATGCGGGGGCCCCGAACGATCACGGTCTGGGTGGATGAGCACACGACGGGGGACCGATGCCGGCGCCCCCTGAATGGGGGCACAACCGATGAAAACGTACGCATTTAGGGACAGTGTACCCGATTACGGCCCGTCTGGCAACAGTGGGGCCGACTCCACCGGCTCACCTCGAGCCCCGCCCTGCCGATCTGGACGGCATCGGCGCTTCCGCCGGCGGCCGCTCCCCGGGCGCTGACGCCCCCGGCGGACGCCCGCGATCGGCGAGTCGGGTGAGCAGGTCGACCAGGTGATCGCGCTCCGCCAGGCTGAGGTCCGCCAGCCACTCATCCTCGGCGGCGACCATCGCACCGTGGCAGCGCCTCCGCTCGACCTGGCCGGCAGGGGTGAGGGTGACCCGGTGGCGCCGGCGATCGTCGAGGTCGGGATCGCGCCGGACCAGGTTCTGGCTCTCCAGCTGGTCGAGCAGGCGGACCACGTCACCCGGGTCGAGCCCGAGCGAGTCGCCGAGCTCGCGCTGACAGCGGGGTCCGTGGTGGTCGAGCCAGGCCAGGATGGCGTAGAGAGGGAGCGCGATCCCGCCGGCCGCAACCCGCTGCGCGAGCAGCCGGTGCGCGTCGGCCCCAACCCGGGCGACGAGCGCGATGGGGCGGCCACTGAACTCCGCCGGGAGGCGGCCAGTGCGGGCGATCGGCACAGCCCCGAGTCTAGGCCCGCGGGAAGTGAATGCCAACCATCGCTCTGCCCGGCCGGGCGAGGGGCGTTTGCTACGATCGCCAGCCATGCCCGATCTGGCGTCCCTGTTCGCCCACGCCCTCCGGCAGTCGGCGACCGCGATGGGGGCGCCGGACGACGTCGACCCCAGCGTGGGGCCGTCGAGCGACCCCGCTTTCGGTGATCTGTCCTCCCCGCTGGCGCAGCGCCTGGCTCGCCATCTGCACCGTCCCCCGCCGGCGATCGCCGCCGAGCTGGCCGCGCGCGTGAGCACGGCCGGGATCCCCCACGTTGCCGAGGTGACGGTGAGTGGGCCGGGGTATGTCAACCTGCGCTTCGACGACGCGACCTACGCACCCGCCGTGATCGCCGAGGCAATCGCGGGCTCTCCAGACCGCCTGCAGGCGCCGGCGCCGGAGCGCACCGCCAAGACCATCGTCGAGCACACCCAGGTCAACCCCAACAAGGCGGCCCACGTCGGCCACCTGCGCAATGCTTGCATCGGCGACGCGGTCGCCCGGATCCTGCGCGTGCGCGGCGTCCCGGTGGAGGTGCAGAACTACATCGACGACACCGGCGTGCAGGTGGCCGACGTCGTCGTGGGGCTGAGCCGGCTGGGACTGACGCCCGGCCCGCAGGAGCCATTCGACCGCTACTGCTCTCGCGTCTACGTCGAGATCTGTCGCCGCTATGAGAGCGAGCCGGATCTGCTCGCGGCGCGCCGAGCCACCCTGCAGGCGATCGAGTCGCGGACTCCGCCGGTCGCCGCCCAGGCCCGCGAGATCACCGAGCGGATCGTGACCGCCAACCTGGCCACCATGGCGCGCCTCGGTATCGACTACGACCTGCTCACCTGGGAGTCGGACATCCTGGAGCTGGGGTTCTGGACCCGGGCACTCGCGACGATGCGTCGGGCCGGGATCCTGGAGCACCCCCAGGAGGGCCCGCTGGCGGGCTGCTGGGTGCTCCCGGCGGCGGAGCGCGACCCGGGCGGCGGGGCAGACGGGGACCAATCCGGGGCGGGGACCCCGTCGGCCAAGGTCCTGGTCAAGAGCGATGGGGTCGCCACCTACACCGCCAAGGACATCGCCAACCACCTCTGGAAGTTCGGCCTCCTCGACACCGACTTCCACTACCGCCCCTGGACACCGGGCGGCCCCGCCTCAACCGGTGCCGAGGCGGGGACCGCCGATCTGCCGCCCGGGCGATTCGGCCACGCCGAGCGGGTCATCAACGTGATCGACCAGCGTCAGAGCGCCCCGCAGCTGGTCGTCCGCGCGGCGCTTCGACGACTCGGGTACACCCGGCAGGCGGCGGCGTTGCACCACCTCGCCTACGAGGTGGTGGCGCTCTCCCCGGCGGCCGCCCGGAGCCTCGGGGTCGACACCGAGGACGGCAGGACCATGTACGCCATGAGCGGACGCCAAGGACTCGATGTGCCGGCGGACCGATTGATCGATGAGGTGGTGCGGCGGGTCAGCGACAAGGCGAAGGATCCGGCGACCGCCGGGCAGCTGGCGGCGGCGGCGGTCCGCTACTACCTGCTGCGCTTCAGCCTGGGCGCCATCATCACCTTCGACTTCGACGAGGCGCTCCGCACCACCGGCGACACGGGTGTGTACCTCGAGTACGCGCACGCCCGTGCCTGCGGGATCCTGGCCCGGGTCGCCCCCGCGCCCCCGGTCGAGCGCGCCCCGCAGATGTCGCTCCCGGAGCGCCAGCTGGTGACGTGCATCGCGCGATTCCCGACGGCGGTGGCGGACGCGGCCCACGCCCTGGCGCCGGGGCTGGTGGCCACCTACGCGTTTCAGCTGGCGAGCGCCTTCAACGACTTCTACGAGCACACCCCGCGCATCTACCGGATCGAGGATCCCAGCCTGCGCAGCTTCCGCCGCAGCCTCGCGGACGCCGCCCGGGCGACCCTGGCCGCCTCGATGGAGATGCTCGGGATCGTGCCGCTGGAGCGCATCTGACCGGTATCTCGGCGGGCCGGACGGCCGGTGGCTCGGGTGCATACTCAGGCGCGATGCCGGAGATTCCGCTGTTTCCGCTCCATGTCGTGCTCTTCCCCCACATGCCGCTGGAGCTCCACGTTTTCGAGCCCCGCTACCGCACTATGCTGCGCGACTGCGAGGCCGACGGAATCAGCTTCGGTGTCGTCGCCATCCGCCGCGGATCCGAGGTGGGAGGCCCGGCTGAGCCCCATGCGGTGGGGACGCTGGCCCGGATCGAGAGGACCCAGAGGCTGGCCACCGGCGCCCTCACGCTCCAGGTGGCGGGCACGTCCCGATTCCGGGTGCTCCGCACCGCGCGCCGCCGTCCCTACCCGGTGGCGGAGGTCGCCTACCTCGGCGACCGCCCCGACGACGACGAGCAGGCGCGTGCCCTGGCTCGGGTGGCCGACCGCAGCTTCTCCGCCTATGCCCGTGCCCTGCGCCAGCTGGCCAGCCGGCCGGAGTCCTCGATCGGCCTGCCCGAGGACCCCGAATTGCTCTCGTACCTGATCGCGGCGACGCTGGCGGTCGAGCTGCCCGCCAAGCAGCGGCTGCTGGAGATGGACAGCACCGTCGATCGTCTCCGCGAGGCGCTGCGGCTGCTGCGCCGGGAGCGGGCGCTGCTCGATCACCACCTGGCCCCGCCGCTCCTCACGGGGTTGAACCCGTCCCGCCAGAGCTCCAACTGACCAGCCCCGGTCCCGGTGGGGATGGCCGCCCCTCCCCGCGGAGCCGACCCCAGCGCGGTCGCTCTGCCGGTCCCGAGCCCCGGCCGCAACCGCCCGGGTGACCATCGCGGTCGCGCGGCGCTCCTTCCCACCACCCTAGCTCGAGGACCAGCTGACCGCCGCGCTGAGGCTCGGGGTGGGCGTCCCCGGCGCCACCGACGCCGACCGTGCTGCGCGGGGCAGCCCGCGCCACCGGAACGGCGGGAGCCCGGCCCGGCGGACCGGTGCCAGCTGAGCCCCCGGGGGCGGTCATCGTCTGCGTGGCTCACCAGGGGACACAGGCAATCGCGGCGAGGCGTCCAGCTGGGCTGCGGTCCCTCTCTCCCGGGTCCCGATCGACGTCGCCGGGGCCCGGGCGGCCGGGAGGGCTGGTCAGCTCGGATCGGCGCGTCGCGACGCCCCCAGGCCGGGGCCGGCGGCGACCGGTGCGGCGGGACCCCGCGGCCCCGATCCAAGGAGGTCCGCCCGGCGCCTCAGTGAAGGATGAGGATCAGACGCTCCCCACTCGGCCCGGTGAGGCTCCCCGCGAGGTAGGAGGGGCTGACCTGGACGGCATGGGCGAGATGCAGCGTGTACAGGGCGGTGGTCCCGCCACCGCCGGCGGTGACGCCGGTCACGACCATCCCCGCTTGCGGGGCCGGGACCGGGATGCCGGGGCGGACTCCCTGGAGCTCCACGTCGAGGGTGGTTGGGCCCGAGAAGCCAACGGTCGTCCGGGGGACGCCGTGGCCGCCCACCAGCTGGAGGACGATCCAGAACCCGTCGGCGTGCAGGCCGTACCGGACGGTCTGGACCGAGTAGCCGGCAGCGGCGCCGCCGATCGTGGTTGCCCCGGTGAGGCTGGGGAGGGCTCCTTGGCCCGGGGCGGCGGTCGGGCGGGCGGCCGCGGTCGGCGAGCTGGCAGCGGTCGGCGTGGCCGATGCGCTCGGCGACTTGGCGGCACCCGGAGTGGGGGCGCCGACCCCGCCGGCGCGCGTTCCGGGGGTGGGCGTCGGGGATGGGGGGAGGGCCGCGGGACGACTCCCGGGCTGTGCCAGATGGACGCCGAGGAGCACCACCGCCACCGCCACGGCCACGGTGGCTGCCGCGCGCGGCCAGATCCCCGCCAGCAGGCCGGGCCGCTGCCCCGATGCGTCGCGACCCCGGGCGGAGTCGCTCCCGCGCTGGGGGGGACGCCGCGCCCGCCGCGCCCGCGCGGCGGGCGCGGCGGAGGCCTCGGGCGCGGGAGCGGCGCCAGGCGCCGGGGCGGTGTCCCCGCCGCCATCCCTCGCCGCCGGAACCCCGCGCTCGGAGGACACCCGAGCCGGCTCCGGCTCGGGTGTTGGGGTTGGGGGGCGCTGCTCGAGTGGACGGTCGTCGCGCGCCCGCGCGCCCGCGCGACGATCCGCCGACGGCGGTGGGGGTGGCGCCGGGGCGATCCTCGGCTCCGGCTCGGGCGCCGAGAGGGTGTCCCCCGACCCGGCTGGGCCCGCCGCCGCGCCCTCCGCGCGGGAGACCTCCGCCGCCAGCGATCCCGACCCCAAGCCAGCGGGACGACCCCGCACCTCGACACTGAGCGTGGAGGGGTCGTCCCCCGCTGGCGCACCCGCAACCGGGAGCTCATCCGCGCCCGCGATGGGCTCGGCCGCCGGCCCGCTGGCGGAGGCGGAGGCGGCAGCGGCCGAGACCCGACCGGGGCCGGATCCCTCCCCCTCCTCGGGGAGGGAGAGCTCGACCACCCGGGTGCGCTGGAGGAGCGCCTCGATCGTGCCCCCCGGCAGGTGGATGCGTGGCAGGTTGGCGATCCTCTCGGTCTCCTCGCGCAGGTACTGGAGCCCGATCTTGCACCGCTCACAGCTGACGAGGTGACTCTCCAGCTCCGCCTGGGTCGAGGTGGGCAGCTCCCCGTCGAGGGCGCAGCTGAGCGTCAGCAGGCTGCACTTGAACGCCATCAGAACGCGATGTCCCGATAGATCCCGCCAAACTCCCGGCGGGCCGCCGCGACCAGCCGCGCGGCCGTCTCCGGCGAGCACTCGAGCGAGATGCCGACCCCGCGATAGTCGAGGCCGGCCAGGTCGCGCAGCAGCAGGGCGGCGCGACGGTCGAGTGCGGTCGCCATCAGGGCGCGCTTTACGGTGTTCACGCGGGCGGCCGACGCGACGTCGGCTCCCAGGCTGAGGAGCGGCACCGGCTTGCGGAACAGCTTGGCCAGCCCTCGGGGCTCGGGAGGGAAGCGCTGGCGTTGACGGCAGGCCCGGGTCACCGCTCGGAAGAGGACCGCAGCCCCTTCCCGATCCAGGCTCGCCGGGGGGAAGCGCCGCGCATGGTGGATCCCTGCGGAGACGTAGTCGATCGCCTCCTGGGGATCCCCCACCAGATGAGTGGCGTAGGTGACCAGGGTGTCGACATGCTGGCGGACCAAGGCCTCCAGCGTGCTCGCGGCGATCTCGGGCGGTGCTAGGACGGTGTTCATGACGGAGCGTGCGGTGGCACGCGAGCTCGCGCGCAGCATACCCAGCTGGAGCTCGCGGTGCAACCGGGGGGGACCGTCACGGTCGCCCGGCAGGCGGTCATCTCGGCCCCACGACCCGCCAGTCGCCGTCCCGCCAGATGGGAGCCGGCGATCCCAGGCCCGTGAACGCGGCCGCGGGGATGCCGATGTCGGCGAGCCAACAGGTGCCGGTGACCGCTGCCGCCGACCGGACCAGGCAACCCAGCTTGGCCACTCCGAGCATGGCGGTGTCGGTTGCGACCACACACGGATCGCCCGCGACTCCGCTGGTGGCATCGAGCCCGCTGGGCAGGTCGATGCTGAGAACCCGGGCGATCCGGGCGCGGTTGAGCTGACGGATGGCGGTCGCCTCAAGCGCTCGCGGGTCGCCCCGCGCCCCGGTCCCGAGGATCCCGTCGACGGCGAGGCGGGCGTCTCCCAGCGAGCCGGCCACGCGGGTCTCGACCGCCCTCTCCGTCGCTGCCACGTGCGCCTCGATCTCCGCCGCCACCACCGCGCGCCACTGGACCGCCGCGAGCCCGCGGAGGCGCTCGGATTCTCCCACCAGCACGACCCGGACGGCGATCCCCCAGCCAGCCAGGTGGCGCGCGGTCGCGAGCGCGTCCCCGCCGTTGTTCCCATGCCCCGCCAGCACCGTCACCGCCCCGCCTCCGACAGCGTGCAGGAGTCGGTGGGCGAGGCGCGCGCACTGGAAGCCGGCCACCGCCATGAGGTCACCGGTCGCCACCCCGAGGTCCGCGGCGGCCCGATCGAGTCGGGCGGCCGCGGCTGCTCCGACCGCACCCAGGTGAGCTCGATCGCGCGGTGCCGGTGCAGTCAGTGGCGACCGACCATCGACGCCGCGACCCAGTCCGGCACCCGCTTGGGCCCCTCGGCGTCTGCACCGGCCCACTCCACCCGGACGGGGTCGCCGATCCGAAGTCCCAGAGCGCCTGCCGCGCTCACACCGTTGCCGGCGATCTCAAGGTGCCCGGCCTCGTTCCAGACCAGCCCGAATCCCCTCGGGATCGCCGCGTACGTGCTGGCGACGCACGCGATCTGGCGCCCGTCCTCGAGGGTGGCGGACACCGGCACCGGCTCGTACCAGGGGGTGCGGGTCACGCTGAGGATCGCGTTACCGAAGTGGTCGACGACGAGGATGCGGGCCTCGGTCCCGAGGGCGTCGCCGCGGTCCCGCAGACCCGGGAGGCCGCGCGGGGCGGCAAGCGGGGGGCCGAGCTGGTCGAGGTGGATCTGGCCGTCGGCGAGCCGGGCCCCGATCGGGACGATGAGATCGTCCGCCTGGCCGGGGTCGCGTGCCCCCGATCCTGGGGGGCGCTGGACCTCGACCCGCACCGCTCGGCGTCGGCTCGCCCGTGTCCAAGCGTGGTGGATGATCCCGTTGTCGGGGGCCACCAGCAGCTGGCGATCGACCTCCGCGACGACCAGCGGACGGTCGGTCCCCCCACCCGGGTCGACGATCGCGCAATGGACTGTGCCCGCCGGGAAGGAGTGGATGGTGGCCGCGAGCCAGTAGGCCCCGACCGCGACATCCCCGGGCGGGATGTCATGCGTCAGGGCCACCACCTGCAGCCCGGGTGCCGCTCGCCACGCCCTGCCGACGAGCGCACCGGCATACCCGTCTCGGGTCCCGAAGTCCGTCAGCAGCGTGAGCGCGCCCGCCATGTCCCCCCATTGTCAGGCATGGCCGCCGAGTCCGAGCCATCCTCAGCGGCCCTTGACCACCTCGACTCGGATGGTGGCGGTCGCGGCTGGCCCGGGCAGGCGCACGGTCACCTGGTAGGGGCCGACCGGGAGCGGCCGCCCCGATCCCGTGCGCCCGGTCCACCGGACCACGTACCGTGCCAGTCCGGGTGCGAGCGTCGCCCCCCCCGCGCGCTGAGGCGCGGGGACCGGGGACACCCCCAGCGCGACCGGAGCCAGCCTGCCCTCCTGTAGAGAGGCGAGGGGCGGACGCTGGGAGGGGCAGCCCCCCGACACCACGATCCCGATCGCCAGGGGCTGGGCCACCCCCGCCGAGCGGTGGAGCGGGGCGACCAGGCGCGCGGGCGGGGTGCCCGGCAGGCAGGGGACCCCGCCGGTGCGGCCGCCGGTGGCGGCGGGGGCCAGCCGCTTGCGAGGTGTCGTCACCCCCCGTGGGAGGGCGTGGCGCGCTCCGCTCGACGGTGCCGCGGCGAGCGGGGAACGGGGTGAGGGAATCTGGGCGAACGCCTGGGGAGGGCGGGCGGCCCCCGCGGTGGTTCGCTGCGGCTCTCCGGGGCGCGGGACCAGGACGGCCGCCACCACCGCCGCCGCGATCGCCGCCGCACCCACAGCGCTCCACACCGGTCGGCGCCACGCGACCACCGGGGCGCCCGCCAGCCGGCGCCCCCAGCTCTGCCAGACGGGGCGCGACGAGCCCGTCTCACCGACGCCCGCGGTCCTGACCAGCTGGGTCACGATCCGCTCTCGGGTGGCCGAGGAGAGTGTCAGCGGCTCCAAGGCGGGCCCCAGCTCGGTGCGCAGGCGCCGGCTCAGCCGCTCGTCGGGGTCCACAGCCGCCTGAGCTCCGCCAGCGCCCGGTGCAGACGTGACTTCACAGTTCCCGCCTCCACCCCCAAGATCGCCGCGGTCTCGTCCACCGAGCAGTCCAGCCCGATCCGGTAGGCGATCACCTCCCGATGGTCGGGCGCGAGCTGGTTGAGCGCGACCCGCAGCTCGGCCGCGAGGTCGAGCGCCGCAAACGGGTCGGAGGAAGGGCCAAGCGCGAGTCCCACGGGCTCCTGGTCGGAGGCGACGGGCACCCGTCGCCGACGCTGAGAGCGGGCCGCGTTGGCCACGATGGCGAGGAGCCAGCCGCGCTCGGCCCCGATGTCGCGCAGCGAGCCGCGCGCCTGCCAGGCGCGCAGGAAGCCCTCCTGGACCGCGTCCTCCGCCGCCGAGCGCTCTCCCAGGACCAGGTAGGCAGTGCGCAGCGCGAGATCTCCGTACTGGGCCAGCCAGCGCTCCACCATGGCCGCGTCCGCCTGTCCCTTCGATACAGAGGACGCGCGCCGGGGCGGCGCCGGTTCCCTCTCACCGGGCCCGGTGCCGGTCGATACAGGGGTCGCGGGCATCGCGCGGAAGTGTAGGCGAGGATCACCCGCACCCTCGACTCCCACAGCGGGGTCCCGGGGTGGCCCCTGGCCTGCCCCCGGCTCTCTCCGCACCACCGATCCCGCTGCGCCGATGGGCCGACCGGGCTCAGGGGGCAGGATCGCTGCGCGAAACCCGCGCAAACGGGGCGGCCCACCGGGCCGCCCCGTCCTGATCGCGCCGCGGGCGCCTGCGCGCCCTGGGCTCAGTAGTCGGGCATCGACGGCGCCGCGGGCGCCGACTTCTTCTCGGGGAGATCGGTCACGAGCGACTCGGTCGTGAGCAAAAGGCCCGCGATCGAGGCGGCGTTCTGAACCGCCGACCGGGTCACCTTGGTGGGGTCGATGATCCCCGCGGCGACCATGTCGACGTACTCACCGGTGGCGGCGTTGTAACCGTGGCCCTTGGGCAGGGTGCGGACCTTCTCCACCACCACCGAGCCCTCGACGCCGGCGTTGTTCGCGATCTGACGCCCCGGCTCCTCCAGCGCCCGCCGGACAATCTGGAGTCCGGCCTGCTCGTCGCCCTCGAAGTGGACGTTCTCCAGCGCCTTCTGGGCGAGCAGGAGCACGGTCCCTCCGCCGGGGACGATCCCCTCCTCAACCGCCGCCCGGGTGGCCGACACGGCGTCCTCCATCCGGTGCTTGCGCTCCTTGAGCTCGGTCTCGGTGGCGGCCCCGACCTTGATCACGGCCACCCCGCCGGCGAGCTTGGCCAGGCGCTCCTGCAGCTTCTCCTTGTCCCAGTCGCTGGTCGACTTGTCGATCTCAGCCTTGATCTGCTCGATCCGGCCCTTGATCGCGTCGCCCTTGCCGGCACCCTCGACCACGGTGGTGTCATCCTTGGTGATCTTGACCCGGCGCGCCTTGCCGAGCTGGTCGAGCTGGACCGAGTCGAGCTTCAGGCCCAGCTCTTCGCTGATGACCGTGCCGCCGGTGAGGATGGCGATGTCCTGGAGCATGGCCTTGCGGCGGTCGCCAAACCCGGGGGCCTTGACCGCGACCGCGGTGAAGATGCCGCGGATCTTGTTGACGATGAGGGTCGCGAGCGCCTCACCGTCGACGTCCTCGGCGACGACCAGGAGCGGTTTGCCGCTCTGGTGGATCTTCTCCACCACCGGGAGCAGGTCCGCGATCGCCGAGATCTTGCGATCGGTGATGAGGATGTAGGGCTCCTCCAGCACCGCCTCCATGGCCTGGGCGTTGGTGACCATGTAGGGGCTGATGTACCCCTTGTCGAACTGCATCCCCTCGACCAGCTCGAGCTCGGTCGCGATCCCCTTCGACTCCTCGACTGTGATCACGCCGTCCTTGCCGACCTTCTCCATGGCGTCCGCCACGGTCTCGCCGATCGAGGTGTCGGCGGCGGAGATCGAGGCCACCTGGGCGATCTTCTCGCGCTCGCTGATCGATACCGAGTGCTTCTTGATCTCCTCGACCACGAGGTCGACGGCCTTGTTGATCCCGGTCTTCACCTGGACCGGGTTGGCCCCGCTGGCGACGTGGCGGAGCCCCTCTGTGATCATCGCCGACGCCAGCACAGTGGCGGTGGTGGTGCCATCACCGGCGATGTCGTTGGTCTTGCTGGCGACCTCTTTGACCAGCTGGGCCCCCATGTTCTCGAAGGGGTCCTCAAGCTCGATCTCCTTGGCGATCGTCACCCCGTCGTTGGTGATCACCGGGCTGCCGAACTTCTTGTCGAGGACCACGTTGCGGCCCTTGGGCCCGATGGTGATGCGGACCGCGTCCGCCACCCGGTCGACGCCCCGCTTGAGGGCGGCCCGAGCCTCGCTGTCGAACAACAGTTGCTTCGCCATGCAGTCCTCCTGACCGTGAGCGTTGTGAATCGGTCCGTCCCCGAACCCGACCCCGATTTTAGCACTCGGGTTGGTCGAGTGCTAGCAGTCTGCCCGCGACAGTGCCAGGCCCGCCGCCGCTGCCCGCGACGTCACATCCGCTCTCTGGCCGATGATGGCGGGATGCCCCGCGCCGCTGATCGCCGGGTCGTCGAGCTCCACGGCGGCGCCGTCCGAACCGCCCTCGATTTCCTGGCCGTCCAGGGACCGCACGGCTTCGCGGCGGGCATGCTCCTGGAAGGCACCGGGGAGCGGGGGGAGGGAGGGGACGACCGAGTCGCCCCGGTCGCCCTGGGGCTGGTGGGGGAGGGGGGAGCGCTGGTGGCGGTGGTGGCCCGGCGGGGCGACCACGCGATCGTCTGTGCGCCCCTGGCCGACGTCTGGGACGACGTGCTCCGGGCGGTGGGTGAGCTGAGGCCCAGGCTGAGACGCCTGGATCTGCCACTCCCGCTCCACGACCGACTGGTCGAGCTCCACCCCGGGGTGCTCGCGGGTGCCCACGGCTACACCGTCTGGCTTACCCGGCTCGGTCGGCTTCGGGTGCCGACCCGGCCCGTACCCACGGTCCGCCGCGCTCGGATCGGCGACGCGCCCGCGGTGCAGGCGATCTATGCCCACGTCTGCTGGATGCGGGACGACGACCTCGATCGCTGGCGCCGGCGTCTGCGGCTCGGGCGCAGCTGGGTCGCGGAGATGGAGGGCCGCCCGGTGGCGGTCGCCCGCTGGACCGGGTGCTGGGACGGCACAGTCGAGGTGGGCGGCGTCGCCTGCGAGCCCGGCGCCCGGCGCCGCGGGGCCGCCACCGCGGTCGTGATCGCCGCCATTGACCATGCCCGGCGCGCCGGTCGCACCGTTTTGCTGAGCTATGGCGACCCGGAGCTGGGAGCGCTCTACCACGGGCTCGGCTTCGAACACGTGGGGCGGCACCGATGGCTCAGCTGGCCGCCCGGCGACTGACCCTGGGTCGGGCCCACATCACGATCACGGGCGGTCCCGGAGGCGGCCCGTATGATCGGGGCATGGTGGATGCCCGGCGACTCGCGGCGCTCTCCGCGCTGGGCGTCGTGGGTGCTCTCGCCGCCCGGGAGGGGCTGCGGCGGTCGCGGGCCGCCACCGCCGGGCCGATCGTGGATTGGGACCTGGTCCGGCGCACGGCCCACCGGCGCTGCGGGGAGCCGACCGCCGACCTCCAGACGTCCCGACGTCTGGAGGCGCTCCGACCGGTCTATGACGAGCTCGCGCGCGAGCTCGTGCCCCCGATCACTCAGCTGGCGGGGTCCGGCCTCGACCTGGAGCGGGTGGGCTCGATCGCGGTGGTGGATCGCCACGGGGTGATCGACCAGAACGTCCTGATCATGCGCCGGCTCCTCGATGCCGTCGACGGGCTCCGGGGCGGGCGGCCGGTGCCCTGGGTGCAGGCGGCCGCCCGGGTCCCGCTCAGCCTCTACCTGGGCGGTCTGCTGGGACTGCTCTCGCGCCGGGTCCTCGGCCAGTACGATCCGGTGCTCTCCCTGCTCCCGGGCGCCGGCGGCGAGCGCCCTCTGCTCCTCATCGTGGAGCCGAACCTGGCGGCGTTCGCCGCCGGGGCCGGCCTCGACCCGGGCCAGGCGCGCCGCTGGATCGTGCTGCACGAGCTGACCCACGCGTGGCAGTTCGAGGGACACCCCTGGCTGGCCGACCACCTCACCCAACTCCTGCGCGGGCTGGTGGTGGAGCCGCTGCGCGCCGTCGGCCTCGCGGGCGATGCCGCCGGCGCCCTCCCGGATCCCACCGCGCGGCTACGCCGGGCCGCCGATGGCCTCGCCGCGCAGTGGCGTTCCGTCGCCGGCCTCCAGGCGGTCATGTCGGTGCTGGAGGGGCACGGCAACTACGTGATGCGCGAGGTCGGACGCCGCCACCTGGCTGACATCGACCAGCTCGAGGCGGCCCTCCACCGTCGCCAGAGCCAGCGCTCGCTGCTCGACCGCCTGGTGGCGTGGGTCACGGGCATCCGGGCCAAGCTGCAGCAATACGAGCGCGGCGAGCGATTCCTGCGGGCGGTCGCGGCGGCGGGTGGTCCGCCTCTGCTGGCCAGGGTGTGGACCGGCCCGGACGCGTTGCCAAGCGCCGCCGAGCTGCGCCGTCCCGACCGCTGGGTGGCGCGGATGCAGGGCGAGAGCTCCTCCCCCCACCCCGCCGCCCCGCAGCCGGCCCCGCAGCCCGCCTGATCGAGGAGCACGCGCGCGAGGCGTTCCACCTGCGCCAAGTCGCGCGTACACTGCGCCCCAGGGGTCCGCTCACGACCGAGGCCCCGCGCGCGCCGTCGCCGGCAGCCAGGGACGGCCGTGAGCAGAGAGGAGCATCGACCATGATCCGGACACTGCTGCGGACGCTCGGCACGGGTCCGTGGTCCGGTCGCTCGCTCTCCGGCCGGGGCGGGATGGCTGCCCAGTTCCAGCTCGTGCCCGTGCCGGTGGCGGTCGACGCGAGCGCGCTCTGGCGGGTGCGACCGGCTCCCGGTCCCCCCGCCGGTCCCCTGCGCATCTTCGGCCGTCATCGGGATCCAGAACCGTCAGACCCCGAGCCGGTCGCCGGGGCGGAGGGTGGCGCCGAGGCCGCTCCCAGCTGGAACCAGCAGGAGCGCGACAGCGCGGAATCGGAGCCAGCTCAGGGCGCGCCCGGGCTGGAGCCGGCGCCCCTCGTGGCGGTGCCGGTCGAGACCGAGTCCGCGGAGCTGGCGCCCGACCTGCCGGATTGGGCGTCCCCGGCTCCGGGCGCAGACGAACCGCCGGTCGCGGAGGAGACCAGCGGTGACGTCGCCGCCCACGGGTGGTCAGACCTGGACGATCAGCCGCCCAGCCCCCGGCCGGTCGACGGTCGCGGGTGGTCCGACCCGCTTGGGGCCATCCCTGATCCGACTCCCGCCGTCGAGTCGCCCGTTGTCGAATCGCCCACCCACGCGCGGGGGTGGCGCGCGCGTGGGATCGAGACCTCGTGGGGAGAGACGGAGGCGGCCCCCGATGTCCCCGCCGGCGGGGACATCGGGGACACCGACACCGCCCTCCCCGCACCGACCGAGGCGCTGGAGCCGGAGGGGGACCTCGCGCTGCCGGCGCCGCCGGTCGACGACTGGGCCGCTCCCCCGACCAGCACCTTCGGCGTCCCGGACGATCCGGCCCTGCTGCTGCGCCCCGCCCTCACCCCGATCGCGGGTCCCGACCCCTCAGCCGAGTCGTCGGCACGGGCCGAGGACCC
Organism: Verrucomicrobiia bacterium; assembly: GCA_035532155.1. GTDB lineage: Bacteria > Chloroflexota > Dormibacteria > Aeolococcales > Bog-877 > DAHUZL01. The sequence continues at coordinate 81,313 of DATKRN010000018.1, read as the reverse complement.
GATCCCCACCCCGGAGGTCCCCCCGGTGATCGATCTGACACCCATAGCGCCGCGCGCCGAGCCGCGCGCCTTCCCCCTGCCCGAGGGCGAGGTGGTCTTCCGCAACCTGCGCACCGCTTTCACCGATCCCTCCCGACTGCTGCGGCACCTGGCGGGCGACGGCCACACGGGGGTGCTCGAGATCATCAGCGGCCACGCCCGCAGCAGCTACGTCGTCCTCCTTGAGGGTGGGGTGGTGGCGGTCGCGCTGGAATCGGACGGCACGGTTCGCACCACCAACCGGGTGGGCTTCCCCGCGTTCCCCGATGGTCAGGACACGCTCAACGTCTTCCGCTACCCGCCCGAGGTGGCGCGCGGGCTCGGTCTTCTGCTGCACGCGCCAGTGCACTTCAGCGGGCTCGGCGCGGTGTTCGTCGATCTCGACGGCCTGCGCACCTATCTTGAGGGACGCCGAGCCGATGGGGGCCTGATCGTCTCCCATGGTGAGGAGGTGGGAGTGGCGCTTTTCGCCGCCGGCGAGCTGGTGGGTGCCTACACCTCCGGCGACCGAGCGCTGGGCGACCTCGACCGCATCCGGGAGCTGGTGGCACGGCCCGACACCGAGATCGACGTCCGCATCGGAGGTCCGTCTGAGCCGCCGGTCATCGGGCTCGACGACTTGCTCCGGGATCTGACCGCGTGAGCGACGGCGGCGCGGCGCGCGAGGTCGCCAGCAGCCGGGAGCGCTTCGCCCAGGTCGCCGCCGCCTACCGTCACAGCCCCTTCCACCGGGACCCGGTGGCGCTCGAGGCCTTCCTCACCGTCGCCGAGCTGGGACCGCGCCAGCGCGTCCTCGATGTCGCCACCGGCGCCGGCCACGTGGCCGTCGCCGCGGCGCCCCGGGTGGCCGCTGTGATCGGGGTCGACATCACCGCCGAAATGCTGGAGCAGGCGCGCGACCTCGCCGCCGAGCACGAGGCCCGCAACGTGGACTTCGTCCTGGGCGACGCCGAGCGGCTGCCGTTTCCTGACCAGCACTTCGATCGGGTGCTGGTGCGCGCGGCTCCGCACCACTTCCGCAATCTGGCGCGCGCCTGCGCGGAGGCCTTCCGCGTGCTCCGGCCGGGGGGCGTCTTCGCCGTGTGCGACACCTCGCCGCCTCCGATCGTGCGCGACTGGCTGGAACATGTGGAGGCGCGGCGCGATCCCTCCCACGTGCGTGCACGAGTTCTGGAGGAATGGCGGGCGCTCCTCACCGGGATCGGCTTTGTGGTGGAGCACGCCGAGCGGATCGAGCAGGAGTGGGACGTGCTCACCTGGTTCGGTCTGATGCGGGTGCCCGAGGCGGTGGTCCGCGAGCTGCTCGACTACTACGACACCGCGCCCCAGGCCGTGCGCGGAGCGATGCTGCCCCAGTGGCGGGAGGATCGCTTCTACCACCGCTACTGGCACGCCCTGCTGCGCGCCCGGCGGCCGCTCGCTCGGGGGGCCTGAAGCGGATCCATCCCCCCGGAGCTCGCAGGCTCCTACCATGAGGCGGTCCCATGCCTGAACCGATCGACCTCAGCGGCCTCCACCGCGAGTTGGACCGCCTCAAAGCTCAGCTCTGCCACTGCGAGTCGCGGGGTGAGTGCCTCGGCTGCAAGGGCATGGAGATGGTGCGACAGCAGGCGGAGGCCGTCGTGGCCGCGGCCTCCCAGCCGGTGCTGTTCCAGGTGGCCCAGGAGGCGGCCGCCCGCGACATGCTGACGCAGTTTGGCGAGATGCAGCGGCGGTTGATGGCCGACCCCGAGATTCAGCGCGCCGCGGAGGCCATGCAGACCCACCTGCTCCAGGACCCCGAGGCCCGCGACCTGCTGGAGGACCTGATGCGCCGTTTCCAGGGCCCCGAGTCCGAGGAGACCGGTGACGCCAGCGGGGCTGGTCCCACGGGCCTCTGAGCGGCCGGGCCGGCGACTCCGCGGCTCAGCCTGGGAGCTGTCGGGCGGGCGCGGCGGCGTCCCTCCATGAGCTGATTTTGGGCTCGCGGCTCTGTGGGCCACGGGCACCGCGCGCCCGGTCGCCGGTCACGACTCCAGATCGACCGTGACCGTGTGGTGGGTCCGCCGGTCCCGGATCACCACGCTCAGCACGTGGGTGGCGCGGTCGAGGTGTGCGACGACGGCGCCGGCCGGATCGCTGGTGCGGAGCCGGTAGCGGGTGTCGAAGCCGGGAACGGCGACGAGGAGGGCGCGACCGCGGGTTCGTCCGGTGAAGCTCACCCTGAGCTGGCCGGTGGCGACATCAAAGCGCAGCGAGGTGAGCCTCCCCGGGGTCGCCCGCGGGTAGCCGCGGGCGACGAGTCGCAGCCGCTGCGGCTGATCCACGAACGACCACGACCCCGCCCCACTCCAGGCCCAGTAGGCGAATCCAAGCCGGAAGTGGTCCAGCTGGTTCATCTCCCGGGCCATCCAGCGGTCGGAGCCCGGCGTCGGGGGACCGCCGATCTCGCCCACCCAGGCGGCGGCGCCGGCGGTGCCGGCCTGAGCGTCGAGGATCCGCAGCGGGGTCGCGTACTCCGGCACCGGTGTCTGCCACGGTGGCTCGAGCAGGGTCGCGAACACGTGGCTGGAGTAGACCTGGTTGGGGTAGGGGAGGCGACCCACGTAGGTGGGGAGCCCGAAGTCGAGGGTCTGCTCGGTGATCCACATCTGGCGGGGCGCCACCCGCGCCAGGGCGGTGATGAGCCGGGCCTCGAAGGGCAGGAGGAATTTGGACTCGTACAGCCCCGGGGGGATGGGGAACGGGTGGGGCTCGTTCCAGAGGTCGTACCCTGCCACCGCGGGGTCGTCGGTGAAGGCCTGCGCCACGAAGCGCCAGGCGGCGGTGACGTCCGCCTGCCACCCGCCCCAGTCCATCCAGAAGATGCCGTAGCTGGCCAGCACCCCGGGGGCGACATGGTGGTCCCATGGCGGCGCCAGCGGGACCCGGTGGGGGAGCGGCCCCGCGATCGCCCACGCGGGGGCGCCGTCGCCGCCGTAGGCTTGGCTCCAATCGATGTTGTGCAGGTCGATCACGGTGTAGATCCCGTGGGCGGCGGCGTCGGCGACCACCTGTCGGATGCGGCCGAGGTAGGCGGTCGAGAAGCGCCCCGGGCGCGGCTCGATCTGGGCCCAGGTGATCGGCAGTCGGATGACATCGAATCCGTCCCGCGCCATCTGGGCAAACCCGCTCGGGCCTGGGAGCCGCCCGCTGCCGGTGTCCCTTGCGTGCAGCAGCCCGATCACGTTCATCCCCCGCAGCAGCACCTGGCGTCCCGCCTGGTCTGCGATCACCCGCCCCGTGCTGTGCAGCCACGGCAGGCCGGCGGCGCGTACCGGTGGGGCGGGCTCGGCGCCGCCGGCGCGGGCGGCGCTCGGGTAGGCCGGATAGGCGTTGGGGATGATGGTGTACAGGGCGAGGACGACCGCCAGGCCGAGCGCGACCAGCAGGCAGCCCGAGCAGCACCCGCAGCATCCCCGACAGCCGCGTTGCCGCGGCCACCAACCCCGCCGGCGCACCCGCGCCCCCCGTCCGTGAGTCATCCCCTCGCCCCCGTGCGCACGTCCGTGGGGCCGGCGCGATCGCCCCGGCGGGTCGAGTTTCGATCGGATCCACGGCCGCGGCCGCGCTCGGGTCCCAGTGGATTGGCTCACGGTACACCCCCGCGATGCCGCGCGCGCTCGTGATCGGGGGCACCGGACCGATCGGCTGTGCCACCGCCCGGCGGCGGCTCGCGGCCGGCTGGGAGGTGGCTCTCGGCGGGCGCGTCCCGGCCCACCTCCCGCCCGACATCGCCTCCGAGAAGGCTCGGTTCGTCGCCGCCGTGGGCCACGATCCCGATCGGCTGCGCCGCCGCCGCCGGCGACGGCGTGGACCTGCTGGTGGACTGCATCTGCTTCACCGCTCGGCAGGCAGCTCGCCTCCTGCCGATGGCGCGGAGAGCCCGGTCCACCGTGATGATCTCGAGCAAGGCGGTGGACCCGGACGCTGAGTGGAACCACGTCAACTCGCCGGTCCCCCCCGGTTTCTCGAGCCCGATCCGCGAGACTCAGCCCACCGTGGCCGCGGGCGATGCCGGCGATGCCGCGCGCACGGTGGCGGCTGAGCAGGTGCTGCTCGACAGCGGTGGGCCTGTCACCGTGATCCGGACCGGCCTGATCCCTGGTGCCGAGGCACGGATGCCCTGTGAGGGGGTGGTCGTCAAGCGGGTGCTCGACCGACGTCCGGCCATCCTGCTCACCGACCGCGGCGCGGGCGTGGCCCAGACGACGGCGGCGGCCAACATCGGCGCGCCGATCGAGGTGGTCGCGGCGGCACCCGGTCGACGGATCCTCAAGGTGGCCGATCCCGATGCTGCCAGCGCCCGGGAGATCGGCCGCAGCATCGCCGGCCAACTCGGCCACGGCTTCGACGAGGTGCTGCTCGACTCCGGGGCGGATGCCGGGCTGGGGCGACATCTCTGGGAGCCGCTGGGTGGCCAGCGATCAGAGGGCGATGGCGATCACCAACAGGTAGCCGACCACCAGGATGAGAACGGTGAGGAGGACCCTCGCTCGCCGATTGCCCTTGAGAACGCGACCCGTGAAGAACATTGGCTCAGGCTATACCCGACGCGCCTGATTCTCAAGGCAGGCGACTTCCGGCGGCTCGCCAGCGGTGTTGCCTGGAGCTCCTCGTCATCGGCGCGTCGTCGGACGTCTCGACCCGGACCCGGTCGTGGGCCTGGTGGTCCGGAGGCGTGACGACTGCCGGGCGGTGCGGGTGCTCCGCTGATGGCGTCGGGCCGGGGTAATTGAGGTGGGCCTGACCCTCGCCACCGCGAGCGAGGTTCCGCGGGGTGGAGCGGTGTCGCCCGTGCGCCGGTGCGACCTCAACGCGCAGGACGCTCGCCGATATCTCCCCCGGCGCGCCGCGGGCCTAACGCGCATCCTGCATCGGGCACGTTCCGGACGGCGGACGTGCCCGACTCGGCGAAGCGGTTCGGCGTCCCCGGTTCCCCCTGCGGTAGGTGCGGTCCCGGAGTCCGGGGTGAGGGAGCGGCCAGTGCTGCCCCTCCGACCGCGCCGATGCCATGATCCGGGCCAAGGTGCAGGCGAGCAGGGCCCGCGCTCCCGGCTGACGCAGCCCAGCGGCGCAGATCGCTGCTGACCGGAATCGGGTGGTGCAGAGCTCGGCAACCATTCCCGGCGGGGACTCTTCGCGGACGTTCGTCCAGATCGAACGCGACGTCTTTGGACGACGGTATCAGTCCTGAACCCTAGCCGGGGCCGAGGCTGCCGTCGGGTCGACTGGACCCGCAGAGCGACTCGCCCGAGCGAGCCCCAGGTCCCGTCTCGCACGGCCTTCGCCTCGAGCGTCGCAATCGCGGCGGCTGCCACCGGCCCGCGGGAACCGCTGCCCACGATCGACGACCGCTGGGCAGCTTCCGACCGAGCCTCACCTCCCCGCCGACACCGCGGGGTCGCGCGCGCGCGACCTCCCCACTGCACCTGCCATAGCGGGCGCCGGGCCGTCGGACGCCTCCAGTTCGGCGAGGAGTTCCCTGGTCTCAGAGAGGGACGCTGTGAGGATGCGCTTGGCGACCTCTAGCAGCTCGAACAGCATCGGGTCGCTGACCGAGTAGATGACGCTCGACCCTTCCTTGCGGGACTGAACCAGATGGGCACGCCGCATCACCCCCAACTGCTGCGAGAGATGGGACGCCTCCAGCCCGATTGCGGGGACGAGCTCACTCACGGCCCGCTCTCCCTCCCGGAGCACTTCCAGGATGCGGATCCGGGAGGGGTGGCCGAGCACGCGAAAGAACTCGGCCTTCACCTCGTTGATGGGAGCGGTCACGCGCCGTCCTGGAGCGACGCTGCCGTCGTCCCGACCGAGACCACGGCCGATGGGTGGCCTCTAGTCCCTTGCACGTGCCCCACCGGACCAGTTGATGAGATCTCCATGGCACTGGATCCACTCTCGGGCGGAGGCGCCATCACAAGTCGTTGCCAGCATACGACAGACTGAAGCTCTTGTTCGCCAGGGGGAAGTCCGGCACGATCGTATCAGCGAGCGCGACGGAGAGGGCCGGCCAATTGAGGAAGGACGGGTCGACCACCTTGACTCGTGACAGCCGCCCGTGACGGTTCAGTTCGACTCGGTGGACGATGCTCCCGCGCCATCCCTCGACGATGCCGGTGCCGTGACCAGTCGGCGGGCCCGAAGCGGCGCCCGGTGCCGTTGACGCCAGCGGCCCGCCGCCGTCGACGAGACATCGCAGCAGGGTCAGCGACGCAGCCACCTCCTCAGCACGCACATCGAAGCGCGCCAGCACGTCGCCGGTGGTTCGGCAGGCGGGACGGATGGTGGGGCCGCCCGCGACGAAGGGGTGGGCTACTCGAGCGTCCAGCTCCAGCCCGCAGGCCCGAGCCACAACCCCCAGGACGCCGATGTCACGCGCCTGGGGGGCAGTCAGGACGGCCGTACCGCTGAAGCGGTCCATCACCACCGGGTGGGACCGGGCGAGGTCGACCAGCGCCGCGGCACGTTCACCGATCTCGGTGAGCTCGGGGCCGGTTGGGAGCCGTCGCACCTGGGCCCCTCCGAGTACGGTGCCACCACGGAGCAGCCGGTGCCCGGTGATCGCGTCATTGAGTCGCAGCAGGCGCTCGCGCAGGATCAGCGCGCGTGCCTGGGCGAGACCGAATCCGGCATCGTTGCAGAGCGCGCCGATGTCGGCTACGTGGTTGTACAGCCGCTCCATCTCCAGCAGAATGGCTCGGAGTTCCTGCGCGCGATCTGGCACCACAGTGCCGATCGCTGACTCCAGCGCCAGGCAGTAGGCGATGCCGTGGCCCACTGCGGTGTCTCCGGAGATCCGCTCCGCCAGCTCGATCCCCTCCATGGGAGTCCGCCCTTGGAATAGGCGCTCCATCCCCTTGTGAAGAAACCACAGGCGGGCCTTCATCTTGAGGATGGTCTCCCCCACCACCCAGAAGCGAAAGTGACCAGGCTCGATCAGCCCAGCGTGTACGGGCCCGACCGGGATCTCGTAGACACCGGCTCCCCGGATCTGGGCGAACGGGAAGGGGGCAGCCTGGGTCACCACGGCTGGCGGCGCACCGGCCCCGGCCCGCATCGGATGCCACCCCTCCGGCCAACCCCGGTGCCGCACCAGGCGGCGCCGGAAGGGGTGCCCAACCGGTTCGATGCCGAACAGATCGTGCATCTCGCGCTCGAACCGGCTGCCCGGGAACGACAGGCTCGCCAGCGACGGGACGGACGGGCGTCGGGTCCCCGTGCGCACATGCAGCTCGACCCGGCGATCGGGAGGCCCCCCCGTGAAGAGGTACACGACACGCAACTGGTCGCCGTCGTCGTGAGCGGCGACGAGCGCCAGGCGATGGTCCGTGGCCAGCAGATCGGCGGCGGTGCTGGTCAGCTCCGCCGCCCCCAGGTCGATGATCGTGTCGGCGCCCCCCCGGCGCGAAAGCCCCGCGCCGCTGCCAGCCGCGGCAGTCACCGGGCGACCACGTGCGCGGCCGCCACCAGCAGGGTCTGCAACGGCCACGCGGACACCCCCAGAACGGCACACGTCAGCAGACCGCCAACCAAGGGCAGGGTCACCATCCGGGGGGTGGGGGATGGCAGCGTCGCGGACCCGCTCGCCCCGCCCAGGAGCAGATGGCGGCCGTGGGCCATGACGGCCGCGAAGATGACCGCCATCGCCACGAGAGCGACCGAGGCGGGGCCGACCAGTCCCGTCTGGACCTCCGCCCGCAGCATGTTGAACTCACTGATGAAGAGGCTGAAGGGAGGCAGGCCGAGCAGGGCGATCAGCCCGGCGGCGAAGAGGCCTCCCAGCGCGGGGCGACGCGTCAGCAGTGCCCGCACCTGGGCGATCTCACTCGTGCTCTCCACCAGCAGGATCTCGCCCGAGACGAGGAAGAGAACTGCCTTGGCGAGGCCGTGACCCAGCACGTGGAGCAGCACCGCGGCAATCGCCAGGGGGCTGGCGGCGGCCGCGCCCAGGGCCACCAGTCCCATGTGCTCGATGCTGTGGTAGGCGAGCATGCGCTTGTAGTCCCGCTGGGTCAGTAGCAGCGAGGCGGCGACAAGGAGCGAAAGCAGCCCCCCAATCACCAGCAGCAGGCGGGGGAAGCCCACCCCGAGGGTGCGGTTGGCGATCGCTTCGAAACGCAGTAGCGCGTAGAAGGCCACGCTGAGGAGCACGCCCGACATCAGCGCCGAGACCGGGGCTGGGGCCTGGCTGTGTGCGTCCGGCAGCCAGCTGTGCATCGGTGCCAGTCCCACCTTGGTGCCGTAGCCCAGCAAGAGCAGACCCAGGGCTAGGCGCATCACGCCCGGATTGAGGTGACGAGCGGCGCGCATGAGAGACGTCCAGTCGAGGTCTCCGGGAGTGGAGCCGCCCGCGTGTTCGGAGGCCAGGTACACCAGCACGGTGCCCAGGAAGGCCATGGCGATGCCGACGGAGCAGATCACGATGTACTTCCACGACGCTTCCAGCGCCTTGGCCGTACCTCGGTGGCCGACCAGGAAGGTCGTTGTCACGGTGGTGGCCTCCACCGCCACCCAGAGCACGCCCACGTTGCTGGCCAGGACGGCGAGCAGCATGGTCGCCACGAATGCCTGGACCAGCACCGCATACAGCGAGGCGTGACGCCGTGTGCATCGGCCTGCACCGATCTCGTGGGTGAGGTAGCGAACGCTCTGCCACGTCGCCAGGAGGGCGACTGACCCGATCACTATGACCATGAAGGCGCTCAGGGCGTCGACCCGCAGCAGCCCGCCGAGCGCGATCAGCGGGGCGCCGGAGACAACCCGGGCCGCTAGCACCACTCCGAGCACGAGCACGCACGCGACACTGCTCGCACCGACCCAGCCTACCCAGGGCCGCCACGGGCGCACCGCGGCCCCGGCCGCGACCAGCGGCAAAGCAAGGATTACGACGGGCAGCATCAATCGTGCAGCTCTCGGAGCTGGCCGATATCGACCCGCCCGAGGACGGACTGCATCCGGGTGGCCAGGACCCGCAGGACGACCACGACCAGCATCACGTCCAGCGAGGCCCCCAGCTCCAGCAGCAGTGGCACCCCCGCCGTCGCCAGGAATGCCACCAGCGCAATGCCGTTGTCGACCAAGAGCAGGCCCACGATCTGGGATATCGCCTGGCGCCGGCTGGCCATGACGAAGAAGCCGATCAGGAGAACCGCCATCCCCATGAACACGAGCCGACCGGACGGTGGTGGTGCCAGGGCCGCGAGCGGCCGGGCGACGGCGTAGGCGAGGAAGCTCAGCGCCCCGGCCGTGACCAAGGAGGCGGGGACGTTCACCAGGGGTGCGGTCTCGCGGCTGGCGGGGTCTCCCGCCACCACGCGCGCGAGTAGCCGCGGCACCACTGCGCCCTTGACGGCGACCACCAGCACGGAGACCAGCACCAGGACCCCGCTGCGCTGGTGAAGGCCGAGCAGCAGCGCGACCGTCCCGAGCGATGCACCCTGGAGCGCGAGGGCGTGGACGATCGCTGTGGCCGAGCGGCGCCAGACGATCACCATCGCACACACGAGTACGGCGGCGGCGGCCAGGCCGAGGCCTCCCGCGAAGCCGGATCCGCTCACGCTGTCACCAGGGCCACGAGTACCGAGAGGGTGGCTGCGACGAACGCTGCGGCCAGCAGCTCGGGAAGGCGGAACAGCCGAAGCTTGGCCGTGACCACCTCAAAGGCCGCCAGCGCGACGCCCGCCCCGGCGACCTTGGCGGTGAGGGTGATCGCGCCCCAGACGAACGCGAGCGGAGCCGAGCTGGTCGCCACGCCCCAGGGCACGAAGACTGTCATCAGCAGACCGAGCAGGACCGCGGTCCGGATCTGCTCGCTGGCCGTCACCAGGGCGAGGTCCGGCCCGGCGTACTCCAGCACCATCGCCTCGTGGATCATTGTGAGCTCAAGGTGCGTGCTCGGGTTATCGAAGGGAAGTCGCCCGCTTTCGGCCAGTACCACCACGACGAATGCGGCCAGCGCCAGCACCCGGGCAGGGCCGATGGCCCAGCCCGGGTGCCTCAAGGTGCCGTGGATGATGACCGGCAGACTGGAGCTGTGCGCCGGCACCGCGAGTGCCAGGATCGCGACCAGGAGCGCAGGTTCGGCCAGTGCCCCTAGCGTGAGCGCGCGGCTGGCTCCCATCCCGCCGAACGCCGTTCCGCTGTCCAGGCCGGCCAAGCCGAGGAAGAGCGAGCCGAGCAGGAGCAGGTAGACGATGGCGAAGAGGTCGGCGCCGCCGGCCAGCGGGGATCGCGTGGTCACGATAGGGGCGACGCCGGCGACCACGACGGAGGTGGCCACCAGCACCAGCGGGGCAGCGCCGTAGACCCAGCTGGTGTGCTCCGGGCGCAGGCGCTCCCGCCGCACCAGCTTGCGGAGCTCCCGCAGCGGCTGGCGCAGAGGTGGCCCCGCTCGGCCCTCCATCCGGCAACGAACCTTGCGCATCAGCCCACCCAGCAGCGGCGCCCCCACCCCGACCAGGGCGATCTGGACCGCGACGGCGATCGCGGCCACGCCGCCCGCGCCGGCCGCATTCATCCCGCTACCAGCAGGACAACGATCAGGGCGACGAAGCCGAAGGCCAGGTAGCGGTGCACACTGCCGTTCTGGACTCGGCGTGCCCGCTCGCCCCACCAGGTGACCGCTCCGAGCAGGGGCCGATACAGCTGACTCTCGATGGCGTCGGTGACGCGGGTCCGGTAGGCGATCGATTCCACGACGTAGCGCGACTCGGCCACGTGGCTGACGTCGAGGTCCTGGTCGGGGCGCAGCACGTCGTCGAACACGCGCCGGAGCGGCTCGGCGAAGGAGGTGGCGGTGTAGGCCATCCGTGGCGTGGGCGTCACCGTGCCTCCTCCCCAGGCCGGCACCGGGCGCGGCCCCCCTCGCCGTCCCAGCGCGCGCCGACCCCAGGCGAGCGATAGCACCGCGGCCAGGATTCCCACGGCGAGCCACGCCGGGTAGATGGCAGCCGGGATGCCCGCCAGTTTGAGCCCGACTCCGGGCCGGAGGATCTGAATCGGGGTCGCGGAGACCAGAGTCGCGGCGACCGGCTGGAGCGCTCCGAGGACGGCCATGGGAGCAATTCCGAGAATCACGCATGCGCCCGCCAGCAGGCCCGGGCCGACCCGCATCGACAGTGCCACCTCGCGAGCACCGGCCGCCCCCGTCGACCTCGGCTGGCCCAGCAGCCCAATGCCGACGGCCTTCACGACAGTGGCGGCCGTGAGCCCGGCCGTCAGCGCCAAGGCAGCGACGGCGATCGGGACCGCGAGGGCGATCGCGAGGGTCGCATTGGCGAGGCCGTGGAGTAGGCTCTGGAAGAGGAGCCACTCGCCGACGAATCCATTGAGCGGAGGCACTGCTGCGATCGCGAGCGCCCCTACCAGGAAGAGAGGTCCGGTCACCGGCAGCCGTCGCATCAAGCCACCGAGCTGATCCAGATCCCGGCTTCGTGACGCCCGCTGGATCGACGCGGCGGTGAGGAACAGCAGGGGCTTGAAGGCCGCATGGTTCACCAGCAGGAGAAGGGCCGCCATCATCGCCACGGCGGCCGCGTCCGTGTGCGCGGCCGCCGCGAACACGCCAGCGGCGCCGATCCCGATCAGCATTAGACCCACCGTGTCCGTGGTCGAGTAGGCGAGGAGGACCTTGAGGTCGCTGGCCGCGACGGCATGCAGCGCCCCGAAGAGAGCGGAGAGGACGCCCACCCCGAGCACCACCAGCCACCACCAGCCGGGCCCGCCCCCGAGCAGTTCGTCGCCCACCAGCAGGATGCCGTAGAGGCCGAGGTTGACCATCGCGCCGGACATCAGCGCCGAGACCGGGCCGGGTGCCTCGGGGTGCGCCTTGGGCAGCCACACATGAAGCGGCACCGCGCCCGCCTTGGAGCCGAACCCGACCAGCGCGAGCAGGAAGACGATCGTCCGCACTGGCCGCGACAGATGTGCGGTGTGGGCGCGGATGGTGGTGAAGGACTGCCCGCCGGCGTGGGCTGCGAGCAGGACGAGGGCCAGCAGAATGGCCCCAGCCCCGATATGGGTCATGACCCCGTACCACTGCGCGGCGCTGCGCGTCGCCGCGCGGTTGCGGTGTTCGACCAGCACCAGCACCAGGGACGAGATGGCCATGAGCTCCCACACGACGACGAAGGTGGCCACGCTGCCCGCCGCGGGGACAAGCAGCATGCTGGTGATGAAGATCGGTAGCGCCGCCGCTGCCGTCCGGCCCCCCAGGCCATGCGACGCGTACCCGACGCCATAGATCGTCGCGCCGATTCCGACTGCCGCGGTGACGACCATGAAGAGGGCACCCAGCGGGCCGACCTCGAGCTGCACACCGGTGAGCGGGAGGATCAGCGCCGAGTGCAGCTGAATGGGTTCGCCGGAGACGAGCACCTGTGCTCCCGTCCACCCTGCTGCCACGCACGCCAGCAGCGTCAGGCCGGCCGCGGCCGAGACCCGGCGCCCGGCCGGCAGGGCGAGGCCGGCGGCGGCGGCCAGGACACCCAGCACGGCGGCGGCGACGAGGATCGCCTCGCTCACTGGCCCGTGAGGCGCCGGAGGGCGTCGATGATGGCCTCGGGGCGAGGCGGGCACCCGGGGATCGCGAGATCCACCGGGACGATCGAGTCGACGTTGCCGGCCACCCCGTACCCGCCGCGGAACGCGCCGCAGCCGCTGGCGCAGTCACCCAGGGCGATCGCAAGGCACGGACGAGCCATGGCGCCCACCGTGCGCCGCAGGGGGTCTGCCATATTCCGGGTGACCACGCCGGTGACCAGCACGGCGTCAGCGTGACGCGGCGACGCCACCAGCCTGACCCCGAATCGCTCAAGGTCGTAGGTGGGACCGAAAGCGGACGCGATCTCGAGCTCGCATCCGTTGCATGACCCCGCGTCCACATGCCGCAGGGCGAGCGACCCGCCGAGGCGGCGAGCCGGTCCGGCGAGGCAAGGATCCGCCGTCGGTGGCGCCCGTTCCTCGGTGGCGACTCCGCGCCGCAGCACGGCCGCCACGAAAGAGTGCAGGGACACAGTTGACGAGTATATCGGATGATCGCTTTAGTGGTTAGTGCTATTGATCATTGACGACGGCTGTGACCGGTGGCGCACAGGTGGTGCTTCCCGTTCTGCCACGCTGGGCGGCGAGCGGCGATGACCGCGTGGGCGACCGCGACGTAGAGGGCAATCCCCGCCGCGCGTCGCTCCGCCGTCCCGCACGAGCCAGCTTCAACCGGAGGCGCCTGGGTCGTGTGCGGGTTACAGTCCCGATCGCGCGGCAGGGACACCGGCCCCGCCCAGGGCCGCTCCCCGTCCCGGGTCGCCGCGGTCGGCTCGAGCCGCGGCAGGTCGTGGGTGCGCGCGGGCGTCAGGCGTCATGAAGACGACCCCCAGGGGGATGTCGGCGCCCGCCACGACCGTTGAGCACCCCGCCCGGGGTGGCCCCGATCCACCGGGCTGCGACCGGACCGCTGCTGGTCGCCGCAGGCTTGGCTGATGCCCTATCCACGGCCAGAAACGCCCGCTCGATCCCGATCATCCTCCACAAGGCGCTCTCGGCCAGCCTCTCCGGCTCGGCTGGTGACGGCGACCCGCCGCGGGACCCGAGACCGCGGGCGTCCGATCAGATCGACCGCCCAGCGCTTGGGGAGAGTCGCACCGAGCACGGACCGACGTCGGGGACCGACAGGGTTAGCCCGGGCCGGGACAGACGTGCGACCAGAGTCAGGCATCCTTGCGAGCTGCGCAGCCAGCCCGGTGTGCCGTGACGGGGCCGCTCCGCACGGTGGGGACCCGGAGCCGCGGCTCACTCGGCTGGTCGCGAGGGTGGGTCCGTGCCACGAGTCGGACCTGAGTCTTTCGGCGATCGACAGTGCGGCCCGCAGCCTGTCATTCCACTGCACCGCGAGCCGCCGCCGGATGCCCTCCCCGCGGGTTCTTCGAACTCGTCCCACGACCTGGTGGAGGCTCTGCCGGGCTCTCGTCGACGCCGGCGCTGGTGTGGCCGCGGCCCGTGCGGCGGCCACGCGGGTCCTGGAGCGACGCCGAGCCGGGCCGGCGGTGTCGGACGCCCGGTCCTGTGCCGGAGCTCCCAGCCTGTTACCCGAATCGTCTCGGCGGTTGCGGTGGGCTCGGTGGCGTGCGCTGCCCTCTTCCGGGGGGACGACGGTGGCAGGCCGGTGGCAGAGGACCAGCGTCTCCCCGGATGGAGGGCGGTTCCCGGGTGGTCGGCAGGGGTGCTTCGGGACCGGCGGAGCACCCCCCCCACGATGACCCGAGACGAGCCGCTGGCGGTCGAGGCGGCGACCACCGGTGGCGCCGTCCGCGGCCGTCGTGCACCGCGAGCCACCCCGTCGTCTTGAGGATCCGCGCGGCGCGGCGTCTTCCCGGCGCGTGTCCACGTGCGTGCCGGATCCCGGCTATGATCGGGGCCCATGCGCCTGCGTCGAGCCGTCCTCGCCTGCCCCGGTTCGAATCCCAAGATGATGCAGCGCGCCGCCGCGAGCGGCGCCGACGAGGTGTTCCTCGACCTGGAGGATGCGGTCGCTCCCTCCGAGAAGGTGGCGGCGCGCCGTGAGGTGGTGGAGGCCCTGCGCCGGCACGACTTCGGCCGCACCCTGCGCTGCGTCCGCGTGAACCAGATCGGCTCGGCGTTGGTGCTGGGGGACATCGAGGCGGTGGTCCGGGGGGCGGGCGACCGCCTCGACACCCTGATGCTGCCCAAGGTCCAGGACGCCGGCGACATCGCCTTCGCTGACCGGCTGCTCGCCGGCCTCGAGGCCGAGATCGGGCTCGACCGTCGCATCGGCCTCGAGGCGCAGATCGAGGACGCGCGCGGGCTGGTCAACGTTGACGCCATCGCGGCCCACGATCGGGTGGAGACGGTGATCTTCGGTCCCGGTGACTTCGCCGCCTCGATGGGGCTGCCCCAGCTGACGGTGGGTGAGGAATCGCCGGACTACCCCGGGGACCTCTGGCACTATCCCCTGTTCCGAATCGTGGTGGCGGCGCGTGCCTGTGGCAAGCAGGCGATCGACGGGCCGTTTGCGGCGATCCGCGACCTGGAGGGGCTCCGGCGCTCGGCGGCGCGGGCGGCGGCGCTCGGCTACGACGGCAAGTGGGCGCTGCACCCGAGCCAGCTGGAGCCGGTCACCCGCGCCTTCACCCCTCGCCCGGCGGACGTCGAGCGAGCCCAGGCGATCCTGGCGGCCTACCGCGCCGCCGCCGAGGAGGACCATCGTGGGGCGGTGATGCTGGGCGACGAGATGATCGACGAAGCGTCGCGGAAGATGGCGGCGCAGCTGGTGGCGCGGGCCGGCGCCGCGGGCCTCGACGGGCTGCTCTCCGCGCCGGACCCCGCGGTCCTGTGACCGGAGCGGCGGCCGAGGACGGGTGGGCGCTCGCGACCCGCGCGGTCCATGCCGGGATGAGCCCCGACCCGGGCACCGGCGCGATCGCCCCGCCGCTGGTGGCCACCTCGATCTATGCCCACGACCACCCCGCCCCCTACAGCTACGGCCGGGACCACAACCCGACCTGGGAGCGGCTGGAGACGGTGCTGGCGGAGCTGGAGCGGGGCGCCGGCGCCGTGCTCTTCGGCTCGGGGATGGCCGCCTACCGCGCCGCGGTGGAGCTGGTCCCCCCGGGTGGGACCGTGGTCGCTCCCGTCGACGCCTACGGAGGGACCCGCCACCTGCTGCGAGAGCTCGAAGCTGCGGGACGCCTGAGAGTGCGGTGGGTGGAGTCGGCCGATACTGAGCTGGCGAGCCGGGCCTGCGACGGTGCCGATCTGGTCTGCCTCGAGACCCTCACCAACCCGATGCTCCGAGTCCCCGACATCGCCGCGGTCGCTGCCGCCGCTCATGGCGCGGGCGCGCTCTGCCTCGTCGACAACACCTTCGCCACCCCGATCGCCTGCCAGCCGCTTCGCCTCGGTGCCGACCTCGTGGTGCACTCCGCTAGCAAGTACATCGGGGGTCACAGCGACCTGGTGCTCGGCGCGGTCGTGACCGCCACCACCCAGCGGGCCGACGCCCTGCGCGCCTACCGGAGCGCGCAGGGCGCGATCCCCGGTCAGCTGGAGGCATGGCTGGCGCTCCGGGGCGTCCGCACGCTGGCGCTGCGGGTCCCGAGGCAGATGGCGACCGCCGCCTGGTTGGCGGCGCGGCTGGCGTCCGACCCGCGGGTCGCGCGGACCCACCATCCCACCCTGGCGAGCCATCCCGACCATGACCGGGCCCGGCGCCAGCTCGAAGGAGGCCTCGGGGCCGTGGTCACGGTGGAGCTGAGGGCTTCAGCCGAGCAGGCGGAGGCGGTCTGCCGCGCCACCCGGCTCTGGAGCCACGTCACCAGCCTCGGCGGCGTCGAGTCAACCCTGGAGCGGCGCGCCCGCTGGCCCCAGGACGCCCACCTGGCCCCGTCGCTGCTGCGGCTCTCGGTCGGGATCGAGGACCGCGACGACCTTCGCCGCGACCTCGGTCAGGCGATGGCGGTGGCCGGCATCACCGGAGCCGACTGAGCCCAACTGGGGAGCGTTCCAGTGCCCGGCGCGGTCCCGGGGTCGGGGGGCCCGTGATCCCGGCTCGCCGACATCGACTGGCGCCGGTCCGCGGGCGGCCGAGCGGCTCAGGTCCAGCCCAGGGCTCCCCCGACCAGGGCGGTGATCGCCGCCGCCGACTCGTCCGCCGGGAACCCATCGCCGGCCACCACCCGGGCTAGCCGGGCCCCGTCGAAGAGCATCGCGATCGCCAGAGTGAGTGGCCCCACCGCGAGCCCGGCCGGGGCGTCACCCCGCCGGATCGCGTCCTCCAGGAGCAGGCCGGCGGCCGCGCGGACGCGATCGGAGCGGCGGCTCAAGAGCTCGCGGATCCTGGGATTCTGCTCGGCCTCCGCGTAGGCGCTCGCCTCTACGCTGGGCCAGATCCCGGAGGTGAGGTCGGCGACGAAGCTGGCCACCGCCGCGGCCAGCCGTGCGCGGGGATCGCCGATGGCGGCGAGCTCGGCGGTGCGGGCCCCAATCCCCCCCTCCGCCTGGCGGGCGCAGACCGCGAGAAAGAGCTCAGCCTTGCTGGTGAAATAGCGATAGATCAGCCCGACCGACACGCCCGCCGCGGCCGCGATCGACGGCACGGCGGTGCCGTGGTACCCGGTGGCGGCGAAGGCGCGCGCGGCTCCGTCGAGGATCCTCGCCTCGGCCCCGGAATGACTCCGCGTCTCGGCGCCCTCCGGTCGCGCCGGGACCGGGGCCGGGCCGGCCAGCGGGGCTCCGCCGGGACGGCCCGGTGGGGCGAGCGCGGCGGTCGCCCGCTGCTGGCCCGGTCTCGGCCCCCTGGGCTCGCTCTCCATCGCTCCCTCGAGGGCGGTTGACAGGCTGGAGCGCCCCCACTAGAATCCCGAATGAACGTTCATTCATTCTCTCATGAATGGATGCCCCTCGCCAAGCCCCGCGGGCCGGGACGCGGACGGCCCCCCGCCGAGGAGCCCTCGTGTTCACCGCTCTGGGCCGCTTCGACTATCGTCACCGGCGCTCGCTGCCCCTGGTCATGCTGGGGCTGGCGGTGGCGGCGGTCGCGCTCTCGACCGCCTTCGGCGGTCAGCTGAGCCCGGGCGGCTTCACCATCCCGGGATCGAACTCCGCGCGCGCCGAGGCGCTCTTGGCCCAGGCCTTCGGAAGCGGGCGCACCTCGCTGGTGGTGGTCTACGTCAGCCCCCGACCCGATGCCGCCGACCCTCCCGTGGAACACCAGATCACCCACAGCCTGCGCCGGCTGCGGGGGTACGGACCGGTCAGCTCGATCCTCACCTACGCCTCGACCGGCGACCACACCTTCCTCGGTGACCGGGGTCGCGCCTCCTTCGCGGTCGTCAACCTGTCGATCTCGGAGAACCAGGCGATCAGCCGACTCGGGGCCATCGAGGCCCGCATCGGGCATCCCCAGGGCCTGCGCACGCTGATCACCGGGGCTCCGCCGGTCGACGCCCTCTACAACTCGACCCTGCAGCGCGACCTCACCCGGACCGAGGCAATCACGCTGCCGATCTCGCTGGTCCTGCTTCTGTTCGTCTTCGGCTCGCTGGTGGCCGCGGCCCTGCCCCTGCTCACCGCCGGGCTGGCGCTGCCGACCGCGCTCGCGATCGTCTCCCTGCTGGCGGCCCACCTGCAGATGTCGATCTTCGTGACCAATGTCGCCACCATCATCGGCCTCGGGCTCGCCATCGACTACGCCCTCTTCCTGGTGCGGCGGTTTCGCGAGGAGATGGCGGGAGGGGATGTCGAGCGCGCGCTGGAACGGACGATGGCGAGCGCGGGCAAGGCGATCGCGATCTCGGGCACGGCGGTCGCGATCGGTCTCAGCTCGCTCATGCTCTTCCCTGCCCCGGGGCTGCGGAGCATGGGAATCGGCGGGGTGGTCGTCGCCTGCTGCACCCTTCTCTTCGGCCTGACCGCGCTGCCGGCGGTGCTGGCTCTCTTGGGCCCGCGGGTGAACCGCCTGCGGGTGGGGTGGCCGCGCCGGCGCGGCCTCGTACCATCGGGGCCCCACCGTCGGCGCCCCGTCCCCGCCGGCGGCCCGGGGCGCGGGCAGGCGGGCTTCTGGGCCGGGGTGGCGCGACTGGTGATGCGCCACCCGCTGCCGATCGTGGTGCCGGCGGTGGCGCTGCTGCTGGTGGTGGGGACGCCGTTCCTCTCGCTGCGGCTGTCAACTGGGGGAAGCGTCGCGGACATTCCGCCCGGCCCCCCTCGGGCCGGCTTCGCCCTGCTCACGCGCGACTTTCCCAGCGCGGGCGGGGGCGACGTCCTCAACCCGGTGGTGGCCTACCCGACCCCGGGGTTGACTCCGACCCGTGAGCGGCAGCTGGCCGCCTACGTCCAGCGACTGCGCCGGGTGCCCGGGGTGACCTCGGTGCAGAGCGTCCTCGCCCCCCCGCCCCACGTCACCCGGGCGGCCTATCTCCGGTGGCTGAGGCTGCCGGCCGACCGCCGGCCGCACCGCGTCACCAGCTACATCGCCGCATTCCTGGCCGGACGGGTGACCCAGCTGCAGGTGGGCAACAACGCCAACGCCAACGCTCCCGCCGGCAATCGCCTGGTCCTGCGCGTGCGCGCGGTCCGGCCCCCGCCCGATGCCCGCACCTACGTCACCGGCGGAGCCGCCGACGCGGTCGACTTCACCCAGGCGTTCCAGCGGACTGTGCCGGTCGCGGTCGCGGTGGTGATGGGGGTGACCGCGCTGGTCCTGCTGCTGACCTTCGGATCCCTGCTGCTGCCGCTGCAGGCGGTGATGATGAGCCTGCTCTCGCTGAGCGCCGCCTTCGGTGCCCTGGTGTGGATCTTCCAGCAGGGCCACCTCGCCCGGCTGCTCGGCTTCACCCCGGCCGGTTCGATCGTCGCCACCGATCCGGTCCTGATGTTCGCGATCGTCTTCGGCCTCTCGATGGACTACGAGGTGTTCCTGCTCTCGCGGATCCGAGAGCGGTATGTGGCCACCGGCGACACCCGCCGCGCGGTCGCCGAGGGGCTGGGTGCCACCGGGGGCCTGATCACCAGCGCCGCGCTGATCATGATCACCGTCTTCGGCGCCTTCGCGCTCAGCAACATCCTCGAGCTGAAGGCGCTCGGGCTGGGGATGGCGCTGGCGGTGGCGGTGGACGCCACCTTGGTCCGGGGAGTGCTGGTGCCGGCGGTGATGCGCCTGCTCGGCCCCGCCAACTGGTGGGCGCCCCCGCGACTGCAGGGCTGGGTGGAGCGTCTTGGGTTCTACGAGCCGCCGGCGTCCGAGAGCGAGCCTGGGCGGTCTGAGGCGGTGGGCTGATCCGCCGCTGCTCGGGCGGCCCCGTGGCATGCTGGCGGGGCCGGCGCGCCGGCCCCGACGGTGGATCGCGAGCAGGAGGCCACGGATGCAGTACGGACGCTACCTTGAGGAGTTCCAGGTGGGGGCCACCTACCGGCATTGGCCCGGCAAGACCATCACTGAGGCCGACGACCACCTCTTCTGCGCCCTCACGCTCAACCACCACCCCCTCCACACCGATGCCGCCTACGCGGCCGAGCGGACCCAGTTCGGCCGCAACGTGGTGGTGGGGAATCTGGTCTACAGCCTCGCCCTCGGGATGAGCGTTGCCGACATCAGCGGCAAGGCGATCGCGAATCTGGAGGTCGACCAGCTGCGCCACCTCGCTCCCACCTTCCACGGCGACACCGTCTACGCCGAGTCGACAGTGCTGAGCGTCACGCCCTCGGCGAGCAAGCCCGACCGCGGGGTGGTGGTCGTGGAGACGCGCGCCCGCAACCAGCGGGACGAGCTGGTGTGCTCGTTCCGGCGCACGGTGATGGTTCCCTCGGAGCACGGCCACCCCGACCTCCAGCCTGCGGACCTTCCCCCGCCCGTCCCCCCGGTGGGGGAGTAGGCGCGGGGATGGCCGCGCCCGGGGCGCTGCCGCCCAGCGGGCGTCAGCTCGAGCTGCGGCTCGGGCGGCAGCGCGCCACCGTCACCACGGTGGGCGCCACCCTGCGCCGGTACCTGGTCGACGACGCTCCCGCGCTCGACGGCTTCGAGATCAGCCAGCGGTCCGACAGCCACGGCCAGCTGCTGGTCCCCTGGCCGAACCGCGTGGCCGACGGCCGGTACACCTTCCAGGGACGGGCCCACCAGCTGGCGCTGACCGAGCCCGCCACCGGCTCCGCCATCCATGGCCTGGTGCGCTGGCTGGAGTGGTCGCCGGTGGAGCTCAGCTGTGAGCGGGTCACCCTCGCCGTCACCGTGCATCCCCAGCCCGGGTATGAGTTCACGCTCGCCTGCCGGGCGACCTACCGGCTCGATCCCGACGGCCTGCGGGTGACGGTCACCGCCACCAATCGGGGCGGGTCGGCCTTGCCCTGCGGGTTGGGCGCGCACCCCTATCTCACGGTCGGGACTCCGGTGGTTGACGACGCCCTTCTCACCGTACCCGCCTCCCGCTGGCTCGAGCTGGACGACCGACGGGTGCCGACCGGGGCCGAGCGGCCGGTCGACGGCACCGGGTACGACTTCCGCTCCCCCCGGCGGATCGGCGCCGCGGTTCTGGATGTCGCGCTCACCGGACTGGCGCCCGACCCCGACGGGCGCACCGTGGTCGAGCTTCGCGCCCCCGCCGGCGGTCGCGTCGTTCGCCTCTGGGCGGATGCGGCCCACAGCCACCTCCAGCTCTACACCGGCGACACCCTGGCCGCACCCGGCTCGCGTCGCCGCGGCCTGGCGGTGGAGCCGATGACCTGTGCCCCCAACGCCTTCCGCAGCGGGGTGGGGCTGCGCACCCTGACCCCCGGAGCCTGCCTCTCGGCGAGCTGGGGAATCCAGCCGGGATAGGCGTCAGGCGGCGGACGCGAGCTTGACCCTGACGCCGCGGCAGGGCGTAGGGTGGCGGCCATGATCTCCCGCACCCCCTACACCGTGGGCGCCGTCGCCAAGCTGGCGAATGTGACCGTGCGCACCCTCCACCACTACCACGAGGCCGGTGTGCTCCGCCCCACCCTGCGGACCGAGTCCGGCTACCGGATGTACTCCGCCGCCGACCTGGAGCGGCTCCAGCGCATCCTGTGCTATCGCCAGGTGGGGATGGGCATCGCCGAGATCCGCACGCTCCTCGACGCCCCGGCCGACGACCCGCTCGCCCAGCTGCGCCGGCAGCACCGGCTGCTGACCGACCGGATCGAGCAGCTGGAGCGGATGCGGCAGGCGGTGGCCAAGATGATGGAGGCACGACGGATGGGACTGCAGCTTGATCCCCACGAGATGGTGGAGGTCTTCGGCGGCGACGACCCCACCGGCTACGCCGAGGAGGCCGAGCGGCGCTGGGGCGAGACGTCGGCGTGGGCCGAGTCCCAGCGGCGCACCGCCGGCTACACCAAGGCCGACTGGCAGCGGGTCCGGGCGGAGTTCGATGAGATCTGCCGTCGCTACGCCGCCCTGATGGCGGCCGGCGCCCCCGCCGGCGGCTCCGAGGCAACGGCGGTCGCCGAGGCCCACCGGCAGCACCTCGAGCGGGTCTACTACCCCTGCACGCCCCAGATGCACCGGGGGCTGGCCGACCTCACCCTCACCGATCGGCGATTCGCGGCCCACTACGAGCGGTACGCAGCTGGGCTGGCGGCGTACGTCCACGAGGCGATCCACGCCAACGCCGATGGGCAGAGCGATGAGTGAGGTCCCGGTCCCCACCGTCGACCGCGAGATCTACGCGGTGCCGCAGGTCGCCGCCCTCACCGTGCGCGACCGCGCCGTCAGCCGCGACGGGTACGTGGGGGCGCTCGACGTCGTCGCCCTGGCGGAGCGTCCCGGGCCGTCGGGCTCGGCCGCTCTGGTGCAGCTGCAGCGCTGGCGATACCAGGACCTGCTGCTGGCGCCCGCCCGCGGGACCCCGCCGGTGGGACCGGGCGGCGTCCGCATCACCGTGTCGGCCGAGGGCATCGACCTGGCCACCCTGGCGGGCCGGGCTCGCTCCCACCCCGTGGAACACGCTGGACCTAGTCAGCGTCGACCCCGACGGCTACGTGGAGGTCTTCACCCAGCGGCTGGCCCCGGCGCGCCAGGACCCCCGGTTCCGGCGGCGGATGGAGGATCTCCAGCGGGGGACGGGAGCGCGGTGAGATGGCGGTCGAACCACTCGATGACGCGGGTCATCCGGTCGATGCGACGATCCGGCCGACCGGTCGCCATGTAGATGTGCGACTCCTCGGGGTAGAGGATGTATTCGACCGGGCGCCCCAGCAGCCGCAGGGCGATGAAGAGCTGCTCGTTGTCCTGGGGCGGGCAGCGCAGGTCCGCCTCCGCCTGCAGCATCAGCAGGGGGGTGCGCAGGCTCTCGACGTGGGCCAAGGGCGACTGCCGCCAGAGGGTGGCCACCCCCGCCGCTGAGAGTGTGTCCCCGAGCCCCGCGCTGCGGTTGTAGAGGGGGCCGGTGTCGGAGTTGGCGAAGGCGCTCACCTGGTTGCTGACGCCGTTCTCGGCGACCGCGGCGCGGAAGCGCGAGCTGGTCGCGACCAGCCACTGGGCGAGAAAGCCGCCGTACGACAGACCCATGACGCCCATCTGGTCGGCGCTGGCTCGGCCGGTGGCGAGGCAGTCGTCCACCACCGCGTGGACATCGGCGGCGTCCACATCCCCCCAGCGGCCCCCCAGCAGGGCTGCGGTCCACGCCCGCCCGTAGCTGGCGGAGCCGCGGATGTTGGGCAGCACCACCCGGTAGCCACGCCCGGCCAGGAGCAGCGCCTCCAGCGGCGGGGTCGGGCCCCACGCTCCCACCGGGCCGCCGTGCACATCGACGACCAGCGGCAGGGCTCGGTGGGCGGTGCCCGGCGGCTCGACCACGAAGGTGTGGATCGGGCCGGCCGGGCCCACGATCTCGCGCTCCTCCACCCGCACCGGCGGCAGGTGCCGCTGCCAGCTCGACCCGATCCGTGTGCGGGGTCGCGAGCGGGGGGACGCGGATGCGCCGACCCCGACCACGTGCAGCTCGGGTGCCTGGGTGCCGCAGGCGGCGACCACCGTCACGGCGCGGCCGCGGACGGCCAGGCTCCAACCGAGCAGGTCCTCGGGGCCGAGGGGAGTCGGCGCCGCGGCCGGGCCGGCGCCGGAGGGGTCGAAGGCAAAGCACCACGGGCGGGTGCGGCCGCGGTCGCTCACCAGCGCCACCAGGGCGTCGTCGCCGCACCAGCAGGGACCCGGCCGGGGCTCGCTGGTCCAGCCGCAGAGATCAGTGTCGGCGAAGACGCCGACCGGACGGTCGAGGTCGCCCGCCAGCACCCGCGGCGGGGCACCCCCCGACGCCGGACCCACGAAGAGTCGGGGGAGTGCATCGTCCGCGGGGTCGGGCGCGTCCACCCCGACCACCGCCACCCACCTCCCGTCGGGCGAGAAGGCCGGGTGGCTGGCGGGTCCGGCCAGGGCCAGCACCTGGCGCGCCTCCCCTCCGGTCACAGGGACCCGCCAGATGGTGGTGCGGGGGTGCTGCTCCGGGTCGGGGCCGCGGTCCGCCGCGAAGGCGATCGAGGCGCCGTCGGGGGCCCACACCGGATCGCTGACGTCGTAGTCGCCCCGGGTCAGGCGGCGCGGGCGGGCCCCGGCGCGCGCGGCCACCACGAAGAGGTGAGCGCGGCGGTCGCAGTGGCCCACGCCGTCCCGGCGCCAGTCGATGCGCGTGATCCGGCGGCTGGTGGGGCTGCGTCCGGGCCGGGTGGGACCCACGATGAAGCGCGGTGGGTCGGACGGTGCCAGGAACGCGAGGCGGCTCCCGTCCGGCGACCACGCGGGCGAGCTGGCGCCGTGGGTCGGGCGCCCGACCACGACCGGCTCGCCCCCGCGGAGGTCCAGGACCATGAGGGCGGTCGGGGGGTCGGGCTGGTCCGCTGGGGTGCGGAGAAAGGCCAGCCGGCGCCCGTCCGGACTGATCCGCGGGGTGGTGTCGCGCACCGCTCCGGCGGTGAGGGGGTGGGCCCGGCGCGAGCTCAGCTCGATCCGCCAGCAGTGGGAACGGTAGGTCTCGCCGTCCGTCACCCGCCGGCTCACCACCGCGATCTCGGCCCCGGGGCCGAGATCGTGATCCTCCAGGACCACCTGGTGGCGAACCCCCGCGGCCGCGATCTCGGCCCCGGGGCCGACTCCCCCGGCTCGTGCTACCATCTGCGGCCAGCATAGGCGGACGCCGGCTTCCAAGGGGTGGCACCTTGATGAACCGCAGGCGCGCGATGAGCTGGTCCCGGCCGCGGCTGGTGGTCGGGGCGCTGGGACTGACGGTGGTGCTGGCTGCCACCACGGCCGGCGTGGGCGCGGCGCGAGCAGCGGTCGGCAGTCGGGCCAGGGCGGGCACCGTCACCTTCGCGCTGGGGCCGGGCGCCAGTCCCAACTACATCTTCCCGATCACGCCGGGGGCCGAGTACGGCATCGGCAACCTCACCGACTTCCAACCGCTGATGTTCCGACCGCTGTACTGGATCGGTAGCGGCGCCAAGCTGGTGCCGAGCACCCAGCTGAGCCTCGCCTATCCGCCCCGGTTCCTCCACGGCGATCGCGCGGTGGAGGTCACCCTGCGGCCCTACCGGTGGTCGGACGGCCAGCCGGTGACGGCCCGCGACGCCCAGTTCGACTTCAACCTGCTGCGGGCCAACAAGGCCAACTGGGGCGGGTACGTCGCCGGTGACTTCCCCGACTTCATCACCCGCTTCACCGTCAACAGCGCCCGGTCGTTCACCCTCACCTTCGACCGCGCCTACTCCCCCGCCTGGTTGATCAACAACGAGCTTCCCATCATCACCCCGCTGCCGCAGCAGGCCTGGGACAAGACCTCGGCGCACACGCCGGTGGGCAACTACGACCTCACCACCAAGGGGGCGGTGGCGGTGTACACCTATCTCAGCCGCCAGTCCGCCTCGCTCAGCACCTACGCCACCAATCCGCTCTGGCAGGTGATCGACGGACCCTTCCGGCTGACCGCCTTCAATGCCTCCACCGGGTACTCGGTGTTCGTCCCCAACTCCAAGTACACCGGAGCGGTCAAGCCCCGGATCGCCAAGCTGATCGAGCTGCCCTTCACCAGCAACGCGGCCGAGTTCGACGCGCTGCGCGCCGGTGAGGTCGACTACGGCTACATCCCCACCACCGATCTCAGCCTCGCGCCCTCCTTCACCCGTCAGGGTGACCGGGTCCAGCCCTGGCCCGACGTGGGCCTCAACTACGTCGTGCTCAACTTCACCAACAAGCAGATGGCGCCGCTGTTCCGGCAGCTGTACCTGCGCCAGGCGCTGCAGCTGCTGGTCGACCAGCCGCTGTGGATCAGGACCATCCTTAAGGGGTACGGCTACCCCGAGTACGGTCCGGTTCCGGTGGAGCCGAAGGGCCCTTACGTGAGCTCCTACGAGGCGCACAACCCCTACCCCTTCAGCCCCGCCCATGCCGCCCGGCTGCTGGCCGCCCACGGGTGGAAGGTGGTGCGCAACGGCACCAGCACCTGCATCCGACCGGGCACCGCCGATGACCAGTGCGGTGCCGGGATCCGCCGGGGCGCCCCGCTCACCTTCACAGTCGTGTACTCGTCGGGGACGCTCCAGTACGAGCAGGAGATGGAGGATTGGAAGTCGGCCGCCACCGCGGTCGGGCTCACGCTCAACCTCTCCGCGGTCCCGTTCAACACCGTCATCAGCATCGCCAACCCCTGCACCAAGGGCCCCACCTGCACCTGGGACCTCGCGATGTGGGGCGGGTGGAGCTTCGGCAGCCCCTATCCCACCGGTGGCCAGGTGCTCTCCCCGGCGAATGCCGGCGGCTACCAGGACCCCGTCAACAGCGCCAACGTGCGGGCGACCCATGTGAGCAGCAGCCCGCAGGCGATGTTCACCTACGAGAACTACGTGGCGCGCACCCTGCCGATGATCTTCTGGGTCAACACCCCCCTCCAGATCTCGGTGATCGCCAAGCAGCTGCACGGGGTGGTCCAGAACGCCGTCTCGGCGCTGACGCCGGAGGACTGGTCGGTCGCGGGCTAGCCCGCCGCCGCCTGCGGGATCGGCCCGGGCGGGCTGATCCCGCACCCCCGGGTGGCGGGTACACTCGGATGCGGGCCGCGGGAGGGCCGGACCGGCATGCGCGAGCTGCTCGACGACATCGACCGCTGGTGGCAGGAGGGACGGCGCGTCGCCATCTGCCGGGTGGTCGACCTGGAGGGGTCGGGTCCCCGGCTGCCCGGCGCCGCGATGGCGGTCAGCGAGGCCGGTGAGGTGGCGGGCTCGGTGTCGGGGGGCTGTGTCGAGGGCGCCGTGGTCGAGGAGGCGCTCGGGATGCTCCACCGGCACGAGGGCGCGCGCATGGTCCGCTACGGGATCAGCGACGACCAGGCCTTCGAGGTGGGGCTCACCTGCGGCGGCACCATCCACCTGCTGGTCGCCCCCCTGGACTGGTGAGCGGCCTCTACCAGGCGCTGAGCCTGGCCCTGCGCGCGGGGCACCCCGCCGCGCTGGCCACGGTGGTGGAGGGTCCGCAGCTGGGGGCGACCCTGCTGGTGCGTCCTCACCAGGATCCGCTCGGGGGCCTCGGCGATCCGGAGCTGGAGCGGGTGGTGGTCCGGGACGCGCTCGCGGCGCTGGTCGCGGGCCGGACCGGGATCCGCCACTACGGGGCCCATGGCGAGGCGCGCCAGCCGGGGGTGACGGTCTTCATCGAGGCCTTCGCCCCACCCCCCCGGATGGTGATCTTCGGGGCCGTCGACTTCACCGCCGCCCTGGTCCGGATGGGGGTGCTGCTGGGCTACCGGGTGACCGTCTGCGACGCCCGCTCCACCTTCGCCACCCCCCGCCGATTTCCCCAGGCGCACGAGGTCGTCTGCGAGTGGCCGGAGCGCCTCCTGGCCCGGGTCGGGGCGGAGCTGGGCCCACGGGACGCGATCTGCGTGCTCACCCACGATCCCAAGTTCGACGTGCCCGCGATCGCGGCGGCGCTCCGCACCGAGGTCGGGTACCTTGGGGCGATGGGGTCGCGGCGCACCCACCAGCGCCGTCTGGGGGACCTCACGGCGCTGGGGATCGCGGAGGAGGAGCTGGGGCGGCTGATGGCCCCCATCGGTCTCGACATCGGCGCCCGCACCCCGGAGGAGACCGCGGTCGCGATCGTCGCGGAGATCATCGCCCGAGCCGCCGGCCGCCCGGCGCCAGGGCTTCGCGACGGGGTGGGGCCGATCCACTGACCGCCGCGCGCCCCGGGGCGCGGCGGCCGCGGGCCCGCTCGAGGGCGCCGGTCAGCTGCGCCAGGCTGGTGAGGTTGTGGACCGGCAGGAGCTGGTCCAGATGAGGCAGCGCCGCCCGCATCCCCACCGTGACCGGCGCGAAGTCGGGGTCGCCCATCAGGGGGTTGCACCAGATGACACGCCAGCTGGAGCGGCGCAGCCGCGCCAGCGCCTCAGCCAGGCGCTCGGGTGCGCCCGTCTCCCAGCCGTCGCTGAGGAGCAGCGTCACCGGGCCGCGACTCAGGACGCGCGGGCCCCACCTCGTCACCAGCTCGTGGAGCGAGTCGCCGATCCGGGTCCCCCCCGCCCATCCCCCGGCGCTCTGACCCACTCGCTCGAGCGCCCGCCCCGGGTCCCGCTCGCCGAGCTGGCGGGTGATCCGCGTGAGCCGGGTGCTGAAGACGAAGACCTCGACGCTCCCGGGGCCGCGCCGGAGCGCGTGGCAGAAGCGCAGCAGGACCCGGGTGTACCGCTCCATCGAGCCGCTGGTGTCGCAGAGCACGAGCAGCGGCCGGGGGCGCGGTCGGGGGCGCGAGCGCACCAGCTGTAGCCACTCGCCGCCGGCACGCAGCGCCGCCCGTTGGCTGCGGGGCCAGTCGACGCCGCGGCCGTGGCGGCCCGGCCCCCGGCGCCGGCCGGGGCGGAGCGGCGCCCGGGTGGCGAGGGCGGTGACCGCGCCCAGCAGCTCCTGCAGCTCGGCCGCGGTGCAGCGCCCGAAGTCGACCGCGGCCAGCCCCCGGTCGTCGCTGGGCAGCAGCCGGTGGCCGCGCCGCGGGGGACGGTCACTGCCCTGCGGCGCCCCCGCCTCGTCCGTCGCGGCGAGATGGAGGCGGGTTGCGCTGGCGGGCACACCCGCAGGGCCCGCGGACGGCGGCGCGGCGGCACCGCCCCAGACCGCGAACACGGCGTCGAACCGGGCCAGGTCGTCGCGGCTGCGGCACCAGCAGCTGCGCAGCGCGGCGGCCAGGATCTCCTTGTCGGCAACCCCCACCGCCCGCGCCGCGCGCAGGCCGATGAGGCTGTCCGCGGTCCCCAGCGGCAGGCCCCCCCGCCGGAGCTGGCGAGCCAGGGCCACCAGCTGGGCGGCCAGCCCGCCGGGTGGGTCAGTCGTCGGCACCGGCCCGCCCCAGCAGGGTGGCCACCCCCACGGCTCGGACCGCCTGGAGGTCCTCCTGGTACTTGACCAGGCTCCCCAGCGTGGCGTCGACCAGGGGGGCATCCAGCTCCACCGCCCCCAACGCCACCAGCGCCGCGGCCCAGTCCAGCGTCTCGGCGATGCCGGGGGCCTTGTACAGATCCTCCCGCCGCAGCTGGTGGACGAACCGGGTGGCGGCGCGGGCGAGCTGCGGAGCCACCTCCGGCAGGCGGCGCTCGACGATGCGAAGCTCGGTGGCGAGGTCGGGCAGCTCGATCCAGTGGAACAAGCAGCGCCGCTTGAGGGCATCGTGCAGCTCGCGGGTTCGGTTCGAGGTGCACACCACCAGCGGTGGGCGCTCCGCCCGCACCGTCCCCAGCTCGGGGATGGTGACCTGCCAGTCGGAGAGAAGCTCCAGCAGGAATGCCTCGAACTCGTCGTCGGCGCGGTCCAGCTCGTCGATCAGCAGCACCGGCCGACGGCCGTCGGGCGGGTCGAGGGCCACCAGCAGCGGGCGCCGGATCAGGAACTCGGTCGTGAACAGGTCAATCGGACCGGCCGAGCGCAGTTCCGCCTGGCGGATCGCGAGCAGCTGGCGGGGGTGATTCCATTCGTACAGGGCCTGACTGACGTCGATCCCCTCGTAGCACTGCAGCCGCAGCAGCGGCGCGTGCAGGCACCGGGCCAGAGCCTTCGCCAGCTCGGTCTTGCCGACTCCGGCCTCGCCCTCGACCAGCAGCGGCCGCTCCAGCTCGAGGGCGAGGTAGCACGAGGTGGCGAGCTCGCGGCCGGCAACGTAGTCGGCCCCGAGCAGCGCCTGGAGCACAGCGTCCGGGTCAGCCAGCCCGGGGGCGCCCGGCCAGCCGGCCCGCCCCCCCGGAGCCGGCGCCGGGTCGATCGGATCGGGCTCCGGGGCGCTCGGGGGCATGGGGAACCTCGCCGGGCCGGGCGGGCCCGGCGTCGCAGCCGGCGCCCGCCTGCGCTCCCTGGCATTATCCGGCCCCCCGGTGCCGGAGCCGGGCGCGCTCAGGCGGCGGCCTGTTCCAGCGCTCGCCGCGTGAGCACCCGGGCCAGATGGCGACGGTAGTCGGCGCTGGCCCGGATGTCGGTGGGTGGGGTCAGCCCGTCCGCCGCCTCCAGGGCGGCCTCGGTCACGGTCCCGCCTGCCGCCAGCACCGCCTCCGACCGGGCGGCCCGCATCGGGGTGGGGCCGACGTTGGTCAGCCCCAGGCGCCAGCTATCGCCCAGCCGCTGCGCCGCCGCGCCGACGATCGCCCAGTCGCAGCGGCGGCGCCGGAATTTGATGTACCGGTGCGGCCCCGGCGCCACCGGGAACACGAGCTCGCGGACCACCTCGTCGGGCTGGAGCGGGGTGGTGAAGAGGTGCTGGAAGAATCCTCGGGCGGGGTGGCTACCGTGGGTGGTGAGGATCTCGGCGTCGAGCATGAGGGCAAGGGTGGGGTAGTCGCCGGCGGAGTCGGCGTGGGCGATCGCCCCGCCGATCGTGCCCCGCGCGCGCACCTGGAGGTCGCCGACCTCCAGGGCCATCTCGGCGAGCAGCGGCAGAGCCCGGCGCACCACCTGTGACCCAGCCAGGTCACAGTGACGCACCAGGGCGCCGATGTGCAGCCGGTCGCCTTGGACCGTGATCGAGGTGAGGCCGGGGATCCGGCCGATGTCCACTAGCGCCGACGGCTGGGCGAGACGCAGGCGCATCAGCGGGATCAGGCTGTGCCCGCCCGCCAGCACCTTGGCCTCGGGGCCGAGCTCGCGCAGCAGAAGGGTCGCCTGGTCGAGGTCGGTCGCGCGCCGGTACTCAAAGGGGGCGGGGATCATCGGCGACGTGCCTCCTCGATCTGCGTCCAGAGCCGGTCCGGGCTGGCCGGCATGTCGACGTGGCGGATGCCGAAGGGCTGCAAGGCGTCGCAGATG
Organism: Verrucomicrobiia bacterium; assembly: GCA_035532155.1. Lineage (GTDB taxonomy): Bacteria > Chloroflexota > Dormibacteria > Aeolococcales > Bog-877 > DAHUZL01. Next base: position 50,458 of record DATKRN010000018.1, on the reverse strand, counting down.
GCATTGATGACGGCGGCGCTGGCGGCGATCGTCCCCGCCTCGCCCACGCCCTTGACGCCGAGCTCGTTGCTGGGGCTGGGGGTGACCGTGCGGCTGCACTCGGGTACCGGGAGCTCGTTGATGGTCGGCACCAGGTAGTCGAGCAGCGACGCGGTGAGGAGCTGGCCCGAGCCGGGGTCGTAGACCACCTCCTCGAAGAGCGCCTGGCCGATCCCCTGGGCGATCCCGCCGTGGATCTGACCCTCCACGATCATGGGATTGATCACGGTGCCGCAGTCGTCCACCGCGACGTAGCGTGGGATCGTCACCTGGCCGGTCTCGACGTCGACCTCGACCACGCAGACGTGGGCCCCGAAGGGCCAGACGAAGTTGCGCGGGTCGAAGTAGTGGACCGCCTCCAGGCCGTGCTCCATGCCGGCGGGGAGGCTGGCGCCGTAGGCGGCCAGCGCGACCTCCTGGAAGGTCCGCTGACTGGCCGGGCTGCCCCGCACGGCGAAGCGGCCGTCCGCGAACTCCACGTCCGCCTCCGCCGCCTCCAGCAGGTGGGCGGCGAGCCGGCGCGCCTTCTCCCGCACCGCCACGCTGGCGCCGCGGACGGCCATCCCGCCCACCGACAGGCTGCGGCTGCCGTAGGTCCCGTACCCGAAGCCGGTGCCCTCGTCCGTGTCGCCGTGGTGGAGCTCGACCTGGTCCAGCGGGACTCCCAGCGTGTCGGCGACGATCTGGGCGAAGGTCGTGTCATGGCCCTGGCCCTGGGCGTGGGTCCCGACGTAGACGGCGACCGAGCCGGTGGGGAACACCCGCACCTGAGCCCCCTCCACCAGCGCGATCCCGCCGGTCGCCGCCGCGGTCGGCACGCTCGGGCCGAAGCCGCAGATCTCGACGTAGGTGGAAAGGCCGATGCCGAGGTAGCGCCCCTGGGTGCGCAGCTCGGCCTGGCGGCGGCGCAGCCCGGGGTAGTCGACGGCGGCCAGAGCCCGATCCAAGGTTCCCGGGTAGTCGCCCGAGTCGTAGACGAAGCCGAACGGGTTGGTGAAGGGGAACGTCGTGGCGAAGTTGCGGCGGCGCAGCTCCGCCGGGTCCATCGTCAACTCGCGCGCCACCAGGTCCACCGCGCGCTCCACCAGGTGGGTGGCCTCGGGCCTGCCGGCGCCCCGGTAGGGGTCGGTGGGGACCTTGTTGGTGAGGACGCCGACGGTGCGACCCTCGACCCCGCCCCAGCGGTACGGGCCCGGGGCCACGTACACGGCCACCGCCTGGAAGGCGCCGAAGGTGCCGCAGTAGGCTCCCACGTCCAGCGTCTGCACCAGGCGCATGCCCAGCAGGGTGCCGTCCCGCCGCGCGGCCACCTCGACGTCGAAGACCTGACCGCGGCCATGGCTGGTCCCGGCCATCGCCTCGGTCCGAGTCTCCACCCACTTGACCGGCTGGCCCACCAGCAGCGCGGCCGCGGGGACGAGGTAGTCCTCCGGGTAGGGGCTGATCTTGCTGCCGAAGCCGCCCCCCACGTCCTGCGAGACCACCCGCACCTGGGTCTCTGCCATCCCCAGCGCCTGGCTGACGAAGAGCCGGATGAAATGCGGGTTCTGGCTCCCCAGCCAGATGGTCATGCGGTTGTCGTAGCGGTCGTGGTCGGCCACCACCACCCGCCCCTCCATCGCGGTCGGCGCCAGCCGCTGCTGCAGAATCCGCTCGCGCACCACCACCTCGGCCTCGGCGAAGGCCCGGTCCACGTCGCCTCCGACATAGGTGACGTCCCAGCAGACGTTGTCGGGCGCCCCCTGGTGCGCCCGCGGTCCGGCGGGGGCGAGCGCGGCGGTCAGGTCGACCACCGCGGCCAGCGGCCGGTAGTCCACCTCGACCAGCTGGGCGGCGTCGGCGGCGGCCGCCGGGCTGCGGGCGACCACCACCGCGACGGGCTCGCCCTGGTAGACCGCCTCCTCGGACGCGATCGGGAAGCGCGGGGGCACCTGGCGCTTGTCGGCGACGAAGGACGGGGTCACCGGCATCGACCCCTGCAGCACCTCGTGGAAGTCGGCGGCGGTGAGCACCCGGAGCACCCCCGGCGCCGCCGCCGCCCGAGCGATGTCGATGGCGCCGACCGCCGCGTGCGGGTGGGGGCTGCGCACCACCTCAAGCGCGCAGCACCCCCGGGGAGCGCGGTCGTCGGTGAAGCGACCGTGGCCGGTGACCAGCCGGGGGTCCTCGCGGCGCTGGATCCGGGCGCCGATCAGCTGGGAGAGGGCCATCGCCTCATCCCTGGGCGGGGAGGGCCGCCGTGTCCCGAGCCGGAGCCCCAGCCACCGAGACGTCCCGCATCCGCCGGCTCGCCGTCCGCACCGCCTTGAGGATGTTGACGTACCCGGTGCAACGGCACAGGTTGCCCTCGAGGCCGATCCGGATCTCGTCGTCGCTGGGATCGGGATTGTCGGCGAGTAACTTGGTCGCGGTCATGATGAATCCGGGCGTGCAGTAGCCGCACTGGAGCCCGTGCTCATCCCAGAATGCCTGCTGGAGGGGGTGGAGCTGGTCACCCTGGGCGAGGCCCTCGATGGTGGTGATCGCGGCTCCGTCCGCCTGGACCGCCAGCACGGTGCACGACTTTACCGCCTCGCCATCGAGGAGGACGGTGCAGGCGCCGCACTGGCTGGTGTCGCAGCCGACGTGTGTGCCGGTGAGGCCGACCGTCTCCCGCAGATGGTGGACGAGCAGGGCCCGGGGCTCCACCTCGTCCTCGCGGACGACGCCGTTGATCGTCAGCCTGACTCGTTCGCCCATGCCTACCTCCGCGTTGAGCCCGCACCCGCCGCCTGCGCTTCGCCCGGAGGGAAGGCCGGAGCCGGGCTCCCGGGAGCGGTCAGCGAGAGTCCCGAGGGAGTATCGCGCGCGGCGGGACGCCCCGCAAGGGTCCGCCCCGGCGGCGCGGGGTGGGTCTGCCGGGCCGCCGGGGTCGGAACCCCCTGCAGGGACAGCGGGCGCCCGCTACCCTGATCATCGGGCCCGGCGTGCGCCGGGTGCCCGGACCATGGGCGCGGTGCCGTGCGGGCCGCGCCGCTCCCGGAGGTGGCGCTGTGACCCCTGCCCCCAGCGACCTGCCGCCGGGCCGGCTGCCGGCGAGCATGGCCGCCTTCGTGATCCGGCCGGAGACCGAGGGGGAGCCGGAGCAGGCCTTCCGGCTGGAGGAGGTTCCCACCCCCGAGCCCGGCCCCGACGAGGTGGTGGTGCGGGTGATGGCGGCGGGGGTCAACTACAACGGGGTCTGGGCCGCGCTCGGCCAGCCGGTGTCGGTGTTCAAGCTCCACAAGGAGCCCTTCCACATCGCCGGGTCCGATGCCAGCGGGGTGGTCTGGTCGGTCGGTGCCAACGTGCGCCGCTGGCGTCCCGGCGACGAGGTGGTGGTCCACTGCAACCAGTCGTGCGGCGAGTGCCCGGAGTGCAACGGTCTCGATCCGATGGCCTGCAGTGAGCAGCGGATCTGGGGCTACGAGACCTCGTGGGGCTCCTTCGGCCAGTTCTGCCGGGTGCAGGCGCAGCAGCTGCTCCCCAAGCCGCGTCACCTCACCTGGGAGGAGGCGGCCTCGTACGGGCTCGTCTACTTCACCGCCTATCGGATGCTGGTGGACCGGGCCAAGCTCCGCGCCGGTCAGAACGTCCTAGTCTGGGGTGGGGGCGGCGGGCTGGGCTCGATGGCGGTGCAGATCTGCCGGCTCTACTCCGCCACCGCGATCGCGGTGGTCTCTTCCGACGAGAAGGCGGCGCTCACCCGGGCGCTCGGGGCCTCGGCAGCCATCAACCGCAGCGAGTTCGATCTCGTCAAGCGTCCCCACGAGACCAGCGATCAGGCGCGCCACCGGATCGCCGAAATGCGCCGGTTCGGCAAGCGCATCCGCGAGCTGACCGGCGGGCGGGACGTCGACATCGTCTTCGAGCACGTGGGCTCAGCCACCTTCCCGACCTCGGTCTTCGTCTGCTCACGCTTCGGGCAGGTGGTGATCTGCGGCGCCACCGCCGGCTACAATCTGGAGTTCGACGTGCGCTACCTGTGGATGCGGCAGAAGTCGATCATCGGCTCCCACTTCGCCAACGCCTACCAGTGCCAGCAGGCGAACCAGCTGGTGGTGGAGCGTCGGATCCAGCCCGTGGTCGGCGACGTCTTCCCCTTCGAGGACATCCCCCGGGCCCACCAGGTGATGCGGCAGAACCAGCACGCCGGCAAGATGGTGATCCTGGTGGGCGCGTCCCGGCGCGGGACCGGTGTCCATGGCGGCTGAGTCGGACCCGCCCGCCGACTCCGGTCTGGCGGCTGCGGTGGGCGCCTGGCGGGCGGGCCCGCTGGCCGCCGCCCAGCGGCGGGGCGAGCGGCGGACCGCCTACCGCACCCCCTCGGGCCTGCCAGTCGCCGCCTGCTACACGCCCCTCGATGTCGACGCCGCCGCCTATCCGGTGCGGGTGGGTCTTCCCGGCCAGACCCCGTTCACGCGCGGGCTGCGCGCGAACGGCTACCGCGGGCGCGCTTGGAGCGTCCGGCAGTACGCCGGCTTCGGCACCGGCCAGGAGACCAGCCGCCGGTTCCGCTTCCTGCTCGACCAGGGGCAGACCGGCCTCTCGCTCGCCTTCGACCTGCCCACCCAGATGGGGCTCGACTCCGACGACCCCCGGGCTCACGGCGAGGTCGGTCGCCTGGGGGTGGCGGTCGACACGGTCGACGATCTCGCCGCCTGCTTCGAGGGGATCCCCCTCGACACCGTCAGCACCTCGATGACGATCAATGCACCGGCGTCGGTGCTGGTGGCGATGTATGCCGTCGCCGCCGAGGAGCGCGGGGTGGCGCGGGCCGCGCTCCAGGGAACCGTCCAGAACGATGTCCTGAAGGAATACGTCGCGCGCGGCACCTACATCTTCCCCCCCCGCCCCTCGCTGCGGCTCGCCGCCGACCTGATCGCCTGGTGCGTCGCCGAGGCCCCCCAGTTCAACCCGATCTCGGTCTGCGGCTACCACCTGCGCGAGGCGGGCAGCACCGCGGTCCAGGAGATGGCCTTCGCGGTCGCCAACGCCATCGCCTACGTCGAGCAGGCGGTGGCCCAGGGACTGGCGGTCGACACCTTCGCCCCGCGCCTCTCCTGGATCTTCAACACCCATAGCCATGTGCTGGAGGAGGCCGCCAAGTTCCGCGCCCTGCGGCGGCTCTGGTGCGCGCTGATGCGCGACCGATTCGGGGCCCGGGACCCCCGCTCCTGGCAGCTGCGCACCCACACCCAGACCGGGGGCTCGACGCTGACCGCGCAGGAGCCGCTCAACAACATCGTCCGCGCCGCCTACCAGGCGCTGGCGGCGGTGCTGGGCGGGGTCCAGTCGATGGCCCTGTCCTGCTATGACGAGGCGCTCGGCATCCCCTCGGAGGCGGCCCAGCTGCTCGCCGTGCGCACCCAGCAGGTCCTGCTCGAGGAGACCGGGGTCGCCGACACCGCCGATCCCTTGGCCGGCTCGTACGTGGTCGAAGCCCTCACCGACCAGCTGGAGGCGGGTGCCCGGCGCCTGCTCGCCGAGGTCGAGGCGCGGGGCGGCGCGGTTGCCTGCATCGAGAGCGGCTGGATCCAGGGTCAGATCCAGGAGGAGGCGGTGCGCGCCGAGCGCGAGCTCGCCACCGGCGAGCGCCGGGTGGTGGGGGTCAACGTCGCGGCGTCGGCGGGAGCGCCCGCGGCGGCGCCGGCGTTCCGGATCGACCCCGAGCTGGAGCCGGCCCAGCTGGCGCGGCTGCGCCAGGCGCGCGCCGCCCGGGCCCACGAGGCGGTGGCGACCCAGCTGACCCGGGTGGGCGCCCTCGCCGCCGACCCGTCCGCGCCGCTGATGCCTGCGATCCTGGAGGCGGTGCGCCGGCGCGCCACCGTGGGCGAGATCTGCTCGGTGCTGGTGGAGGTCTTCGGCCGCTTTCGGGCGCCGACCGTGATCTGAGGGGACGATGATGATTCCCGCGGCGACCGAGGAGCAGGCGGCGATCGTCGCGACCGTGCGCGACTTCGTCGAGCGCGACGTGATCCCGGTGGCTCACGAGCTGGAGCACCGCGACGAGTTCCCCGAGGCGATCGTGGTCGGGATGCGCCAGCTCGGGCTGTTCGGCCTCACCATCGCCGAGCAGCACGGCGGCGCCGGGCTCGACCTGGTCACCTATGCGCGGGTGGTCGAGGAGCTGGCGCGCGGGTGGATGTCGCTGGCCGGCATCCTCAACACCCACGTCATCACCGCCTACCTCATCGGGGAGTTCGGCAGCGAGGAGCAGCGGCGGCGCTTCCTGCCCCGGATGGCGACCGGGGAGTTGCGTGCCGGCTTCAGCATGAGCGAGGCCCAGGGCGGCAGCGACGTGCAGGCGATCCGTACCCGAGCCCGGCGGGAAGGCGATGCCTACCTGGTCACGGGCACCAAGATGTGGGCCACCAACGGTGCCCGGGCCCAGCTGGTGGCGACCCTGGTGCGCACCAGCACCGACCGGGAGCCACCCCACCGGCAGCTGTCCTGCCTGCTCTGCGAGAAGGGCGAGGGGTTTTTTGCCGGTCGCACCATCGCCAAGCTCGGCTACAAGGGCGTCGAGACCACCGAGCTGATCTTCGAGGACAGCCGGCAGCCCGCGGCCAACCTGCTGGGGGGCGAGGAGGGGCGGGGCTTCTCCCAGATGATGGCGGGGATCGAGGTGGGCCGGATCAACGTCGCCGCCCGCGGCGTCGGGGTGGCCCGCGCCGCCTTCGAGCACGCGATCCGGTATGCCCGGGAGCGGCACGCATTCGGGCGACCGATCGCCGAGCACCAGGCGATCCAGTTCAAGCTGGCCGACATGGCGACCCGGATCGAGGCGGCGCGGCTGCTGACCCTGGCGGCGGCCGCGCGCAAGCAGACCGGTCAGCGCAGCGACGTGGAGGCGGGGATGGCCAAGCTGTTCGCGTCGGAGGCCTGCCAGGAGGTGGTGCTGGACGCGATGCGCATCTTCGGGGGCTACGGCTACAGCACCGAGTACCCGATCGAGCGTCTCTATCGCGACGCCCCCCTGCTGATCGTCGGGGAGGGGACCAACGAGATCCAGCGGCTGATCATCGCCCGGGGGCTGCTGGCGCGCGACCTCGACTGACCCGCCCGCGCTGGCGCGGCGAGCCTGCGGTCGGCGGCGATCCCACGACGCTGAGGTGCCGTTGAGCCGACGCCCTCCCCGACCGGCAGGAACGCGCGCCCTGCGCACATGGACACAACCGACAGCCCGGACGCCTTCGGGCGTAGGCAGGCCAGGACTCCCGCCGATCGGAGCCCGGCTTCTCGCGTTTCGGGGTGTGTCGGTCCTCAACCCAGGGCTCGCGCCTCTGGCGATGACCGCGGCGGCAAAGGTGGCGCCGCGCACCGGAACCTGGGGGGATCTACGTCCCGGTCACCCCGTTCCGGGGGCTTGACACCCGATCCAGCACCCGCGGGGCACCCGGCGGGTGAGCCCGACGGACACCATCCCGGTCCCGGCGCGGGCAGCGGGACGGTCCCGACCAGCGGGGTGACCGCGGCGGTGGCGAATGTCCCCCTGCTCATGCCGACGTCGTCGGGCTCCCTGCAGGTCTATCCGACCTCGGGCGGGCTGCCCTCGGTGTCGAGACCCGAGGTCGCGATCGGCCAGACGATCCCGCCCCGGGTGACGGTGCCGGTGTCGGCGCGCGGACAGGTGTCGATCGACCACGACGTGCACAACCAGACCGCAAGCGAGTCGGTCCAGGTGCTGATGGACGTCGAGGGCTGCTACACGACCCCCCAGCTCGGCTCCGCGGGCCTGGTCAATCCGATCACCCCAGTCCGGATCGCCACGCTGGTGCGGGAGCGCTGTCTTTAGGCGACGCTCTGGCTCGATCCGCTCCGGGTCGTCCCATCGGCGACGGCCGTGCTCGACGCACCGCGGCGGCCGGTGGGGAACGCCGCCCGCCGAGGTGGCCAGACGACCCTCGCCCGCGAGCTCAAGCGCGCCCCTTCGCCCACTGGAAGTGCCCGGAGGATCTCACCGCGCGGCAGGATGCCACGCTCCAGCAGACAGCTCCTACGAACGACCGGCTCTACCGCGCCTCCCTCCTCAGGGAGCAACTCCGCCAGGTGGTCTACCCGCCTGGACGCCGCGTGCTCGCGCTCCTCGGCGACTGGGTTGTCTGGGCCCGCCGCTGTCGCATCCCGCCTTTCATGACGCTGGCCCGCTCCATCACCACTGACCACGACGACATCGCCGCCACGCCGCACCACGATCTCTCCCACGGCCGGGTCGAGTCCCTCAACACCAGGCTGCGCCTGCTGACGCGTCTGGCCTATGTCCTCCGCTCCACCGGCGCCCGGATCGCGCTAGCCACGCTCAGCCGCGGGCGCCTCTCTCACCTCTCCCCGGCCGCTGTTGGCCCCCCGAGCCGTCACGAGAGCCCCTCAATGCAGCAACTGAGTCAGCCAAGCAGGGATATGGCTCTGTCGGCACAGGTGATAACGAGAGCGCGGCGTCAGACTGCGCCGCGAACGGTGAGCAAAGCCAATGCAAGCGCGGCGGCAGTCATGACGGCCGTGGCGAGCCAGCCGAACGTCTTGCCCAATCGACGGCTGGTGTGCTCGCCCATCACCTTGCGATCGGAGCCCAGCAGGGTGATGAGGATCAAGAGCGGGGGCGCCACCAGACCGTTGATTACGGCGGTAGCGAACAGGGCTTTGATCGGATCAATGCCGACGAAGTTCATGGCCAGTCCTCCCAGCATCCCCAGTGCCAGGACTCCGTAGAAGAAGGGACGGTACCGCGCCTTGTCGGCAAGCCCTCCACGCACTCCAAAGAACTCCTTCACGGCATAAGCGCCCGAGGCGGCGAGTATCGGGATGGCCAGCAATCCCGTGCCGATGATGCCGAGCGAGAACAGTACGAAGGCAAAAGAACCCGCAACCTGCTTGAGCGCCGCCGCTGCCTGCTGGGCGGTTTGGATGTTGGTGATGTGGTGAGCATTGAGGACTGCCGCAGTGGTCAAGATGATCGAGTACATCACAATCTGGGAGAAGGCCATGCCAACGACCACATCGCTCCGCGCCGCGCGGAGCTCTGTTCGGGAAATCCCCCGGCGCTCCTCCTCGGTCGTACCTCCAGCCGCTTTCATCTCGTCGACTTCGCTCGACGCCTGCCAAAAGAACAAGTACGGAGAGATCGTCGTGCCGAGGATGGCGACCAGCGCCGTGATGAACGGCCTGCTGAATGCGAAGTGCGGGATGACAGTCGCCTTGAGGAGTTCGAGGAGTTGTGGGTGGGCGATGAATGCACCCACGACATACGTGAGCAGAGCGAGCGTCAGGAATTTGAAGAGCCGGAAGATCACCGAGTAGGTGACCTGGAGTTGGAGAAACAAGAGCGTCACGGTCACCGGCACCACCAGCCAGATCGCGGGGATACCTCCGGTCTTGTGGCCGCCGCTGGTGAGCAACTGTCCTCCGGCTGCCACCGCCCCAATGTCCGCGCCGACATTGATCGTATTGGCTGCGAGCAACGCCAGAATGGCAATGCCCACCAACCAGGTGGGGAACTTGCGACGGAGGCTGGTGCCCAATCCGACCCCGGTATGGAGCGCAATGCGAGCGCAGGATTCCTGGACAGCCACCATCAGCGGGAAGGTGAAGAGTGCGGTCCAGAGGAATCCGTAGCCGAACTGGCTGCCTACCTGTGAGTACGTTCCGATGCCGCTGGGATCGTCATCACTCGCGCCGGTGATCAGGCCCGGGCCAAGAATCTGCAGGAGACCGAAGGGACCCCCTTTGATGGCGGCCGCGAGTGTGGAACGCCCCGCCACTGGGGTGCCGGTTGGCGCCTCACCGGTGGTCTCGCCCTTGTGCACCTCATCCGCTGGTGGTTCGGAATCGATGGATCCTCCTCTCAGAGCGGCGACGATCGGATCCGGTTTCTCGTCGAGGGCTGGGTCTGGCTGGGGGCGCTTGCGACGCGTGGGCATCGACGAAACTCTCCTGCTGAAACTCGGGCGAGCTTATGTGGGGTTCGTGTCCAGTTGCTGGGGCGCTGCTCCAGGAGTTCCACTGCCGCCCGGTGGTCGGCGTCCTGGTGCTCCACACGATGAAACTCGGCGTCTTGCTCGCGTCCGCGGTCGCCTAAGTCGTGGTGATCTGGAATCGCCCGGGTGCGGGCTCCGACCCGCCGTCACCCCCGACCGGCCTTCGGGGCGCTCGCGGCGCCCGCGGGCGGCCCCGGGGAAGCCGGCCGCAGCAGGCCGAGGGCGATCACGAAGGCGACCGCATAGAAGGCGGCGAAGAGGTGGAAGCCGGCTTGGGTCGAGGGGACCAGGGCGGCGCCGACCCGCGGCGCCAGCACGCCCTGGCTGCCCAGGAAGACCCGGGTCGCCACCCGGGCGGAGAGGCCTGACCTCCGCCGCCACCAGCGCCAGCGTGAGCGAGAGCGCCATCCCAAGGTTGCGCAGGGTGAAGCACATCCCCGAGGCGACCCCGCTCCGCTCGGGCGGGGCCGTTGACATCACCGCCTTGGTGAGGGACGGCCAAGCGAGGCCGTTGGCGGCCGACATCACGAGCAGCGGCAGGATCAGCCGCAAGAGGTTCAGGCGGGGGCCTAGCCCGCCGGCCAGCAGCAGAGCGCAAAGGGTCAGCAGCGCCAGCCCGGCCAGCACCAGCCGGGCGGGGCCGATCCGGTCGGCGAGCCAGCCGCCGAGCGGGGCCATGACTAGCTGCGGGCCCGACAGCGGCACCAGCACCAGCCCGGCGTCCAGCGGTCCGAGGTGGACCGCGCCCTGGAGGTAGAAGGTGAGCAGGAAGGTGGTGGCGTAGAGCCCGATGCCGTAGCTGAGCACCACCCCGAGACCGACCCGAAAGTGCTGGTGGCGCAGCAGCGGCAGGTCGAAGAGCGGCGCCCGGGCCCGCCGCTCGCGCAGCACGAACACGCCCATCAGGCCCGCCGCCCCCGCCCGCAGGTCGACGATGCGCACCGATCCCCAGCCCCAGGCGAGCCCCTGCGAGAGCGCCACCGAGACGACGACCAGTGCGAGCCCGAAGCTGAGAGCCCGGCCCCGTCGACCACCGGGCGCCGGGCCCGGGGACGGTCGCGCGGCAGAGCCCACCAGCCCCCGACCCATCCCGCCAGCCCGAAGGGCACCGTGACGAAGAAGACCCAGCGCCAGCCGCGCGTCGCCACCAGGGCTCCGGCCGCGACCGGTCCGATGATCGAGCCCAGCACCCACGCGGTGGAGTTGATGCCGAGGGCGCGTCCCAGCTGGCCGGGGGGGAACGCCTCCACGATCAGCGGCACTGCGGTCGCCAGGCCCAGCGCGGCTCCCGCTCCCTGGAGCAGGCGCGCGCCGATCAGGAACGCCCCCGACGGCGCCACCCCGCAGAGCACGGTGGCGCCGCTGAAGATCAGCATCCCCAGCAGGAAGGTGGGGCGGCGCCCGGCCGCGTCCGACCAGCGGCCGGCGGGAAGCAGCAGGACCGTGCTGGTGATGATGTAGGCGATGAGGGTCCAGAGCCCCGCCGTGGCCGGGATGTGAAGCCCCGCCATCATCCGGGGCCGCGCGACCACCACGATGGTGGCGTCCACGGTGGTGATGAAGGCGACCAGGGCGACGACCGCCAGCACCCACCAGCGGCTCGGCGACGCCCCGCGTATCCCTGCCTCCCGCCCCTCCACCGGGGCAGTCTCCCAGGTTGGGGTGGGGCTCTCGAGTGGGCGGCGGGCGTGGGGGGTCGCCCCCTCCCGGCTCGCGCTCCCAGCCCCGGGTCAGCTCGGGCCGCGCGTGACCGCGCTCTCCCCGCTGCCCAGGAGCTCCCGTCGGGCAGGGGGCTGTCGCATCCATCCCAAGGCCCCGGCCCGGCCCGGGCCTTGGGTGATGGTCGCCCGCGCGACGCCCGGCCCACCCCCGAGCGCCGTCGCCACCGCCCCCGCAGGGGTGCCGTCCCGGCCGGTCGATTGGGTCCTGAGGCGCATCCGCTAGCCGCGGCGAGGGGCGAGGGACCATAATCGCCCGGTCCCATGGTGCTGGAGTCGGACGGCCCCGAGCGGCGGCAGTTCCTGCGGCGTCTCGACGACATCCTCGAGGCGCTGGAGCAGCTGAACCTGCAGGAACGCCCCCGCATCCCCGAGCCGGTGCGCCGGTCTCTGATCGCCCAGGGGATCGTCTGTGACGACGAGCCCGATCTGCGCGCCCTGATCGAGCGCGTCTGGCGCAAGCAGGAGCCGTATCTGATTCGGCTGGGGCCCGACCGTCGCGTCGCCGGCGGCCGCCGCGGCCCCGCCCGGCGCCCGCCGCGTCACCAGGTTGTCGAGGGCATTCTCCGCCAGCTCGCCGAACCACCCCGCCCGGCCCGGCCGTAGGCCGGCGACGCTGGGACCGGGCGATTGGCACCATGAGCGGCGCGCATCCCCTGGTGGCCGAGGGCTGGCTGACGCTGCCCCACGGCCGCGTGTTCACAAGGAGCGTGGGCGAGGGCGATATCCCGCTGCTGTGCCTGCACGGAGGCCCGGGGTTCCCGCACGACTACCTGGAGCCGCTGGAGCGACTCGCCGACCATCGCCGCGTGGTCTTCTACGACCAGCTCGGCTGCGGCCGGTCCGACCGGCCGGACGCCCCCGAGCTGTGGACCGTGGAGCACTTCGTCGGCGAGCTCGCCCAGGTGTGCCGCGAGCTGGGGCTGGAGCGCTGCCACCTGTTCGGCAACTCCTGGGGTGGGATGCTGGCGATGGCGGCGGTGCTCGCCGGGGCGATCACGCCGGTCAGCCTGATCCTCTCCAGCAGCCCGGCCAGCATCCCGAGGTGGATCGCCGATTGCAACCGGCTGCGGGCGGAGCTCCCCGACGACGTCCGGGCCACCTTGGACCATCACGAGGCCATCGGCCTGACCGCCTGCCCCGAGTACCAGGGGGCCGTCGCCGCCTTCTACCGCCGCCACGTGTGCCGCCTCCAACCCTGGCCCACGGCCTTCGAGCGCAGCCTGGCGGAGACCGGGACGCCGGTCTACTTGGCCATGAACGGACCCAATGAGTTCACCACCACCGGCCGGCTGCGCGCCTTCGACGTCACCGACCGCCTGCATGAGATCCAGATCCCCACCCTGCTCACCGGCGGCCGCCACGACGAGTGCCGTCCTGACCACCTTGCCGCGATGCAGCGGCTGATCCCCGGGTCCGAGCTGGTGATCTTCGAGCACAGCGCCCATCTCGCCTTCGCCGAGGAGCCCGACCGGTACCAGGAGGTGCTGGCGCGCTTCCTGCACCGGGTCGAGGCGGGGAGGGTGGGGCCGGCCTGAGCCGCGTCAGCCGGCGGCGGGGTCGTCGGCACCCCGGGCCTCGGCGCCCTCCAGCTGCGCCTCCAGCCGCAGCGTCCGTCGGTACGCGGCCCACACCGCGTCGCCCACCACCGTGCGCAGGCCGCCCCGCTCCAGGGCGGCGAGCGCCTCCGCCGAGGTGCCTCCCGGCGAGGTCACCATGTCGCGGAGCTCGGCCACGTGGCGGCCGCTCTGCAGAGCGAACGCGGCCGATCCCCGCATGGTGTCGAGCACCAGTGCCCGGGCGACGTGGCGGGCGAAGCCGATGTGCACGGCGGCGTCGATCAGCGCCTCGATGAACAAGAAGATGTAGGTGGGGCCGGTGCCGCTGACCGCGGTCGCCATCGCCACCTGGGCCTCGTCCTCCACCTCCAGCTCGCGCCCCAGCGCCACCAGCAAGGCGCGGGTGCGCGCCTTGCCGTCCCCGGTCACGGCTGGGGTCGCGAACCAGACCGTCACCCCCTCGCCGATCTGGGCGGGCGTGTTGGGCATCGCCCGCACGATCGCGGGGTGGCGGAGCCCCCGCCCGAGCGCGCGGGTGCTGGCCCCGGCCACGATGCTCAGCACCAGCTGGTCCGCCGCCAGCACCGGGGCCAACTCGGGCAGGACCTGGGGCAGGACCTGGGGCTTGACCGCCAGCAGGCAGACCCCGGCGCCCCGTGCGGCCTCGGCGTTGCCGGCGGCGACGGCGATGCCGTAGGTCTCGCGCAGGTGGGCGGCGCGGGCGGGCCGGGGATGACTGCAGACGACCTGGTCGGGGGTGACCAGCCGCTGCCGCAGCATCCCCGCCAGCATCGCCTCTCCCATCGAGCCGGTGCCGACAATTCCCACCCGCACCCCGGCCAGCGGGCTGGGGCCGTGGGGGCGGGCGGCGCGGTCCGGCTCGGGGGATCGGTCCATGGCGTGCCGCTGCAGGGTGCCATAACCCGACCGGCCGGCGCACCGCCCCGGGCGCTTGCTACGGTTGCCTGGCGATGCCGGTCTCGGCCCCCGCTCCCACCATCGTCCTCTTCCCGGAGGGGGCCTTCGGCCCCACCAACAACTGCGTCGGGATCGGCCATGCGCTGCAGCGGCGCGGTGCCCGGGTCGTCTTCGTGGTCGAGGAGTCGTTCGCGGGCACCCTGGCCGCCCAGGGCTTCGAAGAGCGTCGGATGCGACTCAAGCCGGCCCCCACCGAACCCGAGCAACCCGGCCAGTTCTGGAAGGACTTCATCCGCGAGACCGCGCCCCAGTTCCGCCGCCCCCCGATCGAGCAGCTGGAGACGCTGGTGCGGCCGATCTGGTCCGAGCTGATGGCTGGCGCCCAGTTCGTCGACGACCGCCTGCGCGCGATTCTGGCCGAGCTCGACCCCGACGCCGTGGTGGTGGACAACGTGATCGCGTTCCCCGCGGTGGTGCGCCAGGGCTGCCCCTGGGTGCGGATCGTCTCCTGCAACCCCTTGGAGCTGCCCGACCCCGCCCTGCCCCCCGCCTTCTCCGGCCTGCCCACCCAAGGGCCCGCAGCCGAGCGGGACGCGTTCCGCCGTCGCGAGCATCAGCTGATGGACCCGCTGCGGGCGGACTTCAATGCCTTCGTGCAGGACCGGGGCGCCCCACCGCTCGCCCCCGGCCGCTTCATCCACGACTCGCCCCACTGCAACCTCACCCTGACTCCCCGGGAGCTCGACTACCCCCGGACGCTCCGGCTGGCGCCCGAGTGGCACCGGTTGGAGAGCTGCGTGCGCGCCCCCGACCGCGCCTACACCCTCCCCGACACCCTGCGGGAGACGGGAGGGCCGCTGGTGTACTGCAGCCTGGGGAGCCTGGGCTCGGCTGACCTCGGGCTGATGGAGCGGCTGCTCGACCTCCTCGGCACCAGCCGCTACCGCGTGATCGTGAGCCTGGGCCCGCAGCACCAGCGGCTGGCCCTCAGCCCCGCCATGGCCGGTGCCGAGGTCCTGCCCCAGCCGGCGGTCCTGCCGCTGGTCGACGTCGTGATCACGCACGGCGGCAACAACACCGTGACCGAGTCCTGCCACTTCGGCAAGCCGATGGTGGTCCTCCCGCTCTTCTGGGACCAGCACGACAACGCCCAGCGGGTGGCGGAGATGGGCCTGGGCGTGCGCCTGGACCCGTATCGATTTGCGGACGACGAGCTGATCGGCGCGCTCGACCGCCTGACCGGCGATCTCGCCCTCACGGCCCAGTTGGAGGCCATCGGCCGGCGGCTTCGAGCCGATCCCGGGACCGAGCGCGCCGCCGCGCTCATCCTCGCGGCGGCGCGCTCCCGCGGCTGACCCGCGGTGGCGCCGGCCGCCGCGCTATCGTCGCCCCGTGAGGCTCGCGGTCCAGGTCGTCCCGCGAGCCAGCGAGGCACGGTGCGAGTGGGACGGTGCGGTGCTGCACGTGCACGTGCCGGCGCCCCCCGAGGGCGGACGGGCCAACCTCGCGGTCGTCCGCGAGGTGGCGCGATGGCTCGGGGTGCCCCGGGCCGCGGTCCGGATCGTGGCCGGGCACAGCGCCCGGCGCAAGTGGCTGGAGGTTCCCGACAGCCCCCTCCTAGGCTGACGGTTAGCTGCCGGCGCGCTCCAGCACCGACCGCGCGCAGGCGAGGTCGAAGCTCGCCGTCCCCACGCTCTTCATGACCGTGAATCCCGCAGCCGCCGGACCGGCGTCCGCCAGCTCGTGGACCTGATCACGGGTGAGCAGGCCCTCCGCGATCGGGATCAACAGGTCTCCCGCCTCCATGAGGCAACCCTCGACGGTGTCAGCGAAGACCGCGGCTGCGGCGATGACGTCGGAGCCGAGCTCGCGGGCATCGGGCTGGTGCGCCCCCATCGCGTTGAGGTGACAGCGCTCCGGCAGGTCTCGCCGCTCCAGCAGGGGGGTGCGGGAGGCGGTCACCAGGGTCACGACGTCGGCGGTGGCCACCGCCTCCCGCAGGTCATCCGCCACCAACACGCTGATGGCGGGATGACCTCGGCGCACCTGGTCCGCCAGCAAACCCGCGCGCTCGGAGGTGCGGTTCCAGCAGGTCACCCGGGTGATCGGCCGCACGGCACAGACGGCGTCGACCTGAGCCAGCGCCTGCGCTCCCGCCCCCGCCACCACCAGATGGTGGGCACCGGGGCTCGCCAGCCGGTCGGTCGCCCACCCCGCCACCGCGGCGGTGCGCAGCGCGGTGAGCCGGGCTCCGTCGAGGATGCCGATCAGGCGCCCGTCGTCCCCGTCGAAGCAGAGCATCACGCCCTCGATCGTCGCCCGCCCGCGCTCCCGGTTGCCCTCGGTGAGGGTCAGCACCTTGACCCCCAGCCCCCAGGACGCCGCCGCCGGCATGGTCAGCAGGGTGGTGTGCCCGCTCTCCAGCCGCTGGCGCACCGGGTCCGGCGTCGCGGCGGCACGCCGGGCGTGGAGCGCAGCTCCCACCGCGAGGATCGCGGCCGCCGGTGGGAGCAGCTCGGCCAGCCGGTCGGCGGGGTACCACAGCTCCCGGTCCCGTGCGATCCCCGCCCCGGTCACCGGCGGCCCGGCCGACCCGCTCCCGCCGCGGCCGCGAGCGTCGCGGCCGCTCCCAGCGCGACGACCCCCGCCGCGCGCGCGCTCAGCCGTCCCCGGCGCCGCATCCCGCGGGCGACCAGCAGGTCACCGACCTGGACCGCCTGGGCCAGCCGCACCGCCATCCGGCGCTCGCCGACGGTGCCCCCACCCCGCGCCGCTCGCAGCAGCGCCCACGCCAAGGTGAGGTCGCGGACGCCCACCAGCCGAAGCCCGAATCGGCCGCCGGCCTCGTCGGGGAGCCCGAGCGCTCGGAGCGCGAGCCCGGGCTGGCACACGAGCCCGCCGCCGACGGCGAGCGCCGCCGCCGCGAGGCCCGCGAGGCGCCGGTCCGCGTCCATCTTCACCAGCCGCCCACCCAGCATCGGCCCAGGATCGCACAGCCGGGGTCGGCGATAGAATCAGCAGGACGCACACCGCCATCGGGGGACCGCACCATGCTCGACGCCCGACTTCGGCAGCTCTTCCCCGATCGGCTCGCCGCCGTGATTCGCTGGTCGGACGCGGCCCAGGCGGAGGCGGCCGGGCGGGCGGTTGTGGCCGCCGGATTCCGCTCCGTCGAGGTGACCATGAGCACTCCGGATGCGGCCGGCGTGATCGCCCGGCTGCGCCAGCCCGGCTGTTCGGTTGGAGCCGGGACGGTGGTCACCGCGGAGCTCGCCGAGGAGGCGCTCCGGGCCGGAGCCGAGTACCTCGTCACCCCCTACCTGGTGCCCGAGGTCGCCCGGGTGGCGAACGCCGCCCAGGTGGCCTGCGTGATTGGAGCGCAGACGGCCACCGAGGTCCGCCAGGCCCTCGACATGGGGGCGGACATGGTGAAGATCTTCCCCGCCTCCCCGATCGGCGGCCCTGGCTTCATCCAGGCGCTCCGCGGTCCGTTGCCCGAGTGCGCGCTCTGGGTCAGCGGCGGGGTGGAGCTCGACGAAATCGCCCCCTATCTCGCGGCCGGCACCGACGTCGTCGGCCTCACCACTAGCCTGCTCGACCCCGCGATGGTCCGCGACCGGGACGCCGAGGGACTGGCGACGCTGGCCCGGCGGGCACTGGCCGAGGCGGGGGCCCGCACGCCGGCCGCGGTCTAGCCGCCCCGCCCCGGCGTCTCAGCCGGTCACCGCCCCGCGGTGGCGGCGGCGGGGATGGGGTCCTGGGGAAGGCCCTCGCCCAGCGCCGCCAGGACTTCGCCGGCGAGGTAGATCGACCCGCACGCGATCACCAGACCCGCCGGGCCCGCCAGCTGGCGCGCGGCGGCGATCGCGCCGGGGACATCCGCCTCCACCTGGGCGGGTGCGCTCGCCACCCCCGCCCACTCCCGTGCCAGCATGAGGGGGTCCGCCGCCCGCTCGCTGCGGGCCCGGGTGAAGACGGCGCGCAGGGGCTTGAGCCCTGCCAGGGTGGCCAGCATGGCGCGGTGGTCCTTGTCGGCCATGGCGCCGAAGCACAGGACGGTGGGGCGGCCCGCGCGGAGCCGGAGCAGGTCGGGCAGCACCCCCTCGATCGCGTGGGGGTTGTGGCCCCCGTCGACCAGGACCTCCGGCGCCGACCCCACCAGCTGCAGGCGTCCGGGCCAGCGGGCGTCGCGCAACCCCTGTCGCACCGCGGTCTCCGAGACCTCCAGGCCGTGGCGGGCGAGGCCGGTCACCGCCCCCACTGCGAGGGCGGCGTTGACCACCTGGATCGAGCCCGCGAGGCCGACGGCGCAGTCAGCCCAGCGCCCGGCGGGGCTGGTGATGGTGAGGCGGGTCGGCGACTGCGGGGCGGCGGTGACGACCAGGCGGTCTCCCAGGGCGAGCAGCTCGGCCCCCTGGCGACGGGCCGCGGCGGTGACCACCGCGAGCGGGCCGTCGGAGCAGCCCGTGACCACCAGGTCCCCGGGCTTGATGATCGCCGCCTTCTCGGCGGCGATCTCCTCCACCGTGTCACCCAGCTGGGCCTGGTGGTCCAGCCCGATGGTGGTGATCACCGCCACCCCCCCGCCATAGATGTTGGAGGCGTCGAGCCGCCCGCCCAGACCGACCTCGCAGACGATCCCATCGACGTCGAACTCTCGGGCGGCGAGGAAGCCGGCCGCCGTCAGCAGCTCGTGGTGGGTTGGCGGGCCCACCGCGGCCGGCATCCGCCGCCCGGCGGCCGCGGTGTGCGCGATCAGGGCGGCGAACTCCGACTCCGATACCGGCGAGCCGTCGACCTGGATCCGCTCCCGGTAGCTGGTGAGATGCGGCTTGGTGAGTAGCAGGGTGCGATGCCCGGCCGCCCGCAGGATGGCCTCGCTCAGAGCGCACACCGATCCCTTGCCGTTGGTGCCGGCGACCAGCAGGCCGGGGCGACCGGCCTGGGGGTCGCCCAACTCCTGGCAGAGCGCCCGCACGCGCTCCAGCCCCAGCCGCATGCCCCGCCGCGCGGCCCGCTCCAACTCCGCCAGCGCCTGCGGGTACGTCATCGGCCCATTCTGCGTCAGCGCCACCGTGCCTCTGCGATGCTGACCGGGATGCCGTCGCCCCCCTCCCTCCGACGCTCCCGGGGCCGCGCTCGCGCAGCGGCCGCGCTCGCCGCCCTCCTGCTCATGCTGGTCGCCGCCGGATGCGCGGGGCCTCCGCCGCGGAGCTCGCCGCGCCCGGCCTCCACGCCCGCTCCCACCCCGGCCCTGCCGTTCGGGATCCTGCCGCTGGGCGGGGTCGCGCCCCTCCCGCTGCGCCTCGCCGGCCCCTACCGGGCCGCCGGCCCGCTCACGGCCGCGCCCGCCACCCTGCTGGTGGCGCGGGTTCCCTTCAATCCCGTCACCGCGGTGGGGGACTTCGCCCGCGGGCTCGGCCTGGTCGGTCCCCCGCGGGCGATCGGGGCCGGGCTCGCCTACAACCTGGGGGGCACCCGGGGCTTCCAATTGACGACCACGGCCGGGCTGACCTTCTCGATTCATCCCAACCACCCGGTCGAGGAGATCGGGGCGACCCCGACTCTGGAGCAGGCCGACCGGGTCGCGCGCGCCTTCTTCGGCGCCCATCACCTCCTCTCTGGGGGCGGGCTGGAGCTGCTCGCCTCGATCACCCGTGTGAACGGATCCGACCGGCGGATCACCTTCGCGCTCACCCTTGGCGGACGTCCCGTGGTGGACATCACCGGAGCCCAGGCCCTGATCGAGGTCGACGTCGCCACCGACGGCTCCGGGGTGATGGCCGTGGTGGGGGCGGGGGGACGGCTGCCGTACCCGGCGGTGGGTCGGCCCGCTCCCTATAGGACCTGGGCCCCGGCCCAGGTGCTGGGCGCGCTCGCGGCGGGCCGGGTCAACCCCGCCGCCTACCGGCTGCGCGCCGACCTCACGCCGTTCCCGGCGCCGCGGCTACCAGCCGAGGCGGGCCACCCCGCCCGGCTGCGGGGGGACCGGATCGCTGTGGTCGTGGCCGCGGGGTTCGCGGTGCCGGTGTACGTCTTTCGCGTCTACGGCCGTCCCGGGGTTCCCCGGATGGTCACCTGTGCCCTCCCTCCCACCGAGTGCCTCCCCTTGCGCTACGGGCGCCCAGGGGCCGGCTGACGGTCGCGGCCGCGGATCGGGGACCCCGCCGCGCGGGGCCGGCCTGGGCGGGCGGCGGGAGCGCGCCGGCCGGGTGGCCCCAGGCTCAGGCCGCCTTCACCGCCGCGACCAGCTTGGTCAAAGAGTCCTTGGCGTCACCGAACAGCAGGATCGTGCGGGGGTCGTAGAGCAGCTCGTTGTCGATCCCGGCGAAGCCGGGGCGCATCGAGCGCTTCAGGAACACCACCGTCTTGGCCTGGTCGGCGTTGAGGATCGGCATCCCGTAGATCGGGCTCCCCGGGGTCGAGCGGGCGGCCGGGTTGACCACGTCGTTGGCCCCCACCACCAAGGCGACGTCGGCGGAGCGGAAGGCATCGTTGATGGCGTCCATCTCCTTGAGCTGGTCGTAGGGAACGTTGGCCTCCGCCAGCAGCACGTTCATGTGACCCGGCATCCGACCGGCCACCGGGTGGATTGCGTAGTCGACGGCGACCCCGCGCGTCTCCAGCTGGTCCGCGAGGTCGCGGGCGGCGTGCTGCGCCTGGGCCACCGCCAGTCCGTAGCCCGGGACGATGATGACCCGCTGCGCATACGCGAGCAGGGTGCCGATGTCCTCGGCAGAGCCCGAGCGCACACTCCGCCCCCCCTCGCCGGCAGCCGCCTGCGGGCTGACCAGCACGGTGCCGAAGGCTCCGAACAGCAGGTTGCCCAGGGAGCGGCCCATCGCGTCCGACATCATCTTCGTGAGGAAGGTGCCCGAGGCGCCCACCAGCGTCCCGCCCACGATGAGGACCGGGTTTCCCACCACGAATCCGTCGCCGGCCACCGCCAGCCCGGTGAAGGCATTGAGCAGCGAGATCACCACTGGCATGTCCGCCCCGCCGATCGGCAGGACGAAGGCGACCCCGAGGCCGAGCGAGAGCAGGAGCAGGGCGAGCAGCGCGAACGGTCCCACGCCGGTCGTCACCAGCAGCACCCCGAGGACCAGGATCGCGAGCACGATCGCGCCGTTGACCGGCTGCTGGCCGGGGTAGGTGATCGGGGTGCCCCGCATCCACTCCTGCAGCTTGGCGTAGGCGATCCCGGAGCCGGCGAAGCTGACGGCCCCGATCACGACCGCGAACACCACCGGGATGGCCAGCACCAGCCCCACCGACCCGCCGCCGGGGGCGCGCAGGAACTCGACCACCGACACCAGCGCCGCGGCTCCCCCGCCGACCCCGTTGAACGACGCCACCATCTGCGGCATCGCCGTCATCTTCACCCGCCGCGCCGCGACCGCCCCCACCGGGGCTCCGATGAGGATGGCCAGCGCCATCAGCACGAGGTTGATGGGGGCGTGGTGCAGCGCGGGGATCGCGGTCCCGAAGGCGATCACCATCCCGAGGGCCGCCACCAGGTTGCCGCGGCGGGCATGGCGCGGCGAACTCAGCTGGTGCAGGCCCCAGATGAAGAGCACCGCCGCCAGCAGGTAGAGCAGGGCGGCGCCGGATGTCAGCGGCATCGGGCGCGCTCCTGCGGGCGACCCGCTGCGACGGGGTTGGCGGGGCCGGCTGCGGTCACGGGGCGCCCCGCCGGGGTCCGGTGCGGCTGCGGAACATCTCCAGCATCCGGTCGGTGACCGCGTATCCGCCGACCACGTTGATGGTCGCCATCACCACCGCCAGGAACCCGAGCGCCTGCTCCAGGGGCCCGTGCGCGCCCGCCATGATCGCCATCGCCCCCACCAGGATGACGCCATGGATGGCATTGCTTCCCGACATCAGCGGGGTGTGCAGGATGGTGGGCACCTTGGCGATCACCTCGAACCCGAGGAACACCGCCAGCACGAAGATCGAGATCTCGCTGACCAGGTGCGGGTTCACGACGCCCGCTCCGCCTGGGCGGCCTCGCGCATGGCGGGGTTGCGGATCACGCCGTCGTGAACGGCGCAGCACTGCTGGGTGATCTCGTCGTCGAAGTCGAGGGTCACCGCCCCCTGCTTGACCAGGTGGGCCACGACCGCGGCCACGTTGCGGGCCAGCATCTGGCTGCTGGTGGTGGGGACGGTGGCGGGTAGGTTGCGCAGCCCGATCACCGTCACGCCGCCGACCCGGACCTCCTCGCCGGGCACCGTGCAGGCACAGTTGCCGCCGGTGTCCGCGGCCAGGTCGACGATGATCGCGCCCGTGCGCATCCGCGCCACCAGCTCAGCGGTGATCAGCACCGGAGCGCGGCGCCCCGGGACCGCGGCGGTGGTCACAACCAGATCGCTCTGAATGACGTGCTGCGCGATCAGGTCGCGCTGGCGGGCCAGGAACTCCTCGCTCTGCTCGCGGGCGTAGCCGCCCTCCCCCGCCTGGGCCTCGAGCTCGAGGGCGACGAAGCTGGCCCCCAGGCTCTGCACCTCCTCTCGGACCGCGGGGCGCACGTCGGTCGCCTCCACCACCGCGCCCAGGCGGCGCGCCGTCGCGATCGCCTGGAGCCCGGCCACGCCGGCGCCCATCACCAGCACCCGGGCGGGAGCGATGGTGCCGGCCGCGGTCATCTGTAGGGGCAAGATCTTGGGCAGCCGGGCCGCGCCCAGGATGACCGCCTTGTACCCCCCGATCGAGGCCTGTGAGGAGAGGGCGTCCATCGCCTGGGCCCGGCTGATGCGCGGGATCAGCTCGAAGCTGACCGCGCTGACACGGCGGAGCACCAGCTGGTGCAGCACCGCCGCGGGCGTGGAGGTGGGCAGGAAGCTGACCAGCACCGAGCCCTCGGGCAGCAGGGCGGCCTCCTCGGCGGTGGGGGGCTGGACCGTGCACACGAGACCGGCCCCGTCCAGGCAGCCGGTGCGGTCGGCGGCGAGGGTGGCCCCCGCGGCCTCCAGCGCGGCGTCCGTGAAGCCGGCTCCCGATCCCGCTCCCCTCTCCACCACGACCTCCACCCCGCTCGCGCGCAGGCGGGGGACCGAGTCGGGGCTGACCGCGACCCTCAGCTCGCCGGCCGCGGTCTCACGGGGTACGGCGAGCTTCACGGCCCCGATGGTACCCGACCCGGTCGGGCCCGGTCCCCACGATTTCTCGCACGGGTCGGCCCCCACGGGAAGGCGATGCCGCTGCGCCGGTCGGCCCGGTCCGCCATGCTAGGCGGGTGCCTGCCATGGACTCGTACCTGCGTCAGGTGCTAGGGGGCCGCCGTCCGATCGTGGTCGCCAACCGTCCCCCGGTCGACTGCCAGCGCAGCGCCGATGGTCGCGAGCGGATCACCCAGGGGGGCGGGGGCCTTGTGACGGCGATGGCCGCCCTGGCGCGGGCGACCGACGCGGTCTGGGTGGCGGCGGAACGCGGCGAGGCCGACCGACGGCTCTCCCAGCGCGGCACCGCCGGGGCCCCGGCCGAGGTCGTGACCGAGGACGGCGACCATTTCAAGGTGGCGTACGTCGCCACCGACCCCGCCGCCTACGCCCTCTACTACAACGAGATCAGCAATCCCCTGCTCTGGTTCATCCAACACTACCTGTGGGATCTCGGGCGCCAGCCGATCCTGGACGCCCGCACCGAGCGAGCCTGGCGCGACGGCTACGTCGCCGTCAACGAGGCCTTCGCGGACCGGGTGGTGAAGGAGGCGGAGCGGGTAGGGGGACCGGTGCTGGTGCTCACCCAGGACTACCACCTCTACTGCCTTCCCCAGCTGGTCCGCTCCCGCCTCCCTGAGGCCCGCCTGCAGCATTTCATCCACGTCCCCTGGCCCACGCCCCAGTACTGGAAGGTGCTGCCCCGGCACATGCGCGACGCGATCGTGACCGGGCTGCTGGGCAACGACATCGTCGGCCTGCAGACCTCGCTCGATGTGCGCAACTTCCTGCTCACCTGCGAGGAGAACCTCGGGCTGGCGGTCGACCACCGCGAGCGCACCGTCTTCGTGGAGGGACGCTCGGTGTGGGTGCGGTCCTACCCGATCTCGATCGACGTGCCCCAGCTGGAGCAGCTGACCCAGCACGAGGAGGTGCGTCGCCAGGAGCAGCTGATCGCGAGCTGGCGACCCGAGCATCTCATCCTGCGGGTCGACCGCACCGACCTCAGCAAGAACATCGTGCGCGGCTTTCTCGCCTACGAGCGGTTGTTGGAGACCCATCCGGAGCTGCGCGGCCGGGTCGTCTTCTGGGCCTTTCTGCAGCGCTCCCGTCAGAACGTGGACGCCTACCGCTCCTACCTCGGCGCGGTGGTCGGGACCGCCGCCCAGGTCAACCGGCGCTTCCAGTCCGGCGGCTGGATGCCGATCCGCCTGGAGGTGGAGGAGAACATCTACAAGGCGGTCGCCGCCTACAAGTCGTTCGACGCCCTCCTCGTCAACCCCATCTACGACGGGATGAACCTGGTCGCCAAGGAGGGGGTGGTGTGCAACACCCGGGGGGGAGTGCTGGTGCTGAGCGAGAACGCCGGATGCCACGAGGAGCTGGGCCGCTTCGCCCTCACCGTCAACCCCTTCGACATCGACCAGACCGCCGAGGCTCTGCGCTTCGCTTTGATGCTGCCGCAGGGGGAGCGCCAGCACCGCCTCCAGGAGCTGAGCCGGACGGTCCGCCACGCCGATGTCACCCGCTGGATCACCCAGCAGCTCCAGGACCTGCGCGACCTCGTGGGGGACTGAGGCCGGCGGCCAGCCGGTGGAGCAGGGCGGCCCAGACGGTCGGGCCGGCCAGCACCGAGGTGGCCTCGCGCAGCAGGGCGGGCGGCGTCTCCGGCCCGCTCACCGCCAGCCCCAGCGCGATCGCCAGGCGGGCCCGATCCCGCGCCAGGAGCCGCAGGGCGGGAACGTCGCCGCGATCGTCGCCCGCGAACACTGCCGCCTGGGGTCGCAGCGTCCTGAGGAGGTCGGCCAGCGCGGTCCCTTTGGAGCAGCGCACCGGTGGCAGCAGCTCCAGCACCAGCCGGCCTCGTCCCAGCCGCAGTCCGAAGCGGCGTGCCAGGATCCGCAGCTCGACCGCGAGGTGGCGCTCCAGCTCCACCCGGGGCCCCGCCACCTCGCGCAGGTGCACCGCCACCCCCCAGGGCTTGCGCACGATCCGAACCCCGCGGGGGGCGTGCCTCAGCACGCACCCCACCGCGGCCGTGACCTCCTCGAAGTCGTGGGCCCAGCCGCCGCGCCAGGCGAGGGCGCGAGGGTGGGGGAGGACCGCGCCGTCCTGCCAGCGCTCCAGGCCGTAGCTGCCCACCAGGATCACCCCCGGGATCGGGCAGAGCCGGGCCAGAAGGGCGGCGTGGCGGCCGCTCACCACCGCCACCGGGGTCCGGCTCACCAACCGCTCCAGCGCCCGGCGGGCGCTGGGCAGCATCGCGGCACGGGTGGGGTCGGCGACGATCGGTGCCAGGGTGCCGTCGAAGTCGGAGGCGATGAGGCAGCGGCCGGCCTCGACCGCCGGCCGGAGTCGCAGCGCCAGCTCCTCGGCGGCGGGGCGACCGACCCCAACGGAACGCGGCATCCCCCCCATGGTAGGAAGACCGGTCCCGGCGATCCGGTACCCTCAGCACGTGTCCCCGCCCGACCGCGCCGCTCCCGCCGCCGAGGAGTCGCTGCGCGGCCTGGTCGACGCGCTCGCCGACGAGGCCCAGGGGCTGCTGCGGGCCGAGCTCCGGCTGGCCCGCAGCGAGCTCGTGGCCACCCTGCGACGGGCTGCCTGGCTGATCGCTGGAGCCGTCGTCGCCGTGGTCGGGCTGGGGTACCTGGTGGGATTCGCGCTGGCGATCCTGATCGCGTGGCGGGGCAACCACACGCTGGTCGCGGGCATCGTCGCCGGGGTCTGGCTGCTGGTGGTCGGGGCCGGAGCGCTGGTGGCGTGGCGGCACCGCCACCTGGCCCCGCTGGCGCTCACCCGCGCCAGCCTGCGGGACGACGTGGAATGGGCGAGAGCACAGACCAAGCGCGCCAGGCCGTAGCCGAGAGCCGCCGCCGGATGGAGGCGGCCCTGGAGCGGCTCGAGCGCCGGGTCCGAGCCGACCTCGATGTGCGCCGGCGGCTGCGGCGCGAGGGCCCGCGTCTGGCGGCGACCGCGGTGATCGTCCTGGGCGCCGGGGTCGCCCTCTGGATGGCGCGCGGCCGCCGCCGGCATGGATCGGAGCCGGCGACCGCGGCCGAGTGGTTCGGGGCGATGCCGGCGGAGTGGCAGGCGCAGCTGCGCCTGCTGGTCGAGCAGGCGGGCGGCCTGCCCCCCACCTCGGGCCGGTCCACAGGGCGCCACCGCGGCCGCCCGCTCTGGCAGACGGCCGCCCTGACCTCGGCCCGGGTCGTGATCCCGCGGGTGCTCGCCTCGCGGGCCCAGCGACGCCGGTCCTGGCCCGCCGGGCCTCAGGCCTCGGCGGGAGTGGACGGGACCGGCCGCCCCGAGGCCTGAGGCATGAGCGTCGGGGCCCCGGCGCAGCCGGGGGGACGCGAGTGCCCCGTCGACGCCCGCGGCCTGACCAAGCGCTACGGCACCTTCACCGCGGTTGCGGCCGTCGACCTCGCGATCAGGCCCGGCGAGATCGTGGGCCTGCTCGGCCCCAACGGCGCGGGCAAGACGACCACCCTGCGCATGCTCTGCGGCCTGCTCGTCCCCAGCGCCGGGAGCGCCTGGGTCGCGGGGGTGGACGTCATCCACGACGCCCGCCGCGCCAAGGCACAGGTCGGCTACCTCGACGAGGAGCCGGTCGTCTATCCCAACCTCACCGGGCGCGAGTTCTTGGACTTCGTCGCCGACCTCTACGGCGTCCCCGGCGGCCCAGCGCGGCGGGAGCGGGCGCAGCGGCTGCTGCGGCTCTTCGAACTGGAGGGCAAGCAGGACGAGCTGATCGCCAGCTACAGCCATGGGATGCGCCAGAAGATCGGCCTCGCCTCCCTGCTGGTGCACGCGCCCCGGGTGCTCCTCCTCGACGAGCCCACCAACGGCCTCGACCCCCGCTCCGCCCGTCGGGTCAAGGACCTGCTCCGCGAGCTCGGCACCCGGGGGGTGACGACCGTGCTCTCCACCCACATCCTCGAGATCGCCCAGGCCCTGTGCGACCGTGTCGCGATCATGGACCGCGGGCGGATCGTGGCCCTCGGCACCCTCGAGGAGCTGCGCAGCGGCACCGACCAGGCGGGCGCGAGCCTCGAGGACCTCTTCCTCACCCTGACCGGCGGTCCCGAGTCGCGCCTGCTGGTGGACCAGCTCCTGGGCGAGCGGCCCATGTGATCGGGCTGGATCCGGCGGCGCAGGGCTGGGGCGGGTCGGAGCGGCGCGGCCCGCTGGCCGCGATCGTGGTCGCCGACCTTCGCAGCGGCTGGAACCGGCTGGTGGCGCGGACCCGGACCCCGCGCCGTCTCGCCGTCTACGTCGCGACCCTGCTCGGGCTCGCCGCCCTGGTTGGGTCGCTCACGTACGGGATCGGCTACGGGCTCGGCAGCGTCGCCGGGCCGAGCGACCTCGGCCTGCTCACCGCCGCGCTCACCGGCTACGCCGTGCTGACCATGATCCTCGGCCTCTCCACCGTCGTCACCGCTTTCTTCCTGGGCCGCGAGCTGGCGCTGCTCACGCTGGCGCCGATCACGGTCCGGGTGATCTTCGTCGCGCGGCTGCTGGTGGCCCTGCGCGCCAACTTCGCCCTGGGGCTGCTGCTCCTGGTCGGCCTGTGGGGGTTCGGCGCCGCTCACCACAGCGGGCCGGGCTTCCTCGCCGCCGGGGCGCTGGTGGCGGTGCTGCTGCCGCTCGGGACCGCCGGCCTCCAGCTGCTGGTGCTGGCGGCTGCGGTGCGGCTGGTGCCGCCGCGCCTCGCCCGCGACGTTGCCAACGTCGCCGGGGCGTTCGTCACCGCCGTCCTGTATGTGGGGTGGCTCGTGCTCACCCGAGCCGGCGGTCGCCGGGTCGGAGCGTCCGGTCCGACCCAGGCCGCGCTCGCCCACCTCGCCTCGGTGGGGCACGCCGCCCTCTGGCTCCCGACCGCGTGGCCGGCCCGGGCGCTCGCGGCCGTCGCCGCCGGCGCCTGGGTGGCTGCCCTCCCCTGGCTGCTGCTCACCATCGCCACCACCTGGGGCCTGCTGACGGCGGCGTTCCTCGCCTACCGAGGCGCCCTGGTCTCGGGGATGGGGGCAATGGCGGAGGTGGCGGGGCGGCGCCGTCCCCGGCCCCGCCCCGCCGATCCGGGGGCGGGCGCGCGGGCTCCGATCCCGGTGGCCGGGCTGCTGGCGGGGATCGCGCCCGCCGAGGCATCGTCATTCTCGATCGGGGCGGGGGCGCTCCGGTTCACGCGCGCAATGGCGCTCAAGGACTGGCGCTCGCTGCGCCGGGACGTCCGCCGGGTGGGGCGCCTGCTGCCGGCCCTGCTGGTCGCCTTCGCCTACCCCGCGGTCGCGGTGCCCTCGCTCCACCTCGGCGGCCACGGCGCCCTGGGGTTCTGGGAGGGGGTCGCCGTGACCCCGTTCGTGCCCTTCCTGCTCGCCGAGGTGCTGGCGGTTCCGGCGGTCCCGCTCGAGGGCCGCGCCATCCAGCTCCTGCGCCTCAGCCCGCTGGGGGCCGGCCAGCTGGTCCGGGCCAAGATCGTCGCCACCGCGCTGCCGGTCGCCGGGCTCAGCTGCGCCATCGCGCTGGTGATCGGCATCACCCGCCACGGCAGCCCGTCGGAACTGGTCTGGCTGGTGCTCGGCGTCCTGTGGCTCTCGCTGGGACTGGTCGCGACCGCGGTGGGGGCGGGGGCCGCCGCCCCCAACTACGGTGCCACCGATCCCCGCCGGGCGGTGCGAGGGCTCGGGGTGCTCACGGCCAATCTGGTGGGCTTCGGCTTCGTGGCGGCCTCTTTGCTGGCGGGAACCTATCTGCTGGTGGGACTCGGGGTGGGCGGGACCGATCGGCTGCGCACCATCCTCCCGGGCACCGCCGGGGGGCACGGCCCCAGCCTCGTGCTGGTGGTTGTCCCCCTGGTGCTGCTGGCGACGGCGGTCGCCGGGGTGCTGCTGGTGGTGGGGGCGGGGACCCGCCGGCTGCGTGGCTGGGAGCCCAGTGTCGGCGACGGGTCGCGCTAGCGGGCGGGTGGGCCTCGGCCGTGCCGGGTCGCCCGGAAGAGTCGGACGGCGGTGGGCCGATCGGCGGGTCTGCCGGATTCGCGTAGTGCCGGCCCGCAGGATGGCCGAGGGTCGGCCTTCCTGGTCACGCTCGTGCCACCGGTCCGCACCGGTCCGCACTGGGACCAGCGGCGGCCGATCGAGGAGCAGTCCGGCTGGCCTGCGCACGCGTCCGTCATGGACCAGCTGGTGGATGCCGGCTTCGTCGTGCTGGGCGGGCCGCTCGGGGGCGAGCACCAGGTGGTGCTGGCGGTCGAGGCCGAGTCGGAGGACCTGGTCCGGACCACGCTGGCACGCGATCCCAGGAGCGGGACACATCTGCGGGCAGGGAAGATCGAGCGCTGGACGATTCGACGGGACGGGCAGCGTCGCCGACCGGCAGGGGCGCGATCAGGGGTGGGGAAGGATCGAAGCTCACGCCGCCCGGGCCGCCCCGGACCCCGCCTCCCTCGGGGTGGTTGCTGCGGCGAGCTCGCCATCAGGGCCGGGACCTCGGCTCGCTGGTCCCGGCGGCCTGCCGCAGCCCTCGGCCGCCGCCCCTTTCCGGGCAGCGGCCACCTGAGCGTCACCACCTCACCCATCACGCCGGGCGAGCGCCGCGTCGAGACGCCGGCCGCGGCCCGGCCACGGCCCGCGGCGCGGGACCGGCATCGGGGTCGCTGGAGTTGGGCACCTCGCCTGACCCCGCGGCCGCGATAGCGGTCCGGCACCAGGCCCAAGGTGGCCCGGCAGGACCAGCGACGACCCCGTCGGGCGAGGGCGGGCGGCCGCGCCCAGGGTGCACCCGGCCCGTCTGTGGCTCGATCGACATCGCCGGGTCGCCGGTGGGGCCTTTGACGCGGGTCACGGGGCGTGCCGCGACCATCGTCGGCCGGGTCGCGACGACGCCCGCCGCTGGGAGCGGACGGAGACGGTCGCCCAGCAGGCTGGTGGCGCGACCGACGCGGCCCGGGAGCAGCTCGCCGTCGCGACGCGCCCGCGGCTCGAGGGCGATCGCCAGGGACCATCGGGCGCCGATGCGGTCGACTGCCCGGGCCACCTCGCCGCGGTGGCGCACGCACCTCACCGCCGCAGGACTGCGAGTGACAAACCCACGCCAATGGCTTGCTACCATCAATCGGCGAGCGATCCGCGGCCGGCTGGCCCCGTCGGATTGCGCAGGGACGTCCCATGAGCACCGATCCCGTCGATCGACTGGGGCTAGCACTCGACGCCACCTTGCAGGTGATCCTGTCGATCCACGACGATCAATGGTCGCTGCCGACCCCCTGCCCCGACTGGACCGTGGCCGAGGTTGTCACCCACCTGGTCGCCGGCACCCACCTCTTTGCGCAGGCCCTCGGCGCGGAGTCGGCAAGGGCCGAGGGCACAGCTTTACCCGAGCCCGGTCGGGTGGACGCCTCCCGGCGCTCCGCTCAGGCGGTGCTCGACGGCGTCCGCCGGCCCGGCGCGTTGGAGGGGGTCGTGACGGTGCCGCTGGGATCGTTGCCCGGGGCGGTCGCTCTGCAGCTGCGGGTCACGGAGATCCTGGTGCACGGCTGGGACCTCGCCCGGGCCACCCGCCAGCCGCTCACCATCCCCGGGGATCTCGCCCGGGAGGCGCTCATCTTCAGCCGGGCCGCGCTGCCCGCCATCCCACCCGACCGGCACGCCTTCGCGGCGCCCCAGCCAGTGCCGGACACCGCCGGCGCCCTCGACCGGCTCGCCGCCTGCCTCGGGCGGGCGGTCATCGGTGGCCCCTGGGCCACGCGGTGACCGGGCTCGGCTCCCCGGCGCACCGGGTCGGCCGGAGCCCTCGGCGCCGGGAGCGTCGCCGCCTCGCCGAGGGGTCCTGCAGCTAGCGCGTCATGAGCGTCGGCCGGCCCGATTCTGCCCAGCCGCCGCGTCAAGGTCACCGATGCCCCCCCGACCACGCGGGCCCGCGTGGTGGTCGGGCTCCAGCTGCGCGCGGGGTCCCGGACGCCCTCCCGCGCCGCGGGCTCGATGGGGGACCCATCCCGGTGACTCACCCCGGCCGTCTCGACTACGTCAGGGCAAACGTCGGTCAGGTCCTCACGACCGAGAGAGCCGGACCGTGACCGCCGCCGTCCCCGGACGCGGGCGGCACGGGTATCCTGCCCACTCCGGGTGCCCCGGCTCCCGCGCGGGACGATCAGGTCGGCGCGGGCAGCCCCGGCACGGCCAGCCGTCCCCCGCCACCTGAGGGGCTCGGGATCGGAGCGCGGGGGGATTCGGCCGTCCCTGCCCACCGGCCTCGCCGACGGGCCGGGGTGACTCTCGCGCCGGGGCAAAGGGCCGCGGCGACAGGAGCTGGTCCGCAGCTCATCAGCTGACGAGAGGAGTCCCGGTCACAGCACGGGCCGGCCCCGCCTGGCGGCTGCAGCTCGCGCCGGGGCGTTCTCGTCTCCGGGGACCCGTTCGCGGATCGGCGCCACGGCATAGGATGACCGACATGGGTCCCCCCCGACGCAATCGGCGGCTGGCGGCGGCGGCGGCGCTGGCCGCGGCCGTCTGTGCCGTCGAGCTGGGCGCCGCCGTGCTCGCCCACTCGGTCGCCCTCCTCGCCGACGCCGGCCACGTCGCGGTCGACGTCCTCGGCCTCGTCTTCGCGGCGGCGGCGGCCCACCAGGCGACCCGGCGTCCGACCGGACGCCAGACCTATGGCTACCACCGGGTGGGGGTGCTGGTGGCGCTGGCCAACGCCGTGGTCCTGCTGGCGGTGGTCGGCGGGATCGCGGTGCTGGCGGCTCTTCGCCTCCATCACCCCGGGCATCCGGCCGCGCCGCTGATGCTGGGCGCCGCCGGGCTCGGCATCGTCGGCAATGGCCTGGGGGTGGTCTGGCTGCGGGGCGACCGCTCCCTCAACGTCCGCGCGGCGCTGCTCCACGCCCTCTCCGACGTGGTGGCCGGCCTCGCGGTCGTGGTCGCGGCGCTGGTCATCTTGGCCACCGACTGGACGCTGGCCGACCCCATCCTGTCGCTTGTGATCGCGGCGCTCATCGCCGTGATGGCGCTCCGGCTGGTGCGCGAGGGGGTCCAGGTGCTGCTGGAGGCCGTCCCCGCCGGGGTCGCGGTCGGCGATGTGGCGGCGGAGATCCTCGCCACCCCGGGGGTGGTCACGGTCCACGACCTCCACATCTGGGGGCTGACCGCCGAGCATCGGGTCCTCTCCTGCCACCTCGCCGTCTCGGACCAGAGCCTGGGGGAGGCCGAGCACTTGGTTCGCGAGCTGGCCGACCGGCTCTGCGACCGCTTCCAACTCCGCCATACGACGATCCAGGTGGAGGCGTGCCATCCCTGCCCTCCCGACCTCTGCGCCGAGGAGGACGTGGCCCAGCACAACCATCCCCGTCCGCCCGCCGCCGTCGCGGGCACACCCCACCGCTCCTGAGCTCCCGCCGCTCGGGCGCGGACCGCAGGCTCGGGGCCGGGGCGGCGCTCCCGCGCCCCGGTCGGGTCCCGGCCGTCCGTGGTGGCTGCCCCGGGATCCGCCTGCCACCGGGAGCTCCCGACGGCGGTCCTCCCGGGAACGGGGCTCGGCCCAGTTTCGGGGAGGCTCGATCGCCGCCCGGTCCGCTCGCCGGGCCTGGGCGACCCAGCCGTCGCGGCAGGGCGGCCCGGGGCGCCTTGACCTCGGCCACCGCCTGGTGGAGGGCCACCACCGGGCGCGGGGTGATCGACAGCGGCTCGGCATGCCACCGCAGGATCTGCCGCTGGTCGGGGGCGGACGGGTCGGGCGCCTCGCCGGGGGCGGCCCGGGCGCGAACGCCGCGGTGGGGAGGTCCGGAGCGCTCGGGGTCGGGCCACCACTCCGCCCCGGACCGGTCGGGCCTCGACCAGCCAGGCGTCGAGATCCGGTGCCGTGATGATCACGACCTCGCCGCCGTGCTCGGTGCCATCCGCCACCGGGCCGTCGGTGGTCAGCAGCGGAGCTGGTCCAGCGCGACCGTGTGGAGCACCACCCGCTCCTCCCGACCCAGCGGCAGCTGGTCCAGCCAGGCGAGCTGGGTCCCCACCAGCTGGAGGTCCGCGGACGGGTCCGGCCCGGTGGTGAACCGGGCCGGGAGCCGGCACCACCGGTGCCCGCCCGCGGCCAGCAGGGCCCAGCCTGCCGCCACGCCCGGGGCGCCGACCGCGGTGTCCAGCAGGGCGCCGTCCGGCAGCAGAATGAGGCCCCCGCCGCCGGGCAGCCCGAGGCCCTGATCCGGGCCGGGCGGCGGGGGAATGCCGACATCGGCCCAGCTCCGGCCGCCCGCCCCTGACCGCAGCACAAAGTAGGGGGAGCCGCCTCCGATCAGCAACGCGCCCTGGCGCCGGGTTGCCACCAGCTGGGCCGGCAGGCACGGGTTGACGGTGCCCACCCAGCCGGCCGGGGACCAGGTCGTGGGGCGGCCGGCCGCCGCGGGGGTGCCGCGGAGCACCGCCTGGGCCTCGCCGGTCATCGCGCAGTTGCCCCAGGCGTAGGCGCCCAGGGTGACGCACGGCCCGGCCGGGGGGCAGCCCAGCCATTCCTGGGTCCAGCGCCGGCCCCCGTCCGTCGTGGTCTCCACCGGCAGCGGATGGGCGCCGGGTCGCTCTCCGGCGGGGGACGAGAAGACCAAGGTGGTGGCCCCGCCCGACTGGCGGAAGCCGCCGAAGTCGGTAGCGGCCATCGTGCTCGGCACCGGCACCAGGTGCCACCTAAGACCGGAGTCGGTGGTGACCACCGCCGCCATCTGGACCGGAGGCGCGGCGCCGACCGCGAAGGCGGCGTAGACGGTGGCGCGGTCCCGCGCCTCCAGCGCCACCGCCTGGCACCAGGAGGTCTCGGGGGCCGCTCCCAGTGCCTGCGGCGCGAGTCCCGCCCGCCGGAGCGCCTCCAGCGCCCCGGCTACCGGGATCCGCCGGGGTCCGCCGCCCCGGACCCGGATCACGCCCGGGGCGCACCACGCGAGGCGGGTGGGCGCCCCCGGCTGGGCCGCGATCGCGGCCAGGCCGGCCGGGAGTACAGATCCCACCCGCACCGCCCCGAGTTGGGACCAGGATGGCGCCGGGAGCACGCGCAGGGGTGTTGGCGCCAGGCGAAAGACGCTGACGCCGCCGCCGATGATCGTGGGTGTCGGGGCCGGGCGTCGCGGCGGCCGGCCCGAGCGGACGGTGACCTCAAGGCCGAAGGGGCTGCCGATGAAGCTGTCCAGGGGAGCCCATCCGCTGACCCGCACCTGCGAGGCGGGCCGCGCCGCCAGGGGGTCGAGCCGGGCGGTGGCGCACGGTTCGCCCGCGGTGCAGCGGCCGTGCGCGGGCGCGTGCAACCGGAAGCTCGCGGTTCCCTCGGGGCCGCCCAGGGCACAGCCGCGGATCACCAGCAGGCACTCGACCCCGACCGGGTAGGACCCGGAGACCAGCGGCTGGATCCCCCGTGCCCCCAGCCAGGGAGCCTGGGGAACGATCAAGGTGGCCACGAAGGTGTGGGGAGAGGTCCAGCGGAAGCTCACCCCCTGCTCGATGTATCCCTGCGGACCGCAGCCGTCCCAGCAGAGCATGGCGTCGCCGTCCTGGGTGGTCGTCGACCGGTGGTCGGGGGTGGTCCCGTGGATCACGACCGGCGTCCCCGGAGGACCGGCGGCAGGGGACAGGGTGAGGTCGGCCCGGGGTCCCAGTCCCGGTCCCCTGCCGCCCTCGTCGAGCCGGTCCAGCTCCAAAGAGACGGTCGCCGGTCCCGGTGGCAGGGCGCCCAGCCGCAGACAGGTGGTGAACTGCCCGTCGGGCTGCTGGTCGACTCCGTACCCGGGGCAGGTCGGGGCGCCGAGGGGGATCGCCCGGGCCGGGTTAGCTGAAACCCCCGGCCCGGGCGAGAGGACCAGGGCCGTGCCCACCACCACCGCCACCGACCACGACCGGCGCACGGTCGGCCAACGCGGCCGGCGTGACGGCGGTTACGTCCCGGCGCCGGCCTCCGCCAGCAGCGCCGGGTCCAGGGGCAGCGTCCGCAGCCGCACCCCGGTGGCCCGGAACACCGCGTTGGCGACCGCCGCCGCCCCCGGGACCGCGGGCGGCTCCCCCACCCCCTTGGCTCCCAGCGGCCCGTCCGGGCTCGGGACCTCCACCAGCTCGACCGCGACCGCCGGCGCCTGGTCGATAGTGGGCATCCCGTAGTCGAGGAAGCTGGCGGTCAGCAGCTGGCCGGACTCGTCCCAGCTGAGCTGCTCTCCGAGGGCCCGCCCCAGCCCCTGCAGGACGCCGCCGTGCACCTGTGCCTCGACCTCGGCCGGATTGAGGGCGTGCCCGACGTCCTGGATCGCGGCGTAGCCGGTGACCGCCACCAGGCCGGTGTCGGGGTCAACGAGCACCCGGGCCAGGTGGACGGTGAACATGGGGGCCTGGCTGCGGACCGCCACCCGCCCCAGGGCCTCCACCGGCGGATAGCGGCCGCCGAAGCGGGTGGCCAGCCCGGCCAGCTGGCCCAGGGTGCGTCGCTGGACCGGGCTGCCCCTGACGAACACCGCCCCGTCCGCGATCTCGCAGTCCTCGACCGCCGCCTCCAGCTCGCCGGCCGCGATCTCCACCAGCTGGCGGCGCACCGCCTCGCTGGCCTGCAACACCGCCGGACCCACCGAGTAGATGGTCTTGCTGCCGCCGGCGACGCCGGCGTAGGGGGCGGAGCCGGTGTCGCTCAGCTCCACCCGCACGTGATCGGCGGAGAGGCCGAGTCGATCCGCGGCCAGGGCGGCGAGGGTGGTGTGGCTGCCGGTGAGGTCGCTCGCCCCGACCTGGAGCACCAGGGTGCCGTCGCGCTCGAGCCGGCAGACGGCCGCGGCAGGCTCGAGCCCGCCGCCCCAGCTGCCCACGGCCACCCCGACCCCCTCCCCCGGGCCGACCGGCTCGCGCCAGAGCGGGTGGGCCTGGGCCCGCTCCAGGCACTCGCGCATCCCGATCCGGGGCCAGGCCCGCCCGCCCGGGCGGATGTCCCCCTCCTGGCAGGCATGGGCGAGCCGCAGCGCCAGCGGGTCGACCCCGGCCCGAACGGCGAACTCGTCCAGCGCGGACTCCAGCGCGAAGTAGGCCTGGGGCGCGGCCGGCGCTCGGTATGCGGTGGCCGGGGTCTTGTGGGTGGCGACGTCATACCCGACCAGGTCGAGGGCGGGAATGCGGTAGGTGCTGGCCAGCAGGTCGAGCGCGGTCGCGGCATGCTCCTCCGCGCCCGCCCCGAGGTCGAAGACGACCCGCCCGTGGAGCGCGCGGAGCGTCCCGTCGGCGTCGCCGGCCAGGGTGAGGTCGATGGTGGCGGCGGGGCCGCCCCGGCCGAGCAGGAACTCCTCGGTGCGCGTCAGGGTGAGCCGCACCGGACGCTCGGCGGCGACCGCCAGCAGCGCCACCAGCGGCTCGAGCAGGAGGATCTTGCCGCCGAATCCACCCCCCACCGGGGTCGGCACGACCCGGATCCGGGACTCCGGCCAGCCCAGCATCTCGGCGGTCAGCCGGCGAGACAAAAACGCCCCCTGGGTGGGCGACCAGATGGTGCACGCGCCGTCCGGGTCGACTGCGGCCATCACCGTGTGCGGCTCCAGGAAGCCCTGGTGGGCCGCCGGGACGTGGTACCGGCCCCGGATCACCACCGCGGCCGCCGCGATCGCCTGGGCGGCCTCGCCCTGTCGAATCCGGGTGGCGGCGGCGCAGTTGGGGGGGCGGGGCTCGTCGCCGTCGGCCGTGACCGCGCCGTGCACGCCCGCCTCCGCCGGTCCGGGTCCCTGCGCCTCGAGCACCAGCACCGCGCCCTCGGCCATCGCCCGCTCCGGGTCCAGCACCGCGGGCAGGGGATCCAGCCGGATCTCCACCAGCTGGGCGGCGTCGGCGGCGGCGGCCTCGCTCAGCGCGATCACCGCGACCACCGGCTGGCCGACGTAGAAGACCTCGCCCCGGGCCAGCGGCTGGTCCGGGCCGGGAGCGGTCACCAGGGGCAGGTCCGCCCCGGTCAGGACCGCCACCACCCCGGGCACCGCGCGCGCCCGCACCGTGTCGATCGCCTGGATCCGGGCATGCGCCACATCGCTGAGGACCAAGCGCACATGGCCGAGACCGATCTGCTGTAGGTCGTCGGTGAACCGGAGCTTCCCCGTCACCTTGCCGCGCCCCTCGAGCCGCGGCACCCCGGCACCCACGCTGGTCACCGGCTCGATTCTACGGGGGCTCGCCCGCAGCCGTCACTCATAGCGCAGCACCTCCAGCGGGCGCGCTCGAACCGGCCGCCAGGCCACCAGGGCCGCGGTCGCCACCGCCACCAGGACCGCGCCGATGATGATCGCGAACGCCAGCGGGGTGTCGATTCCGAGGGAGAGCTTGAGCGCGCGGTGGGCGAGCAGGGATACCGCCAGCGCGATCGCGACCATCCCGCCGGTCGCCCCCAGCCCCGCCACCACCGCGGTCTCCACCAGCACCTGGGCGAGCACGGTGGCGGAGCTGTGACCGACCGCCTTCTGGATCCCGAGCTCGTGCCGGCGCTCGAGCAGGGCCAGCGCCACCGCGTTGGCGATGATGACGATCCCGGCCAGCAGCGCCAGCGAGGCGATCGCGGCCAGGAAGGCGATCGCGTTGCCGAGGAACTGATCCACCACCTGGGCGAGGTTGGTGAGGTCGATCACCTCGGCGGCGGGGTCACCGGCGCGGAGCTGGCGCACCGCCCGGGCCCGTTCGGCGGATGGAAACTTGAAGGCGATCACGAGG
Source organism: Verrucomicrobiia bacterium (assembly GCA_035532155.1). GTDB lineage: Bacteria > Chloroflexota > Dormibacteria > Aeolococcales > Bog-877 > DAHUZL01. The sequence goes on along the minus strand of DATKRN010000018.1, from coordinate 12,372 downwards.
TTCTGGGTGCTCCCGCCAATGGTGGCGGTGAGCGACCTCGCCGCCAGGATCGGCGCCACCGTCAGGGTGAGGTTGATGCCCCCGGCGTGGGCGGCCAGCGGCGAGTAGAAGCCGACCACCCGCAGACGGACGGGATGGCCGCCGCCGGGCGCCGCCACCGTCAGCTGGTCGCCGAGGTGAAGGTGAAGCGCGCCCCGCTGCAGCCCGGCCGGAAGCAGAACGTTCCCGGTCCCACTGTCGGTCCGGGCCAGCTGGCGGCCGGCCGTGACGGTGACCAGCGGCCGCTGGCCGCGGCCGACCTCGAAGCCATCGATGCCCCCCAGCTGCGAGAGCGCCAGCTGCGCGCCGGTCCCGTGGCCGGTTCGCTGCAGCAAGGTGGTGAGGGGGCGGCCACCGAGCGCCATCGCCTGCACCTGGACCGCGACCGTGGTCTGCTCGGGGACCCGGGGCAGTCGCGCCGCGGTCCCCAGCAAAGCCGAGCTCTCCCGCAGCGGCGCCACCGCGAAGACGTTGTAGGTGGCGTCCTTGGTGAGGAAGCCGTTGAGGTCGGAGCGCAGGTCGAGCCCGATCACGAGGATCAGCCCAACTGCGAACACGCCCACGAACAGGGCCACCGAGGTGGTGGCGGTCCGGGCCCGCTGCCGCTCCAGGTTGCGCAGCGCCATCCGCGCCACCACCTTGACCGGCCGCGGGAGCACCACCACCAAGTAGCCGAGCAGGGCGAGGGCGATGCCGATCGCGCCGACCGCGCGCAGTGACGGCACCCGGGTGACCGCGATCGCGACCAGCAGCGCCACCGTGACCAGGGCGAGGTGACCCAGGCTGTAGCGCTCGGGGACCGGCAGCCGTCCCACCGTCCAGAGCGCCAGGCTGAACAGGCCGGTGAGGACACCCAGGGCGACGCCAGTGCCCACCACCAGCCAGAACGCGAGCATGAGGTTGCCGAGGACGACCGCGGCGAGGACCCAGAACAGCGCCCCGATCACCCCGAGGAGGAGGGCGGTGGGGGCGGCGGTGGTGAACGAGCGCAGGGTGGTCTCGTCGCGCAGCACCGCCACCGGACGGATCCCCGAGAGTCGCGCGATCGGGAGCACGGCGAAGATGCAGGCGGTGGCGACTCCGATCGCGACACCCGAGCCGACCACGCCGGGCGAGATCGTGAAGCCAATCGGGATCCCCACCAGGGCGGTGAGGAGGGCGCGGGCCCCCAGGCTGAGGCCGACCCCCAGGGCGGCTCCGGCGACGCCGCCGGCGAGCCCGAGCCAGGCCGCCTCCAGGCCGAAGAGGACGTAGAGGTCGAGGCGCCGGTACCCGGTGGTCTTCAGCATCGCGATCTCGAGTCGCCGCCGTGACAGGCTCACCTGCATGGTGTTGACGATGCCGATGCCGCCGATCAGCAGGGCCAGCAGGCCGGCGATACTGAGGAAGGTCGACAGGCCGCTGTCCGCGGAGCGGTCCTGGTGGAGCGCCTGGTGGACGGTCTCGACGGTGGTGAGCGGCAGCTGCCGCTGCACCGTGCGCGCCACCCGGGCGGCTCCCGCGGCGGTCGGCGTGTCCAGGTACACAGCGCCGTACACCAGGGGCTGAGCGCCGCTGAGGTGCCGCAGGGTGGGCAGGCTGACGAAGACGACCCCGGTGCCGCCGAAGGAGGCGGGGGAGATGCCCTCGATCACGCCCCCGATCCGCCAGTGGGCGGCCCGAGCCGCCCCCAGCACCGTGACGGTCAGCGTCTCCCCGGCCCGGGCCCCGAGCTCGCGCGCGGACGATCCATCGAGCACCAGGGTCCGGGGCCGGGCGATCAGCTGGCGGAAGGACCCGCGCGCCCCGGCCGCCAGCTGGATCGTCCCCGCCAGCGGGTAGGCGGCGGGGTCGACCGCGTCCACCACCGCCTGGGCGCTGTGGCTCAGCCCCCGGCTGACGGTCGCCTGCGCCTCCGCCACGGCGGTCCAGCGGGTCACGAGCCCGCTCGCCCGCAGGCGGCTGAAGATCTGCAGCTGCGCCGACTGCAGCGGCACCGCGATCGACACCACCGAGACATCGCCGCCGTTGGCCGCGCGCACCGTCGAGGTGACCGATCCCGCCACCATCGCCGCGGCCAGCTGGAGGGAGACGATCGCCATCACCCCCACCGCGATGCAGAAGACGGCGAGCCCGGTGCGCTCCCCGGCCCGTCCCAGCGAGCGGAACGTGTAGCGGAGCGTGAAGGCGACCCTCACGCGTCCGCCGTCCCCTCGCGGAGCTGGTCCCCCACCAGCTGGCCGTCAGCGATGCGCAGGACCCGGGTGGAGCGTTCCGCAACGGAGGTGTCGTGGGTGGCGATGACGAAGGTGGTGCCGGTGCGGCGGCGCAGGTCGTGGAGGAGCTCCAGCAGGGCCGCTCCGGCGGCGGCGTCGAGGTTGCCGGTGGGCTCGTCGGCGATCACCAGCGGAGGCGCCGCCGCCAGCGCCCGCGCGACCGCCACCCGCTGCTGCTCGCCGCCGGAGAGCTGGCTGGGTCGGTGCCCGAGCCGGTGCCCCAATCCCACCAGCTCCAGCAGCTCGCGGGCGCGGGCCGACGGCGAGCCCGGGTGGCTGCCCACGTAGAGGGGGATCTCGACGTTCTCCTGGGCGGTGAGGGTGGGGATCAGGTTGTAGGCCTGGAAGACCATCCCGACCGTGCGGTTGCGGATCGAGGCTAGCTGCGACTCCCGCATGTGGGTGATGTCGATCCCGTCCAGCAGGACCTGGCCGCGGCTGGGGAGGTCGAGCCCGCTGATGCAGCCGAGCAGGGTGCTCTTGCCGCTGCCCGACGGCCCCATGATCGCGACGAACTCGCCCCGCTCGATCCGGAAGCTGACCCCGCGGAGGATGTCGAGAACCCCGGTGGCGAAGGGCAGCGAGCGCCAGAGGTCCCGGACGTCCAGCGCCGGGGGGACGCCGGAGGGGCCGCGATCACTCACGCCCTCATCGTGGGGCCTGGCGACGGCTTCGTGTCAACCCCGCGAGGGCCGCGGGGCGCAGGAGCCACCGCGGGTCGGGGTAGCATCTCGGGGAGATGCCGGACACCGCCGATTGTTCCGTCGAGCTGTCGCTGCCCGTGCGGCCCGATCTGACCCGGGTCGCCCGCGCCCTGGATGACCTCGCGCCCGCGATCCCGGTGGTGGGGCTCACCGACAACCATGCGGGCCGGGCGCGGCTCTCGCCGCTGGCGGCGGTTCCCACCTGCCTTCGCCGCGGGGTCCGACCGGTCGTTCACCTCAGCTGTCGCGACCGCAATCGACTCGGGCTGCGCCAGCAGGCGGTCGGCGCGGCGGCGCTGGGGGCGAGCGGGATCCTGGTGGTTCGCGGCGACCCCGTGCCGGGGCAGCCGCGGGGTCCCGAGAGCGTCATCGAGGTGCTCCGCCGCCTGCCCGATTGGACCGCCCCCGACCCGTGCCTGCGGGGCGCGGTGGTCAACCCCTTCGCGCCCGCCCCGCGCGAGCTGAGGTTGCTGGAGGCGAAGGTGGCCGCGGGGGTGGACTTCCTCCAGACCCAGATGGTCTTCGATCTCGCCGCGCTCGACCGTTTTCTGGATCGCGTCGACGGGATCGTCCCCCAGCGGGTGCCGATCTTCGCCAGCGTCGGGGTGCTGCGGTCGGAGCGGATGCTCGAGTTCGTGCGCGGGCGGCTGCGCGACTGCCCGATCCCGGACGGCCCGGCTGTGAGGATCCGCGCCGGGGCCGGCGTCGAGCTTGCCATCGAGCTGGCGCGGGCGATCGGCGAGCGCCCCCGACTGCGCCTCCACGTGATCCCCCTGGGCGCCGAGGCGACGGTGCGCCGGATCGCCCGCGCCTATCGTGGGGCACGCGCCGGCGCGGCGGAGCCGGGACCGGCGATCGCGGCCGGGGCCGAGTGACCCCGGGGTCGGATCCCTCGGGGCATGCGGGCCCTGAGGTCGACCCGCTGCCGCTGCCTGCGCTCGACCCGGCTCAGCTGGGTCTTGGGGACATGGATGCCGCCGCGTTCCGTCGCCACGGCCATGCCGTGGTGGAGCAGGTGGCCCGCTACCTGGAGACGGTGGGGGAGCGTCCGCCCTTGCCCGCGATCGAGCCGGGCGCGATCGCGGCTGCCCTGCCGGCCCACCCGCCGACGGCTCCCGAGCCGCTGGCGGCGATCCTGGCCGACGTCGACCGGATCCTGCTCCCCGGGCTCACCCACTGGACGCATCCCCGCTTCTTCGCCTACTTCTCCTCATCGGCCTCCGGCCCGGCGATCCTCGGCGAGTGGCTCGCGGCCGCCTTCAACAGCAACGCGATGCTGTGGCGCACGGCCCCGGCGGCGACCGAGCTGGAGCGGGTCGCGACCGCCTGGCTGGCTGAGCTGATGGGTCTGCCGTCGAGCTGGGTGGGGCACATCAATGACACCGCCTCGGTATCGACCCTGGTGGCGCTGGGAGCTGCCCGCGAGGCCGCCGGGCTCGCGATTCGAGACGAGGGCCTGGCCGGTCGTCCCGAGCTGCCCCGGCTGCGGGTGTATGGATCCACCGAGACCCACTCATCGGTGGAGAAGGCGGTGGTCACCCTCGGGCTCGGCCGCCGCGGCTATCGCGCTCTCGCCGCCGACGCCGACCTGCGCCTGGATCCCCGCAGTCTCGCCGACGCGATCGCCGAGGACCGCCGGCTCGGCTGGCGACCGCTGGCGGTGGTGGCGACGGTGGGGACCACCTCCACCGCCAGCGTCGACCCGGTGGCCGAGCTCGCCGAGGTGTGCGCCGAGGCACAGGTGTGGCTCCATGTCGACGCCGCCTACGGTGGCGCGCTCGCGATCGTGCCCGAGCAGCGGGGGTTGCTGCGGGGCGCGGAGCGGGCGGACTCGCTGGTGGTCAACCCGCACAAGGGGCTGTTCGTCCCGCTCGACTGCTCGGTGCTCTATCTGCGCGACCCCGGGCGCCTCCGCCAGGCCTTCAGCCTGGTCCCGGCCTACCTGCGGTCGGAGGGTCAGCAGGCCAGGGCCACCAGCGCTCCAGGAGTCGGCGACCTGATGGACACCGGGATCGCCCTGGGACGGCGCTTTCGCTCCCTCAAGCTCTGGATGACGCTGCGCTACTTCGGCGCCGATGGCCTGGCGGCCCGCATCCGCGACCATCTGGAGCTCGCCGGCCGGGTCGCGGCCTTCGCCGACGCCCGTCCCGACTGGGAGCGGATGGCGCCGTCGCCGCTGGCGGTCGTCTGCCTGCGCCATCACCCGCCCGGGTGGGACGCCGAGGACCGGCTCGAGCGGCACAACCGGGCCCTGCTCACGCGCCTCGACGCGGGCGGGGTCGTGTTCTGCTCTCACACCGAGGTCCGCGGTTGCTTCACCCTGCGGGTGGCGGTGGGTCAGCTCCGCACCACCCCCGCCGACGTCGACCTCCTGCTGGGCGAGCTGGAGCGGGCGGCGGCCGAGGTGGCCGCCGCCGGCTGAGCCCAGGTCTCGACGGGCGCGGGAGCCGGCCGGGGGCGGCGGAGTCCCGACACCGAGGGGTCCGGGTCAGTGGCCCGACCCGGACCCCTCGGGAACCGCCGCCAGCCCGTCGATGCGGCGGTAGCGCTCCCGCCGCCGGGCCGCGTCGACCCCCTGCGCGACCAGCTCGTCCAGGTGGTGGACCAGCCGGGGCCGGAGCAGGCGGGCGGCCGCGTCCCAGTTCAGGTGGGCACCGCCCGGTGGCTCGGGGATGACCTCGTCGGCGATCCCCCAGGTGACCAGATTGGCCGCCTCGAGGCGGAGGGCCGCGGCGGCGTGGCGCTTGCGGCCGGCATCGCGGAAGAGGATGGCGGCGGCGGTCTCGGGCGAGGCCACCGTGAGGAAGGCGTGCTCCATCACCAGCACCCGGTCGGCGAGCAGGGTGGCCAGGGCGCCGCCGCTGCCCCCCTCCCCGACGACCACCGCGACGTAGGGAGTGGGGAGGGTGAGCTGGGCCTCGATCGTCTGAGCGATCGCCCACGCCTGACCGCGCTCCTCGGCGGCCACCCCGGGGTAGGCGCCCGGGATGTCGATGAAGCTCAGCACCGGGAGCCGCAGCCGCCCGGCCAGCCGGAACAGGCGCTGGGCCTTGCGGTAGCCCTCGGGGTGGGCCATCCCGAAGTTGCGCCGGCCGCGCTCCTCCAGGCTGCGGCCCTTCTGGTTGGCGACCACGGCGACCGGACGGGCCTGGAGCCGAGCCAGCCCGATCACGATCGCGGGGTCGTCACCGCCCTGGCGGTCGCCGTGGAGCTCGGTGAAGTCGTCCAGGCAGCGGCCGATCAGGTCGAGCGAATAGGGGCGGTCGGGATGGCGAGAGAGCTCGATCCGCTCCCAGGCCCGGTCCGCATCCCCAGGGCCGAAGGGGGGGCCCGCGGTCACGCCGCGGACACGACCGTCCCGGCTGCGCCCGGCGAGGTGGCGAGCACCCGCAGCAGCCCGATCACCCGCTCACGAAGCTGGCGGCGGTCGACCACCATGTCGATCAGGCCGCGAGCATGGTGGAATTCGCTGGTCTGAAACCCCGCGGGCAGCTCCTCGTGAGTCACCTGGGCGATCACGCGGGCGCCCGTGAAGCCGATCGTCGCTCGTGGCTCGGCCACGATCACGTCCCCGAGAGCGGCGAAGCTGGCGATGCTCCCGCCCATGGTCGGGTCGGCGAGGACCGAGATGAACGGCATGTGCGACTCGGCCAGGGTGTGCAGGGCGGCGACGCTCTTGGCCATCTGCAGGAGCGAGAAGACCCCCTCCTGCATCCGCGCCCCGCCCGAGGTCGTGACGCAGACGAACGGCATCGGGGCGGCGGCGCAGCGCTCGGCTGCGCGGGCGAGCCGCTCGCCCACCGCGGCGGAGAGGCTGCCGCCCATGAATCCGAAGTCGAACGCCGCCAGCCCCACCGCATGGCCGCCGATCCGGGCGGCGCCGCTCAGCAGCGCGTCGGGGAGCTGGTGGAGGGTCTGGGCCTCCAGCAGGCGGTCGCGGTAGGGGCGGGTGTCGGTGAACTCGAGCCGGTCATGACCGGCCAGCTCGGCGTCCCATTCCCGAAAGCTGTCCTGGTCGGCCAGCTGGGCGACGCGTTCACGCGCGCCGATGCGGGTGTGGTGATCGCAGCCGGGGCAGACGTACAGATGCTCGCGGACCGTCGTGATCGGGTGACCCGCATGGCAGGCGGGGCAGATCCACGCCACTCGGGGCGCGGCCGCCGCGCCGGTGATGGGGTGGGGGCGACTGACCATCGACGCCATCGACGCCTCCTGCTCTGTGCCAGCTGACCCCGGCGCTGGGGCCACCGGGCGACCACGGTGGGATGCGGGGGCACCGACCCTGCCCTGCTGTCCACAGTCCCCCCGCTGGGGATTGGTTACGCCCCGCCGACCGATGCCCCGGGAGGCGTAACCCCTGGGCCCGGGCGGGCCTTGCAGGTGCCGTGAGGACGAGCTACGACCGCGCCCTCGGAGGAGACGGGGTCCCGGCCGCGCTGCTGCCGGGACCCGGCTGCCGGCTGGTCGCGGTGGGGGCCGCGGTCCCGGCGTCCGTGCTTGCCAATCGCCATCTCATGGCCTTCCTCGACACGTCCGACGAGTGGATCACCAGCCGGACCGGGATCGAGCAGCGTCGGGTCGCCCCGGCCGAGACGTCGGTGGCCGATCTCGGGGTGCGGGCCGCGGAGACGGCGCTGGCGGCGGCGGGCCTCGACCCGGGCACCATCGACACCGTGATCGCGACCAGCAGCTCGGTCGACGTCACCTTCCCGTCGGTCGCATGCCGTGTCCAGGCCCGGCTCGGCTGCCCTCCGGGACCGGCCTTCGACGTGCAGGCGGCCTGCACCGGACTGGTCTACGCGGTGGGGTTGGCGGACGCGCTGGTGCGAGCTGGATCGGCGCGCCGCGTCCTGGTGGTGGGCAGCGAGATCTTCACCCGAGTGGTGGACTGGCGCGATCGGGGCACGGCCGTCCTCTTCGGCGACGCCGCGGGTGCGGTGGTGGTGGGCCCCGCCAGTGACCCGGGCAGTGAGATCCTCGCCGTCCGGCTCGGCGCGGACGGTCACGGCGCCGACGCGCTGGTGGCGGGATCGGCGGATCCGGGGCCGATGCCCGACCCCCTCACCCCGGACCGCCCGGCCCCGGCGCGGTCGCTGGGGCGGTCCGTCCGGATGAACGGTCGCGAGGTGTTCCGCTTCAGCACCCAGGTGATCGAGCGGCTGGTGCGCGAGCTGGCGGCGGCCGCCGAGATCCCGCTCGACGACCTCGAGCTGGTGGTCCCCCACCAGGCCAACTCGCGCATCCTCGCCACCGCCGCCGGCCGCCTGGGGCTCCCGCTCGACCGATTCGTTGTGAATCTCGACCGGTACGGCAACACCTCGACCGCCTCGGTGCCCTTGGCGCTGGTCGAGGCCGCGCTCGCGGGTCGCTGCCGGCCGGGCGCCCCCATCGGGCTGGTGGCGTTCGGAGGCGGCCTCACCTGGGGCGGCATACTCCTGCGCTGGGGTGAGACCGCGGTGGGCCTCGACGATGCCCGGCTCAGCCAGCGGGCCGCTGCCGCGGTGCCGGCGGGAATCCAGGACGCAGGGGGAACGGCGGGTGAGTGACGAGGGGATGGGACTGGGGCGCCGAGTGGTGGTGACTGGCATGGGGGCCGTCTCGCCGCTCGGGGTCGGGGTCGAGGCGACCTGGTCGGGCCTGCTCGCCGGCCGCAACGGCATCGACCGCATCGCCAGCTTCGACCCGTCGCCGTTCGCCTCCCAGATGGCGGGCGAGGTGAAGGGGTTCGATCCCCAGTCCTTCCTGGAACGCAAGCACGCCCAGCACACGGCCCGCTTCACCCAGTTCGCCCTCTTCGCCGCCCAGGAGGCGATGACGGCATCCGGCCTCGCCATCACCGACGCCAATCGGCACGACGTCGGGGTGATCATTGGGTCGGGGATCGGCGGGCTGCCGGTCACCGAGGAGGCCCACACGACGCTGCTGGAGCGGGGCCCGCGTCGGCTCAGCCCGTTCAGCAGCCCGATGATCCTGATCGACATCGCCGCCGGCGAGATCTCGATCATGCTGGGAGCGTGCGGGCCGAACTTCGCCCTGGTGTCGGCCTGCGCGTCGGGCGGACACGCGATCGGTGAGGCGGCCGAGATCATTCGCCGTGGCGATGCGGTGGCGATGCTGGCGGGGAGCGCCGAGGCCACCATCACGCCGCTGGCGGTGGGCACCTTCGCGGCGATGCGGGCGCTCTCGCAGCGCAACGACGACCCGCAGCACGCCAGCCGCCCCTTCGACCGCGACCGGGACGGGTTCGTGATCGCCGAGGGATCGGCGGTGCTGGTGCTGGAGGAGCTGGAGCATGCCCGCCACCGCGGCGCCCCGATCCTGGCCGAGCTGGCTGGCTACGGCGCCACCGGCGACGCGCACCATCTGACCGCGCCCGACCCCAGCGGAGGAGGCGCCTTTCGGGCGATGGCGCGCGCGATGGAGCGCGCCCGTGCCGGCGTCGACGAGATCGGGTACATCAGCGCACACGGCACCTCCACCCCCCTCAACGACGCCGTCGAGACGCTGGCGGTCAAGCGGCTGCTGGGCGACCGGGCCCATCGCGTCCCGATCTCCTCCGTGAAGTCGATGATCGGGCACTCGCTGGGCGCGGCCGGATCATTGGAGGCGGTGGTCAGCGTCCGCGCGATCCTGGACGGACGGATCCCTCCGACGATCAATGTCGAGACGCCCGACCCGGCCTGCGACCTCGACTACGTCACCGAGGGGGAGCGGCGGGTCACCGTCGATCTCGTTCTCAGCAACTCCTTCGGCTTCGGCGGCCACAACTCCTGCCTCGCCTTCCGCCGGCTGGACGCCTGAGGCCGGGGCCGCTCCCGCGCAGGGAGCGGCCTCGGCCGAGCGGGCCGGCGGCCGGCGCTAGGACTGGGTCACGGTCACCTGTCCATGGAGGTGATGGGTCGACTCGGTGGCCGTGATCACGCAGGCGCCACTCTTGATCCCCGACAGGTAGGTGGCCGTGAAGGGGGCGGCGGAGTCGAGTGCGGTGGTCGCGACCGCTCCCTTGACGACGAAGCCGTTGCAGGCGACCCCGCTCTCGGTGAAGCGCACCGACTCGCCCGCCGGGAGGGCTCCCGCCAGGGTCACGGTGGCGCTGAGCCGCGACTCGTGGGCGGCGCTGATGTTCGAGTTCTTCGAGTTGGTGGGAAGTGCGGTGGGGTTGGCGCTGAGGCTGACACCGGCCACCACCGGGACCATGAAGTACCCGAAGACGTCGATCAGGACGCCGGAGGACCCGGACGACCCGTTGTAGATGGTCAGGCTGCCGCTACTGCCCAGACCCTCCTCGGTCATATTCGGCACGTCCTGGCGAGCTCCGGTCCAGTTGATGTCGCTGGCGGTCGGACGCGCCGCGCCCTGGGGATAGATGGTGAGGTAGCCCGACGCTTGGGTGTTGACCACGGTCACGTTCATCGCGGCCGCCAGGGCGCCGGTGGCGGGGATCCCGCCGTGCCCGGCGACCGCGAACGTCTCGCTGCCGGCCGCCGCCACGGTGGTGCCGCCAGAGCCGGACCGGGTGTCGACGATCCGGGTGGGGGTCACCGACAGGTAGGCCCCGCCTTGGGGATCGACCGTACTCGAGCCGGCGTACCAGCCGTCGACGTCAACCACGATGTTGGTCGACCCCGCGGCGTTGTAGAACGCCACCTGACCGTTCGCTCCGATCTGGGCCAGCACGCGGTTGGCCACCGTCGCGCCGGCCCGGAAGTTCACGTTCGAGACGATCGGACGCGGCGCGCCCGCCGGGGACACCGTGAGGTACCCATCGCTGCTGGGGGCCACCGCCGCGACATTGAGGACGACGGAGGTGGCGGTGGCTGGGACCCCGTCGGCCCCGCTGACCACGGTGAGCAACGCGCTGCCGTTGGCGCCCAGCGGTGAGCCCGCATCCGGCTGCCCGCTGCCGGGGCGGGTGTCCGCGATCCGCACCGGCGTGATCGGGTTGTACAGCCCCGCCGCGCCGGACCGGGTGGTCGTGTAGTAGCCCTGGATGTCCATCACCACCTGCGCGCTCTGGGACGCCGCCTGGTCGTAGAGGTAGTCGCGGACCTGGACGGCCCCGCCGGCGGGGACCGGCACGGTGACGAGGTTGGCGATGGTGACGCGGGAGGTGAAGTTGAGGCTGGAGACGACGGGAAGTCCCGAGCCCGCCGGGAACACCGACAGGTAGCCCGAGCTGGTGGCCTGGGTGACGGTCATGTTGGCCACCACTCCGACCACGCCGGTCGCGGGGATCGAGCCGTTGCCGGCGCCGGCGACCGTCACCGACTCGGTGGAATCGGGTCCGAAGCGGCTGCCGCCGAGGTTCGACCGGGTGTCGAGGACGCGGAAGGGGGTGATCGGCACGTAACGTCCCGCGGGAGAGCTCTGACGGGGAGCGGACTGAGCGGCGGCGGTCGCCGACGCGAGCACGCTCAGGCCCAGGCCGAGCGCGACCAGGCTCAGGCTGGATACCACTGCGGTGATCCGCGGAGCCGAGCGGCGAGGCCGGCCGCAACCCGAGTCGAGTCCGACGAGGTTCGGGTCGCGTCTCATGGGGACGACCTCCGGGGGCACAGGCGATGGGGGGCAGAGCGGTGGCGGGTGCCACCGCTTCGAACGACGGCGACCGGTCGTACGGCGAACGCGAGCCGACCACGGCTCTCAGGGATCGGAGCGAGCCGGGGCGCGGGGTCGCCCACGGCAGCTGGGCATCCGAGCCGGGCCGCGTGGTCCGGGGCTCCCCCCCAAGATCCTGGCGGCCGTGGCGGCCGCCAGGATGGGAGGATGCGGGGTGCCGCATCCAGCGGGTGCGGCGTCGAGGCGAGACGGGGCGGCTCGGACAGCCGCCCCACTGGAGGGGAGGGTGAGACCCGAGCGCGGTGCTGCCAGTCGCTCCGACAGGCGGGGGTCGGAGGGGACCCTCGCGCGTCGGACCCGTCCCCGGCCAGGCTGGGGTGAGCAAGCGCGCCCCGACCTCTCGGGTATAGGTGGCCGGGCCGGAAACCCGTGCCCCGTGCCGGGCCGATCGGATCCTCGTGACGCACCGGACCTCCTGGGTGGTGGCCGGGGCGGGCGTCGGAGGTCCGCCTCCCACCCGCGGTCCCCTCGTACGGGGTCCAGCCTCCCCGCTATGCTGACTGACCACGGTGGCGGCGTCGGTCCGGTGGCGTACCGAGGGGCGACGTGGAGGTGGGCGGCCTTATACGTGTACTAAGGGATGCGTAAGTAGGGCTTGCCATGGGATAATGGCATGGTGAAGATGGACGGGCGTTCGCTAGACCACCGAACACTGGAACAATTGCGTAAGCGCACTGCGCGGCAGATTGTGGAGGGCGAGCAGTCCACGGTAGAGGTGGCCGCCGCTTTGGGGCTGCATCTTCGAACGGTACAGA
>DATKRN010000017.1:0-25472 GCA_035532155.1 Verrucomicrobiia bacterium | reverse complement strand
CGGAATCCGCCTTTCCCAACCGCGGTCTCCCAGCCCCACGACTCGAGCCGGCGGGAGGGTCCCCCAGGACCCGGCGCCACTCGGCGGGCCTCGCCATGCTCCCGGTCGGCACCACGCGGCGGCAGGCGTGTGGATGATATCCACCACCCCAGCGAGGCCGACTCGTCGCCCACGGGATCCGATCGCCGCAAGGGACCTGCTCCCGCTCCCGCGATCCTGTCTCGGGTCCGGCGCGGCGCCCCCCGGCCGCCCTCGTCGGCGGCGAGGGCGGCGGCGATCAGGACCGACCGGCCGACAGCCATTCACCCTCCACGACCTCAGGCTCCGCGGTGCGGAAGTCCGGGTCGCTGGTCAGCAGCGGACGACCGAGCCGCCTGGCTGCGAACGGGGAGCGGTCTGATCGCCACGACGCCGATCACGCAAGCACCGGCCGATCGCACCGCAGCCACACGGTCGGCGACCGCCGTCCCGGTGTCCCCCGCACCGAGCATCCGCACCACCTGTGGGTCGGACCGGGCACCGGGGCGATCGCGATCGTGGGATCCGCCGGTGACAGCATCGTGGAGCCGACCGCCGCGCGCAGGCGACCCCGAGCTCGCCCGCATCACCACGGCTTGCGGGCTTGCGCCGAGTCGGAGTCCGACCCCCGGGGTGCAGATCACCCTCGCAGCGTCGGCCGCCTACTGTGACGGGTGCCGCGACGACGCCCGGATCTCGAGATGACACTCGAGGCAGATCCGGCGCGGCGGGAGGGACGGGTCATCGAGGCGCAGAAAGAGCCGGTCGACCGCCGCCTCCGACATCTCTCGGATCGGTTGGGCGATCGTCGTGAGGGGAGGCTCGACCAGGTTCGCCCAGGGGGGATCGTCGAAGGCGACGATCCCGAGCTGGTCAGGGACCCGCACCGCCCGCTGCCGCAGCGCCTGCAGCACCCCGATCACCATCAGGTTGTTGGCGATCATGAGACCGTCGAGTTCGGGATGGCCATCCAGCAGCCTCTCGGCGGCCCGGTACCCCATCTCGGCTGTGAACTCGCCGAGCTGGCTGACGGGCTCTAGCCCTGCCCGGCGAATCGTGGAGCTGTACCCGGCCAGCCGCTCGGTTGTGGTCCAGATCCCCTCACGACCTCCGATCCAGCCGATGTGGCGGCGGCCCGAATCGATCAGCAGCTGGGTGCCGGCGGCCATCGCGTGGGCATGGTCCGCCACCACCACATCGGCTCGCGGGTCAGCCACTGGACGGTCGATCGCGACGACGGGCGTGCCCAGGTCCATCAGGTTCGAGACCGCCGCATCACCCTCGGCCGTGGGTGAGATCACCACCCCCATCACGCGCTCGGCGGCCATCACCTCGAGATAGGCCGACTGCTTGCGGCTGTCCTCCGCGCTGTTGCAGAAGAGGACCCGGATCCCGCGGGCGTAGAGCGCTTCCTCGATGAACCGGACCATCTTTGAGAAATGAGGATTCTCGATGTCGGACACCAGCACCCCCACCGTCGCCGTGCGTCCCCGCCGAAGATTGCGGGCCAGCTGGCTGGGCTGATAGTCGAAGCGGCGGGCGGTGGCGAGGACGCGCTCGCGGAGCGGCGGCGAGACCGGCCGCGAGCCGGTCATCACCCGTGAGACCGTCGCCGGCGACACCCCCGAGAGCCTCGCGATGTCGACGATGTGAAGCGGCTTGGAGGAGCGGTTCATGAAATCGTTGCCACAGACTGGCACAGGACCCCACCCCTGGTCAAATCCAGTGCCATCCGGTGACCCGCGCCGGGCCGGACAGGGTCCCCGCCGGGTCGTGCGCCGACCCGCTCGGCATCCGGCGGCGGCCGTCTGGATCACCCCGGGAACCGCTCCCATTGAGATCGCGACACCAGGAAACGCCACCGGATCGTGCCGGGGTGGACTCCACCTCGCGAAAGCTGCGGCGGTCCTCTGCGAGTCGGACCCGCGGCGGCGCCAAGACCTCGCCTCCCGCCGAATCACGTTGACAGGGGGCGGGGTTGATGCTAGCGTGCCGAAATTATCGGCAACCGATTTCCAGCGGGGAGGTGGGGAGAGATGCCGGGGGGGAAGGCTGCGGCGGCCAGCGAGGCCGGCCGACATCCGACGGGGCCGTGGTCGGGATCGCCCCGCCGGCGGAACCCTGCCACCTTGATCGAGCGCGCTCGCCGCTGCCCGTCCCCGGGTAGGGTGACCCCCCCAGGCAGGATCAGCCGCTCGCTCGGGGACAGCCTGAGCGGCCGCTCGCGGCGGCGTCCACTCGGGTCGCGCCACGGATCACGTCGTCGGACAATCACGCGGAGGAAGCAACGATCATGAACGGCAAACGACTGCTACAGAGCGCGGCCGGCCTGGTCGGGGTGGGGGCGGTGCTGGCCACCGCGGGGCTCACCGCCACCCATGCCGCCCAGAAGATCTCGATCGGCTTCGTGGTCGGAATCACCTCCGATCCCTACTTCATCACGATGCAGCATGGGGCGGAGGCCGAAGCCAAGAAGCTGGGCGTGACCCTCTACTGGGAGGGATCCACCACGACCTACTCGCCGACCACGGAGATCCCCTACGTCACCGCCGTGCTGGCCAAGCATCCGAACGCCCTGGTGCTCTCGCCGACCAACGCCCAGGCCCTGATCCCCTCGGTGCGGCAGGCCCGCAACTTGCACATCCCGGTGCTCAACGTCGACACCTACGTCAATGCCACCTCGCTGCTGGTGACCCGGATCGCCGGCAACAACCCCGCCGGCGGCACCCAGGCAGCCAAGCTCCTGGCGGGGGCGATCGGTGATCGCGGCCAGGTGCTGCTGCTCGACAGCTCCGCGGGCGTGACCTCAGACGACCTCCGGTCGCACGCCTTCGTGGCCACCCTCAAGACCTTCCGGCACATCACCCTGGTGGGAACGCAGTACAGCCAGGATGTGGCGACCAACGCCCAGACGATCGTCCAGCAGGAGCTATCACGCTACCCCAACCTCAAGGGGATCTTTGCGGTCGACGACGTCACCGCCGAGGGCACGATCGCGGAGCTGAAGGCGCTCCACAAGCTGGGACACGTCAAGGTGATCTCCTACGATGCGGAGCCCGCCCAGGTGGCGGCGTTGAAGGCGGACAAGCTGGTGGGTCTGATCGCGCAGCAGCCGGCCTTGGAAGGCAAGCTCTCGGTCATGTACGCGGTCAAGGCGGCTGAGGGCAAGACCGCGGGCATCCCCAAGGTCATCCAGGTGCCCAACATCACGATCACCTTTGCCAACTACAAGCACAATGAGCAGTACTTCTACGCGGCTCACTGACCGGGATCGTCCCGCCGCCAGGACCGCGACCAGCCCAGCGTGAGACTCCAGCGCTCGCGGCCGATCCAGCGAGGGCGGGCCGGCGCGGTCGTCCCGCCCGATCTGGGATCACCCCCCGGGCCGCGCCGGGGACGCGATCCGCTGGCGAATGACTGCTGGCTGCGTCCCCCAGGGCGGGGACACGACGGATTCGGGCGGGCCGCCCCCTGGGGGGCGGCCCGCCCCATCGACCGCGCCCCGGGCGGCGCGGAGCGACCTCGAGCGGGAGCCGAGCCGCAGCTGCCCGCCCGCCGATGAAGGGGATCACGGCCGCCCGACCCGTCCTCGGGAAGTACGCCCAGGAGGTACTCCTAGGCGGCACCCTGATCGCCCTGGTCATCGTCTTCTCGGTCTTCGGTCCGGGGTTCCTCAGTCAGATCAACATCACCGGAATCGGCCAGTCGGCGACCGAGACCGGCCTGCTCGCGATCGCCGAGACCTACGTGATCGTCACCGGCGGGATCGACCTGTCGGTCGGGGCGATCTTGGGGCTGGCCGGGGTGGTGGGGGCCAAGGTGATGGCGCTCCGGTTCGGCGGCGGGGTCGACCTCGCCATTGCCGCGGGAATCGTGGCCGCGCTCCTGACCGGGGCGGCGGCCGGGTTGGCCAACGGCCTGATGGTGGTCAAGACCCGTCTCACCCCGTTCGTGGCCACCCTCGCCATGCTCGGGATCGCCGGGGGCCTGACCCTGGTCCTGACCGATGGCCTCACCGTCGGCGGCACGCCCGGGGTGGTCGCCACCCTGGGGAACCAGGTGTATCTCGGCTACCTCACGATTCCGATCATCATCACCATCGTCGCCTTCATGATCGGGGCGATGTACCTGCACTACTCGCGCTTCGGGCGGTGGGCATTCGCGATCGGAGCCAATCGAAATGCCGCCAGCGAGGTCGGCATCCCGGTCGGGCGGCACCTGATCAAGGTGTACGTGCTGGCCGGCACCATCTCCGCCCTCGCCGGCGTGATCGACCTGATGCGGCTGGGGACCGCCTCGCCGCTCAGCGGAGAGAACTCCGAGCTGACCGCCATCGCCGCGGTCGTGATCGGGGGGGCGAGCCTCTTCGGCGGAGTCGCGACGATGACGGGGACGGTGCTGGGCACCCTGCTGCTCTCGGTGGTCCTGAGCGGCCTGGTGCTGACCGGGCTGCAGCCCTTTTGGGAAACCGTCGTCACCGGCGCCCTGATCGCCGGGACGGTCGCCATCCAACAGCTACTCCGCTCGGGTCGCTGAGATGGGGAACCGACAGGCCCGGCATGGGATGCCGCCCCCGTGACCGCGCTCGGGGGCGAGGTGTCGGGTCCCCTCGAGGATCCGGGGGGGCGGGCCGTCCCCGCCGCCCCGGGGCCGCTCCCGCCCCCTGACCCGGTGGTCCTGCGGCTGGAGCACGTGAGCAAGAGCTACGGCGCGGTGCGGGCTCTCGACGATGTCAGCTTCGAGGCCCGCCGCGGCGAGGTCGTCGGGCTGGTGGGAGACAACGGCGCGGGCAAGTCCACCATGGTCAAGGTGATCGCCGGGACCACCCTGGCCGAGGCCGGCACCCTCTCAGTCGAAGGCGTGGAGCGGCGATGGGCCTCGCCCCAGGCCGCCCTCAGCGCCGGCATCGAGACGGTCTTCCAAGATGGCGGCCTGGCCGCGCCTCTCAGCGTGGCCGCCAACCTCTTCCTGGGACGCGAGGTCTTCCGCTCCAACTGGCTGGGCCGGCTCGGATTCCTGGACCGGGCCAAGATGGAGCGCGAGACCGAGCTCGCTTTGAGTCACATCGGCATGACCCGGGTGTCACCTCGAGCCGCGGTGGCGCGGCTCTCCGGAGGCCAGCGGCAGGCGGTGGCCGTCGCCCGAGCGGTGATCTGGGGACGCAAGATCCTGATCCTCGATGAGCCGACCAACCACCTCGGCGTCACCGAGGTGGCCGAGGTGCTGAGACTGGTCGAGGATGTCCGGCGGCGCGGCATCTGCGTGCTCTTCATCTCGCACACGCTCCCCTACGTCATCGAGGTGAGTGACCGGATCGTGACCATGCGCCTGGGACGGATCGTGTCCCAGTACGCCGCCTCGCAGGTCACCACCGACCAGCTGGTGAGCGACATGACCGGGTCGACCCGGGGCGGGGTCAAGTGACCCGAGGCCCGGGTGCGCGGCCGAGCTAGGGTCGAAGGGCACCGCCATGCTGCTCCAGCTCGCGATCGACAATCCCCGGCACTTTGCGGTGGTGCCCGCGGTGATCGAGTTCGTGGACATCGTCGAGGTGGGCACCCCCGTGCTGAAGCGCTTTGGGCTCGCCGGAGTCGCCACCCTGAGAGAGCTGGCGGAGGGTCGCCCCATCCTGGCGGACTCCAAGAC
This sequence comes from Verrucomicrobiia bacterium, assembly GCA_035532155.1. Lineage (GTDB taxonomy): Bacteria > Chloroflexota > Dormibacteria > Aeolococcales > Bog-877 > DAHUZL01. Next base: position 19,808 of record DATKRN010000017.1, on the reverse strand, counting down.
CGTCGATGGCGGGGCCGACGAGGCGCGGATGCTGTTCGGCGCCGGAGCCACCTTCATGACGGTCCTGGAGGTCGCTTCGAGCGCCACCCACGCGGCCGTGAACCGCGTCGCCGGCGAGTGTCAGGGCTTCATCATGGTCGACAGCATCTGCAGCGCCGAGCTCCCCGATCGGCCCTCACAGTACCCGGACCGGTTCGCGTACCTGGCTTTGCACACCGCCACCGACGTGCGCCTCGCGGGGGGGTCGGCCGCCGCATCCATCCAGCAGGCGCGCTCGATGCGGGAGCTGGGCTACCACGTGGCCCTGGCGGGCGGGCTGAACCGACACACCCTGATCGAGGCGGTGCAGGCCGGCCCCGATATCGTGGTGGTCGGATCGGCCATCACGACTGCGGACAACCCTGCGGAGGTGGCACGATGGATGTCGTCGCAGCTGACCGACCGCGGCCGTGGATGGCCGCCTTCGATGAGCTCGCCGCGCTCGCCGCGCACCTGAGCGACGCGAGCGTCGACGCGCTCGCAGGCGCGCTGCAGGATCCCGATCGCCGCTGGTTCTTCGCGGGTCAGGGCCGGTCGGGCCTGGTCGCCGCGATGGTGGCCATGCGCTTCATGCACCTGGGCTGGCGGAGCCACGTGGTCGGGGAGGCGACCGCCCCGGCGGTGCGAGCGGGCGACGGCTTGCTGGTCATCTCCGGGTCGGGGAGCACCCCGGCCAGCGTCAGCTGGGCCAGCCGAGCGCGGGCGGAGGGAGCGACGGTCGCCGCAGTGACCCACACGGACCCCTCCCCGATCGTGCAGCTGGCGGATGTCGTCCTGCGCCTGCCGGCCCAGCCCTCGACCCAGCTGGGCGGAAGTCTGTTCGAGCAGGCGGCGCTGCTGGTGCTCGATGGGATCGTCACCACCCTGGCACAGCGACTGGAGGACCCGCACGGCGGGCTGGCGCGACGGCACGCCAACCTGCAGTGAGCCCGCCGAGTCGACCGCCCGGGGAGCGCGTCCACGCGACCGTCCTGGGCAATGCCCTGGTGGATGAGATCGTCACCGGGGAGGGTCGTTTCGCCCACCCGGGCGGGGCCGGGCTCAACTTGGGGGCAGGGCTGGCCACCCTGGGGGCGCAGGTGACCTTGGTGGCGGCGGTGGCGCCGGATTGTGCGGGCCGGATGCTGCGAGCGACCCTGGACCGTTACCGGATCGCACTCGCCCCGCAGCCGGGGCCGGAGGTGACCGCGCGGGCCATCATCCACCTGGAGCGGGCGGAGCCCCACTACGAGTTCAGCCAGCGCGCCTATCTGGCGTTCTCGTTCGACCGTGAGCTGGGGGAGCTGGTCCAGGGATCCGCTGTCACCGTGGTCAACGCCTTCAACTACGAGAGCCCCGCGCAGGTCGCGGGCCTGCGGCGCCTGTTGCTGCGCGCGCCGGGCTGGCGGGTGATCGATCCCAACCTCCGCCCCGGGCTGATCGTCGACCCTCAGCTGCTGGCGCGCCAGATTGAGTCGCTGCTTCAGGTGACCGACATCCTCAAGGTCAGCGACGAGGACCTGGGCCTGCTGGGCGGACCCGGCGATCGCTACTCCGTCGACCGGCTGCTGCGCGGCGGGGCCGCCGTGGTGTTCTTGACCAAGGGCGCGCGGGGAGCGGAGGTCCACACCGCCCGGGGGGACCACCTGGCGGCGCCGGCGGGACGGTGCGACGCCATCGTGGACACCGTGGGGGCGGGTGACTCAGCCCTCTCCGCGTTCGTGATGAGCGCGCTTGGGGAGAGCATGGGACGGGGAGGCGACGGGGGACGCCGGCCACCGCTGGCCGGTCTCACCTGGCCGGTCCACCTCGAGGCGGCGATGCGCGCGGCGGCGGTGTCCTGCGGCCAGCGGGGCGGACCGGCGCGCCTGCCCGTGGCCCACCCCGGGTGCGGCTGACGCCCCGCTCGGACCCGCCCGGCTGACCGGCCGCCGGAGCCCGACCCGTCCCGCCGGCGGCGGGGCGGAAAGGTGCGGCGGGGACCCGGGCGTGGATCCGCGAGCGGGAACGCGACAGCGACCCCGTGCCCCGGGTGCGTCGGTGCCGTGCGGTCGCCCGATCCCTCAACCCTGGCTGCCCCCGCCGGGTGCCGGCCTCCTGACCCCGCCTACTCCCCCACCCGACCGTCGATCAGCTCGCGGACGACGTCGAGGTGGCCCGCGTGGCGGGCGTACTCCTGGAGCAGGTGGAGCAGGATCCAGTTCAGGGTCGGGTGCGGGTCGGGCGGGTTGAAGCGGCCCCCGCTGCGGGCGAGCTGCTGGAGGTCAGAGTCGGCCACGATCCGGCGCGAGCGACGACACGTCTCGCCGAAGAACGCCCGCACCTCCGCGCTCGTCTCCGCCTCGGTGACGGCCCAGCCGCCCTCGGGGTCGGCGTCGGCCCAGGGGTCCGCCAGCCGCTCGCCGGCGAATCCCCACTGGAGCCAGCGCCGCTCCACGTGGGCGAGATGCTTCAGCAGGCCGAGCGGGCTCCAGCCCGAGGGGAGCAGGCTGCGGCGCATTTCCGCCTCGGTCAAACCGGCGAACTTGCGCAGGATCGCGTCGCGCTCGTAATCAAGGAAGGCTGTGAGCAGCGCGCTGGGGTCGGTTATGCCCTCGTCCGGCTCGGGAAAGCCGCGGGGCCCATCGGGATCGACCGCCTCAGGCATGCCCGCTCCCGGTCGCCCGCAGGCGGGTGTCCGCGGCGCGTGCGCGCCACGATACCGGGCGGGGCGGGGCCCCGCGTAACCGCGCGGCGACCGACGACGTTGACCCGCCCGTGATCCAGCGCGGGACGGCTCCTCTCCCCGGGCAGTCCCGCGGGCGGCTCGCGCTCGGCGCGCTCCTGCTGGCCTGCCTTCCCGCGGGATCGCTGCCGGTGCTCTCGGCGCCGACGGTCGCGCCCGCGGTCGCGCCCGCGGTCCGCGTCGACGGGACCGCCTGGCGCGGACACGGGACGCTGGCGCTGATCTCACAGGGCCAGCTGGAGCTGCTGGACAACCGCGGGGCCGCGCACCCGGTGGCGGGGAGCGGCACCGCCAGCCACCCGGTGGTCTGCGCCAACGGAGGCTGGGTGGCGTACCTGCGCCAGGGGGCCGCACCCCCGGGCAACGTGTTCGCGCTCCCACCCCCCAGCCTGTGGGTGGTGCGGGCCGACGGCGCGGACCCGATGCGGATTGCCGGCGACGTGGCCAGCTTCACCTGGTCGCCCCAGGGGGAGCGGCTGGCGTTCACCACCCAGGCCGGCGACGGCAGCCTGTACTTGGTGGCCGCCCCCCGGTCCCACCCGCAGCTGATCGCCTCCGGCGCCACCGCCCACCTTGAGCTGGGCCCGGCGGCCTGGGCACCGCGGGCGAACCGACTCGCGCTGGGGGTCCTGGCCACCGGGCCCACCGGGATCCCCCGCAGCGCCGGCCTCGCGATCGTGACCGCGCGGGCGGGGAGCCCGCTCCGTGTCGTGTACCGAGAGCGGGGTGCGGGGATCGAGGACGTGGGCTGGTGGCCCAGCGGCGCCGGCGTCGTCTTCTGGCTGGACCTGGGATTCTCGCAGTCCATCGCCGCGGACGGCCTGCCGCTCGAGAGCCTGGCGGTGGCGGGGGGGGCGCCGCGCCGTCTGGCGCTCACGCTGGTGCACCCATCCTGGCTGACCTGGTCGCCCGACGGCCGCACCCTGGCGATCGTGGCGGGGGGGAACCGGCTGCTCTGGGACGGCAAGCGGATCGTCCTCTGCCGGATTCCCGAGGCCTCCTGCCGGGCGGTCCCGCAGCCCGCCGGGGTGATCGCCTATCAACCGGCCTGGACCCCGGACGGCCGCTTGAGCTTTGTGCGCGCGAGGGCTGCGGGGCCCTTCGGGCCCGATGACTTCGACGTCACGGTGGCGCGCCTGCGAGCGTGGGACTCCAGCCAGCGGATCTGGACGGCAGCCGCCGACGGAGCCACGGCCAGGGCCCTGGCCGCGACGGGGGCGGGCAGCTTGCGTCCCACCTGGACGCCGACCGGACTGCTCTATGTGCACGACGACGCCCTCTTCCTGCTGGGGACCGCGGGCCAGCTTCCGGTCCAGGTCGCGGGCCCGCTCACAACCCCCCAACCCGGAACCCGGGCGGACTTCCCCAATGTGTACTACGGCTACCAGGGGTGGTCGCAGCTCTTCAGCTGGGGGGGCTGACCCGCCCCCGAACCCGGTCCGAGGGGAGCCCGGGCGGCAGCCGAGCAAGAGACCTCCCGGGTGTCCGGGGCGCATGTCCGCCCCCCGGCCGGGGCGACGGGGCCACCCGCCCGCGCGGGGTGGGCGGGTCCGGGAGGGCCGCGACCTGCACCGCCGGCGGCGGCGGCCGGACCCCGCACCCACGACGGTCAGGGCGCCCGTGAGCGCGTCACACCCGCCCGCCCGCCCGCCCGGCGCGAAGGCGATCGCCGCCCCGCCGAGGACGGCTACTCCGCGTCGGCCAGGCTGGCCACCACCGTGGCGGCCCGGCGGCAGTCGATGGTCGACACATCGAGGTGGGTGACGGCACGCACGGTGCGCGGCCCGAAGGGGACCAGCAGCACCCCCTGCTGCGCGGCCCGGGCCACCAGCGTGGCGGCGGTGGGCGCACCGGCCAGGAGATGGATCATCACGATGTTGGTCTGGACGCGGTCGAGATCGACGCGCAGGCGCGAGCTGGCGGTCAGCGCCTCGGCGAGCTGGCGGGCATTGGCGTGGTCCTCGGGCAGACGCTCCAGGTTGTGGTCGAGAGCGTGCAGCGCCGCCGCCGCGAAGAACCCGACCTGGCGCATCGCGCCTCCCTGCATCCGGCGGTACCGGGTGGCCCGGCGGATCAGCTCCACGGATCCCGCCAGCACCGAGCCCCCGGGAGCGCCCAGCCCCTTGGAGAAGGCGACCGCGACCAGATCGAAGGGGGCGGCCAGCTCCGCGGGCGCGCGGCCGCTGGCGGCGGCCGCGTTCCACAGGCGCGCCCCATCGCAGTACGCGGAGATCTGCCGCTCGTGGGAGGCGCGGCAGATCCGCTCGAGCTCGCCCGGGGGGAACACCACCCCGCCGCCTCGGTTGTGGGTGTTCTCGACGACGACGCAGGTGGTGGGAGGGTTCAGCAGGTGGTCACGCGGCCACACCGCGGCGCAGAACTCCTCCGCCGTGAAAGTCCCGCCGCTGCCGACCTCGGTGAACTGAATCCCCGCGTTGGCCGCCGCTGCACCGGTCTCGTACCAGACCGCGTGGCTCTCACGGGAGACCACCACATCGTCGCCGGGGCGGGTCAGCAGGCGCAGCGCCACCTGGGTGGCCATCGTCCCGGTGGGGAGCCAGAGGGCGGCGGGCTTGCCCAGCAGCGCGGCGACCCTGTCCTGGAGTCGGTTGACGCTGGGGTCCTCGCCGAACTGATCGTCGCCGACCGCGGCCGCCGCCATCACCGCGCGCATCGCCGCGGAGGGGAGGGTCACCGTGTCGGAGCGCAGGTCGATGGCCCCCATCGGGGCAGTATCCCAGGCGGCGATTCCCAGGGCGGGCTGGGCCCCGGGGCGGCCACGGTCGGCGCCGGCCGCCCGCTCTCCCGCTCGTGGCTCGCCGGGGCGCGCCCGTTCCCCGATCCCGGTCCCGGCGGGGGGGGGCTGCCCCCCGCCACGATGCCCCGACCCCGAGGCGCTGCGGATCGTAGGGGTCGGGCGGATCCGCCCGGAGCCGGGTTGGCGTCTGCGGGCTTGACCGCGAGCCCCGCCGCCGACGTACCCTGGGGCCATCCACAGGGTGCTGCTGCGAACGGTCGTGCTGGACTTCGCGCCCGACGTGCATGATGCCGCCGGGGAGTTCTGGCGGGTCGCCCTGCTCGGCGAGCTGCGCCGGGGAACCGAGCATCCCGAATACCACGTCGTCGAGCATCCGGCGGCGGTGGGACCGGTGGTGCTGCAACGCTTGGGCACCGGTGCCAGCCGGATCCACCTCGACCTCGAGACCGACGACCCGGCCGCCGAGGTCGCCCGGCTACTCGCCGCGGGAGCGACGATCGCGCAGCGGCACCAGCAGTGGACGGTGCTGCGCGACCCCGCCGGTCTGCTGTTCTGCGTGGTCCCCGCCGAGTCCGCCGATTTCGCCGACCTCGCCCACATCGTCAGCCCGTGACCGAGGCCGGCCCCCGTCGACCCCCGCCTCGACCGCGAAGGCCGGCGGGATCGGGCGGAGCCATCGCGGCGACGACCGCGACCCGGGGGAGAACGCCAAGCCGCGGGGGCGGCCCGCCTCGGGGTGGCAACGGCACCCGCGGCTAGCCGGGACCGGGCCGCTGCTCCTCGACGTCGCGCAGGAACCCCACCAGGCCCTGGAAATAGGTCGCCTGGTCATCGTACATCGCGAGGTGACTGCCCTCGGGACAGTGGAGATAGCGGCCCCGGGGCAGCCGGCCCGCCATCATCTCCAGGTGGGCGGGGTCCATCGTGTCGTGGCGGGCGCCGATCACCAAGGTGGGGGTGGTGATGCGACCCAGCTCGGAGGTTCGCTCCCAGTGCTCCAGGGTGCCGCTCGCGCCCAGCTCGCTGGGTCCCTGCATGCGCACGTATACCGACCGGTTGGTGCGGTCGAAGGAGCGACTGACCGGCTCGGGCCAGTCCGCCGCCGGCATCCGCAGCACGTGGTGGATGTAGTGGTGCTGCATCAGCAGCTCCATGTAGCGGGGACCTTCGGTGTCGCCGGTGCGCTCCAGCGCCTGGATCTCGCGCAGCGCATCCTGGTTCATGACCGGCATCAGCACCGTGCGCGCGTAGTCGTTGTAGGCGGGGATGCTGGACATCATGTTGGAGATGATCAGGCCCTTGAGATGCTGCTGGTACCGCAGCGCGTACTCGATCGCCAGGATGCCGCCCCACGAGTGGCCCAGCAGGTAGAAGTTCTCCCGCTCGAGCTGGAGCGCCACCCGAACCTGCTCCACCTCGTCGACGAAGCGGTCGAGCTGCCACAAGCTGGGATCGTCCGGCTGGTCACTGTAGGCGGATCCCAGCTGGTCGTAGTAGTAGTACTCGATGCCGGCCTTCGGCAGATAGCTGTCGCACGCCTCGAAGTACTCGTGGGTGGCGGCGGGTCCCCCATGCAACAGCAGCAGCTTGCAGGTGGGGTGGTTACCCACCCGCTTGGTCCAAACCCGAAAGCGGCCGCCGGGGGTGGCGATCGTGATCATCGTCACCCCACCCGCGAGCACGTCGCTGCGGCCCGACGCGTCGAAGTAGCGGTCGGCGGTCATCGGACACCCCCTTCGAGTGCGCGCGGGTGCGCGGCGATCGATCAGCCCCAGCGGGGCCGGGTGGCGCGCACGATACCACCGGTCGATCGCGACCGGCCAAAGCCGACCGACACCCCCGGGCGGCCGCCGTGATCCGATCGTGGCCGGCGCGCCCCGCCCGGGTCTCCAGCCGCTGCCCGCGCGCGCGACCCGCTGTCTCCGCCCGGGCGCGGGGACGCGGGGACCGGTCCCGCCGGGTGGAACCCCCGCCGGCGGGAGCGCCGGGCGGGGTCCGTCGGCACCGGCGGCGGCGAACCTCCCCGAGCCCGCAGCCGGGCCGCCCGGGCCCAGCCCTGCCGCTGCGGGAGAGCCCCGGCCCGGGCCGGGGCCCCAGCTGACCGCGATCTCCGACCCCAGGCGGGGACCCGCGGGCGGCGCCCGGCGTTAGGCGGGTGCGAGGGCGGGAGATCGGCGGCGCACCCCGCGCATCCGGACCGGAGCGCGCCCACGCCGGGGTTGGGCGCACCGCCCCGATCTCCGATCGGCGAGCCCGGCGTGCCGGTGCCGCTCACGGGGGATCCCCCCAGCCGAGCGCGCGCGTCACCGCCCACTGCCAGCGCCGATAGCCGTCGGCGCGCTCGGCGGCGCCGATCCGAGGCAGCCAGCGGCGATCCGCCCGCCAGCTCTGGGCCAGCTCGGCCGTGTCCGACCAGACCCGAACCGCGAGACCGGCCGCGAACGCCGCCCCCAGGGCGGTGGTCTCGCACTCCTGCGGCCGCACCACCGGAACCCCCAACACATCCGCCTGCAGCTGCATCAGCAGGTCATTGCGGACCATCCCACCATCCACCCGCAGCTCGGTGAGGGATGCCCCGGTGTCGGCGGCCATCGCGTCCACCACCTCGCGGGTCTGCCAGGCGGCCGCGTCCAGCGCCGCCCGGGCGATGTGACCGCGGTGGGTGTGGGAGGTGAGGCCGGTGATCACGCCGCGGGCGTCGCTGCGCCAGTGGGGCGCGAACAGCCCCGAGAAGGCGGGCACGATGCAGACGCCGCCGGCGTCGGCCACCGTGCCCGCCACCGTCTCGACCTCGGCGGCGGTGCGGATCAGGCCGAGGTTGTCGCGCAGCCACTGGACCAGCGCCCCGGTGACGGCGATCGACCCCTCGAGCGCATAGACCACGGAGTGGCCGTCGATCCGGTAGGCGACGGTGGTGAGCAGGCCGTGGCGGGACGGGACCGGGCGGGGGCCGGTGTTGACCAGCAGAAAGCTGCCGGTGCCGTAGGTGCATTTGGTCGCGCCGACCGTGAAGCCCGCCTGCCCCACCAGCGCCGCCTGCTGGTCGCCGAGGTCGCCCGCCACCGGCACGCCCGCCAGCGGGGCCACCGCCCGCCCGTACACCTCGCTCGACGCGTGGATCTCCGGCAGCATCGCGATCGGGACGCCCAGGGTCGCGCAGATCTCGGGGTCCCAGTCCAGCGAGGCCAGGTTCATCAGCTGGGTGCGACTGGCATTGCTGACATCGGTGATGTGGCGGCCGCCCTCGGTGCCCCCCGTGAGATTCCAGATCAGCCAGCTGTCGATGGTGCCGGCGAGGACCTCGCCGGCCTCGGCGCGGGCGCGGATGCCGGGGAGCCGGTCGAGCAGCCAGCGGAGCTTGGGGCCGGAGAAGTAGGTCGCCAGCGGCAGGCCGGTGGCGGCGCGGAAGCGGTCCGGGCCGCCCTCGGCGGCCAGCTGCCGGCAGAGGGCGTCGGTGCGCGTGTCCAGCCAGACCACCGCGTTGTGCACCGGCCGGCCGGTGCGCCGATCCCAGAGCACCACCGTCTCGCGCTGGTTCGCGATCCCGACCGCGCTCAGGTCGGCGGCCACCATCCCGGCTGACTCCAGCGCGCCGCGGATCACCTGCTGCGTGTTCCCCCAGATCTCCAGCGGGTCGTGCTCGACCCAGCCGGGTCGGGGCGTGATCTGGCGGTGCTCGAGCTGGTGCCGGGCGACCACCCGGGCCTGCCGGTCAACGATGAGGAACCGGGTGCTGCTGGTGCCCTGGTCCAGCGCCCCGATGCAGCCCGCTCGCTCCCCTGTGGCCACCGGCCCATGATCGCGATCCGGCGCCCGGCGCGGTCGCCTCGGGCCGGCTCGACGAGCGCGAAAACTCGCCAGCCCCCTTACAATTGGCGCGATCAATTGTCGTGGTGCCGGACACGGGGTTCGGGGAGACCGGGATGAGAGCGGTCGGCGGCCCGGGAGCATCGGCCGGGCGGGAACGGGTGCCGGCGGCCGGGCCGGAGCCCCTGGCGACGGCCAGCCTGGCGATCCAGCGGGCCGCGCGCCAGGCCCATCGGCAGGCGGACGGGGCGCGTCGCCGCCGCGAGGTCCTGCGCCGGATCGACGGGGTGCTGGACCAGTTGGAGACTCGCCACATCGCCCCGGGCGAGGAGGCCGACCTCGCCCCACTGGAGCTGGCGGCGATCGTACGCGGCCTCGCCTGGGTGGTCCAGGGCCCCCTCCCGGGGCCGGTGCAGGACGCCCCCTCCAGCTACCACCTCCACCTCGCCCTGCTCGCCTGGCAGTCGGACCTCCTCGACCTGGTTGTCCCCGACCGGCGCCGGCGGTTCCCCGACCTCGACAGCGACGGGGACGAGCCGCTGGTGCCCGCCCCGCGCTCGGTCCGCCGCCGGGCCGCCCACGCCAGTGGAGTCGGGGGTCAGCCGGACCGCTGAGCTTTGACTGCACTCGGGCCGGCCGACCCCGCCTCCAGGGCCGGCGCCGCTCCGGCGCCGAAGAGGTAGCCCTGGCCCAGCGGCACCCCCAGCTCGGCCAGCGCCTGCAGCTCCTCAGAGGACTCGATCCCCTCGGCGATCAGCTGGCACCCCGCCCGGCTGGCGAAGGCGATGAGCCCGGCGACCAGGGCGTGGCGGACCAGGTCCTCGTCCACCCCGTGCACCAGCGAGCGGTCGAGCTTCACGAAGGCGGGGCGCAGCTCCAGGATGTGGCGCAGGCTGGCGAACCCCGCCCCGGCGTCGTCGACCGCGAGCCGGATCGACGGTCCCAGCTCGGAGAGCGCCCGGCGCACCCGAGCGTAGTCGTCGATCACCACGTGCTCGGTGAGCTCCAGCACCACCGGGCGTTCCGCCCCCCTCAGCTCCGCCGCCAGCGGCCGGGTCGCCTCCAGCAGCACCGCCGGCGACACATTGACGCTGAGCCAGCCGTGGGCGCGGGGCAGGCGACGGGCCGCGGAAATCGCCTCCCGGACGCATGCCAGTTCCAGGGGGACGGCGAGGTCGGCGGCGGCCGCCCGCTCGAAGTGCCCCTGCGGACTGCCCTTGTCGTCGAAGCGCGTGAGGGCCTCGTGGCCGATCACGGTCCCGCCCACCAATGTCACCACCGGCTGGAAGATGGCGTGGAACTCGCGCCGACGCAGCTCATCGAGGACCAGGTGGCGCTCGGCGACGGTGACGGGGCCCGAGCGGAGCGCGGACGCGAGCGCGACCCCGGCGACCGCGGCCAGCTCGGTGAGGGCGGGGAGGCTGTCGCTGGCGGCCGCCAGGGCGGCGGCCGGGGTGGCCCCAGCGGCCCCGGCCGAGAAGATCCCGGCGAGGCGGCCCTCGATCGTCACCGGGGCATGGACGCTGGCACGCAGCCCCGCCCGGTGGAGGCCGGCGAGATAGTCGCCGAGTTCGGTCGTGCCCTCGGGGGACCGCTCGATCCGCTCCACGAAGGGGCCCTCGCGCGCCCGCTCCGCCAGGTGGCGGGCCCGAGCCGGCGGGAGCGGCACGCCCACCTCGATCGGGGCCACCGGGTGGGCCGGAGGCCACGCCGCGAGCGGGACCACCTCCCCGTTCGCCTCGCAGCGCATCAGGGTCACCACGGCCAGGTCCCGCAGCCGGCTGAAGGCCGCACAGACCGCCTCGGCGGCCTCCCCGGCTGACGCCGCCGGAGCCAACCCGGCGAGGACCCGGGCGATGGTCTGGCGCTCGAGGTCGCCGCGCACGACCGCGAGGCGACCGGCTTCGAGCATCTCCCGCAGCACGGCGGCGGCCACCAGGCACTCGGTGACCGCCCACAGCACCCAGGAGGCGTCCCACCCGACCGTGGCCCGGGCCCCCGAGGCCGCCAGCAGGATCAAGGTGGGGACGGTGCCGGCGACGCTGACCATGCTCCAGCGCTGCAGCGAGGTGAGCTGGTGGCGCCGGCGCAGCACCACCGGCGCCAGCGCCAGCAGCGCCGCCACCAGCACCAGCCCGACCAGCTGACCCAGCCCGGCGAAGCTTCCCCGGATCAGGGCGGTGGGGTCGGCGCGAGCGGCCACGACGATCCCCAGGGTCTCCGCCGCCACCAGGCCGGCGGGCACCACCACGACCCCGGGAGAGACCCTGACCGGTCCGCGGCGCCCGGGCACCTGGGTGGACTCCAGATGGACCCAGAGGTGGTCGGGCAGCCCGAGGCAGAGCAGCAGGCCGAGGGCGGCGCCTCCCTGCCACACCAGGCGCATCCAGACGGTCGCGACCAGCGGGACCCGCAGCAGCGGAGCGCTCCCAGCCAGGCCCGGCACGATCGCCAGGGCGGGGACCACGAAGCAGCCGGAGAAGACGAAGGTCCCCGCCAGCCCGGCCGTGCGCGGGTCGTGCGCGCCCCAGACGAACTCCTGCAGCAGCAGGACCGCGCAGAGCAGGTCCGCGACCGTGACCACCACCGCCGCCATCGGCACCAGCTCGGGGACGGGGACCGCCGGCGACCGGGCCGCCGGGAGCAGGCCGACCGCCACCAGAGTGAGGAGGACGGCCACCCAGACCTGGGGGTGGCCCCGCCAGCGGCGCGGGCGGTGGTGCAGAGGGCGGCGCCGAGCCGCGGCTTGCGCCGGGCGAGCCGGGATCACCTCCGGTCCTCGAGATCGCGACGGGTATAGGTCATCTGCCCCTTCTGGGTCGCTCCGCCCCGGTTCAGGGTGGCGGGTTGGGGCCGGCCGGTCGCCCCGGCCGGGTCACGATCCGGTCACAGCTGGGACGGCGGCCACCGCCCATACTGGCGGCCGTGGAGCACTTGGAGCTGTTCGCCGACCCCGCGCCTGCCGGCCCGCCCCCGACCCCGGACGACGCGCCGCTGGCGACCCGGATGCGCCCCACCCGCCTACGTGAGGTGGTCGGCCAGGAGCGCCACACCGAGCCTGGCGGGCTGCTCTACGAGGTGAGCCGCTCCCAACCGCTCGCCTCACTGGTGCTCTGGGGGCCGCCCGGCACCGGCAAGACCACCCTGGCGCTCCTGCTCGCGGCCGGGGCGGGGGCGATGGTCGAGCACCTCAGCGGGGTCACCGCGGGGGTGGCGGACGTGCGCCGGGTGGTGGAGGCGGCGCGCGCGCGGCGGCGCGCGGGCGGGCGCACGGTGCTCTTTCTGGACGAGATCCACCGCTTCACCCGCGCCCAGCAGGACCAGCTCCTGCCCCACCTGGAGAGCGGGCTGCTGACCCTCCTCGGCGCCACCACCGAGAACCCCGGCATCGAGGTCACCGGGGCCCTGCTCTCGCGTGCCCGGGTGGTCCAGCTGGACCCGCTCGGGTCCGGCGCGATCGCCGCCCTGCTCGACCGCGCCCTCGCCGACCCCGTGCGCGGCCTCGGGGGACGGCGGCTTCAGCTCGACCCGCCCGCCCGCGAGCTGCTCACGACGGCGACCGGCGGCGACGGCCGGGTGGCGCTGAACGCCCTGGAGCTGGCGGCCGCGGCGCTCCCGGACGGGTCAGCCGTGCCGGCGGCGGCGGTGCGGCGGGCGCTGCAGCAGCCCCGGCTGCTGTATGACCGAGCCGGCGACCAGCACTTCTGGGTCGTCTCCGCGCTGATCAAGTCGATCCGCGGCAGCGACCCCGACGCCGCCGTGTACTGGCTGGCGCGCATGCTGGAGGCTGGCGAGGACCCCCGTTTCGTGGCGCGCCGGCTGGTGATCCTGGCGGCCGAGGACGTCGGCCTCGCCGACCCCGCGGCGCTGCCGCTGGCGGTGGCCGCCCAGCAGGCCGCGGTCGGGATCGGGATGCCCGAGGCGGTCCTGCCCCTCGCCGAGGCCGCCCTCTACCTGGCCCTCGCCCCCAAGAGCAACAGCGCCGCCACCGCCTACTCCGCCGCCGCCCAGCTGGTGCGGCGCACCGGCGCGCTCGCGGTCCCGCTCCATCTCCGCAACCCGGTGTCGGCGCACGACCGGGCCGCGGGCGTCGGGCGCGGCTACGAGTACGCCCACGACGATCCGGACGGCCTGGTGACCCACCGCCACCTCCCCACCGCCTTGGGGGTCCCCCAGCTGTACACCCCCGGAGCCCGGGGCCGTGAGGCGGAGCTGGGGGAGCGCCTGGCGGGACGGCGGGCGGCGATCGCGCGCCGGCGCGGGGCGGCTCAGCCCCCCGCCTGACGCCGGGCTCAGGCGGGGGCGGGCGCACCCTCCGCGGGCGCCGTGGCCGCCGCCGGCTCGCCCTCGCCCGGCTCCGCGGAGACCCGCGAGGCCGCGACCTTGACCAGCAGCTCGTCGGGATCGACCGTGGCCACCAGCTCCACTCCCTCGGGGAGGGCGACCTCCCGCAGCCGGACCTCGTCGTCGAGCGCGGCGAGGTGGGAGACATCGACCTCGAGGCGGCCGGGGATCGCGCTGGGCAGGCAGCTCACCTGCACCGTGTGGACGACGTGGAGCAGCTCGCCGAGGTTGAGGCGCACCGCCGGCGCCTCACCGGTGAGCACCACCGGGACGTCCACCGTGAGCCGCTCGGTGAGGTTCACCTGGAAGAAGTCGACATGGACCACCAGCGCGCTGCGAGGGTCGACCTGAACCTCGCGGATCAGGACGGGGCGGCGGGTGCGCTCCCCAGCCACCTGGATCTGGACCAGCCGGGCACGCCCGGCGCGCTGGTAGAGCCGCTCGAATGTGCGCCGCGAGCACTGCAGCGGAGCGGGAGCGACCAGGTGGCCGTAGAGGACGGCCGGAATCGTCCCCAGCCGGCGGAGGTCGGCCACGTGCCGCCCCATCACGGTGCGCGGCTCGAGGTCGAGAGCGAGATCCATGGTGACCCCAAAGGCGGCGGCAGCGGACCGGACGCAGGGCGCCACCGGCACGGCTCACCGCCAGGCTGAACCGCCCGGATGCTACCACACGCCGGCGCCCGGGCCCGGGCCGGACCGGGCCGGGTCAGCCGGGGGTCGGCGCCGCCGTGGCGAAGCGACGGCGCACGTACGCGACGATGTCGTCGAGGCTGGTGCCCGGGGTGAACACCTGGTCGACCCCGAGCGCGAGCAGCGCCTGGGCGTCGTCCGGGGGCACGATCCCGCCGCCGAAGACGACAATCTCGGGCGCGCCGCGCGCCCGCAGCTGAGCGAGCACCTCGGGAAACAGGGTCATGTGCGCGCCCGACAGCAAGCTGATCCCGATGCCGTCGACGTCCTCCTGGATCGCCGCGGCGACGACCTGCTCGGGAGTCTGGTGGAGCCCGGTGTAGATGACCTCGACCCCGGCGTCGCGCAGCGCCCGGGAGATCACCTTGATCCCGCGGTCGTGCCCGTCCAGCCCCACCTTGGCGGTGAGGATCCGGATCCGGCCGTCGGGCATCGTCCCTCCTGGCGCGGAGCCCCGGACGGCTCCCAGGACCGGCCGGCGCATGGTGGCGGCCACCAGAGTCTAGGTGATCGTGAGGGAGCCGGCGGCGAGCGGACCGCGCCCGGCCCCGGCCCCGGCCGGCCGTGGAGGCTAGGCTGTGGGGGTGGCCAACCCCGCCGTCGTCGACGCCTCCGCCGACCGTGCCCGGGGATGCCTGCTGGGGCTGTGCGTTGGGGGTGCCCTGGGCGTCGCGGCAGCGGCGGGGGGCCGCACCCGCTGGGAGCTCAAAGGGCCGACCCAGGCGATCGGCGCCCCGGCGGCGTTCGCGCTCGCCCTCGCCGAGAGTTGGGAGGCCCGCGCCCAGCTGGATCCGGCCGACCTCGCCCTTCGCTGGGACCAGCTGCTGGCGCAGGGGGTCGAGCCGGGCACCACCACCGCCGCCGCCCTGATCGGGGTCGCGGCGGGCGCACCGGTGGAGCGCGCCGCCGCGGTGGCGGCCCGGCTCCAGCCGGGCCGTGCCGGCGACGGGACGATGGCGCGCGCCCTGCCCCTGGTGCTCGCGGCGGGCGGCGACCGCGTCCTGCTGCGCCGCCTCGCCTACCGCAGCGCGGCGGTCACCCACGCCGACCCGGTGGCGGCCTTCGCCGCGGTGGCGGTCTGCCTGCTCGGCCAGGACCTCGGCCGCCATCCGCTCGCCGAGGCGTGCCGCCGGACCGTCCAGGCCCTGCGGGAAGACCTCCCCGACCGTGCCCTCGACGCCCTCCGCCCGGCCCCGCCGGGCGAGGCCGGCGGGGCCGGGGATGACGCCGTGGGGGTGCTCGCCGCGGTGGTCGCGGCGCTGGCCGCCCCGGACCTCGAGGACGTGGTGAGGGTGGCCGCCGGCCACCTGGCCCCCGCCAGCTGCGGCGCCCTCGCCGGCGGCCTGGCCGGGCTCCGGCAGGGAGCGACGGCGATCCCTCCCCGGTGGCTGGCGGCGCTGGATCCCGGGCTGCGGGAGCGCTGCCACCGGCTCGCCGCCGCACTCACCCAGCCACCGGCACCGCTCGAGGCGGTTCCCGCCCCGGGGCCGCTGGCGGGACCCGCCGCTCCCCCCGACGGGGGTCGAGCGACGTGAGGCGGGTGCGCGCGCAGCCCCTCCCCCGCCCGACCGGCCGGCTGCTGGTGGACGGCACCAATGTCGCCTGGGCCTGGCCCCCGGTCCGCGCCCTGCTGCTGCAGCGCGCGTTCGGCCCGGCCCAGCAGCTGCTGGTGGACCGGCTCGCCGCCGGCGGAGTGGCAGCCGCCGGCGGCTGCCTGGTGGTGTTCGACGGGCCCCCTCCCGAGGGTGGGCCGACCAGCCGGGGACCGGTCGGGGTCCGCTATCCCATCCCCGGCCAGTCCGGCGACGACCGCCTGCTGCAGCTGATCGCCGCGACGATGCACACCGGACTGGGAGTCCAGCTGATCACCAACGACCGCGCCCTGCGCGACGCCGCCCGGGGCCTGGGCGCGACCACCGCGGGTGCGGGGGCGCTGCTGGACCGGCTCGATCCCGGCTGGCGCCCGGGCCGCGCCCGGGCTGCGGAGGTCACCGTCGGGGCGGACCCCAAGCCCCACCCCACCCCTCGGGATACCGACCAGTGGCTGCGCCGGTTCGGTCAGCCTCGGGACGCCCCGCCGGATCGGCGGGCAACTCGATAGCGTCCTACCATTCTGCTAGGCTGGAGCCTGATGGGACCCCGGCCCGCCGACGCCGTCCCGGAGCGCGTGACGCTCGGTCGCCAGCTCCAGGTCACCGCCAAGGTGGTGGGGGAGCGGTTCAACCGGGAGCTGGATGAGGTGGGCCTGAGCCGGCCGCTCTACCTCACGCTGGACCAGCTGGCACTAGCTGACGGGGTCCGCCAGTGCGACCTGGCGGCGCGACTGCAGGTCGAGAGCCCGACGCTCACCCATCACCTCGACCACCTGGTCCAGCGCGGGCTGGTGGTGCGAGCCCCCGACCCGGCCGACCGGCGGGTTGTGCGCCTCGCCCTCACCCCGGCCGGACGCCGCGTGCACGCGGCCGCCGCCCAGGTGGCCGGGCGACTCGACCACGAGCTCCAGGCCGCGCTCGCGCCCGAGGAGCTCGCGATGATGCTGGACCTGCTGACCCGGGTCGCGGCTCGGGCCCGACGGGTGCTCCCCCGCCTCGCGACCGGTGCCGGCGGCCACCGGCGGCCGGCGTGAGCACCCCCCCCAGCGCCCGGGTGCCGCGGCCGGAGCCCACCCCCAGGACCGGCCTGGCCCTGCTGGTGGTGATGGTGGGTGTGCTGATCACCGCGGTCGACACCACCATCGTGATCCTGGCGCTCCCCGAGATCGAGCGCTCCCTCCACGTCTCGCTGGGGTCGGTGATCTGGGTCGTGATCGGCTACCTGCTGGTGCTCACGCTCCTGACCACCCAGGTCGGGCGACTCGGCGACATGTTCGGGCGGGTGCGCATGTACGAGGCCGGGTTCGTCGTCTTCGTGCTGGGATCGCTCCTGTGCGGGCTGGCGTGGAGCGAGGACGCCATCATCGGGGCGCGACTGCTCCAGGGGGTGGGCGGCGCGCTGATCGCCGCCAACAGCAGCGCCGTGATCGCCGAGACCTTCCCCCCGGAGCGTCGCGGCCAGGCGTTCGGCTTCAATGCCATCGGCTGGAACATCGGCGCCGTGCTCGGCATCGTGCTGGGCGGCCTGATCGTCACCACCGTCTCCTGGCGCTGGGTCTTCCTCATCAACCTGCCGATCGGGCTCGGGGCGCTGGCGGTGGCGCTGCGGGTGCTCCGCGACCGCGGCGAACGCCGCCGGCAGCGCCTCGACCTGCTCGGGATGGTGGTGCTGGGAGCCGGGCTGTTCAGCCTCCTGTGGGCGATGGTGGAGCTGGCCTCGACCCCGTTCTCCGCGGCGATCGCGACAGCGCTGGTGGGCGGCGTCCTGCTGGTCGCCGCCTTCGTCGGGGTGGAGCGGCGCCAGGCACAGCCGATGCTCGACCTGTCCTTGTTCCGGCTGCCCACGCTGGGATCGTCGATGCTGGCCGCGCTCTTCCAGGCGCTGGGCAGCTTCGCCGTGCTCTTCCTCCTGCTGATGTACCTGCAGGGCGCCCGCCGGCTCAGCCCGCTCGACGCCTCGCTGCTGCTGGTCCCCGGCTACATCATCGGAGGGGTCGCCAGTCCCTTCGTGGGCCGCCTGGTGGACCGGATCGGCCCGGCCCGGCCCGCCACCGCGGGGCTGGCGATCCAGGTGGCGGCGCTGCTCCTCTACGCGCAGCTGGGCATCACCACCGCGCTGTGGATGGTGGCGGCGATCAGCGTGCTCAACGGCGTCGGGTCGGCCGCCTTCTTCCCCGCCAACAATGCGGCGGTGATGACGGTGGCACCGCCCCGCGCGTTCGGGGTGGCATCCGGGCTGCTGCGCACGTTCGCGAACGTCGGAATGATCTTCTCCTTCTCACTGGCGGTGCTGATCGCCTCGCGCTCGATCCCGACCCGGCTCGCCTTCGCGATCTTCGTGGGCACCGACAGGCTGGGCGCGGGCGCCGCCCGGGTCTTCACCAACGGACTCCACAGCGCCTTCTACGTCTCCACCGCCCTGCTGGTGCTGGCGGCGATCTTCTCGGCGGCCCGGCTGCGGCCCCGGGCCGCGGTCCCGGCGCCGCTGGGCCCGCCCGGAATGGCGGGGGACAGCACCGCCTCCCCCGCGCCGTCGCGCGAACCCGCCTCCGCCCGACGGCGACGCTGAGGCGAGGGCCGCCGGTCCCGGCCGGGAGCGGCGACGCGACGATCCCGACACGCTACGCTGACGCCCCTCGGCCGGGGGGCGCGCGGAGCTCGACCTCGCGGGCGCGGCGCAGCGCCTGGTCAGCCGCCGCGGCGGCCGCGACGGGGCCCCCCCTCTCCCCCGCCGGGCCCCAAGGGGGGGCGAGCGCCGCCCTTCCGGGGCGACACGCGGCGGGCTGGCGTCGCTGCCGCGGCGCCTCGGGATCGGCCCGTCGGCCCGCCGGGCTCACCCTTCCTGACCGGCCGGGGGCGCCAGGCCAAGGCGCGCCAGCAGGCGCTCCGCGATCCGGACCGGGTCCACGCTCGCGTCTGCCTCCCGCTCTCGATCCCGCAGTGGCAATCCCTCGGCCGCCACCATCCGGCGTGCGGCGCCGGCCGCGCGCCGGGCCACCAGCGTCACGATCTCCTCGACCAGTCGGTCCTCGCGTCGCCGCCGCAGATCGACCGAGGCGACCAGGTGCGCATG
Source organism: Verrucomicrobiia bacterium (assembly GCA_035532155.1). Taxonomy (GTDB): domain Bacteria; phylum Chloroflexota; class Dormibacteria; order Aeolococcales; family Bog-877; genus DAHUZL01. The sequence goes on along the minus strand of DATKRN010000017.1, from coordinate 799 downwards.
ATGCCGGTCGAGCGCCCCCCGCAGGTCGTCGAGGCCCTGGCCGCAGGTGGCGACGGTCGCGAGCACGGGCGCCGCCCATCCGTCCGGGCGCGCCCCTCCCCGCACCATCGCCCGGATCTCGTGGACGGTGCGGTCTGCGCCGGCAAGATCCGCCTTGTTGACGACGAAGACATCGCCCGCCTCCATGACTCCCGCCTTCAGAACCTGGATGCCGTCCCCGGACGCGGGCGTGGTCACCACGACCACGGTGTCGGCGACGGCGCTGACCTCGAGCTCGGACTGTCCCACCCCGACCGTCTCCACCAGGATCCGATCGAAGCCATCACCCTCCAGCAGGCGCACCGCCGACCGGGTCGCCGCCGCCAGCCCGCCGAGGTGGCCGCGCGCCCCCATCGAGCGGATGAAGACGCCGGGGTCGGTGGCATGGCCCTGCATCCGGACCCGGTCGCCGAGCAGGGCCCCGCCCGTGTACGGGCTGCTCGGGTCCACCGCCAGCACCGCCACGGTGAGCCGATCGCCACGCCAGGCGGTGACCAGGGCGTCGGCGAGAGTGCTCTTGCCACTTCCCGGCGGTCCGGTGAGGCCGACCAGCCGGGCGGGACTCCCCGTCCCCGGGGGCCGAGCCGCCAGCACCCCGACCGGGGGATCGTCGCGCTCCGCCGCCGAGATCGCGCGGGCGAGGGCGCGATGACCGCCCGCGGGCGGGGAGGCGGTCACACGCTCCGGCTCCACCGAGCGAGTCTAGCGGGCGGGGCGGGGCGGGGCGGCGTCCGGCTCAGGGGATGGGAGTGGGCGTGGG
>DATKRN010000016.1:0-135872 GCA_035532155.1 Verrucomicrobiia bacterium | reverse complement strand
AGCAATGCCTTTGCCCCGCTCATCGCTGCCAGCGACTCCCCGGCTTCAAGCCGTCGCACCCACGACGGCTCGTCGGCTTCGTCGGCAGCCAATCCCGAGACCCACCGGGCAGCAGACGACGCGCTGAGTGCCACTACGCCGTTCTCGTCGCCAAAGATGATGTCTCCCGGCACAATCGTGACCCCACCCACGGTCACCGGGACGTTGATCGCTCCTTCAAGTCCTAGAATGCGAGTCGTCAGCGCCGCGACACCGCGGGAATAGATGGGCAGCTCAAGTGCCCGAATCTCGAACACGTCGGTGATCGGCCCATCCACGATGGCCCCAGCAACTCCACGACACTTCGCCGCCACACTCACAACTCCACCCCAGCACGCTCGCCCACCGTCGCCGGACTGATCCACAACGAGTACATCCCCGTCTTGTACCAAGTCAAGGGCGCAGTGGAGAGCGGTCGAGTCCAGATGGGGAAGGCGGACCGTCACAGCCAGGCCCACCAGCTTGAATCGATCCAAATTCGGCTGGAGGCCCCTGATGAAGCCTAGGTCCGTGTAATGCCCCAGCGTCGACGGACTGACCTTCCTGAGCTGATCGAGTAGCCCGGGGTCGGGGCGCCCCGGCGGCGGGCCGACATCGAACATGGGATCTCCTCAAAGCGCGCAGCGGTCCGGGTCGGCGGGCCCAGTCGCACGGAGGCACGACCGGACCCGCCCCATACCCTACTTCGTTAAGTACCAGGTTGCCGGGTTGATCTCCTGAAGCACGCTCTGCGGCAGAGCCCCATGAAGATGCTTGCTGATTACGGAGATCTGTAGCACCGGCACGGGGAGAAAGATCACGGGGAGATGAACGGCCAGGTAGTTCTCGTACGCGTACATAGCACCAAGGCTAGTGACCAGGTGGGTCTGATTGATCAGCGCGTCCGTGTGTGGGTCACTGTACCCACCAGCATAGAGCGCCCCCGTGTTGAAGAGACCCTCGCCCGTCGGTAGGTTGGTCGGGGAGGAGAAGTTCCACATGGCGCTGCCAGAGAACGTGAGTAGGTCCCAGTTGCACGGCGGAGCCATCGGGCACCGCCCCTCGAGCGCATACAGCTCAGTGTCGTTGTGAGGCTGCGGGTTGAGGGTGATACCAGCCTTAGACGCGGCCGATTGGATTGCCTCGGCCATCTGGACGACCTGCTCCGTCGTATTGCCATAGAGGAAGCGGAGACTGAGAGGCTGCCCGGCCTTGATCCCCGCCCCGCAGTCCGCCGCCGCCGTGCCGGCGTGTGTGCACGTGTCGGTTCCATTTGGATGGATGCTCCACCCGTGCACCCGCAGCAAGTTGATCGCTGTTTGGATGCTGTAGGGGTACGGGTCGTGGCGCTCGAACTGATCCGCCAGGTTCCCGGCGCTCTGCGGCACGGGGCCATAGTCTGGGGTGGCATACCCGTGGAAGATCGCCCGGATGTAGAGCGGCTGATTGATCAAGTGCGCGATCGCTTGCCGGATATACAACTTGTCCATGATCTGCTTGGTGGGCGGGCTGGTGTAGTCGACCTTCATGTAGTTGATCGCCAGCCACTGCCAGGGAACGACCGCATAGCCCACACGTTTCAGAGACGGCGCCAGGCTGACGTCTTCAATCGGCAGATACCCGTAGTCGACCTCGCCTCCCCGAAGGGCGTTGTACTCAGCGGTGGCGGTTGTAAATGTGAGGATGCGAAACTCGGAGAGTTTTGGGTGGACAGAGCCCGAGTACCGAGGGTTCGGCACGAACGTGCTCTCACCGGTGGCTGCCACATAATCCTTCAAAACCCATGGCCCGTCGACGACTTGCCAGAGCGGGTTTGATCCGTACGCTGCCGTGTCGGCAGACTGGGCTGCCAGGTACTTGTAGACTGCCACCGCCCCCTTGGTCGTGAAATCGTAGTTCCCAACAGGACTCGACGACGAGGTCCTATCCCACAGGAACTGGGGTAGCGGGATGATTTCGCTTAGCTGATTGTAGAGCAGCCAGAGGTGACTGAATGCATGGCTGAACGTCAGCTGGAATGTGCGGGAGCTGGTCCAGTTGGTCCTCACTATGCTGTCCGGAATCAGCCCAGGCGCGTAGTTGGCCCAGACGGCCTTGTTCGCGGTGATCAAGTTGAGGAAGAAGCGGACGTCCCGACTGGTCAGTGGGTGGCCATCGGACCATGTATAGGGCTTCAGTCTGATCGTGACCGTCCGACCCCCATTCGAGTACACGGGGGGATAGGCGAGGCTCTGACCCGGATTGAAGGTGTCCTGTCCATTTTTCCCAATCGCGTACAGTGGCGGATACATCTGATTGAGGAAGTCGTTCACGCTGGTGTAGAAGTCGTTGGGCGCATTGACGACAGGAAATATCCAGACGGGCTTGAAGCCGGCGGTCATAGCGAACGTCGCTATGCCACCCTTCGACGTCGCACTGGTGCGCGCGGTGACCGCGGAAGTACTCGCAAGGCCAATCGCGATCGCTGCCGCGAGCACCACGCCCTGAGTCCAGCGGCCCCGGATCAGCATAAAATGTGATCGTCCATCTCTTGGTCGCGTCAGCGACTGCCTCATGTAATCCCCTCCTACGTAGCTGTCGTGGCTCTAGCGGACGGTAGTCTCAATCGGACGGTCGAAGGTCGCCGTCGGGGCCGCCGCTGAGGGGCCAGCGCCCTCACCGATCGGCCGCACTTGGTGGTCGACTCGAAACCTTCGCTGCTGCAGGCCCGGAAGGAGGCGGCGAGCGAGGGCAAGTCGCTCTGTATCGATCTCCTCAATCAGGACACCTTCGCGCTCTTCTCCAAGCTGCCCGCGGACGATGCCCAGAGGGTCCACGATCATGCTCTGGCCGATGCAGTGGTCGCCGGACTGGCCAGCGGCCAGGACCCAGCTCGAGTTCTCAATGGCTCGGGCCCGGACGAGCGTGCGCCAATGATCCTCCTTGAGCCGACCTGCCTGCCAGGCGGCGGGAACCACCAGCACATCAGCGCCGGCATCGACGAGCACGCGTGTCAACTCGGGAAATCGAAGATCGTAGCAGTTGAGAACTCCGAGTCGGAACGGCGCGACGTCGAACGTGACCAAAGGACCGCTTCCCGGAATGATCTGCTCGGACTCGCGATAGCCGAATGCATCGTAGAGGTGGATCTTGTGGTAGCGGTGGGTAACCTGCCCGGTCGATCCGACGACCACGATGGTGTTGTATGCCCGCGCTCCCTCAGTGGCGCTCTCGTGTATGCCAGCCACGATCACCATGCCGTACTTGGCGGCAAGGGCGCCGAGGAGGGAGACGAATGGTCCCCCGAGTGGCTCGGCAGTGTCGGCTGGCTGTGCTCCACTGTAGAGACTCACCATCGACTCTTCGGGAAGGATACAGAGAGCGGCGCCACCTTCTCCGGCACGCGTGCAGAGTCGGGTGACGACATCGCGGTTGATGGCCTTGTCCTCCGATGCCGCCATCTGTGCGACGGCGATCCGTGCCGCTGTCATCGAGAGTTGGCGATCATGGGGATCCAGTATGGCGGAGGTGTAGGTCCGGGTCGGACGGATCGAGGTGCCGACACATCCAACTCTCCGCCGAGTCCGGGTCGCCATCGTCGATGGCAGAAACGACGCCTTCGTAGTTGGTGAGCTCGTGCTCGATCGTCGTGATGGGAACACCGGAAAGACGCTGGATCCGAACGCTCAGGGCGAAGAGTCTTTCAACGTCCTCCCGGATGTACCCATTCCGCGAGGCGTCGGCGACAAGCCCATGAAAACGTCGATCGAGTTCCAGGTGCGCCGCACTGTCTGGCTCGTTCATCAGCTGACGAGCGTCTCGGAGGAGAGCCCCGAGGGCTGCCCGGTCGCTGCCCGTGGCTCGGCGTGCGGCGAGGCGGGCAGATAGTCCCTCGATGGCTTGCCGCAGCTCAAAGACGTGGGTCAGATCCGTGAGGCTGACCTGCGAGACGAAGTGTCCTCGACGGGGAACGACCTCGACCAGGCCATCGTGGGCGAGCCGATGGAGAGCCTCCCGGAGGGGCGTCCTGCCTACTCCGAGGGCGGCCATGGTCTCGCGTTCAGCAATCAGAGAACCTGGCTCAAGTTCCAAGCTCACGATAAGGTCGCGGAGGTGGCCGTACGCCTGGTCGCTGAGACGGGTGAGGAGCACAGCGGCTGGCACATCGCAAGTATCTCGGCAATATATTGATCTGTCAAGGGGAAAGTGTGGACGCCAGGGCCGACTCTGCGGTGGGCCGCCTTTCAGGCTGCCGCCCCCTGCGCGGAGAGGTCGATGCGACCGAGTGCCGGCGAGCACGATAGCGGTCCACCCGCGGCCGGACTATGGAGCTTGTCAGCGCCCGTCCATGTCGTGGTTCTTAGCGATTGCCGGGGCTGGCCAGGGCTGCGCCAGCGGTGACGACCCCTCGGGGACACTCCAGATGGCGGTCTCCGTGAAGCCTGCCCAGCGGGGCCGGTGGATGCTGCCGGCAAACGTGGACCGCGACTCGCGGGTCCGGGGTCTCCGTTCGCGCGCGCCCAGCTTGGCCGAGAAAGACCGGGCGAGTCTCAATAGTAGAAGGGTCAGTCCCCGCTCCCGCAAGGGATCAGGCTCATACGGTGCACCGGTCGCTGGGACCACTTGCCAACGCCCTGGCACGGCGGAATGCAAGTGGTCGACTGTCCGGGGGAACGCCCGGTGAGGCAGAACCTCACGCCGGGTGTGGGAAGGGGGTGCTGGAGACGGGCGGCCAGGTTCTGGCGGTGTACGCCCCGGCGGGGAACTGCCGGACCCGGTTCGTCGACCATCAGCCGTAGCGCGCCAGCGCCCTACTTCATCACGATCGCGTCGGCCGCTCCGCCGCGCGCACGATCGACGAGATGAGGGCGGTCATCGAGTCGGGGGTCGCTAGCCTCCAGGCCACACGCGACCTCGTGCTCGGGTTCTTTCGCGCTCCCGATCTCCGCTACATCAACTCGTGTAGAGTCCCGTAACAAACTGGCGGCCTAGTAAAGCTGTGCCCGACTAATCGACAGCGCGCCCGATGCCTCGCGGATGGAAACCAACAGCTTGAGTCCGGGCGGCTCCACAGCCGGCGTGCCTGGCTCCGCCGCGAGAACCCTCTGTGGTTTCCCTCGCTCCTCCCGTGGTGGGATCGCGGTGGAGGCGACCGGCCTGAGGCCTGACGTGATCCGGTCGGCGGCGTTCATGTACCGAGCGTAGACGACGTCCCTGGACAGAATTCGGACAATCGCCGCGGTTCACACCCGAAAGCAGCGATCAGGACGGAGGCGGCATTCGAGCAAGTCCGCAGCGACAGGGGCGGGACCCTGCGGTGAGTGGCGGGTCGACCAAGGACCGGCGACCCCAGCCCGGGGCGGGTGAGAGGATGCCGGGTGGGCCGGCGACCGGTTGCAGGGCGGGAGGTCCCCGCCTACGGCTCTCGGCGCTCCTGCACGGTCTGGCGGGCGAGTTGCTTCTCAAACTCGCCCGGAGAGAGCGGCCGCAGCCCCTTGTCGACGACCCCGATCGCTTGGCGCACTTGCTCGCGGCGCATTTGAGCGGCCTGCTCTTGCTCGGGAGTCAAGGACCGCTGCAGCTCTCTAGCCGTTGGAGCTGGCCCCGGGGCCGACGTCGGGTGCTGGCTCATGCTCAGCGCAGTGTACCCGAGACGCCAATCCCGTACCCAAGAGCCAGCAGGGCAGCGCCGACCACCAGCAGCCGCAGCGTCAGGTGGAGATAGGCCAGCTTGATCTCCCGGACCCCCATGTTCGCCTTGAAGGCCACCTCCATGCCGTCGATCTCGATGCCCAGCAGGAGGCTGGCGCTGGCGTCGACCAGCCCGGGGCAGATCCCGAGCGGTGCCGGGGTGAATTCAACCCGGCGTGGTCGGTAACCGGCGATGGCGCTGACCAGTCCCACCAGCAGTGCCAGGAGACCCGCATAGAATGCCGCGGGCGCCAGGCCGCTCGGCCCCAGGTGGCTCGCGCCGGACAACCCCAGCCCAAGCAGAACCCCAATCGTCGTCAAGAGCAGCGAGACCTTCTGATCGAAGCCCGCCAACTCATTGAGCTGAAACCCCATCCCGGTCGCCATCTCGCGATGCAGCGTGGCAACCTAATCTGTGGGCTTGCTGTCCCAGTCGATGCCGAGCGCGAGGGGCGCATCGTCAGCCCCGTCCTGCTCTGTGGCGTGGGCCCAACCGCCGGTCACCCAGCGCAGGGCGCGCATCGGCCCGGCACGAAGACGATGACCCTGAACGCGCAACCAGGCGGTCACGATCGGGAAGTCTAGGGGGGTCCCTCCCGCCGCCGGTCGCCACGGGTTGCCTGAGCCAGCGATGCGGGTGCGGCCTCCGGCACGGGGCACCGTCACGACACTGCCTGTCCAGACGCGATCGGGGCGCGCACCGCCTGCAGCGTCTCGAGGGGGCTGGCCCCAATCGGCGGGGATGGGCACGAGATCGTCTCCCGGGTCAACTGGGAGCATGGGGCCCGCGGCGGGGCGCTGTTCAATTGAGGGGAATGCGGGCGCTCCCATGCCCTGGTCGGCGGCCAGGGCCTCCGCTTCCGGGCGATGCCCGCTGACCCCTCGCCCCGTCCCCGTGCCCGAAAGCGCGCCAACGGAGAGGGGACGATCTACCGGCGGGCCGATGGCCTGTGGGTCGCAGCGATCACCGGGACCGACGGTCGCCGCCAGCGGGTCTACGCCCACGCCCGGGCGGCGGCGGGCCGGCGGCTGACGGCGGCCCTCCCGCACCGGGACACCGGGGGCGACGGTGCCCGGCGGTCGGGACACGGTGGTCGCGAGGCGAGAGAGCTGGCGGTCCAGGATCCGGCCGACCCTGCGGCCCCGCACCTGGACTCGGTACTGGGAGCTGGGTCGCGGTCACCTCATCCCCGCCGTGGGCCGGCTCCGGCTGGGCCGCCTCCAGCCCGCCCAGTTGGAGGCCCGCTACGCCGAGCGGCTGGCGGCCGGGTCGAGCCCCACCACCGTCCACCACGTCCACAGGGTGCTGCAGCGCGCGCCCGGGGCCGCAGTTCGCCAGGGACGCGTGACGCGGAACGTCACCAGCCTGCCGACCCCGCCCCGGATGGCTCGAACCGACACGCAGGTCCTCAGCTCGGACGACGTCCACCGGGGCTGGGCCGCTCCAACTGAGGACGCGGAGGGCGGCGCCCTGCCGCTCCTGGCGGTCACCACGGGGATGCGTCAGGGCGAGCTGCTGGCCCTGGGGTGGCGGGACGCGGACATGGGACGCGGGACCCTGGCGGTGACGGGCACGCTGCAGCGGGTGCCCGACTCCGGGCTGGTGTGAGGGGAGCCGAAGCCGGCCCGGTCGCGCCGGCAGGTCCGCCTCACCCCGACAGCCCTCGTCGCCCTGAGCCGGCGCCCGGCGACCCAGGTCGCGGCCCGGCTGGTGGCCCGGGATCGCTGGCTGCCGGGCGACTGGGTGGTCGCCGGAGCCACGGGTGCCCCCTGGACGCCAACGGGGTTCGGGCGGACTGGGGCCACCTCGGCCAGCGCGCCGGCCTCCCCGCGATCCGCTTCCACGATCTCCGACACACGGCGGCGACCCTTCTCCTCGACCAGGGGTGCAGCCCAAGGTCGTCGCGGATCTCCTGGGGCACGCCACGGTGGCGATCACCCTGGATCGGTATTCTCACTGGGCCATGGCGATGCACCAGGAAGCCGCCGATGCCCTCAAAGCGATGCTGCGGCACCCGCGGATTCCCGAGGTTGGATCAGTGGGTGGATCAAACTCTCGGAGGCCACGGCGGCGAGCCGGATGACTTGATCTCAAATCGACCCCTGGAGGGATGGCAGAGTGGTTGATTGCGGCGGTCTTGAAAACCGCTGGGGCTTCACCGCCCTCCGGGGTTCGAATCCCCGTCCCTCCGCACGAATCCCAGACCTCCAGTCCTCCAGTGCTGCATGCGCAGAGGGACACATGAGCCCACGCAGCCGCGACGCGATAGGGGGAGGGAGCCTGTGGCATGGCTGTGGTGTCATCGACAAATCCCGGCGAGCGCCGGGCGGCCATGCCGCGGAATCCGGGGCAGCACGGAATCCAGGACGTGGTGGATCTTTGGCGCGGTGATCCCGATGGTTTGGAGCTCTTCCGCGGCCACCGCTCGACACTGAGCGAGGCCCACGTCAGAAGCACCCACGCGCAGCCGTGGCACCACCCACGCTCGATGGCACGCACGCGCCCGCAGATGCCGACCTTGCCCAGCGCCAACTGGACGCCCGCCGCGATCGTCCCGGCAGGATTCCAAGGCGGGGCCGGCCGGGCGAGCGACGTCCCGGTGGGCCCATTGGATTAGTGCGGCCTCGCGTCACCACCTCACACCGGTGGGCCGAGCATCAGCTATCGGGAGAGGTCCGGCTCGTCATGACGTTGGCACGCACGAGACGCGGAGTGTACTGGTGCTGGCACGGCCCTCTCGTACCCTCACCAAGCCAGATCGTTAGCAGCTGGGGTCTCGCGTGCGACCGCGGCTCACTCTCGGGTCTGGGGGGGACCGGAGGGGATCCGGCACGGGGGTCCTGTGGCGCCGGCCAGCTGGATGGGAGCTGAGCCAGTTCCGGGTCAGGGGGAGTCAGCTGACTGACCCGCGCGGACCCTTGGCTGCGGCGCGAGCGATGAGCAGGCCCACCCGACAGGATCGATCACCCGGTCGGAGCCTGATCGACAGCGCGGCCCGACCCGCGCCAACTTGCTGGGGGCTCGTCTCCACCCCTGACAGCGAGACCGTCAAATGTCCTGCGCCCACTGTGACCCCGGTGCGCGGGAGACGTCCAGCGGCCCCGGTCGTTTTCGTCAGCCGAGCCGCAGCCAACCCCGCGACCGCCTACCGGCGAGCCGCGCGCTCCGGCAGCCGGGGGGCGGCCAGATCTGGTCGCGCGCCCGCATGCGGGCGGTGGGGGGGATGCGCCGCCAGCAGCTCCTGAGCCACCGCGACCGCACGCTCGAGCTGCGGGTCGGCTTCGCGGGCGTAGTCCTGCGGCGCGTTGTCGACCTCGATGTCCGGGACCGCACCGTGGTTCTCGACGCCCCACCCCACATCATCGAAGTTGAAGGAGAACTCAGGCTGGGTGGTGACGGTGCCGTCCGCCAGCCGCTGGTGCGGGTCGATCCCGACCACCCCGCCCCAGGTGCGGGTCCCCACCAGGGGCCCCAGCCGCATCAGCTTGAAGCCGTGGCAGAAGATGTCGCCGTCCGACCCGGCCTGCTCGTTGGTGAGGGCCACCAGCGGACCCGCGGGAGAGAGCTCCGGGTACGGCTCGGGCTGACCCCAACGGGGATGCGAGTATCCGATCCGCCGGCGCGCCAGCTTCTCCAGCAGGAGCTGCGACACGTGGCCGCCTCGGTTGAAGCGGACGTCGATGATCAGCGCGTCACGGTCGTACTCGAGAAGGAAGCCGCGATGAAACTCTCCGTATCCCAGGGCCATCATGTCCGGCACGTGCACGTATCCCACCCGCCCTGAGGTGAGCGAGTGGACGGCTTTGCGGTTGGCCTCCACCCAATCTCGATAGCGCCCCGGCCGTTCGTCAGCCAGAGTCCGGGCCGACACCGTCGAGGTCTCGCCGGCGGCTCGGCGCACGGTCACGCTGACGTCGGCGCCCGCCTGGCCGACCAGCAGCTCGCCCGGGCTGAGGCCGCCACTCACCAGCTGTCCATTGATGGAGAGCACGACATCTCCTGGGACCAGCCCCGCGCCCGAGGATCCGAGCGGAGAGGTTGCCGCCTGACTCCAGCTGTCGCCATGCACGAGGCGACCGATCCGATACTCGGCGGATCCCTCCCGCTGCTCCCAGTCCACCCCGAGAAAGCCCAGCTTGTAATCCGGTCCGCGGCGATACTCGCCTCCCATCTCGTAGGCGTGGGAGGTGCCCAGTTCGCCCAGCAGCTCCAAGATCAGATCGGACAGTTCCGATCGGGTGGTCACCCGGTCGATCAGCCCCACGTAGCGAGCGTAGGCGCCGCTCCAGTCGATTCCGGACAGGTCCTGAGCCCAGAAGTGGTCACGCTGGAGGCGCCAGGCTTCGCGAAACATCTGCCGCCACTCGGTGGTCGGCCGCACCGACACCTTGACGCGATCCAGATCCACCCAACCGGACTCCGGCCCGGGCGCCTGCCCCGACTGGCCAGGTCCGGACGACCCCGTGAGGGCAACCTCCGCGGGGATCGTTCCCTCTCGCAGCACCCGCAACCGGTCGCGGGAGCGATAGAGCACCGTCCTGCCGTCCCGACCGACCGAGAAGTCGGTGATCTCCTCGGCCACGATCGACTCCCTCTGGGTGGCGAATGTGAAGGCCTTCAGGGTTCCCTTGGCGGTGGGCTCGTCGGGGAACAGCTGCTGGTCGCTCGCGCCCTCGATCGGGAATGAGGAGAACAGGATCCGGCCCCGAGTCGCTCCGACTCGGCCATACCGACCCTCGGGGATCGGAAACGAGAGCAGTCGGTCGGTGATCCCGTCGAGGTGGATCTCGGGAATCGGGGTCGAGGGCGCGCCGTCGGCCGCGCGCCCGGCGTCGCGGTCCTGCCCGGGCGCCGAGGGCTCGGGCGAGAAGGGCGAGCGCGCGCCGCGCTGCAGGGGGATGAGGTAGGGGCGCGTCCCCTTGGGGAAACCCAGATCAAAGTGGAGTTGGTCGTAGACCGGATCGAAGTCCCGACAGCCGATGAAATAGAGGTATTTCCCCTCGGGATCGAAAGCCGGGCTGCGGTCGACGAGCACTGGATCGGTCGCCCAGGTGAGTGCGCCGCTGGCCACCTCGCAGAGCCTGATGGCGCACACATGGGGACCGGTCGGCAGTCCGTAAGCCAGCCACTTTCCATCCGGGGACCAGGCGATTCCCTGGACCGGGCCGAAGCGGCTGCGATCCAGCACTCGTGCCGATGGCGTGGGTGGGCGCAGGTCGACCTCCAGCAGCTCGCTACGGTGATTGGTGACGGCCAGCAGATCCGCGTGCGGAGCCGCCTCCAGCTCCACCACCTGACCCAGGTCGAGATCACCCGCCAGCTGAGGTGGCCGGGCTTCCGCTGCTGTGAGCAGGAGCAGCCCCTCGTGCTCGTGCTGGTCTCCGGCGAGGGCGACCAGTCGCTGGCGATCGTGAAGCTCGGTCAGCTTTCGGTAGCGAACCCCATCGCGTGCACCGTGCTGGGTCACCGGGCCATCCCAGTGCGACAAGGTGAAGGCCTTGCCGCGGGCGATCAACGCCAGGCCGGACCCATCGGGCGACAGCCTGGCCTCGTCGAGGTAGCGAGCGGCGCTCGCAAAGCGACGACTGCGTTGCGTACGCGAGCTGATGATCGCGATCTCCAGCCGGCGGCAGCGGTCCGCTGCCGGGTCCAGCAGGTACAGATCGCCGCCGGAGTGATACACCAGCCGGATGCCGTCGCCTGAGAGGTTGCGAGCGTAGAACTCTTGGTGGTCCGTGTGCCGGGTCAGATCCGCGCCGCTGACGGTGCAGGAGTAGACGTTGCCGACTCCCTCATGGTCGGACAGAAAGAAGACGCGTGACCCGATCCAGCAGGGGCTCGATAGGTTTCCCACCAGCTCGATCAGCTTCTCAAACCGACCGGCTCCTGTGGGGTCGATCCACAGAGTCCCGAGGGTTCCGCCGCGGTAGCGCTTCCACCAGGCCGCCTCCCGCAGTCCATGGCGTCCCAGCACGGTGCCGCCGGCGGTGCCGAAGGCCACGCTGGTGGCGGGCCCCAGGGGCAGCTGGCGGGGGAGTCCTCCCTGCGGGCTCACCGAGTTCAGCCACATGTCTGCGCGAAATGGCCTGCTGGAGTTGGTCGGATACACGATCGACGTGCCGTCCCGCGACCAGGTCGCTCCCACGCAGGTGGCGCCCTGGAACGTGAGACGCGACGGCTCCCCGCCGTCCGCGTCGATGACGTAGATTTCGGTCGGCCCCTCGTCCATCCCCACGAAGGCGATCTGGTCGCCGGTCGGTGAGAATGCCGGCCGCGAGGCCGGGGCCACCCCGGCGGTCAGCCGGTGCGCAGGGGAGCATCCAAGACTCACCAGCCACAGATCATCCTCGCATGCAAACGCGACCGTGTCGCCGTGGAGGGCGGGGAAGCGGTAGTATCCAGCTCTGTCGACCACCTCGGCTCGTCCTCCAGATCGACCGTCGGCTCGGGCGCCCTGGGATTCTACCCTGGGCACCACGCGCTCTTCGAGCGCCCGAGGCGCGCCAGGGGCTCGGGGCGGGGGAGAGCCACCTCGACACCCCAGCGGGCGCTCGGGGTGGGGTGTCTGTGCCAGCCGGTGGGCAGCGGGGGCGATCAATCGCCTGGCCTCGACGGTGAGCGTGGGACGCTTCCGCCGGGTTTTGCCGAGGCTGCTTCACCCGCTCCGTCCGGATGCCCTGGGGCCTGTGGTCCAGGCGTGCAGCCTGCGAGGGTCGACCTCGATGTGGGCCACCAGCTGGACCGGGCCGGTCAGGCGGGCGTCGATTCGCTCGGGCCCTGGACCGCGGAGCTCGACCCGGAGCGTGCCACCGGGATTGCGCACGCGGACATCGTCCCCGGCCATCCCCCATCCCCGCGCAGCGGCGGCGGCGGCGCAGCTGCCGGTGCCGCACGCTCGGGTCACGCCCACCCCCCGCTCCCACACCAGTATTTCGATCCCGTCGCCGGCCGCATCGGCCGCGACCCACTCGATATTGACGTCGCCGGCCTCGCGTGCCAGCTGGGGGCCGATGGCGTCGATGTCGACAGTGTCGAGGCTGTCCACGAGGACCACGAGGTGGCGGTTGCCGAGCACCGCGGTCCGGGACCGCCATCTGGACCTGGTGGTCAGGCACTCGCTGCCGAGCCGAACCTTGCCCATCTCGACGCTGGTGGTCCACTCGGAGGCCGCAGTCGGATCGACTCGGACACGGCGGGCACCCGCGTCGGTCTCCACCACAACCTCCCCCGGCTCGGCGAGACCCGACTCCACCAGCGCCGCCGCCAGGCAGCGCACCCCATTTCCGCTCATCCTCGCTCGGGTTCCGTCGGCGTTCTGGATCACCAGGCGCACGTCGCCGCCCTGGGTCGGCGCGAGCGCGGTGAGGACCCCGTCCGCCCCCACTCCCTCGTGGCGGTCGCAGAGCGCGCGCGCCCAGCGGCGATCGAGCGGCCGGTGGCGGGCGCGGTCGATGAGGACGAGGAAGTCGTTGCCGCACCCATGCAGCTTGGTGAGGCGCAGCGAGGTCACGGGATTCCCGGTTGGGGGTAGCTGAGGTCGGGTCATGCCACGATTTCCTGGGCGTCCGACCAGCCCCCGGCCCACCCCAGCGCCTCCACCCAGGAGGATCTGTCGTCGGGGCCGGCCGGCGGCCCCTGCCACGTCATCGAGCGTCCCAGGCGCGCGACCCGAATCGCCAGATCGTCCAGCGCCTCGACGGTGTGGCGGTGCTCGCGAGGGGTGGGTGCTGTCTCGACCAGGTGGGGCCGGCAGAGGGGACCGTCTCCCCCCAAGCATCTCGGGCAGGCGCGCCCGCGCCAGGCGGGCTCGGCGGCGGCGATCAGCTCGATGGTGCGCGTTAGCCGCTGCATCCGCCGGGTCGTCCGGGCGTCCCGGTCCCAGGAGATGAGGTAACGGCCCTCCCCCAGCCGGTGCACCATCTGCACGAACTCGCAGGTGAGGCAGGCGGCGCGTCGCTGGAGTGCGCGCCGTCCCAGCCTCCAGGGGAGTCGGCCGGCTCGATCGGTGATCCGGGCGCCACGGGCGACGAGGTCCTCGTAGAGGACAGTTGAGGCCCGTGGCTGACCGCCCAGGCACTCGATCTCCATGGCGGCGAACACCCAGCTGTGGCGACGGCACAGCCCCCAGCTGCGCCACAGCTGATGGCGCACGTCCGCCACCATGATCGCGCCCCCGTCCAGCATCGACCAGACCTGCCTCAGCTCGTCGGGCTCGAGCCGGTCTTGACGAGCGAGGCGCTCGGGCACCGACTCGAGGTCCGTCTCGAAGCCGGCTGGCGGGGGAGCCTTGGGCACGCGCACCTCCGAGGGGTGGGGGGACCTACCTCCCGCCGACGGTGCCGACGGTGCCGACGGTGCCGTCGGTGCGACCGGGACGGGGCGTCCCGTGGCCCTCTGGCCCCCGCGCCTGCGGTCTGATTCTAGACGCGGCGGCCGGTGCTGCCTCCGAGCTGGGACAGTGGTCGACCACGGCAGGGCGGGTCCGGTGATCGGGATCCGGGGCCGGGCGTCCGTCGCCCGCCGCGCGCGGGCGGCGAGGGCTTGGGGTCCGCCCCGCCGGGCTGGCCTCGCGGGGCGGGCCGCGGCCGACAGCTGGTGGTGTGCGCCCGCCGCCGTGGGCCGTGGTGCACGCGGGTGAGTCACCATCCCGGCCGCGCCGCTGCGTCGTCGCGGTCCCGCGCGCCTTGACAGCCGCGTGCGGGGGTGGGTATAAGGTGCTCAGGTCGCGATGAGGCTCGCGTACGCCGCAGTCCAATCCTCGGACTCGGCTGATGGCTTCTACACTCACCCGAGTCGAAACCGTCTCCCGTTTCGGAGGATGCTGTGGCCTTCGCCCTCCAGGTGCTGCAGACGCTGGTGGTCGTGGCCTGCTCGCCGCTGTACGTGGGAGCGATCGCCTGGGCTGAGGCGCGGGTCCAGAGCAAGCGCGGACCGAGCATCTGGCAGCCGTACCGCGACCTGCGCAAGTGGCTCGGCAAGGGCAGCGCGATCTCCGAGCACACGTCCTTCGTGTTCCGGGGCGCGCCGATTGCCGCCTTCAGCTGCTACCTGCTGGTTTCCACCATCGTGCCGATCATCACCGATCAGCCTCTGCCGCTGGCCTTTCTGGCCGACCTGATCGGGGGGGCCTTCGTGCTCGGCCTGGCTAGCTTCGCCCTCTCGCTGGGGGCGCTTGACACCGCCAGCCCGGCGGGCGGGATGGGGGCGAGCCGGACCACCTGGATCGGGAGCCTGTCCGAGCCCGCTCTGATCCTCGTGTTCTTCACCGTCGGAATCCTCTCCGCCTCCGACAACCCCTATCGCATGAATCATGTGATCGCGCAGTCACCAGCCGCCTACGTGCTGCCCACTCACCTGCTGGGCGCACTCAGCTTCTTCCTGCTGGTGCTGGTCGAGAACGGGCGCATCCCGATCGACAATCCCAGCGGGAGCATCGAGATCTCGATGATCGAGGAGAGTCGGGTGCTGGAGTACTCCGGCCGCGAGTACGCCCTGGTCAAGTGGGGAGCCTGGATGAAGTTCCTGCTCCTGTCGGCGATCTTCATGAACGTCTTCGTCATCCCCTGGGGGCTGGGGTCGGCCGATAGCCTTGCCGGGGGGGTGACGGGGACGCTCGCGCTGCTGGGCAAACTGGTGGTCTGCGGTGCCGTCATCGTGGTCATCGACAGCTCCTTCGCCAAACTCCGGTTCTTCCGAATCGCCGAGTTCATCGGGGCTGCGTTTCTGCTGTCCCTGGTGGGGATCACCAGCTCGTACGTGATCGGCCGGTGAGCACGGGAATCTGGCTGGCGATCGCGGCGGTGGCCTTCCCGCTGGTGGGCAGCGGGGCTGGGCTCCTCAACCTCGGGATCCGGCGCGCCGGCGCCGCGACCGTGGTTGGAGGGGCGGGGTCGATGGCTGCCGCGGTGGCTCTTGCCGTGCGCGTGGCCACCGGGGGGCCGGTCCACGGACTGGGGTCGCTCCTCTACGTCGACCATCTCAGTGCCTTCTTTCTGCTCACGTTGGCGCTGGTGATCCTGCTCGCCAGCTGGGGGATGGCTGCCTATCTCGCCGCTCCCCGGGGGAGGGCGGAGTTCAGCCCGATCCGGATCCGGTTGGCGTGGGTGTTCTTCGGTGTCTTCGGCTCGACCATGCTGGCCGCCTGCGAGACCGGCAACCTCGGACTGCTCTTCGTGCTGGTCGAGCTGAGCGCGCTCTCCAGCGTCGTGATGGTGGCGATCGAGGGCCGTCCCACCGCGCTGGAGGCGGCGTGGAAGTACGTCATCGTGAGTGCCCTGGGAGTGACCATCGCCCTGGTGGGGACGCTGTTCGTCTACAGCGCCGCCAGCACCCTGCCCGGCTCGGCCGGCCAGCACCTCACCTGGCCCTTCCTCTTCGACCACGCCGCCGGCCTGCGGCCGGCCGCGCTCCGGCTCGGCTTCGTCTTGGCGGTGGTGGGCTACGGCACCAAGGTGGGACTGGCACCGATGCACACCTGGCTGCCCGACGCCCATTCCGAGGCGCCCAGCCCGGTCAGCGCGATGCTCTCGGGGGCCCTGCTCAACCTTGGCATGTACGCGATCATCCGCTTCCTCGCGATCGCCAGCGCCGGGCGCGCCAGCGCCTATGCGGGCCGGGTCCTGCTGATCTTCGGGTTCCTCTCCATCGGGGTCGGGGCCGTGTTCATCGTCCGCCGCGGGGATTACAAGCGGCTGCTGGCGTACTCCTCGGTGGAGCACATGGGGATCATCGCCGTCGGGCTCGGCTTCGGCGGGCTGCTGGGCGTGTACGGCGCGCTCCTCCACACCCTCAACCACGCTCTCGGCAAGACCGTGCTCTTCCTCGCCAGCGGGGGCATCCTGCTCGGCTACCGGACGCGCCGTTCGGAGCGGGTCACGGGCGCACTGGCGCTGCTGCCGCTGACCGGGGCGGCGCTCCTGCTGGGCGCCTTCGCCATCGTCGGCTCGCCCCCGTTCGGGCTGTTCGTGAGCGAGCTCACGATCGTGCGGGCCGGCTTCGCGGGACACGACCCCTGGCTCGCCGGGCTGCTGCTGCTGCTGCTGGCGGTGGTGTTCATCGCGTTCGTGCGCACCATCACGGAGATGGTGCTCGGGCCGCGCCCGAGTGGGGTCGGCGTGGGGCGCGCCGAGCTGGGGCCGGCCTGGGTGGCGGGGCTTCCGCTGGTGCTCGGCCTGGCTGGACTGCTGGTGCTGGGCCTGGTCATCCCGGGGGCGTTGAGCCGCCTGCTGGTCGAGTCGGCCGGGCTGGTCCGGTGACGCCGGCGGAGAGCGACGCGCCCCCTGCCGACGGGGAGGAGTTGCTGCGCCGACTCTCGGGGGCAAAGGTGGTCCGGACCCACGACCGGGTGACGCTGGTGGCCGTGCCCCCGCACCGGCTGCAGGCCACCCTGGCGCAGCTGATGGCGCTGCCCGGCGCGCGTCTGGCCGATCTCTTCGCGGTCGAGCAGCAGGCGGCACCAGCCGCGAGCCCCGGCGCAAGCGGCGGGTCGCCGGCGCCGGGACCGGAGGCCGACAGTGAGGTGACCACCCCGGTCGGCCTGCGGGTGGTGGTGGCGCTCGACCGCTGGAATCGCTACGTCGTCCTCGCCAGCCCGGTGCAGGCGCAGGAGTACCCGCAGCTCTCCCAGCTCGCCCCCGCCGCCTTCGTGGAGGAGTGCGAGCTCTACGAGCAGTGGGGGATCCGCCCCCGCGGCGGCACGCCACTCAACCGGATCCTGCTGCCGCCGACCGCGGCCGGCGAGCGACCGCTGCGCGGGGGGAGCTGGGGGATGGGACGGCCCGCCGACCTGCACGCGCCCCATGTGGTGGTCGGCGAGGCATTCGAGTTCCCGGTGGGACCGGTGCGCGGGGTGGCGCAGGAGTCGCTCTACCTGGGCCTGGTCACGACCGGTGAGGAGCTGCTGGACAGCTTTCTGCTCCTCTGGCACAAGCACCGCGGGATCGAGCGGCGGCTGACCGGCCTCACCCCGGACCGTGCCCTCTTCCAGGTCGAGCGTCTGGACGGGCTCACCGCGGTCGGCAACGGCCTCGCCTTCTGCCGGGCGGTGGAGCGCGCGGCGGGCTGGACGGTCAGTCTCGCGGCCAGCCGGGCACGCCAGGTGGCGCTGGAGCTGGAGCGCTGCTTCAACCACGCCGCGGCGGTGGCGGCGGTGTGCCAGGCGACCGGGCTCGGGGTCGGGCAGGCTCAGGCCGAACAGGTGCTGGAGCGGCTGCTGCGCCTGAACGCGGCCGTGGTCGGGCACCGCTACCTCTTCAACGTCCTCGCCCCCGGGGGGGTCCGCCGCTGGCCCGACCTGGGCCGTCTCGGCGCCGAGCTGGGGGCCGTCCTCGACGGCTTTCGCGACGTGACCCGCGCCCTGCTCCGTACCAATTCGCACCTGGACCGGCTGGAGGCGGCCGGGATCGTGTCGGCGGAGGCGGCCGCGCGGCTGGGGCTGGTGGGACCGGTGGCCCGCGCCTGCGGCCGCGACGTCGACGCCCGCCGGGACCACCCCGAGCCGGGCGCGCTGGTCCCCGCCGCGATCCCGCTGCGGCACCGCGGCGACGTGCTCAGCCGGATCGAGGTGATGCGGGAGGAGGTCGAGCAATCGGCATGTCTGCTGCAGATCCTGTGCCAGGCCGGGATCGAGCGGGATGCCCAGGCGGCGACCGCTGCTCCGCTCCCCCGGGGCGCGAGCGTCCCCGCGGACGAGCTGGCACTGGGCTGGGCCGAGTCGGCCCGGGGCGAGGCCCTGGCGGCGGTCGCGCTGGATCCCTCGGGCCGGATCGCCTGGGCCCGGCTGCGACCGGCGCCGGTGCGGAACTGGCGCGCCTTCGACGACGCGCTCCGCTCCCGCAACGTCTTCACCGACGTGGCCATCATCGAGGCCAGCTTCTGGCAGACGGTGGCGGGGTTCGCCCGCTGATGGCCGCCTGGTTCCTGCGCGGCATCCGCCGCCGGGTTGTGACCACACGGTACCCGCGTGGCCACGACCCGTGGACCGCCGACCTGCCCGCTCCCCCCGCCTTCGATCCGGGGGCGCTCACCGTCCCGCTGGCGAATGCGGTCGCCAGCGTCTGCCCGAGCCGGGCGCTGTGGCTGGACGCGGGCGACCTGGTGCTGGACCTGGGGCGCTGCACCGCCTGCGGCCGGTGCCTGGAGGTCGCCGGCACCGGGTCCCGTTCCAGCTCCTGCATCGAGCTCAGCACGCCCGGCCCCCGCGGGACGCTGGTGCGGATCCCGATCGGGGGGTCGCCCGGGTGACCGAGGCCGAGCTGGCGGCTCGTCTGCGCGACGAGGTCGGGCGCACCTTCGGACGCAGCTTGCACATCCGCACCATCGACACCGGCTCCTGCGCCGCCTGTGAGTCCGAGATTCGGATGCTGCTGGCGCCCCATTACGACCTCACCCGCCTGGGCTTCTTCTTCACCCCCACCCCGCGCCACGCGGATCTGCTGATGGTGACGGGACCGGGCGCCGTGGGAATGGACCACGCCCTGCGGCTCACCTATCAGGCGATGCCCGATCCCAAGGTGGTGGTCGCGGTGGGGGCCTGTCCGCTGGGCGGCGTGCTCGGCCCCGACATCCTCACCCACGGCAGCATCCAGGAGCTCATCCCGGTGGACGTGGTGATCCCCGGCTGCCCGCCCAGCCCGATCGCGCTCCTGCACGGCCTGCTGGTCGCCACCGGACGGCTCGCGGCTCGGGTGAACCCGGCCCGATTTATGACAGCGCCCCCGCCGGCCCCCGGGAAGACGGCCTGATGGCGACGGTGGCGCTGGGATTGGCGGGCGCGGCAGCGGCGGCGTGGCTCGGCGCCGCCGGGCTGGTGCTGGCGGGCGGGCGGCGCCCGGCGGTGTCGCTCCAGGCCGGGCTGATCGGGTTGGGCGGGCTCGCTGCCCTCGGCGCCGGGCTGGTGGGGGTGGTCGCCGGCTCGAGCGAGAGCCTGGCTCTGGGCAACCAGCTGGTGGGACCGGTGGCCTACCGGGTGACCGCCTTGGGAGCGACCTTCCTCACGCTCCTCGGCCTGGTGGCCCTGACCGCCGCCGTCTGGGGCGCGCGCGCCCACGCGCGCTCGCTCGCCAGCTCAGCGTACCTTGCGGCGCTCGCTCTCACCGCGCTCTTCACGCTCGCTACCCTCTGCGCCGCCACGGTGACCGCCTTCCTGGTCGCCTGGGAGTCGATGACGCTCGCCGCCACCTTTGTGGTCTGGCGCCACCACGATCGTCGCGAGGCCGCCTGGGGGGGCTTCCTCTTCGTCGCGCTGGGGGAGGCGGGCTTCGTCTGCCTGACGGCAGCGCTCCTGCTGCTGGCGACCCAGGCCCACAGCCTGGACTTCCAGGTGATCGCGGCGCGCTCGGCCACGATCGGGAGCGGATGGCGCGGCGCCGCCTTCGTGCTGGCGCTGATCGGCTTCGGCTTCAAGGCCGGACTGGTCCCGCTCCACCTCTCCATCCCCGAGGCCGACCCCGCACCCCCGGCCGATGGCTCCGCGGTGCTCAGCGCGGTCACGGCCCAGATGGGGGTCTACGGGATCGCGCTGGTGGGATTTCGCCTCCTTTCCCACGGTCCCGCCTGGTGGGGGCTGCTGACCATGAGCCTGGGCGCGACCTCGGCCGTGCTGGGTGTCCTCTACGCGCTGATGGAGCGGGACTGGAAGCGATTCCTCGCCTACTCGACGATCGAGAACGTGGGCATCGCGGTCACCGCGTTGGGGGCCGCGATGACCTTCCTCAGCCTGGGCCAGCCGGGCCTGGGGGCGCTCCTGCTGATCGCCGGCCTCTATCACGTCCTCAACCACGGGACCGCCAAGGCGCTGCTCTTCCTCACCGCGGGCACGGTCGAGCGGGCCACCGGCCTGCGCGACCTCGACCGCCTCGGGGGCCTGGCCCGGCGGATGCCGCGGACGGCCGTGATTGCGTTGATCGGCACCCTCGCCCTGGCGGCCCTCCCGCCCCTCAACGGGTTCGTCGGGGAGTGGCTCATCTTCCAGGGCCTCTTCCAGGGCTTCCGGCTCTCCAGTCACCTGGCCGCCGTCCTCATCGTCGCGGCCGGCGCGGTGCTGGCGCTGGCCGGGGGTCTGGCAATCAACGCCTTCGCCCGCGCCTACGGGATCCCGTTCCTCGGGATGGCGCGGAGCGGAGCGGCCGGCCGTGCCAGCGAGCGGGGTCAGCCGGTGCTTGCGGGCGCGATCCTGGCCGGGGTCTGCTGCGCTCTCGCGCTGGGCGCGCCGCTGGTGCTGATCGGGCTCGCCGCCGTGGTCCGACGAACCGTCGGCATCGTCATCCTGCCCCGCCTGCTCGTCCCCGGCCTGACCCTGATCCCGGCCCACCCCGGCTTCAGTTCGCTCTCGCCCACCTACCTTGCTTTGGCTCTGGTGGGGCTGCTGGGCGTTCCCCTCCTCATCCTCCGGCTGGCCCGGCCGCGCGCCGCCACCCGCACCGTGCCGGTCTGGGCCGGTGGCATCCTGCGCTTCCGGCCGCGGATGCAGTACACCGCCACCACCCTCGCCAACCCGGTGGGGGTGACCTTCGAGGACCTGTACCGGCCGCATCGCGACCTCGAGCGCGCCTCGGACGACCCGGCGGGACGGTCCGGCCCGGTGCACTATGGCTTTCGCCTGCTGCCGGTCTACCAGCGGTTCCTCTACCAGCCGCTGGTGGCGGCGGTGGAGCGGGCGGCACGCGGGCTGGGCTGGATCCAGTCCGGCGATGTCAACTGGTACCTGCTGCTGGTGTTCCTCACGATCCTGGTCGCCTACGTCGCGGCCGGGCGCTGAGGCGAACACGGTGCCTGCGGGGGTCGCGACGCTGGCGCCGACCACGCCCGCGGGCGTGGTGCTCGACCTCGCCGCGGTGCTGATCCTGGTCAGCGCGTTCGCCTGCCTCGGCTCCAAGCTGTTCGCGCGCTACGTCACCTACTACGGCATCCAGTCGCTGGTGCTGGCGGTCGCCGTCGCCACGGTGGCGGTCCGCACCGGTGACCGCGGGCTCTGGGTGCTCGCCGGCCTCACCCTCGTCATCAAGGCGATCGCCATCCCCTCAGCGATCCGCCGATTCCTTTTGGACCGGTTGAGGCTGCAGCGCGACGGTGGCCTCGCCGCCGGCCTCGGGGTCTCCTTGATCCTGGGGGCGGTCCTCACCGCGCTCGCCTATCTTGTGATCGGCCGCGACCTGCTCCCCCCGGGAGTGGGGACGGTCCCCGCGATTCCGGTTGCGACCGCGGTGATCCTGCTCGGCGGGCTGGTCATGGTGGTGCGCCGGCACGCGGTGGCCCAGCTGATCGGGTGGCTCATCATCGAGAACGGGGTGGTGCTGGGCGCCGTCACCCTGGCGGCGAATTTCCCCTTCATCGTCGAGGTCGGGATCTTCCTCGACGTGGTGGCCTCGGTGCTGATCATGTGCGGGGTGGTGCTCGGGCTCGGCGACGACGCCGCCGGGGGTGCAGCTCTGCGCCGGCTCTCGGGCTGAGCCGGGCGCGGATAATCGCGAGGTGGCTGTGACCGACCCGCTCCTGCACAGCGCCCGCTGGCGGGTGCGCCACTACGAGTGCGACCGCAACGGCCATGTCAACAACGCTGTGTACCTCAACTGGGCGGAGGAGATCGCCATCGAGCACGCGGACCTGGCCGGATTCGGGCCGGCCTGGACCACCGCCAAGGGCGGTGCCTGGGTGATCCATCGGCAGGCGATCACCTACCACCACCCCGCCGTCTATGGCGACGAGGTCGTGCTCACGGTCCGGGTGGAGGCGGTCGGGGGGGTGCGCGGCACTCGCCGCACCGAGGTCCGCCGGGGCCTGGACGACCGGCTGCTGGCCGAGGTTCACACCGAGTGGGTCTGGGTGCGGCTGCGCGACGGGCGTCCCGCCGCCGTCCCCCGCGAGGTGGTGGAGGCGGCCCTCCCGGCAACCCTCGCCCGCCCGGGCCCTCGGCCGGCCGGCCGAGGGCCCGTCTCGTGACCGGCGCGCGGCTCCCGTATCCCGGCCGCCGCGGCGCCGACTACGACGCCGCCTTCGCGGCCCGGGCCGCCGCCGGGGCCGACGTCCACGGCGAGGCGGCCCTGATCGCCCTCCTCGCCCCCGCCACCGTGCTCGACGCCGGCTGCGGCACCGGTCGGGTGGCGGCCGAGCTGGATCGTCGCGGGATCGTCGTGGTGGGCGTCGACCGCGACCCGCTCATGCTCCAGCGGGCGCGCGAGACGGCGCCCCACCTCCCCTTCATCCTCGGCGACCTGGCCACCCTGACCGTCTCGGACGTCCCCCCCAAGCGGCCGGCGGAGGCGCCGGCGGACGGCTGCGCGCCCCGCCTTTTCGCCTGCGTCGTGTGCGCCGGCAACGTGCTGCTCTTCGTGGATCCGGGCAGCGAGGCGGCGGTGGTCGCCAACCTCGCCCGCCACCTCGCTCCCGGCGGCCGCCTGGTGGCGGGGTTCCAGCTGGTGGCGGCGGGGCTCGACTGCGCCCGGTACGACGCCATCTGCCGCGCCGCCGGGCTGGAGCTCGAGCAGCGCTTCGCCACCTGGGAGCGGGATCCCTTCGCGCCCGGGAGCGACTACCAGGTCTCGATCCACCGCCGGGCGGCGTGAGCCCGGGTCGGGGCCCCCGGACCTACTCGCTGGTGGGCAGGTGGACGTACAGGGACTGGATCCCCACCCGTCCCGGTCCCTCGAAGCGGTTGAAGACCAGCCGGCCGCCGCCGCCGAAGATCCCGGTGCGCAGCCCATACACCTGGGGGCGCATCCGCACGCTGGGGTCCATGTACACCCAGCCGCCGGGCTCGACGTCGATCGCCTCGCCCGCCTGCAGCTCCTTCTCGAAGACGTTGCCGTAGCCGTGGAGCCAGACCACCCCGTCGGCGTCGCGGGCCTCGAAGCGGTCGAGCCACAGGCCGTTGCCGCCGAACAGGTTGTTGGTGAGCCCGCGGATCCGCCGCGGGGTGAATCGCAGGCTGCCGCTGGCAGCGAGGAACTGGTGCTCGCGCACCAGCACGGCCTCGCCGCGGGCGAGCGGGACCGGGAAGACATGGCCGGGGGCATCCCTCGAGAGGGCGATCGACCCCGGACCGCGGCCCTGGGTGAGGAACACCGGCATCCCCAGCACGATCCGCCGCACCGCTCCCCGCATCGGGCGCAGCGTGACCCCGACCTGGGGATCCTTCCAGAGCACGAGATGGTGCTCGAAGAACAGCGGCACCGACCCGTCGAGGATGCAGTGGAGCACCGGCACCAGCTCCCCGGCGATCCGGTAGCGGATCCCCGGAGCCCACCCCTCGTCGATCCGGGTCGGCAGGATGGTGGGGGGGGTGGACATGGCTCTCAGGGGAGTCCGCCCCGCCGTCCCGGGCGGGACGGCGGGGCGGCGATGCTCGAGGTCCCGCCGACCGTGATCAGCCGGGGGTGGGTCCCGGCGGGGGTGTCACCAACGGGAGCGACGTCGGCGGCGACCCGGGGGAGGGGAGCCGGACCTCGGCGGTGGCGGTGATCAGGCCGTCGATGACGACGGTGATCGCGGGCCGGCGCCTGAGCCGCCCCGCCAAGCTCCAGCCCGTGAGCGTCGGCCCCCCCGGCGGGGCGCTGGCGGCGTCGAGCCGGGCGACGAGGCCGCAGGGGATCGACAGGGTGTTGCTGGGCTGGTCCAAGCGCGCCGCGCGGACTCCCACCCGGGCCACCACCGCCAGCATCGGGTGACCGCCCCGAACCGGCAGGGTCACCGTGAGCGAGCAGCCGGTCCCGGTCGACGGGGAGTTGAGCGGGCCCGGGCCGCAGCCGGCGACGGCGAGCGCGGACGCCAGGGCCAGGCCCACGATCGCGGCGGCGCGGGACGCGGGGCAGTCCATCCCCGGCAGGGTACACGCCGCCACCGCCCGGCCCCGCCCACTTGCCTCCGGCGGGGGATCCGATCGCGGCCCCCGCCGGACCATCGGCCTCCCTAGACTGCGGGGGTGCCGTCGGACGCCACCCTCTTCCACCTCGTCCACACCTACGGGTACCTCGTCATCTTCCTGGCGGTCGGGGCGGAGTGTCTGGGGGTGCCGTTCCCGGGAGACACCGTGATGATCGCGGGCGCGGTCTGGGCCGGAGCCGGGCACCTGAACATCGGATTGGTGATCCTCGCCGGGGTCGCCGGCGCCGTCATCGGGGACAACTGCGGCTACGCGATCGGTCGCTACGCCGGCACCTGGGTGCTGGAGCGGCTGCTGCCCCGGCTGCCCTTCCTGGGCCGGTGGGTCCACCTCGCCCAGCGCTTCTTCGCGCGCCACGGCGGCAAGGCGGTCGTGATCGCGCGCTTCATCGCGGCGCTGCGGATCACAGTCTCGTTCGTGGCCGGCCTCTCCCACTATCGCTGGCGCAGCTTCGTCGCCTACAACCTCGCCGGGGGGGTGGCCTGGGCCAGCTCGTACAGCCTGGTCGCCTTCCTGATCGGCCGCACCTTCGGCAAGTACACCGACCTCATCAGCTACGTCGGGTTGCTGGTGGCGGTGGTCGGGGCGGTGGCGGTGGTCCTGCTCTTCACCCTGGGGCAGCGGTGGCTGGAGCGGTGGCTGCTGGCCGACGAGCGGCTGGTCGCTCCCGCCCTGGCGGACTGATCGCGGCCGGTCCCGGGTCCGGCGCCGGCGCGCTACGGTAGGGGCATGGCTGAGCGTGTGATCGCCCCCGAGCGGACCCGCTCCCCCGCGGACGGGCGCAGGGCCGAGCGCGACCAGCCCTGGGAAGTGGTGGTCTGGAACGACCCGGTCACCCTCATGTCGTACGTCGTCTTCGTGCTCCGCCGGATCTTCGGCTACGACCAGCCCACCGCCACCCGCCTGATGCTCCAGGTGCACACCGAGGGGCGGGCGGTGGTGGCCAGCGGGCCTCGGGAGCGGGCCGAGATCGCGGTCGCCCAGCTCCACGCCCACGGGCTCCAGGCGACCGTGGCCCGGCGCTGACCGATGGCGGCGATCCGCCACCGCAGCGACGGAGAGGCGGGGGCCGAGCTGGAGCTGGATCGCGACGAGCGCGCCGCCCTCGGCTCGCTGCTCGACCGGCTGGAGCCCCTGGTCGCCCGCTCCCCCCGCGTCGCCCCCCCCGCCTACCCCGACCTGGCGGAGCTGGAGCAGGAGTACCGGCGCCTGGCCGGTCCCGACCTGGAGCTGGCCCGGGCGGGAGCCCTCGCGACCGTCCGGCGCCTGCTCCAGGAGCCCGGCCCGGTGAGCCGCCTCGCCCCGGGCGAGGTGGAGGTGTGGTTGCGCGCCCTCAACCTCCTGCGGATCGCGCTCGCGGGGGAGATCGGGATCGCCGCGGACGGCTGGGAGGCCGCCCTCAGCCCCGAGGATCACACGCGCCCCCCGTACGCCGCCCTCCACGCCTTGGGGTGGATCCAGCAGGAGCTGCTCCTGCTGGATCCGGTCCCCGAGGGCTGAGGTGGGGGGCGCAGAAGATCCGGCTCCCCTGCCCCCAAGGTCCTCAGCGGACCAGGGCTGAGAGCAGGCGGTCGAGCTCTCGTCGGACCGGGGCCAGGTAGAGGGCGACCTCGCGGTGGCCGAGGCCCGGGCCGGTGGCCCATCGCAGCAGGCGCACGGGGTACCCCGTGGGGACGGCCACGAATCGGCGCCGCACCCAGGCGAGCTTGTCCACCAGCGTCGAGAGGACGCTCCAGGCCGCCTGCGCCCGATCGGTCTGGGCCACCAGGCGGGCCAAGGTCGGGGGCAGCGGCAGCAGCCGGCCGGGGATTCCCCCGGGAACCACCCCGGTCGCCCGGTCGGGGCCGCGGCCGGCGAACAGGCCAAGGTGCCGCTCTCGCAGGAAGCGGATGTCGGACCGGAGCAGCCGCGGGGCCGGGTAGAGGTAGGCGCGGACCAGCGGGCGGGAGACGGCGGGATAGGCCGCCACGATCTCGACCGCCTCGAGGCGCCGGAGCGCGATGCTGCGGCCGGCGGCCCAGCCCGAGGGGTAGGCGAGGCCGACCTGGATGAGGAGCGCGCCGCACCCCACCGCCGCCGCCAGCTGGAGGCTCCGTCCGCGCCAGCCGCCCCGACCCCACCTGTGGCGCCCGCCCAAGGCGACCAGGCCGAGCCAGACGCCGACCAGCCACAGGAGGTCGTAGCTGGTGTACCGCGAGCTCGCCGCCTGGGCCACGCCGAGTCCGAGCCGTCCCTCCACCAGAGCCAGGTCGAAGAGGGCGGCGAATCCCATGAGGGCCATCGGCACCAGCAGGTCGGGGTCGCGCCAGTCGCTCCGCAGCCACCCGACCCCGACCCCCAGCGCGGCCAGCAGGATCCCCGCGCCCAGCAGCTGGGTGGGCCCCATCGGGCCCACCACCACGCTGCCCACCGCCTCCAGCAGGTAGCGGACGGCGCCCACCGGGTCGTTCTGGGCGAGCACGCCGGAGTGGCCGTCGGAGACCGTCCGGTAGCCTGCGAAGTAGACCAAGGTGGCGAGGGCGCCGAGGCCCAGCCAGGCTCGCCGCTGCGCCCGCCCGCTCCCCCGCCCCATCAGCAGGAGCAGGCCGCAGGGCCACAGGAAGAGCCCCTGGAGGGATGAGAACGAGGCCGCCAGCGCCAGTGCCCCGGCCCCGGTCCACGCCCCCCAGGGGACGGGGTCGCGGCCGAGCAGCCAGCAGATCCCCAGCAAGGCCGCCAGGATCATGTACCAGGGGAACTGGAAGCCCCAGAGCAGGTTCTCCGCCTGGACCCAGCTGCACAGGGCGGCGACCGGGGGCACCGCCCACCACCACGAGCGGCGCGGGGGCCGGACCGCGAGCCGGGCCAGGATCGCGGCCGCGATCAGGAGCAAGCCGATCCCCAGCAGCATCTCCCAGCGGGTGTCGGCGCGGGTAGGACGGGCGAGCGCCAGCAGGATCAGCCGGGGCAGCAGCATCCGATTCTCGTTGTGCTGGGCCCAGAGCGCTCCCAGGGTGAGGCGCCCGGCGTCGACGCGGCGCAGCAGCGAGACCGACGACCAGTCATCCTCGAAGGGGACGTCGACCGCGAGCCGGTGCCAGAACCACACCGTGGCGGCGGCTGGGGCCGCGATCGCGACGCCCGCCAGCCCGCGGCTGACCGCCGCCGCCAGGCGCCCCCTCAGATCGTCCCCTGTTCGACCTGGCGGGCCACCCAGGGGATCACCTCGTCGAGCATGGTCGCCAGCGAGGTGGTGGCACGGAACCCGAGCACGCGGCTCGCCTTGTCAGTCGCCGGGACACGGCGCTGGACGTCGTGGGGGAAGGGCGGGTCGGCCACCCACCGCAGCGGCTGGTCCGCGCCTCGGATGCGATGCCAGATCAGCTCGGCCAGCTCCAGCACGGTGGTGCCGCGATCGGTGGAGAGGTTGAAGTCCTCCTGCCACGCTCCCTCGTGCTCCAGGCTGAGGCAGATGCCGCGGGCGAGGTCGCCCCCATAGGTGTAGTGGCGCACCTGGGAGCCGTCTCCCAGCAGGTGGAGCGGGTCCTGCCCCTTGCACACCTTCTGGACTAGGTCGGGGACGACGTGGCTCATCGCCAGCCGCACGTTCCCGCTGGCGATCTCGACGTCGCCCGGGCCCGGCACTCGCCGATGCCGACGCAGTTGAAGGGCCGGATGATCGTGTACGGGAGCTGGTGCTGCTGATAGGCGGCCCGGGCGAAGACCTCGACCGCCAGCTTTTGGAATCCGTACGAGGAGCGGGGCGGCGGGATGGTCAGCTCCTGGCCCTCCGCGGAGGGCCAGTCGGGGGCCGACTCGTAGACCATCGACGAGCTGAGCACGGTCAGCTTGCGCAGCCGCCCGGTGCGATGGGCGGCGATGGCGGCGTCGCAGGTGGCGGCGATGATGCGCTCGTTGCTGGCGAGCAGGTCGTAGGCGTAGGTGTGGAAGTAGGCGATCCCCCCGATCATCGCGGCGCCGGCGATGCAGTGGTCGCATCCCTCCAGCAGGCGCGCCATCAGCTCGGGGTCGCGGGCGTCGCCCTCGACCAGGCGATAGCCGGGGTGGTCGTCGTAGGAGCGGGCCACGCGTCCGTACTTGGAGTGGTCGTCGAGGCCGATGACGGTGTGCCCCTGACGCAGCAGCTCGGCCACCACGTAGCCGCCGATGAAGCCGGAGGCGCCGGTGACCAGCACCGTCAGGGGGGGCGCCGTGCTCACGGTCGCCCGCGCCGGGACCGGCGCCGCGGGGAGCGCACCGGTCGCAGGGCATACCAGTACCAGTGCAGGTAGCGGGGGATCCAGGCGCGCACCTGGAAGTGGGATTGGCCGCCGGCGCGATCCAGCCAGATGGTGGGGAGCTCGGCCACTGGGCGCCGCAGCCGGCGCGCCTTCGCCACCATCTCGAGCCCCATCTCGAAGCCGGCGTCCGACTCCACCTGCGCCTCCAGCAGGAACGCGCGTCGATAGGCCTTGAAGGAGTTGGTGGCGTCGTGGGTGCCGACCCGGCCGACCAGGTGCAGGCTCACCCCGGCGAGCCGCGACATCCAGCCCTTGAGCCGTGGGCCCCCCACCTGCTGCCCGCCGCGCATGTAGCGCGAGGCGGCGGCGATCACCACCCCGCGCTCCACCAGCCGGGCCAGGGGGTCGATCTGCTGGGGATCGTCGCTGCCGTCCGCCATCGTCACCACCACCACGTCCGCCCGCGCCTCCTGGATCCCGCGCCGGATCGCCGCCGCCGGCCCCCTTTGGGGATGGTTGCAGATCCCCCGCAGGCGGGGCTCGCCCACGGGGTAGGCTCCGACCGCTGCCGCGGTGGGGTCCTCGGGCGCATCCCAGACCACCACCACCTCGGTCGGCAGCGTCACCGCCTCGAAGATCCGGTCGAGGCAGGTGCCGATCCGCTCGCCCTCGAGGTGGGCCGGGATGACCACCGACACCCGCGGGTTCATACCAGCACCCCGCGGCCGAGACGCCCGGTGACGTCGATCACGGGGCGGTCGGTCGCGAGCGTGCGGTAGACCTCGTGGGGGGTGGCGACCACCAGCAGGTCGGCCCCAGCCAGCACCTGCTCCAGCGGCAGCAGGGAGGGGTCGGTGGCGACGTAGGGGTCGGTGCACAGGACCGCTCGGGCCCGGAACTGGAGGATCCGGCGGAGCTTGTAGCTGAGGCTGGAGCGGGTGTCGTCCGACTCCGGCTTGAAGGCCATCCCGAGGATGCCGACGGTCGAGCAGCTGAGGTCGAACCTCCGCTCGAGGCGGGCCACCAGGTAGAGCGGGAGTCCCTCGTTCACCAGCATGCTGGCGTGGCCGAGGGCGAACTGGTTGTTGTTGAAGGCGGCCAACTGCATCGTGTCCTTGAACAGGCAGGGCCCGGCGGTGAAGCCCGCCCCGGGGAGGTCCGCCGCCCGCGGATAGTCCTGGGCGGCGGCGTGCCGGATCCGCTCGTAGTCGAGCCCGAAGTCGTTGGCGATCATGTAGAGCTGGTTGGCGGTGGCGAACTTGATGTAGCGCCAGGTGTTGGTGAAGAGCTTGGCCAGCTCGGCCTCCTCCGGCTCCAGCTCCACGATCGCGGCGGTCAGCCGGCGGAAGAGCCCCGCCGCCCGTCGCCGCGCCGCCGGCGTGCGCGCGGCCACGATCTGGGGGAGCGAGCTCAGCTCCTCCAGAGCTCGGCCTTCGGCGATCCGCTCCGGGCAGAAGGCCACGTCGACCGCCAGCCCCAGCTCGGCCACCCGTCGCTCCACTAGCCGGGTGACGCCGGGGTAGACGGTGCTCCGCAGCACCAGCAGCTGGCCGTCGCGGAGCTGGGGTGCCAGTTCCGCGATCGCACGCGGCAGCGCCAGCGTCTGCGGGTTGAGATGCTCGTCGA
Source organism: Verrucomicrobiia bacterium (assembly GCA_035532155.1). Classification (GTDB taxonomy): domain Bacteria; phylum Chloroflexota; class Dormibacteria; order Aeolococcales; family Bog-877; genus DAHUZL01. Next base: position 105,460 of record DATKRN010000016.1, on the reverse strand, counting down.
TGGGGGTGCCGATCACCACCACCACGTGCTCGGCGGTGGCCACCTGGGTGGGGTCGTCGGTGACCGTCAGCCGGCCCTGGGCGAGGGCCCGGGTGAGCAGTTCGGGGGCGCCCTGCTCGCGGAACGGCATCCGCCCCGCCGCCACCTGCGCCACCACCTGGGCGTCGCGATCGTAGGCCACCACGCGGGCGCCCGTCTCGGCGAGCGCCAGCGCCAGGGGCAGCCCGACGTGGCCGCACCCGCCCACCACGGCGAGATCACACTCCCAGCGGGTGGATGGCGACGGGACCGCGGTCGGAGACGCAGGGGAGGACACGGTGCCGCCGGATCGTAACCGAAGGCGTCAGTCGGCCGGCTTCCCCCGCAGCCGTGCCATCCACGCTTCCAGCTGGTCGGGGTGGGTGGGCAGCGCGGCCGAGAGCACCCGGTGCCCCTGCTCGGTCACGAGCACGTCATCCTCGATGCGCACCCCGATGCCGCGGTAGGCCTCGGGCACGGTGAGGTCGTCGGGCTGGAAGTAGAGCCCCGGCTCTACCGTGAGGACCATCCCCGGCTCCAGCTCGCAGGTGGTCCCGGCGCTCTCGCGGGCGTGGGCACAGTCGTGCACGTCGAGCCCGAGCCAGTGGCTCACGCTGTGCAGGGTGTAGCGCTTGTAGAGCTGCCGATCCTCGCGCAGCGCCTGCTCGGCCGGCTCCGGCAGCAGCCCCATCCGCTCCAGGCCCCGCGCCAGCACCTCCATCGCCCGCTGGTGGGGATCACGGAACCGCGCCCCGGGCCGCACCGCCTCCAGCGCCGCCTGCTGCGCCTGGAAGACCAGGGTGTAGACCTCGCGCTGGGCGTGCGTGAAGCGGCCGCCCACCGGCAGGGTGCGGGTGACGTCAGCTGTGTAGTGGCCCGGGGTCTCCACTCCGGCGTCGAGCAGGAGCAGGTCCCCGGGCCGCACCGCTCCGTCGTTGCGGCTCCAGTGCAGCACCGTCGCGTGGGTGCCGGCGGCGGCGATGGTGAGGTAGCCGGTGTCGTGGCCCTCCCGCCGGGCGCGGGCGAAGAAGGTCACCTCCACATCCCGCTCCGAGCGCATCCGGTCGAGGTCGCGCGCCACGTCCTCGAAGGCCAAGGTGGTGAGGTCGCACGCCCGCTGCAGTTCCTCGATCTCGCCGGCGTCCTTGACCAGGCGCAGCTCCGAGCAGGCGGCTCTCAGCTCCGGCTCCGGCCCGGCGAGGTCCTGGGCCAGTCGGTCCACCTCGGGGTCGAGCCCGCGCAGGACCGCTCCCCGGTCATGGCGGCCCAGGATCAGGGGCAGCTCCGCCAGCGGGCGCGCCTCCAGCCGGAGGCGCGCCCCGGCGGCGCGCAACCCGCGCGGGGCGCCCACCCAGAAGGCGCCGCGGGCGCGGTCGGTGAAGAAGTCCGGCCGCTGGTGGTCGACCTCGGGCTGGGTGTGCAGGACCGCGTCGTGGCCGCCGTCAGGGCGCGGCGCCAGCACCAGCACGTCGCCGGGCTCGGCCTCGCCGACCAGGTGGAGGAAGTCGGTGCCGGGACGGTAGCGGAACACGGTGTCATTCGCGCGCACCCGCTCCACCCCCGCCGGGATCACCAGCAGGAGGCCGGGGAACTGTGCCGACAGCCGCTGGCGCCGGGCGGCATGCGCGGCCGCGGCGGGCAGCGGGTCGGGGAGCGGGCCCGGCGACTCGTCCCACCCGGTTGCGAGGAACTCCAGCAGCGCCGCCGGCGGCTGGAGGTCGTGGCTCGCCCGCCTCGGCCGGGGGGCGGGGGACGGCTCGGTCGGCACCCCGCCATCGTAGCGAGCGCGCGCAGCCCGCCCGCGACCCGGTATGGTCGCGGGCGTGTCCGACCTGGCGCCCCGCGCCGGCCCGCCGGCCCTCCCGGCCCTCCCGGCCGGGCTCGCCCCCCTGGAGTTCCTGGTGGGGGTGTGGGAGGGGTGGGGAGCGGGCCTTTGGGTGTCAGATCCCCCGCTGCGGTACCGGGAGAGGCTCACGGTCAGCTGCGACGGGCGCCCGCTGCTCCGCTACCGCCAGGAGACCTGGAGCGGCGAGCCCCCGGCTCCGCTCCATACCGAGGTGGGGTTCATCCGGCCGCTCGGCGACCGTGAGGCGGAGCTGATCCTGGTCCAGGCGGCCGGAATCGTGGAGATCGACCGCGGTCCGCTCAGCGACCTCGGGATCGACCTCGCCGCGGTGGCAGTCCACCCTGAGCCCAGCGGGCTGGCGGTCACGGCGGTGCGCCGCCGCTACCGTCGCGACGGGTCGCGGCTGCACGTGCTGGTTCAGATCGGCATGCATGGCGAGGACCCGCAGGACCATGTCCGCGCGCTGCTCCAGCGGGTGGCGGACCCCGCGCCGCCGCCCTCACCGCCCGACCAGGGCGCGCCCGGCTGAGCCCCGACGGGGCTCAGCTGGGCGCGTGGGGACGCCCCACCCGAGTCGTCCGCCCGGATCCGGCTCCCCGGCCGCGCGGACGGTCACCGACGCGACCAGCGCCTCGGTGACCCCGGCTGGGCCGGCCCTCAGGCGTGCGCTAGGTGCAGTGGGGTCCCGGCGGCGGTGATCAGCTGCCGGGCGTCCCCCCGCTCGCGCGCCCCCGCCGCGGCGGCCGGCAGGGTGAAGTGGAGCCCGCGGATCCCTGCGGTGGGGGAGGAGTCGGCCGTCCCGCTCGCCACCAGGTGGACCCGCCCGCCGGCGAAGACCACGTCGACCACGGGGGTCTGGCTCCCCCGCTCGGAGTCCGCCCCGGAGGAGCCCACCACCACCCCACCCAGCAGGTCCCGGTAGAGCCGCAGGCCCTGCTGCAGGGTCGGCACCAGGTGATCGACGCGCTCGAGCCGAGCCGGCGCCGCGGGCGCCGGACCCGGGAGCGTGAAGCGCAGCGGGGGCGCGACGGCGGCGGCCCACTCCATCCCGGGCCACCCCGCCTGGGCCAGCTGGATCGTGGTGCCGAGGGCTTCGCGCGGGTGCAGGAAGGCCTCCTGCCAGAGTGGGTGCCCGCGGTCCACCGCAACCGGGTGCCACCCGAGGGCGCGGGCACGCTCCAGGGCGACGGAGAGGTCGTCGACGGTGAACGTCAGGTGGTGGGGGCCGGGACCGCGCCGGTCGAGAAAGCGCTGCAGGAACCCGTGCGCCTCGCCCGCGAGCGGCTCCAGCAGCTCGACCGTGCCGCCGCCGGCGTAGCGGAGTTGGAGCCCGCGAAAGCTAGCCTCCACCCCGCCCGGCAGGATCCGCCCTCCCAGCCGGCCCGCAAACTCGGGCAGCTCGGCCGCGATCGACTTGACGCCCAGCGAGACGTGGTCGAACCCGCAGCGGGGCGCGGGCGGGAGCGTCACGGCGGGCTCGACATGGAAACGACCTCGGTGGCGGGGGATCGGCCGCGGGGCCCCACGCGGGTGCGGGCGGCGGGCCCGGGCCGCCTCCTGCCAGCCTAGGGGTGCGTCCCAGAGAGCGTGAGGGTGGTCGTGGCCCGTCGGCGGTGGGATGAGCTCATCGAGGCCGGGAGCCGAGCGCTCGGGGGGGTCGTCATCTGGAACGGGGCGCCCCACTCGGGGCCGTCGAGCGTCATCGACGTCATCCCGTCCCCGGCCGACCGGCCGCGGCTGAGCCTCGGGATGGACCTGTTCGCCCGGCGGGTGACCCCGCCGCGGTATCGGCCGGGGATGGGATTGCGCCCGGGCGGGGAGCGTCGTGGGCCGGCCGGTTGATCCCGTCCCTGTTCCCAGCCTTCTCCAACTCGGTCGCCGCCCCTAGGCGACATGGGCGACACGTCGTGGTCACGGACCAATCGGTCCCCGCTCCGGTGCGGCGCTGGCAGCAGGAAGTCCACCGGCCCGGCAGCTACGACCTCGCGGTCGAGACCTTGATCCGGACACCGGCGCCGTGCGCCGCTGCGATCTGAGAGCGTCGTCGCGGGCCGCCCCCGACAGCGATCGCCCAGCTCGAATCGGCGGCAGACCCCGGGCGGGGTCCTCTGGCCGGGTGACTGACGGGCCAACGGGAGGGCGGGTGACCGGGCCCCGGCGCGGATGCGCTCGAGATTCGTGGGAGCTCTTGGGCCGGCGGCGGGTGGATCAGCAGCACCGCCACCGGCCCGGGAGCCCCCGCCGGGGTACCGGGTCAGGGTCCATCCCCGGCGGAGGGACCCTGACCCCGCTGCTCAGCTCTCGCCGAGGTTGACCCAGACGCTCTTGACCTCGGTGTAGAGATGGATCGCCTCAAAGCCCATCTCCCGACCGTGGCCGCTCTCTTTGAATCCCCCGAACGGCAAGGCCGGGTCGGTGGCGCCATAGGTGTTGACCCACACCGTTCCCGCCTTGATCGCAGCCGCGACCTTGTGCGCCTTGGCGAGGTTCTGGGTCCAGATCCCGGCGCCCAGGCCGTAGGCGATGTCGTTGCCCTGTCGGATGACGTCCTCAACGTCGCGGAAGGGGATGACGCTGACGACCGGACCGAAGATCTCCTCCTGCGCGATCCGCATCTCGTTGCGGGCATCCGCCAGCACGGTCGGCTTCACGAAGAATCCCCGAGCGAGGTCTGGGCCATCGGCACGGCCGCCGCCGCTGAGCACTCGGGCGCCCTCGGTGGGGCCGAGCTGGATGTACCCGAGCACCTTGTCGAGCTGATCCTGGCTGACCAGCGGGCCGATCTCGGTGGCCTCGTCGAGGCCGGGTCCGACGGTGAGCTTGGCGGCCTGGTCCGCAATGAACTGGGCGACCTCGTCATACACCCGTCCCTCGACGAACACCCGTGACCCGGCGGTGCAGTCCTGGCCCATGTTGTAGAAGATGCCGGCCGCCGCCCCCTCCCGGGCCGCGTCCAGGTCGGCGTCGGCGAAGACGATGTTCGGGCTCTTGCCCCCGAGCTCCAAGCTCACCTTCTTGAGGTTGCTCTGGCTCGCGGCCCGCAGGATCAGCCGGCCCACCTCGCTGGACCCGGTGAACGCGATCTTGTCCACCTTGGGGTGGGCGGCGAGGGCGGCCCCGGCGGTCTCGCCGTAGCCGGTCACGACATTGACGACCCCGGCGGGGATCCCCGCCTCCAGGCAGAGCTCGCCCAGGACCAGCGCCGAGAGCGGGGTCTGCTCCGCCGGCTTGAGCACCACCGTGCAGCCCGCCGCCAGCGCCGGAGCCACCTTCCAGGCGGCCATCATGAGGGGGTAGTTCCAGGGCACGATCTGGCCGCACACGCCCACCGGCTGGCGCAGCGTGTAGGCGAAGGTGTCGGCGACGCTGACCGGGACCGTCGCCCCCTCGATCTTGGTGGGCCAGCCCGCGTAGTAGCGGAAGTAGTCGATGGTGCCGCCGACGTCGTCGCGGCGAGCGACCGTGAGGGGCTTGCCGTTGTCGAGCGTCTCCAGCTGGGCGAAGAGCTCGCTGCGCTCCTCGATGAGATCGGCGAGCCGCCAGAGCAGCTTGGAGCGCTCCGCCGGCGTGATCCGCGACCAGGGTCCGCCGTCGAAGGCGCGCCGGGCCGCCTGCACCGCCTTGTCGATGTCGGCCGCATCCCCCTCCGCCACCTCCGCCAACCGCTCGCCGGTGGCGGGGTTGTGGGTGGCGAATGTCTTGCCGGAGCTCGCCTCCACGAAGGCGCCGTCGATCAGGAGGCGCTTGGGCCCCCCGCCCAGGAACGCCTGCACCCGCGGGTCCAACTCCCGTGCCGTCATCACCATGGTCTGGCCTCCTTCCGCGTGGATGTTCGCCCCACCGCCTCGCACCGTCCCGCTCAGATGTCTTGGGGTCAGGCGGCCGCGCTCGTGGGCGGCAGCTGGCGCGCCACCTCCGCGATCGAGTCCGCCGCCGCCGCCACGGTCTGGTCGACGTCCGCCTCCGTGTGCTCGGTGCTGAGGAACCAGCGCTCCGACTGGCCGGGGTGGAAGTAGATCCCGCGCTGCTGCATCGCCTCATGGAAGGCCGCGTACACGTCATGGCGGGAGTGCCCCATCGCGTCGCGGTAGTCGACCAGCCGCTCCCGGGGACGGTCCAGGAAGAAGAGCTGGAAGAACGGTCCCACCCCCTGCACCAGGCTGGGGTAGCCGGCCGCGCGCACCACCCCCAGCAGCCCGTCCTGCAGGCGCTGGGTGAGGCGGTTGAGGTAGGGGTACATCGTGTCCCGGTCGCGCTCGATCCGATCCAGCACCGCCTTGGCGGCGGCCAGCACCAGCGGGCTGGCGCTGTAGGTGCCCCCGTGCATCACCTCGCCGGTGGCCTCCAGCTCCATCACATCCGCGCGCCCGCCGAAGGCCGCCACCGGGAACCCGCCGCCCAGCACCTTGGCGAAGGTGGACAGGTCCGGCCGGATCCCGAAGTGCTCCTGGGCGCCCCCGGGCGCGACCCGGAACCCGGTCATCACCTCGTCGAAGATCAGCAGCACCCCGTGCTCCTCGGTCAGGCGTCGCACGCCCTCCAGGTACCCGGGCAGCGGCGGGATGATGCCGCAGTTCGCCAGCGCCGGCTCGATCAGCACGGCGGCGATCTCGAAGCCGCGCGTGCGCAGGGTGCGCTCCAGCACCTCCAGGTCGTTGAAGGGCTGGACGATGACGGTGTCGGCGATGGCGGCGGGGATGCCGGCGGTGTCGGGGACGGAGCGGGGCGCGCGGTGCAGTCCCGAGGCGGCCGCTCCCACGGTGGGGTGGGCGCTGATGTAGTGGATGTCGCTCCAGCCGTGATAGGCGCCCTCGAACTTGATGATCTTCTCGCGACTGGTGTAGCCGCGGGCCAGCCGCATCGCCGCCATCGTGGCCTCGGTGCCGGAGCACGCGAACCGCATCAGCTCCATCGATGGCACCATTCGCTGCAGCCGCTCCCCGACCTCGTAGTCGAGCCGGTGGGGGAAGCTGAAGTGGTAGCCGCGCTGGGTGATTTGCTCCACCACCGCCGCCACGATGTCCTCGGGGTGGTGCCCGAACAGCAGGGGACCGTACCCCAGGCAGTAGTCGAGGTACTGGTTGCCGTCGACGTCCCACATGCGGGCGCCCTGGCTGCGCTCGATGCAGAGCTCGATCCCGGACCTGAGGCGCGCGTAGGAGCTCTCGCCCCCGGCGATGCTCCGGGTGATGCGGGAGAACATCTCCTGGGAGCGGCGGGTGTCGGTGCGGGTGACGACGGCCATGGGGGACCCCCTCAGAGTGACGCGGACCTCAGCTGGCGACCTCAGCCCCGTGCCCGCTCTCCTTTGGCGTCCGGACTCGGCCCCGCCGGCCCGCTGACAGCCGGCTCGGCCGAGCGGCACCCGGGCCACGCAAGGCTCCCGTACAGGGCTCGCTGGTGGTGAACGATAGCAGGCGATCGGCCGGGGCCGGACCGCACCCTGGCGGGGGTCCCGCGCGACCCTCCGACCAGCGCGACGGGCGCCAATCCCTCCCGTACACCTGCAAGGTTCACGTCCACGCTAGACTCCGGCTCGTGGCCTGTCAAGCGGGCGCACCCACCGGCGACCGATTCGCCCTCGCCACCCCGCACGGGGCCGCCACCGCGGCGGGGCGGGAGGCCTTTCGGGTGGGCGGCAACGCCATCGACGCGGCCCTGGCGGCCAGCGCCGCCCTCAGCGTCGCGTACCCGCACATGACCGGGGTGGGCGGCGATCTCTTCGCGCTGGTCGGGCTGCCCTCGGGCGAGGTGGTGTCGATCAACGGAAGCGGAGCCGCGCCCGCGTCGCTCGATCTCGAGCGGATCCGGGCTGAGGCAAAGGTGATGCCCTCCCACGGCCCCTCGACGATCACGGTACCCGGGGCGGTGGACGCCTGGGGGATGCTGGAGGGGCTCGGGGCTCGGCTCGGGCTGGGCGCCGCCCTGGCTCCCGCCGCGCGGCTGGCGCGGTCGGGGCTGCCTGTCGCACCCTCGCTGGCCCGGGCGCTCCACGACCAGGCCGGGATGGTTCTGAGCGACCCGGGCCTGCGGGCGGTGTACTGCCGCGACGGGCGCCCGCTCGCCCGGGGCGAGACCGTCCACGATCCGGCGCTGGCGTCGACCCTGGAGCAGCTGGCCGCGGACGGCCCGGCGGCGCTGTATCGCGGGGCGATCGGCGAGCGCCTCGTTGTCGGCCTGCGAGCCCGGGGCGCGGCCCTGGCGGAGACGGACCTGGCGACGCACCGGGGCGAGCGCACCCCCCCTCTCGCGGGTGCCTATGGCGACGCCGAGGTGCTCACCGCTCCCCCCACCTCCCAGGGGTGTCTTTTGCTGGCGATCCTGGCGGTGGTCGAGCGGCTCAACTTGGACCGGGATCACCTGGGCGGTGACGCCGCCCGGCTCGCGAGTCTGTTCGCGGCGGTCACCGCCGAGCGCGACCGCCTCCTCTGCGACCCTCGCACCGGCCCCGACCTGGCCGTCGCGCAGCTCAGCTCGGGCCACCTGGACCAGCTGGCGGCGGGATCGGCCGGCGCCGGGGCGCCCGCCCCAGATCCCCGCCACGGCGACACGGTCGCGGTGGTGGCCGCCGACGGTGACGGCACCACCGTGTCCCTGATCCACAGCCTCTACGGAGCGTTCGGCTCGGGGATCCGGGAGCCGGCGACCGGGATCATCGCCCAGAACCGCGGCGCCTCCTTCGTGCTCGATCCCGGCCATCCCAACGCGCTCGCCCCCGGCCGTCGTCCCGCCCACACCCTGATGCCGGTGCTGGTGCGCACCGGCGGCCGCATCGGCGTGGCGGCCGGCACCATGGGCGGAAGCGCCCACCCCCAAATCCACGCGAGCCTGCTGATGGCCCTGCTGGACCGCGCCCAGGCGCCCCAGGCGGCGGTCACGCTGCCCCGATGGGTGGTTGGCGGCCTCGGCGGAGAGGATGGGGAGCCGGGTGCGGACACGATCTTCGCCGAGGGCCTCGTCCCCGACTCGGTCACCGCCGCGGTCAGACGGGCCGGTTTCGGCGTCCGCCGGCTGGGAGACCTGGACGAGGGGGTCGGGCATGCCCAGGTGCTCTGCCGCGACCACGAGGGCAGATTCCAAGCGGGCAGCGACCCCCGCGCGGACGGGCGGGCGGCGGTGGGATAGGGACGGGCGGCTCGCCCGGGCTCGTCGATCCGCTCGCCCAAGGGGGCCTGGGGAGCTGGTTCGGCTGGCCCCCCCGGCCGGGGGGGAGGGTCAGGGGCGTGGCGGCGCGTCGCGGTCGCGGGACCGGGGTCGGTCGGTCCGGCGCTTGGCCGTCGGGTCGGGCCTCGGCCTGGAGGCGCTACCGTCTGGAGCCATGCGTCCTGTCAGCCAGTTCACCGTCCACCCCAAGCTCCCTGCGCCGCTGGCCCGGCTCCAAGATCTCGCCGACAATCTCCGCTGGACCTGGCATGGGGCCGCTCGCGAGCTCTTCCGGCCACTCGTCGATGAGGCGGTGGAGGTCCACGCCAATGGCGGGGGCAGCCTGCGCGGGGTCGATGGCGCAGTGAACCCGATCCTGGCCCTGGCTCGGGCCGGGCGCGAGCGGCTGGAGCGGCTGGCGATCGATCCCAGCTATGTCGCCCGGGTGGCCGCCGAGGCCGATGCCCTCGACGCCTACCGCCGCGATCCCCGCTGGTTCCAGGCGGAGGGGCCGCCGGGGCTGGGCACGATCGCCTACTTCTCGCCCGAGTTCGGCATCAGCGAGGCACTGCCGCAGTACTCGGGCGGGCTCGGGGTGCTCGCCGGGGATCACCTCAAGGCAGCCAGCGATCTCGGGGTCCCCCTGGTCGGGGTCGGGCTCCTCTACGCGGAGGGCTACTTTCGCCAGGAGCTCGACCGCTCCGGCTGGCAGCACGAGCGGTACGTCGCCTTCGACCCCGACCTGCTGGGGCTGCGGCCGGTCGCCGGTCTGGAGGTGACCGTGGAGCTGGCGGGTCGGCGGCTGGTGGCACAGGTCTGGCGGGCGCTGATCGGACGCGCCTCCCTCTACCTGCTGGACACGGATGTGGCCGACAATCCGCCGGAGCTACGGCGCCTCACCGACCGCCTCTACGGGGGTGACATCGAGCACCGCCTGGGACAGGAGATCCTCCTCGGGGTGGGCGGGATCCGCGCCCTGCGCGCGGCGGGCGAGACCCCGGCCGTGTACCACACCAATGAGGGCCACGCAGGATTTCTGGGGTTGGAACGGATCCGGGAGCTGGTCGTGAGCGGCGGGCTCAACTTCGACGAGGCGGTGGAGGCCGCCCGGGGATCCACGGTGTTCACGACCCACACCCCCGTGCCCGCCGGCATCGACCGGTTCCCGGTGGACCTGATGGGGCGCCACTTCGCGCCGCTGGCGGAGGCGTGCGGGATCCCGTTCGCGCGGCTGATGGCGCTGGGACATTATCCCGACGAGCCCGATGAGGCGCCGTTCAACATGGCGGTGATGGGGCTTCGCCTGGCCGGCCATGCCAATGCCGTGTCCCGGCTCCACCAGGGGGTGAGTCGCCGTTTGTTCGCAGGCCTGTGGCCGGGGGTGCCCGAGGCGGAGGTGCCGATCGACGGGATCACCAACGGCGTGCATCCCCGCACCTGGGTGGCGGACGACGTCGACCGCCTCCTCAGCGCCCATCTCGGCTCCGACTGGGACCAGGCGCCGGCCGACCGCTGGGGCGCGGTCGCCACCATCTCCGACCAGCAGCTGTGGGCGGTGCGGGAGGCGGGCCGCCAGCGCCTGGTCGCCGCGGTGCGCCGGCGGTTGCGCGCGAGCCAGGTTGCGCGCGGCGCGGAGGACAGCACCCTCGGCTGGTGCGAGCAGGCGCTCGACCCCGGCGTCTGCACCATCGGATTCGCCCGGCGGGTGGCGGAGTACAAGCGCGCCACCCTGCTGCTGTGCGACCCCGACCGGCTGGGGCGGCTGCTGACCGACCCGCGCCGGCCGGTGCAGCTGATCTTCGCGGGCAAGGCCCATCCCGCCGATGAGACTGGCAAACGCCTCATCCGCGAGCTGGTCCAGTTCGCGTCCGACCCGCGCTGGCGCCACCGCATCGTGTTCTGCGAGGACTATGGCATCGACCTGGCCCGCGCGCTCTACCAGGGGGCGGATGTGTGGCTGAACACGCCGCGCCGCCCGTTCGAGGCGTGCGGCACCAGCGGCGAGAAGGCGGCCCTCAGCGGCGCCCTCAACTGCTCGATTCGCGACGGCTGGTGGGACGAGTGCTACGACGGCGAGGACGGCTGGGCGATCCCGTCGGCGGACCCTGAGCTGGAGCCGCCCGCGCGTGACCGGCGCGAGGCGGAGGAGCTCTTCGCGCTGCTGGAGGATCGGATCGTCCCGCTCTTCTACGAGCGCGACGGCGAGGGGATCCCGACCGCCTGGATCGCGCGGATCCGGCACGCGCTCACAGTGCTCGGTCCCTTCGTGACCGCCGCCCGGATGGTGCGCACCTACGTCCACACCAGCTACGCGCCCGCCGCCCGCCGCGGGGAGCGCCTGGCCGCCGCCGACTTTGCGGTGGCGCGTGAGCTGGCGGGCTGGAAGGCGAAGGTGGCGGCCGCCTGGCCCGGCGTGCGGATCGCGGCGGTCACCGGGCCGGACCATCCGCCGGCGCTCGGAGCCGGCGCCGAGGTGCTGGCCGAGGTCGTGCTCGGGGGGCTGCGGCGGGACGAGCTGCGGGTCGAGCTCGTCCATGGCCCGATCACCGATGCCGGCGAGATCGATGCGCCGGGACGGACCCTGATGGGGCCCGAGGATCACCCGGACGCGACCGAGCCGGCGCGCTACCGGGGACGCTTCATCTGCGACCGGGCGGGGCCGTACGGGTTCACGGTGCGCGTGACCCCGACCCACCCCGATCTCGCCAATCCGGTGGAGACCGCCCGGATCGTCTGGGCGGCGGTCGGCGCCGCATGAGCGCGGCGGCGGTGGACCGGTCGATGGAGGGCCGCGTGGTGCTGATCACGGGTGGGTCCCACGGCATCGGGCGGCAGGTGGCGCCGGCGGTGGTGCGCACCGACTTCTCGCGCGTCCTCTACCAGGGGCGGGAGTCCGAGGTGGCCGCCCGCTACCCGCTTGGCCGTCTTGGGGAGTCGACCGATGTCGCCGCTGCCGGGGTCTTCCTCCTGAGCCCGGCCGCCAGCTGGATCCCCGGCACCGTCATGATCCTCGACGGGGGCCTCCAGGTGGCGGCGGGAGCGATGTAGCCCAGGGCGGCGGTGCCCGCGGCGTACGATCAGCGGGCATGGGCATCGGCGCAGCGGAGACGTGGCCGGGGGGCGGCCGCGAGGCGGTCGAGCTCTACACCCGCACCTACCGGACGGTGCTGCGCTCCTCGGGCGAGCTCCGCCTGCGGGTGCTGGAGTCGGCGCACCGGGGGATGCGGTCGTCGCTGCACGCGCTGGCCGACGCGCCCGAGATCGACTCCGGCGCGCTGCTCTACGCGCTCCGCCGCCTGCCCCCGGTCACCGCCGCGCTCCGGCGGGTGGTGATGGGCCAATCGGCGAGCCAGTTCCACACCGCCCTCGAGCTGGCGGTGGAGGACTGGCCGGTGGTGGCCGCCGCGGGACGTCGTCGGCGCTGGTGGTGGGACGTCGCCAGCGGCACCCTGGCGGTCGCGCTGGCGAGCAGCTCGGACGTGGACGATTTGGTCCCCACCCTGGTCGCTCTCCAGGTCGAGTGGAACAAGGCCCACCGCGCTTTGGTCGGCCTGCGCCCGCCCGGTCACGAGGTCGACCCGGCGCAGGGGATGGCGGCCGCCCGCACCGCGCTCGGGATCGCCGACGACGACTGGGCCCGGCTCGAGGACGTGTTCGGGGGGGACTTTCCCAGCTGGCTGCGCACGGTCGCGGCCCGACCCCTCGACGTCGGAATCCAGCTGCTGGGTGGCTCGCAGGTCGGGTATGCCCGGGCGACCCGCGCCTGGTGGGCTCCCATCGGCGCCACCTTGAGTCGCGAGGGGCTGGAGGGTCGGCCGGTCTACTTCGTCAGCAGCAATGCCCACGCGCTGGTCAACCTGCTCTCGGGGGTGGCCCACGACCGGGCGGAGGAGATCGACCTGTGGGCGCAGGGGTCGGGGGACGGCGAGCTCCAGGCGATCCAGTCGGACCTGCGCCGGCCCGAGTCGCGGGGGTCGCTGGAGAACTTCCGCTACTACGCGGCGCGGCGCTGGTTCGCCCGCGATCCCGTGGCCCGCGCCGCCCGCGACCGCACCGAGCGCGAGCGGGGCATCCTCCACCTGGCGTCCGACACCGGGACCAGCGTCGCCGCTCAGGTGATCGTGCTCAACCGCCTCGACCCCGCCCGCCTCGACCCCCGCCTGGGCCTGGCCCCGGCCCACGGGGAGCGGCTCTCCCGCTGCCCGGCGGTGGTCGTCAACATCCAGTACCCGCTGGGCCAGGCCGGGTACCACATCCTGCGCCAGGTGCTGGAGGCCAACGAGCACGTGGCCGGCGTCTACATCCTGGGCAAGGCGGCCACCCTCAACGCCGATGTGGGGGACGTCATGATCGCCGACGTGGTCCACGACGAGCACAGCGGCAACACGTACTGGATCGACAACTGCTTCAGCTTTGCGGAGGTCGCGCCGTTCATGCGGATGGGATCGGTGCTCGACCGCCAGCGGGCGGTCACCGTGCTCAGCACCTTCCTGCAGAACCGGGCCTACCTCGAGTTCTACTACCGCGACGCCTACACGGTGGTCGAGATGGAGGCGGGCCCCTACCTCGGGGCGCTCTTCGAGGCCGGCGAGGCGCAGCGGTTCCCCACCGGGCAGCAGGTCGACCTGACCCGCCCCGCGCTGGAGATCGGGCTGATCCACTACGCCTCGGACACCCCCTACACGCAGGCGCGCACGCTCGGCGCTCGCGGCCTCTCCTACCGGGGGATGGACGCCACCTACGCCGGCAGCCTGGCGATCGCGAGACGGATCCTGGAGCGCTGCGGGGTGCTGGGCGCGGGAGCGTGACGTTGAGGTTGGCCCGCGAGCAGTGTGTCGCCTGCACCGGGGCGACCGCGCCGCTCGCGGAGATGGAGCACGCCGCGCTGCTGCGGCAGCTGGCCCGGGGGTGGCGGGTCAGCGACGGCCACCTCCTGCGCACCGTCCCGGCGGCCACCTTCGCCGACGCGTTCACGCTGGCGACCCGGATCGCTCTGCTCGCCGAGGCGGTGGGTCACCATCCCACCCTCACGGTCGAATGGGGCCGGGTGACGATCGACTGCATCACCCACGCCATCGCCGCTCTCTCCCGCAACGACTTCCGCCTGGCGGCCCGGATCGACGAGCTCTGCGCCCCGGGAGACAACCGGCACGACTGACCGGCTCTCGGTGCGGGGGCGGGGTGCCCGGACCCCGGTCGCCCGGGGCCGGCGGAGAGCGTGGTCCACCCGCGCTCTGGAAAGTTACACTTGCTCGAGGCAAGTGGGCCTTGCTGCCGATGGGAGAGGAGGGCGGCGCATGCCGGGTGAGCGCGGGATGATGGGGGGAGGGGGGGGACGGCGCCGCTGGAGTGGGGTCGTGGTGGCGCTGGCGGCCGCCAGCGGGGCCGCTCTGCTCCCGATCGCGCCGGTGGCCGCTCGGGCGAGCCGCTCGGGCACCGCTGACGTCGCCTACGCCGCGTCCCTCGCTCTCGTCAACGACACCCAGGTGGGGCCGGCCTTCACCCGGGCTAGCGGGTACGCCTACCAGGGCCGGGCCGGCGAGTCCGATGCCTTGGTGCAGGAGATCCGGTCGGGCGAGATCGCCCCCAACGTCCTCATGACGGTGGGGGGAGCGCCGATCGCCACGGTGGAGCCGCGGTTCACGCGCTGGTATGTCGAGCTGGCCGCCAGCCCGATCGTGATCGCCTACAACCCGCGCAGCCGCTACGCCGCGGCCCTGGGCGCGATCGCGCGCGGCGCTCAGCCGATCGCGCAGCTGTTCCGCCTGCTCGCCCGCCCCGGCTTCCTGCTGGGCCGGACCGACCCCGAGACGGACCCCCAGGGGCAGGCGTTCGTGCTCATGCTCGAGCTCGCGCAGCAGCGGTTCCACCTCCCCCCTGGGACCAGCGTGGCCGACCTCGGGGGCCGCCACCCCCAGGCCCAGATCTTCGCGGAGGCCTCCTTGGAGGCGCGCCTGCAGGCGGGGCAGCTGGACGCGGCCAGCGCCTTCCGCTCACAGGCCGTCCAGCTCCACCTCCCGTTCATCACCCTGCCCGCCGCGATCGACTTCGGCAACCCGGCCGACGCCGTCCTCTACCACCGTGCCAGCCTCCGCCTGGCCGACGGCACGGTGGTCCGCGGGGCGCCGCTGGTGATCGACATCACGGTGCTGCGGGGGCGGGACCAGGCGGCCGCGGTCGGCTTCGTCCGCTACGTCCTCTCGGGCCCCGGCCGCGCCCTCTACCGGCGGGCCGGGTACACCCTGCTCCCCGAGCGGATCGTGGGGGACCGGGCGGCCGCTCCCGCCGCGGTCCGGGCGGTGGCCGGCGGCTAGCCGGGCGGCCGCGGCCGCCCGCCGGCGGTGGGCTGGCCCGCAGACCGGTCTGGCGGTCGGCGCGGCGCTGCTGGTCTGGGCGGCGCTGCTCGGCCCGCTGGCCACCCTGATCGCCCACAGCTCGCCGGCGGCGGTGGACCGGACCCTGGGCGCCCCGGGGGCGCTCGACCCCCTGTGGGTCTCGCTCGGGGCCAGCGGCCTGGCGCTCGGCGTGATCGTGCTCGGGGGCACCCCGCTGGGGTGGCTGTTGGCCCGCGATCGGCTCCCGGCGGGCCGCCTGATCGAGGTGGGCCTGCTCGGCCCCCTGCTCATGCCCCCGCTCGTGATCGGACTGCTGCTGGTGTTCATGGTGGGCCCCAACACCCCGATCGGCCAGCTGCTGGGGCACCTCGGGCTCTCCGCCACCAACACGTTCCTCGCGGTCGTGATCGCCGAGGTCTACGAGGCGGCCCCCTACTACGTGCTCGGGGTGCAGGCGGCGGTGGCCGCCGTCGACCGCGATCTCGAGGTGGAGGCGGAGCTGCTCGGCGATCACCCCTTTCGCCGCTGGCGGCGGGTCACCCTCCCGCTGGCGGCCCCCGGGCTCGCCAGCGCCCTCGCGATCACCTGGGCGCGCGCGATCGGGGCCTTCGGCGCCGTGATCATCGTGGCCTACCATCCCTTCGGGCTCCCGCTCCAGATCTGGACCTCGCTGCAGGAGACGGGCCTCGGGTCCGCGCTGCCGTTCGCGCTCCTCCTGGTGGTGGTGGCCCTGCCGCTTCCCGTCCTCGCCTACCTCTGGAGCGCCCGTGCTCGTCGCCGAGATTGAGGTCGCCCGGCGCACCTTCCCGGTCCTCGCCGACCTTCGCGTCGACCCCGGCCAGCGGCTGGCGGTGCACGGGCCCTCCGGGGCGGGCAAGACCACCGTGCTGGAGGCGATCGCCGGGGTGGTTCCGCTCCGCCGCGGGCTGGTGCGACTGGGGCCGCGGGTGCTCTCCCGCACCGCCCCGCCCCGGCTCCAGGTCCCCATCCCCGAGCGCCGGGTCGGCCTGCTCCGCCAGGCGGCGATGCTCTTTCCCCACCTCACAGTGGCGGAGAACCTTGGCTACTCTCGGCGCGGCCCGGGCGGCCGCCCGGCGGGTCCCGATCCCGGCTGGCTCGCGCTCCTGGTGGAGAGGCTGGGCCTCCAGGGCCTGCTGGAGGTCCGCCCCGCCGGCCTCTCCGGCGGCCAGAGCCAGCGGGTGGCGCTGGCGCGCGTCCTCGCCAGCGACCACCAGGCGCTGCTGCTCGACGAGCCGCTCACCGGCCAGGACCCAGCCCTGCGCCTCGAGCTGCGACTGGTGCTCGCGGAGCTGATCGCCCGTCGCCCGGTCCCGGCGCTGCTGGTCACCCACGACCTGGACGAGGCCCAGGCGTTCGGCGACCGGCTCGCCGTGATGGACCGAGGACGAGTGCTCCAGCTGGGGCCGCCGGCCGAGGTGGTGCGGCGCCCCGCCTCCCGCCGGGTCGCCGAACTGGTGGGGTATTCCGCTCTGATCGCGACCGACCGCTGCCGCTTCCCGGGCTCCGGCGCCCCGGCCCCGGGCTGGGTCGCGGTCCACCCCGACAAGGTGGTGATGGGGGCCGTTCCCGCCGCCGGCCCCTCGCTGCAGGGCCGGGTCGTCAGCGTGCATCCCAGTGGGGCCCTGTGGTCGGTCTGGTCGCAGCTGGAGTCGGGCGAGCGCATCCGCCTGCGGCTTCCCCTCCCGGTGGCGGCCGGGGAGCCCGTCACCGTGACCCTGGTCGACCCCCCCCTCTTCGACGCCACCGGGCAGCTGGTTCCCGTCCCCCGCTGGTCAGAGCCGGACCGTGCCCGGCGCTGACCGACCTCGGGCGGACGACCGCCCGGGCGCGGTGGCCGTCCCCGGCGGACCCGGGCTGGCCCGGGTGCGGTTGCTGCGGATGGCTCGCGGCCTCTCGCAGATGCAGCTCGCGGGTGAGGCGGGGGTGACCCGCCAGACCGTCGCGGGTATCGAGACCGGGCGCTGGGACCCGTCGATCAGGGTCGCGATCGCGCTCGCGCGGGCGCTCCAGGTCCCGCTGGAGGAGCTGGTCATGGGGGCCCCGGCCCTGCGCTCGGGCGAGGCGCTGCTGGCGCCGGGAAGTCGGGCGCCCGCCGGGGCCCGGCTGCGTCTGGCCGAAGTCGGCGGCCGGCAGGTCGCGGTGCCGCTCGCGGGCGCGGGCGGCACCGGGCTGGGGTTCGCTCCCGCCGACGCCGTCTCCCGACCGGGACCGTCCCGCTCCGCGGCGGGAGGCCCCGCAGGAGCCCATCTGATCGCGACCCAGCCCCTGGCCCTGCCGCGGTGCAGCCTGCTGGTCGCCGGCTGCGACCCCGCGCTGCCGCTCCTCGCCGGACCGCTGCACCGGCTGGACCCTCCCATCGAGCTGGTGTGGTGGCCCTGCGGCAACCGCCGCGCCCTGGAGCTCGCCGCCCGCGGCCTGGTCCACGTGGCGGGGATCCATGTCGCCGACCGGCCGGGATCGCGAGCCGGGGCTGGCCCAGGGCCGGCGATCGCCCAGGCCGAGGTCGTGGGTTTCGCGGGCTGGCGCCAGGGCTGGGTCCGGCGTCCCGGGGGCGCTGGGGACGGCGAGGACCCCCTGGTGGAGGCCGGACGGCAGGGACGGCGTCTGGTCAACCGCGAGCGGGGTGCGGCCGCCCGGACCCTCCTCGACCGCCGCTGTCGCCAGCTGGGCCTGGAGCCGACCGCCCTTCCCGGGTACACCACCGAGCTCGCCGGGCATCTGCCCGTGGCCGCCGCCGTGGCGGCGGGCCTGGCCGACCTCGGGATCGCCACCGAGCCGGCGGCCGCCAGCTTCGGGCTCGAGTTCGCCCCGCTCACCTGCGAGCGCTTCGATCTCGTGATCCCCGGGGCCGTCGCCGGCTCGGTCGCGGTGCAGGGGCTGCTGCGCGTCCTCGCCGGGATCGAGATGCGGGCCCAGCTGGCCGCGCTCCCGGGCTATGACGCGACCCGGCTCGGCGCCGCGGTCGCGGGCGTCTGACCCACCTCGGGCAGGGGACCGGGCTGGGGGTGTGCCCCGGCCCGGTCCCATCCGGTCAGGCCACCGGGCCCGGCGCGAGCTGGACGGTGCCGTGCGAGACGGTCGCCCCCGCCTGCCAGGTGAGGGAGAGGGACTGGCCCGGGCGCCGGGTCTTGATCACGGACTTGAGCTGGGCCGGGGAGCGCACCGGGTGCCCGTCGGCGGCGGTGATGACGTCACCGGGCTGCAGGCCGCTGGCCGCGGCCGGAGTCCCCGGGATCACCGCCAGCACCAGCGCGCCGGGGACGCTCGGGGCCGGGGTGCCGTCGCCGTACCCGGGGAATCCGAAGTTGGCGGCCGTCTGGGTGGTGCCCACGTCGATGCCGAGGAAGGCGGTGCGCGTGCGCACCAGCAGCGCGCTGTGGCTGCCGCGCTGGATGGAGCTGACGACGCTGGTGAGCCGGCCGCTCGGGATCGAGAAGGCGGTGGTGCTGGTCGAGGCGGGGTTGGGCGAGGTGGCGGCCGCGGTATCCATCCCGACGATGTCCCCGCTGGCGTCCACCAGCGGCCCGCCCGAGTCGCCCCGAGCCAGCTGGGCATTGGTCTGGAGCATGCCCACCAGGTGCTCGCTGGATGCCACGCCGTCACTGGCCGTGACCGCTCGGTCCAGGGCCACGATCGTCCCCGAACTGACCGACGGGGTGCCCCCGATCCCGTACGCGTTCCCGATCGCGACCACCGGCTCCCCGAGGTGCACGCTCACAGGGTTGGCGAACGTGACCGTGGGCAGGCCCCCCGCCCCCTCCAGCTGGAGCAGCGCGATGTCCTGGGTGGGGTCGACCGCGATCACCCGGGCGGGGAAGCTCTGGTGTCGCGCGGGCAGCGTCACCGTGATCGAGGTCGCCCCCGCGACCACGTGGTTGTTGGTGAGCACCTCGCCCCCCGAGGTCACGATCATGCCGGTCCCGGCCGAGGTGCCGGTGCCGCCGACCTCGAGCACCCGGGCGCTGACGTCGACCACCGCCGGCTCCACCTTGGCCGCCACCGACGAGGCGTCGATGCCACTGGTGGCCACCGTGGGGGTGCGCGCCCCGCTCGCGATCGAGAGCGAGGGCGATCCGCCGTGGGAGCCGAGGATCTGCTCGCCGCCGGCCACCAGACCGCCGCCGACGAGGGCGGCCAGCGCCAGTGCCGCCGGGAACCGGAGCCAGCGGCGGGGCGCGCCCGGGGCGTCGCCCGGGTCCGCAAACGCCTCCGCTGGGGGGTCGGAGAAGGGCGGGCCGGCTGGGCCGAGGAGGTCCGGGGCCGAGCCGGCCGTGATCGGCTCGGGAAGCCCCTGCGGGGGGGTCAACTCGTCATCCATCGTGATACTCCTGGCTGGGGACTCGGGGGAGGGGCCGGGCACGGCCCTGTGATCGAGTCTGACCCAGCTGGCTGTGAAGCGGATGAGGACCAGGTGAGTCGTCCCTCATCGGAGGGTCGCCGGCGACCCTGAGCCCGATCTCAGCCAGCTCTCATGCTTCTCCAATCCAGCGGCTCCAGACTCGCTGGCATGGACGACTCCCTCGACCCCCGCCTGCGTTCCCGCGACACCTGGACCCGGCGGCTCCGCCGCACCACCGGCTGGAGCGCGGTGGCGGTCGTGGTCGCCGTCGCCGCCGCCAGCGCGGCGGTGGGGCAGCTGCTCCCCGGCCGCCATCTGGCGGGATCCTCGGTGCCCACCCTCGGGGCATCGACCGGCAGCGACGACGGCGGGTTCAGCGACGGGGGCGCGGCGAGCCCGGTCACCCTGGCCCCGGCGGGGGCGGTGCCCGCGGCCACCTCGGGCGCCTCGTGAGCGGGCGGGTCGCCACCGTCGCGCTCCACGCGCGGGTGCGGGCGCGTGATCATCTGGCCGCGATCGAGTGGCCGGCGCTGGGCACGACGGCCCGGGTGGTGGTCACCGAGCCGCGGGTGCTGGAGCCCGTGCTCCGCCAGGTGGTCGCGACCGTGGAGGCGGTCGACGCCGCCGCCAGCCGCTTTCGCCCCGATGCCGAGGTGCGCCGACTCCAGCGGGCGGAGGGCGCCTGGGTGCGCGTGTCCCCCACCCTGCGGGAGCTGGTCGGGGCCGCGCTGGAGGCCGCCCGTCACACCCTGGGGCTGGTGGATCCCACCGTGGGCGCGGCGCTGGCCGCCCTCGGGTACGACCAGGACTTCACCCGCCTCGCCCGCCACGACCCGGCTCCGCTGCGGGGCGCGCCCGTCCCCGGCTGGCGCACCGTCGAGCTCGACGGCGACCGGGTCCGGGTGCCCGCCGGCCTGCTTCTCGACCTCGGGTCGATCGGCAAGGCCTGGTGCGCCGACCGCGCCGCCCGGATGGCCGAGCGGGTGGGCGGGGCCGGGGTGCTGGTCAGCCTGGGCGGGGATATTGCGACCGCCGGCCCGGTCCCCGATGGCGGTTGGATCGTGCGGGTCGTGGAGGACCGCGAGGATGACGATCGGGCGGCGCCCCTGCTGTGCGTCCGCTGGGGCGGGGTGGCCACCAGCTCCACCCTGCGCCGGCGCTGGTGGCGGGGGGACCGGACCGTCCACCACATCGTCGACCCGCGCACCGGCCTGCCCGCGGCCGGCCCCTGGCGCACGGCCACGGTGGCGGCGGGGAGCTGCACCATCGCCAACACGATGGCGACCGCCGCGATCGTCGCCGGCGCGGCCGCGACCGGCCTGCTCGCCGCCGCCCGCTTGCCGGCGCGGCTGGTCGCGACCGATGGCACCGTGCTCACCTGCGGAGGCTGGCCGGGGCGGCCCCTCGCGGCCCCGCTGTGACCACCACCGACCTGTGGTATGCCTCGCGGGGCAGCGGCCTGGTGCTGCTCGCGGTGCTGACTTCGACGATCGGGCTCGGCGCCCTCGCCCGGAGCGGGTGGCGACCGGGCGGATGGCCCCGGTTCGTGATCCAAGACCTCCATCGCACCCTGGCCCTGTTCGCGCTCGCCGTGGGGGTGCTGCACATCGTGACCGCCGAGCTGGACCCCTTCGTGCGCCTGGGATGGCTGGCGGTGGTGCTCCCCTTCAGCTCCTCCTACCGACCGCTCTGGATGGGCGCCGGGGCGATCGCCCTCGAGCTGCTGCTGGCGGTGGTGGCGACCAGCCTGGTGCGCCAGCGGCTCGGCCACGCCGCCTGGCGGTCGGTGCACCAGCTGGTGCTGCTGGCCTGGCCGCTCACCTTGGCGCACGTGGTCGGGATGGGCCCGGACGTCGCCATCCCCGCGGTCGCCGCGGGGGTCGCCGGGTGCGGCATCCTCGGGCTGATCGCGCTGGCGCTGCGGGTCGACGAGCCGCCCCGCCCGGGAGCGGCGCGCCTGGGCGTCGGGGGCGGCGCCCGGTGACCGTCGCCTGCCCGCCGGCCGCGGTCGCCCGCGACCGCGGCCGGCTGCTGGCGACCGAGCGCGCGCTGGCGGCCGCGATGCGGCTGCCGGAGCACCGGCGCCGCCACGGCGGACCCCCCTGGCACGAGCTGCCCGCCGCGCCGGCGGCGGGGTTGATCCAGCTGGCCGACGCGGTCGACCTCCGCGGCCGGGGCGGCGCCGGATTCCCGGTCGCCCGCAAGCTGGAGGCGGTCACCCGGAGCCGCGCGACCCCGATGCTGCTGGTCAACGGGGTGGAGGGGGAGCCGCTCAGCGCCAAGGACCGCGCCCTGCTGACCGCGGCCCCCCACCTGGTGCTGGACGGTGCGATGGTGCTGGCGGTCGCGATCGGGGCGGCCGCGGTGGTGGTCGCGACCCAGGCGCGGACCCTGCCCGGGCTGGAGCGCGCGCTGGCCGAGCGGGGGGGCCAGGACCCGGTCCCGATCCGGCTGGCGGCGACCCCGCAGGCCTTCGTCGCCGGCGAGGAGACCGCGCTCGTCCACTGGCTGATGGCCCGCGACCCGCGTCCCACCGCCAGGCCGCCCAGGCCCTTCGAGCGGGGCCTCGACAACCGGCCGACCCTGGTCCAGAACGCGGAGACGGTGGCTCAGGTCGCCCTATTGGCGGCCCACGGCGCCGCCGGATACCGCTCGGCGGGAACCCCCGGCGAGCCGGGGAGCACCCTCGTCACCCTCTCGGGTGCGGTGCGCTGGCCGGGGGTGTACGAGATCGAGGTCGGCTCTCCGGTCGCCCAGGTGCTGGCGCGGGCGGGCGGCCCCACCCAGCCGATCCGCGCCGTGCTCGCGGGCGGGTACTTCGGCGCCTACCTCCCCGCCGCCGCGCTCGACCGGCTGCTCTGGAGCCGGGCCGGGCTGGGCCAGTGGGGGGCCAACTCCGGGGCCGGGGTGATCCACCTGCTGGCCAGCTCGCGGTGCCCGGCCCGGGATGCGGCCCACCTCGCCACCATCCTGGCGCGCGAGAGCGCCGGCCAGTGCGGTCCCTGCGTCCACGGGCTGGCGGCGATCGCGGCGGGGCTGCGCCGGCTCGCCGCCGGCCCCCCGGGAGCCCTGGACCGGGAGCTGGCCCAGCTGCACCTGTGGATGGACGAGGTCCGGGGTCGGGGCGGGTGCCGCTTCCCCGACGGCAGTGTCGCCACCATCGCGTCCGCGCTGCGGGTGTTCGCCGATGACTGGGAGGCGCACGCGGTTGGCGGCTGCGTCGCCGGGGCGGGGGCGGCGGCCTCGCTCGCGGGGGGGGGGCGGTGATCCGCCTGCGCCTCGATCCCATCGCCTGTGACGGGCGGGGACTCTGCTTGGAGCTGCTGCCGGAGCGGATTCGCCCCGACAGCTGGGGCTACCCGATCATCCACCCGGAGCCGGTTCCGGCCGCGCTGGTGGCGGCCGCCCGGCGCGCGGTGGCGGCCTGCCCCCAGCTGGCGCTGCGGCTCGAGGGGGGCGCCCCGGCGGTCGCGCCGGCGCGCTCCGGCTAGCTCCCCGGGGACTCCGGCAGCCAGATGGTCTGGATGTTGACCATCTCGTGGATCCCGAACTGGGAGAGCTCGCGGCCGTAGCCGCTGCGCTTCACCCCCCCGAAGGGAATCCGGGGGTCGGAATGGGTCATGCCGTTGACGAACACCCCACCGGTCTCGAGCCGGCGCGCGAGTCGCACCCCACGCTCCAGGTCCCGGGTCCAGATGTTGCCGCCCAGCCCGTACGGGGAGTCGTTGGCGAGCCGGACCGCCTGCTCCTCGTCGGCCACCCGGGTCACCGCCGCGACCGGACCGAACGTCTCCTCCCTGAAGACCGGCATCTCCGGGGTGACGTCGCCCAGCACCGTGGGCGCGTAGTAGTAGCCGGGCCCGTCCCCGGGCCGGCCGCCGCAGCGCACCGTGGCCCCCCGGGCCACCGACTCCCGCACCTGCCGGTCCAGGTTGTCGCGCAGGTCCTGGCGCGCCAGCGGCCCGATCTCGGTGGCGGGATCGGTGGGGTCCCCGACCCGGAGCGCGGCCACGGCATCCCGCAGGCCCGCCTCGAAGCGCTCGGCGACCGCGTCGAGGACGAGGAACCGCTTGGCGGCGATGCAGGTCTGGCCGGCGTTCTGAAAGCGCGCGCGCACCGCCATCGGGACCGCCCGCTCCAGGTCGGCGTCGTCCAGCACGATGAAGACGTCCGAGCCCCCCAGCTCCAGCACGGTCTTCTTGAGGTGGGCGCCGGCGATCGCCGCCACCTGAGACCCCGCCCGGTCGCTGCCGGTCAGGGTCACCGCCCGCACCCGGGGGTCGGCGATCACCGCCTCGGCCTGCGACTCGGTGATCAGCAGCGTCGTGAAGACGCCCGGGGGCACCCCCGCCCGGTGCATCAGGGCCTCGATCTCGAGGCCGCAGCGGGTGACCGAGGGAGCGTGCTTCAGGAGCAGCGCGTTGCCGGCCAGCAGGGCCGGGCCGGCGGCCCGGATCACCTGCCAGACGGGGTAGTTCCAGGGCATGATCGCGAACACCAGGCCGAGCGGGGCGAAGGCCACAAAGCTGCGGTCCGAGTCGCTCGCCAGGGGCAGGTCGGCGAGCCAGCCGGGGCCGCGCTGGCTGAACGTCTCGCAGGCGCCGGCGCATTTATCGATCTCGGCCCGCGCCTC
Source organism: Verrucomicrobiia bacterium (assembly GCA_035532155.1). GTDB lineage: Bacteria > Chloroflexota > Dormibacteria > Aeolococcales > Bog-877 > DAHUZL01. Next base: position 81,125 of record DATKRN010000016.1, on the reverse strand, counting down.
GCTGATCGGCTTGCCCATCTCCCGCGTGACCACTCCGGCGAGCTGGTCGGCACTCCCTTTGAGCTCCTCCGCCAGCCTGCGGAGCACGCCCGCCCGCTGCGCCACCGAGCGGCGCGCCCAGTCCCGCTGGGCACCGTCAGCGCTCGCGATCGCCGCCGCCACCGCCTCGGGCGCGAGCGGCGAGAACTCCTCGATCGGCAGCCCGGTGGCGGGGTTGACCGAGGCCAGCGGGCGGACGGTGGCGGGGGAGGTGATCATGGCGAGCGCTCCGTGACAGGGCCGGGGTCCGGCCCGCTGGGGGGTGAGCACGCGGCGCGGTAGCGGACCACCCCATCCTGCTCGGTGCCGGTGGCCAGTCCCCGGTCGACGAGGACGTCGAGGTGGGCCGCCGTCTCGCCCACGGCGAGCATCTGATTGAACCAGTTCAGCTCGTGGAGGCGGCGCGCCGCGCGGGTCCAGCGGATCCGGCCGGCAACCTCCCGCGCGTCCACTCCGCCGGCCCCTGGGGGGACGGGGTGAAGCGCCTCCCGGCATGCGTCGAGCCGCTCCTGGTGGTGGTGGAGGAGCTCGTCGACCCGCCCTGCCAGATCGTCGAACACCGGCCCGTGCGCGGGCAGGACCCGCTCCGCGGGGAGCGCCCGGACCCGCTCCAGCGAGGTCAGGAAGTCGGCCAGCGGACGCCGGGCGGGGACCGGCTCGAGCCCGATCGAGGGCGTGATGTGGGGGAGGACGTGGTCGCCGGCGAAGAGCGTGCGCTCGCCCTCGTCCCAGAGGCAGACGTGGCCGTGGGTGTGCCCGGGGGTGGCGATCACCGTGAGCCTCCGCTCTCCCGCCAGGACCTGGGATCCGTCCGCGAGGTAGAGGTCGGGGAGCTCGTAGCGGGCCCGCTCCTGGGGCTCGGGCCCGCCCTGGCTGAGCTGCTCGGCGAGATCGCCGGCCCCGAGCCGACCGAGGCGGGCGATCAGGCGGCCCCGTCCCTGGTCGGTGTCCGCCAGCAGCTGCTCCAGCGAGGGGCGCTCGCCCTGGCCGAGCAGCAGGGTCGCGCCCGCCGCCTCGCGCAGCCGGGCCGCCTGACCGACGTGGTCGTGGTGCAGGTGGGTCACCGCCACCAGCCGGACCGCGGCCACCGGGCGGCCCAGGCGGCGCAGCCCCTGCTCGAGGGCGGTCCAGCTGGCGGGGGCGTTCCAGCCGGCGTCGACCAGGGTCACGGCGGCGCCGGCGCGGATCGCGTACACGTTGACCGCGCGCAGCGCGTCCCCGGGCAGCGGCAAGGGGATCCGGAAGACCTCGTCGCCGACCGCCTCGACACCGGGCTCCGCCCAGGCGTGGCGGTCGGTCACAGGGGCCATCCCCTCATTCTGGGCTGGCCGCCGCCGGGGCCGCTTCGAGGTCGGCCGCGGGACCCTCGGCCGCGGCCAGGGCCAGCAGCCGCACCACCTGGCGGGGGTCCACCGGGCGGAGCGCGGCGACCTGGAGGCGGCAGCTCACCTCCGGCTCCCCGCCAAGGCTGACGCGCTGCGGCCGCAGCGCCACCGAGGCGGGCGGATGGAGCCCCAGCCCGCTGGCGATCCGGCGCTCGATGGCGGCGAGGGGCGCGCTCGCGGGCAGGATCACCTCGAGGTCGAGCTGGAGCGGGATCGGGTGGGTGGTGATCGCCGCCATCAGCATCGCGCTGTTGGGCACGTACACCAGCCGGCCGCCCACGTTGAGAACGGTGTGGAAGCTGCCGATGTGGACCACCATTCCGCTGAAGTCGGCGCCCCCGAAGCCCCCGAACAGGTAGGTGCGCAGGTGGACCCAGCGCCCCACCGAGAAGGGTCGCGCCACCAGCAGCACGGCGCCGGCGAAGAGGTTGCCGAGCGAGGTCTGCGCGCCCACCCCGACCACCACCGCGATCACCGCGCTGCCGGCGAGCAAGCCCGAGAGGTCGAGCCGGAGCTGGGCCACGATCACCAGCCCCAAGAGCCCGTAGGCGGCCCAGGTGACGGCGGTGCGCCAGGTCGCCGCCGCGGTCCCCGCCGTCCTCCCGAAGGCCGCCCCCACCACCGCGCGGGTCGCCATCGCGGCCAGGCTCGCCGCGACCACGAGGAACCCGCCGGTGACCACGTCGCGGCTCACCAGGGGGAGGTGGGCCACCACCGGGCTGGCGAGCAGGGCGCGCTCCGCCACCAGCAGCACCACCAGCGCGGCGAGCAGCCCGACTCCGGCCGCGAGCAGCCACCGGGGGGGGCGGCGGGCCGGGGTCAGCGCCATGGCTGGGACCGTACCAGCCCCGACCGCGGGGGGCGGCGGCCTGGGGCTCGCGCCCGGCTCAGCCGATCCGCAGGACGGCCTTGCCCGCCACCTGCCGTTGCCGCAGCGCCGCCAGCAACCGATCGGCCTGGTGCCAGTCGGCGACCAGGGTCACGTGGGGGTTGAGCCGTCCCTCCGCCACCAGCCGGGCGAGCCGGGCGAGGTCGGCTGCGGGGGGGTCCCGCCAGGCGTCCAAGAGCAGCAGGTAGCCGCGCAGGGTCACCCCCCACCGGGTGTAGAAGTCGTTGACGAGGAAGGTCGTGGGCTCACGGGCGGAGTTGCCGTAGGTCACCACCGTCCCGCTCTCGGCGACCAGCCCCAGCGCCGCGGTCAGCGAGGCTCCCCCGGCCGCCTCCAGGATCAGGTCGAAGCGATCAGCTGCGGCCTCGATCCCGACCACGACCTGGTCGGCTCCCAGCTCGGCGAGGCCGGCCGCGCGCTCCGGGCTGCCCACCACCGCGGTGACCTCCGCTCCCGCCCGGTGGGCGAGCTGGATCGCGAAGCGGCCGACGCCCCCGGCCGCGCCGGTGATCAGCACGCGCCGGTCCAGCAGCAGCCCGCCCATCCGCAGGGTGCGCAGGGCCGTGATCCCCGCCACCGGCAGGGCCGCGGCGTCGGTGGCGGAGACCCCCTCGGGGAGGGTCGCCAGCAGCGTCGTGGGGACCGCCGCGCGCTCCGCCCACCCCGCCCCGTCCGGGAGCAGCCCGACCACCCGCTCCCCCGGCTTCGGCCCGCGGCCGTCGGTGGCGGCGACCGCCACCCGACCCGCCAGGTCCCAGCCCGGGCGCCAGCCGTCCGGGGCGGTCTGGAGCCGGTTCAGCTCGCCGCGGTTGAGGGCGACCGCTTCGACCTCGACCACCGCCGTCCCCGGCCCGGGCTCGGGCTCGGGCAGCTCGCGCAGGGCCACGCGCTCCGGGGCCGCGGGGTCGGCGACCAATCCCAGCATCTCGCCAGCCAGTCTACGGGGCCGAGGGGGTCGCCTCAGCCGGCGTCCCAGAGGCGCTTGGCACGCAGGCAGCGCTCGAGGTGCTCGAGCGGCGCTGCGACCCCGGCGTCCATCGTGTTGAGGGCGCAGTGGCTCGCCCCGAGCCGGGCCCAGGTGCGCAGCTCCTCGACCGCGGCGTGGGGGTCGGTGCCGACCGTCACCCGTCCCGCGATCCCGAAGCGGGCGGCGGCGCGGCCGTGGCCGGCGAGGGCGGCGCGCAGCACCTGGAGGGAGCGGTCCAGCTCGGGTCCCGGCGCGATATTCGCGATCCAGCCATCGGCCAACCGGGCGGCGCGGCGGAGCGCCGGCTCGGCCCGTCCCCCGAACCAGATCGGGATCCCCCGGCGCGGCGGCAGGGGGTTGAGGCCGGCGGCGTCGATGTGGTGCCAGTGACTCGCGACCGAGACCACATCCTCGGCCCAGAGCCGGCGCAGCACCCCGACCTGCTCGGCGAGGCGCCGACCCCGGTCGGCGAAGGGCACCCCCAGGGCCTGGTACTCCACCTGGTTCCAGCCGAGTCCCACTCCCAGGCGCAGCCGCCCCCCGGAAAGCAGGTCCACCTCGGCCGCCTGCTTGGCGACCAGGGCGGTCTGGCGCTGGGGGAGCACCAGCACCTCGGTGCTCAGCCCGATCCGGGTGGTCACCGCGGCGAGGTACCCCAAGAGCACGAAGACCTCATGGAACGGGTCGCGGTCGGTGTACCGCCCGGTCCAGCCGCCGGGTCGGTGGGGCGAGGCTCCGAGCACGTGGTCGTAGGCGCCCAGGGTGGCGAAGCCGGCCGCCTCGACCGTCTGCGCATAGCTTCGGATGACCGCGGGGTCGTTGCCGATCTCCCGCTGCGGGAAGACCACTCCAAGCTCCATCCGCTGCCTCCCTCGCGCGCCCTGCCCGCCGTGACCCGGGGGACTCCAGGCGCCCTGCGAATGTCGGATCTTGTGAAATATTCGGATGCTGCGTACAATTTGCCGGTGGCGAATCACATCGACGGCCCCGGGCCCGACCAGCTCCACCGGGTCTACCGAGCGCTGGCGCAGACTCTGTCGACCTTCGAGGGGATGCAGCTGGAATTGTGGCGCGAACAGCGCCTCACCATGACGCAGGTCCGCGTTCTCTTCCGCCTGCACCGGCTCGGGCACGCCACCGTCGGCCAGTTGGGGGACGCGCTCGGGATCGCCCCCTCCACCGCCACCGGGCTGGTCGAGCGCCTGGTGCAGCACGGGGTGGTCGGGCGCCAGGGTCGCGACGGGGACCGCCGGGTGGTGGAGGTCCAGCTGACCGAGTCCGGCGAGCGCGCGGTCGCCCAGCTCGCCCAGGTGGAGGGCGGCGCGGTCCGGCGCGCGCTGGCCGAGCTCTCACCCGCTGACGTGGCCGAGCTGGCCCGCCTGCTGGAGCTGCTGGTGACCGGTCTCCGGCGCGCCGGGGACCGTCCCACCCCGTCTGCCCCCCCGGCCTGATGGCGGTCCGCGCCCCCGCCCGCTCCCGCCTGACCATCCCCGATCGCCACTATCGCTGGGTCGCGCTCTCCAACACCACCTTGGGGATCCTGATGGCGTCGCTCAACGGCACCATCATCCTCATCTCGCTGCCGGCGATCTTCCGCGGCATCCACGTCGACCCCCTGGTCCCCGCCGAGACCAGCGTCTTCCTCTGGCTGATCATGGGGTACATGGTGGTGACCGCCACCTTGGTGGTCACCGCCGGCCGGCTCTCCGACATGTACGGGCGGGTGCGCCTCTACAACGCCGGCTTCGCGGTCTTCTCGGTGGGGTCGGTGCTGCTCTTTCTCACCCCGGGGACGGGCAACCAGGCGGCGATCGAGATGATCGCCTTCCGCGTCGTCCAGGCGGTCGGCGGTGCCTTTCTGTTCGCCAACTCGGCGGCGATCCTGACCGACGCCTTCCCCGCCGACCGCCGCGGGCTCGCGCTCGGCCTCAACCAGATCGCCGCCATCGCCGGCTCCCTGATCGGGCTGATCGTGGGCGGGGTGCTGAGCTCGGTCGACTACCACCTGGTCTTCCTCGTCAGCGTGCCCTTCGGCATCCTCGGCACCGTGTGGGCCTACCTGGCGCTGCGCGAGACCGCCACCATCGTGCACGGGCAGCGGGTCGACTGGGTCGGCAACCTCACCTTCGCGGCCGGCCTGATCCTCTTGCTGGTGGGGGTCACCTACGCGCTGCTGCCCTACGGCGGCAGCGCGATGGGGTGGGGCAACCCCATGGTGCTGGCGATGCTGTCGTCGGGGGTGGCGCTGCTGGTGCTCTTCCTCGTGGTCGAGGCGCGGGTGGCCGACCCCATGTTCCAGCTGTCGCTGTTCCGGGTGCGCGCCTTCGCCGCCGCCAATCTGGCCGGTCTGCTGGCCTCGGTGGGGCGCGGCGGGCTCCAGTTCATGCTGATCATCTGGCTGCAGGGCATCTGGCTGCCGCTGCACGGGTACAGCTACACCGAGACCCCGCTCTGGTCGGGCCTCTACCTGGCGCCGATGATGATCGGCTTCGTCTTGCTGGGGCCGGTCTCCGGCTTCCTCTCGGACCGATTCGGTGCCCGCAGCTTCGCCACCGGCGGGATGCTGCTCACGGTGGTCGCCTTCGTGCTTCTGATCGCGCTCCCCAGCAACTTCGGCTACCCCGCCTTCGCCGCGGTCCTGCTGCTGATGGGAGTGGGGATGGGTCTGTTCGCCGCTCCCAACACCACCGCGATCATGAACGCGGTGCCGGCTCGCCATCGGGGGGTCGCCTCGGGGATGCGATCCACCTTCCAGAACGCGGGGATGCTGGTCAGCATGGGGATCTTCTTCACGATCGTGATCTCCGGCCTGGCCTCCGCCCTGCCCGCCTCGTTGCTGACTGGTCTCACTCATGCGGGCCTGCCGACGGCGGCGGCGCGATCGGTCTCGCACCTGCCTCCCACCGCCGCCCTCTTCTCGGCCTTCCTCGGCTACAACCCGATGGCGCATCTCATCCCCGCCAGCGTGCTCCAGCATCTGCCGGCGGCGGCCCGGGGGAGCCTGCTGGGCGAGCGTTTCTTCCCCCACCTGATCACGGCCGCCTTCATGCGGGGGCTCCACCTCGCCTTCCTCGCGGCCGCCGCGCTCTCGCTGGTCGCCGCGCTGGCGTCGCTGCTGCGGGGCGGTCGCTACCTCAGCGAGCGTGAGCTCCCGAGCGTGGCGGCGGGGGTGGTCCGCTCGGGGGCGGGCCCGTCGGGCTGATCCCGCGCCTGCCGCCGGCCGGGGCCGGGGCCGCCGACCCGGGCGCCGGGTGGGCTCAGGCCTCGACCGCGACGGCCGGATCCCGGCTCAGCTCGGCGTCGCCTCGCAGGGCCGCCAGCGCCGCCGCCACCAGGGCCACCCCGGCGAGGAAGAGCATGGCGGCGACAAATCCGCTGGTGGCGGGCCCGGGATGGTCGGCGCGGGCGGTGGTGGTACCGGCGGCGAGCCCGAAGACCAGCCCGGTGAGGGCCACCCCCATGGTGGTCCCCATCCCCCGGGTCATGTTGAGCAGGCCGCTGGCGACGCCCGACGCCGTCTTGGGCGCGCTCCCCATGATCGCCGCGTTGTTGGACGGTGTGAACGCCCCGAGCCCGACCCCCGTGAGCGCCAGCTCCAGGATCAGCCGCCCACCGGTGTCGGGGGTGAGCGCGATCAAGACCAGGCCCGCGGCGGTCAGGAGCATGCCCCCGACCGTCAGCGGTCGGGCGCCCACCCGCTCGGCCAGCCGGCCCGCCACCGGCGCCACCACCCCCAGCGCCAGCGGCATCGGGGTGAGCAGGAGGCCGGCCGCGCGGGAGTCCAGGTGGTGGGCGAACTCGAGGTAGACGGGGGAGACGAAGAGGATGCCGAAGAGGACCAGGTAGGAGAGCAGGCCGCTGGCGATCCCGGCGGTGAACTGGGTCCGGGCGAAGAGCGCCAGGTCCATCATCGGCGCCGGGACCCCGCGCTCCCGGAGCACGAAGACCGTCCCCAGCACCGCCGCCAGCGCCAGCGCCCCCAGGATCTGGGGGCTGAGCCAGCCGACCTGGTCTCCGAAGGAGAGGGCGTACATGAGGCCCGCCACCGCCGGCATGAAGAGAGCGAGGCCGACCCAGTCGAAGCGGACCCGGGCCGAGAGATGGCGGGAGCGGGGGAGCAGGTACCAGCCGAGCACGGTGCCAATGATCCCCGCCGGGACGTTGACGTAGAAGATGAGGCGCCAGCCTCCGATCGCGATCAGGGCGCCGCCGACGCTGGGGCCGAGCGCCAGCCCCAGCGCCTGGGCCGCCCCCTGCACCCCGATCCCTCGGCCGAGCTCGTGGTCGGGCATCGCCTGGACGATCAGGGCCACGCTGTTCGCCTGGAGCATGGCCGCCCCCACCGCCTGGAGCACCCGGAAGCCGTCGAGCAGACCGAGACTGGGGGCGACCCCGCAGAGCGCCGACCCGACGATGAAGACCACGAAGCCGTAGATGTAGAGGAGCTTGCGGCCCACCATGTCGGCGAAGCGGCCGACCGCGGCCACCGTCGCCACCAGCACCAGCAGGTAGGTGATCGAGACCCACTCCACCGCGGGCAGGCTGCTGTGGAACGAGCGCTGCAGGTTGGGGACGGCGACCAGCACGATGCTGGCGTCGAGCTGGCCCATGAACGCGCCCACGCAGACCGTCGCGACCACCAGCCAGTGGGAATTGGGGCGCCGGGCGATCCCGGGCGGTCGGCGCGGCTCCACCAGGAACCGCCGCCACCCGGTGGCGCTCAGTGGCTGGTCGACCTCGGCCCGACCCACCCCCCGAATATAGGGGGGGCGGCGGCCGGGGCTCCCGGGGCGGTCCCAGGAGCCCCGGTCGGGCGGCCTACTCGGGATCGGTCTCGATCACACCTCGGCCGCTGCGGATGATCGCCTGCAGCTCCTCGCTGGCGAAGCCGCTGGCCACAGCGCCGTAATAGATGACCAGGGCCACCGCCGCCTCCAGCAGGGTGCCGAAGGGGAAGTGGAGCGGTTGCTTGAGGTAGGCGAGCGGTCCGAAGTCGCCGTAGTAGGAGATCGGGAAGGTGATCAGGATCAGCAGCACCAGCCAGAGTGAGCGCTGCACGTGCTCGCGTCCTTCGGCATTGCTGAGCAGCCAGATCGCGGCGCACATGGCCACCACCGCGGCCGAGAAGACGATGTCGTAGAGGGGGAAGCTCCAAGTGCCCGGCACCTGGAGGCCGCTGGCGGTCAGCACCCACCCGCCGGCCCGGTTGAGCAGGACCCAGGCCACCAGGAAGACCAGACCCAACCCCACCCCCACCGGGCGCGACATCCAGCCTCGCTTCCAGGCGTAGAACCAGGTGAACAGGGGCAGGCCGACGAAGACCGCGGCGAAGACGTTGGCCAGGGTCGCGAAGCCGGACCAGTAGACGATCATCATGGCGGCCAGGTAGCCCACCGGGGCCCAGAAGCGCGCGAAGCCGAGGCGGAAGGGTCGTGCCAGGTCGGGGCAGTGCTTGCGCAGCACCGGCAGGCCGACCCCTCCCATGACGTACGTGAGCACGGTGCACGAGGTGATGAATCCGACCAGCTTGTACCAGCTCGGCGCCGGGATGAAGAAGACGCAGCCCACCACCAGGGCGGCGACCAGCGAGATCCAGGGGACCCGGAAGCGGTTCATCCACTGGAAGGCCCGAGGGATGTAGCCGTCGACCGAGAGCCCGTAGTTGGTCCGCTGCGCGGTGCCGAGATAGATCCACCCCGTCCCAGACGGAGACACGCCGGCATCGATCAGCAGCACGGTTCCGAAGGCCCCGAGGGCGCCGATCCCGGCCGCCTCCATGGCGTGGTAGAGCGGCCCCGACGCCCACAAGCTGGTGCCCAGAGCGGACCAGTCACCGGGATGGATCCCGGCGGAATGCCAGCGAAGGGCTCCCAGGAACACGACCTGGATCAGGGTGTAGATCACCATCCCGATCACGATCGACGCGATCGTGGCCAGCGGGATGTCGCGCTGTGGGTTGCGGGCCTCGCCGCCGAAGTCGAGCGCCTGGCGGAATCCGAGGTAGGAGAAGATGATCCCGGTGCTGGCGGTGGCCCCGAAGATGGCCGACGGCCCGAACGGGGTGAACCCGCCGGTGTAGCCGCCGAGGTTGACGCCGCGGAAGGCGGCGAACAGGAAGATGAAGGTGAGGGTGGGGATCAGCAGCTTCCACCACACCGTCCACCGGTTGACCTCGGAGAGGAAGCGGATGCCGACGAAGTTGAGCACGAAGAAGAGCAGCATCAGCCCGACCCCGAAGAGGATGCCATTGGGCCACGCCACCACCGTGACCCCGCTGCTGATGCTGAGGAAGTGGGCCTTGGGGTAGTAGCCGCCGACGTAGGTCACGACCGCCTCGGCCTCGATCGCGGGCACCGACACCGCGGACAGGAAGTAGGCCCACCCCAAGATCCACCCGGTGAAGGCGCCGTGGGTGAGGTGGGGATAGCGCACGATCGCCCCCGACCGCGGCAGCATCCCTGCGACTTCGGCGTACCCCAGCGAGACGAAGATCACGAAGACGCCGCCGACCACCCAGGAGAGGATCGCGGCCGGCCCCGCGTAGGCCGCCGACGCCAGCGCGGCGAACAGCCAGCCCGAGCCGATGATGGCACCCACCGACAGGAACAGGAGGTGTTGGAACCCCATGGTTCGCCGCAGCTTGCGATCCGACGCCTCGAAGTCGACTGCCGGAGGCGGGGCTGTCGTCGCGGCCATCGTGGTCCTCCCGATACGGGTCGGTGGTGGCGGGGCCGCCCGCCAGGCCCGGACGGTCCGACGTTGTCATGGGCTCGCGCCCCGGACGGCCCCAATTGGGGCGATATGGTGCGCTCTGCTGGAGGGCAAGTCAACCGGGCCCGGCGGTGGCGGCGAGCCGACCCCGCCACCGCTGTGACTCACGCGGCTCCGCCTGCGCTCCCGCGGGCCGGGGCGCCCGCTATCATGCCCGAGGGTGATGGACGTCCTCGACGTGACGGGCGGGGTTCCCGAGTTCGATCGGGTGGCGGCGTCGCTGCGGGCTGACGCCAGCGACCTCGCCACCTTCCTTGAGGTGCTGGCGCACAAGCTGGCCGACGCCCTCCCCGGAGGGGTCCAGGTGGAGCGCGCGGGCGGGCCCTTCCGCAAGCCCAAGCGGGTGGTGCGGCTGCGCTGCGACCTCGGCGACGAGCGCTTCCAGCTGGCCCGCCAGGCGACCGGGCTGGAGGCGGTGCGGACCCAGGTGGTGCGGGGGATCGCGCTGAAGAGCGAGGTGGTCACGCTCGACGCCTGGATCGATGCCCTGAGCGCGGCGCTGGCGCGCAGCGCGGCCAGCAACGCCGCCGCCAGCATGGCGCTCAGTCGGCTGGTGACCTAGCCGTGCCCTGGTTCCGCTCCCAGTCCGGTCCCGACCGCGCGCAGCAGGCGGACGCCGCCGAGCGCGACCGCCGCAGCCAGGCCGAGCTGGCGGCGGGGCGGCTGCCGCTGCAGGCGCAGGAGCGCCTGCAGCAGCAGGCCCAGGGCGCTGCGGGATGGACCAGCGACCTCGCCGCCGACGAGCTGGCCGCGCTCCACCAGGTGGGGTTCGAGCCCGTGGGCCAGGTGCTGGGGAGCACGATCTACCGCATCAGCGCCCTGCGGGTGGGACTCGGGGGCGGGAGTGGGATGGGGCTGGGTGGTTTCGCCTACAGCACCGGGGCGACCGAGAACACCGTGCTCTCCCAGGCCCTCTACGAGTCGCGCCGGCTCGCGATCGGACGGCTGGTGCAGGAGGCGTCCGGCCTCGGCGCCCACGGGGTGGTGGGCGTCCGCCTCACCATCCGCGCCTACGACTGGGGTCAAGGCATGGCGGAGTTCAGCGCCCTCGGCACCGCGGTCCGGCGACGCGGCGCGGCTCCCTTGCCCCAGCCCTTCACGTCCGATCTGTCGGGCCAGGAGTTCGCCAAGCTGGTGCGCGCGGGGTGGATTCCGGTGGGGCTGGTGCTGGGGGCCTGTGCCATGCAGGCGGTCGTGGTCTTCAACACGATGGGGATGGGGATGGGCTGGGGCAGCGTCTCCAGCTGGTGGAACCAGGAGGTCACCCCCTTCACCGCGGCGATCCACCAAGCGCTCCAGGTCGCGCGTCAGCGGATGCGCGCCGAGGGCGCCCAGCTGGGCGCGGACGGGATCGTGGGGGTCAACCTCTCCCGCGAGCTGCGCGACTTCTCGACCGGAAGCGAGAGTGTCCAGGGGCGGCTGGTGGAGTGGGTGGCCGCGGGCACCGCCGTCGCCGCCTACACCGCGGCCCACCGCACCCAGTCGCCCCAGCTGGTGGTCCCGCTCACCGACCGCGCCGATTCCGACCTACCGGCGGCGCCGTGACCGTCCCGCCGCCCACCCAGGAGGAGGCCTGCGCATGACCGACCAGCCGACCGCGACCGGCGATCTGCCCGAGGACGCGCTCCGCCGGCTTCGCGAGATGCGGGGCGGGGACGGCCGCGCCTCGCTGTTCACCAGCGACCTCTCGGTGAACGAGTTCCTCCTCGTCAAGGAGGCGGGCTACGATCCCGTCGGGCTGGTGGTGGGCAGCTCGATCTACCACATCGGCGTCCAGGTCGCCAACTTCAAGCAGAATCAGGAGCTCCAGGTCCTCAGCCAGGCGATGTACCAGGCCCGCGAGCTGGCCATGACCCGGATGGAGGAGGAGGCCTCCGCGCTGGCGGCGGACGGGGTGGTGGGCGTGCGGCTGGTCATCAACCGCTACGAGTGGGGCGAGCACCTGGCCGAGTTCATGGCCATCGGCACCGCCGTCAAGGGCCGGGGACAGCCGTTCCGCACCACCCAGGGCAAGCCGTTCACCTCCGACCTCTCCGGGCAGGACTTCTGGACCCTGCTGCAGGCCGGCTACTTTCCGCTGGGGCTGGTGATGGGGAGCTGCGTCTACCACGTCGCCCACCAGGGGATCGGCCAGTTCCTGCGCCAGGTCGGGCAGAACCAGGAAATGCCGAACTTCACCCAGGCGCTCTACGACGCCCGCGAGCTGGCGATGGAGCGGATGCAGGCGGAGGCCAGCCAGTTGAAGGCGGAGGGGATCGTGGGTGCCCAGATCCACGAGAACAATCACGGCTGGGGCAGCCATGTCATCGAGTTCTTCGCGGTGGGAACGGCGGTCAGCGCCACCCGGGCCGACCATCAGATCGCGAAGCCGCAGATGATCCTGTCACTCGATCAGTAGGGTGGGCCGGCAGCCCAGCGGGGTGCGGGGGGCGGTCCGGCGGGGTGGGTGACCCGGCGGCGGCCCGAGGCCAGCCGCCGCCGGCGGCGACGCCGCTGCTGGTCCTCCACGACCCGCAGACCACCGGCCACGCCGCCGAGGGCCACCCCGAGTCGCCTGCGCGCTTGCGCGCGATCGCCGCCGCCCTGGCCGCCGACCCCGAGCTCGCCGGGCTGGCCCAGAGCGGGTCCGATCCGGTCGACCCGGAGCGCCTGCGCCTGGTCCACACCGACGAGCACGTCCGCCGGGTGGCCGCGGCCAGCCGCGAGGGGGGCACCTGGCTCGACTCCGACACCTACTGCGCGCCGGAGTCGTACGGGATCGCCCTGCGCGCCGCCGGCGCCTGCGCCGCCGGGGTCGAGGCGGTGGTGGCTGGGCGCGCGCGGACCGCGTTCGCGCTGGTGCGTCCCCCGGGCCACCATGCCACCCCCACCACCGCGATGGGCTTTTGCCTCTTCAACAACCTGGCGGTGGCGGTGCGGGTGGCGCAGCGGGAGCTGGGAGTGGGCGGGATCGCCATCATCGACATCGACGTGCATCACGGCAACGGCACCCAGGAGATCTTCTACGCGGATCCGACGGTGCTCTACTGCTCGCTCCACCAGCTGCCGCACTACCCGGGGACCGGGCGGGCGCGCGAGACCGGCAGCGGGCAGGGGGCCGGCACCACCGTCAACTGCCCGCTCCCGCCGGGCTCCGGCCCGGCGGCCTGGTTGGCGGCGTTCGAGGGCCAGGTGCTGCCCGCGGTGCTCCGCTTCCGGCCCGAGCTGATCGCGGTCAGCGCCGGCTACGACGCCCATGTGGCGGACCCGCTGGCCGACCTGCGGCTCACCACCGACACCTACCGGACGATCGCCGCACGGATCACCGAGGTCGCCGCCGAGACCGCCCGCGGGCGCATGCTCTGGGCGCTCGAGGGCGGCTACGACCTTGCCGCCCTGGCGGACTCGGTGACGGCGACCCTGCGGGTGCTGGCCGGGGCCTGAGGGAGTCGATGGTGCTGGTCCCCATCCTGGAGAGCGATCCCGACTACGCCGCGCTCGCCACCGCCGTGCTCCGTCGCCAGGGGGTCGCCGACACCCCGGTGCTGGCCACGCTGCTGGGGCTGCTCGACCTGGTGGAGCGCAGCGAGGCGTCCTTGGTGGTGGCCGACGCCGGGCTGCTCGGGGGCCGGGCCGGGGTCGGCCGGATCCGACAGCTGACCTCCGCGCCCCTCATCGTGCTGGAGGGCACCGGCGAGCCGGCACCGGCCCTGCTGACGGCCGGTGCCGACCACGTCCTGGCCAAGCCGTTCGCGCCCGGGCTGTTCCGGGCGACCGTGGAGGCGGTGCTCCGCCGACTGCGGATCGAGCGGTCCGCCGCCGGCAGGGTGGTCCGGGTCGGCCCGCTGACGGTGGAGCCGGTCGCTCGCAGCGCGCGGATCGAGGGCCGTCGCCACTTCCTCAGCCCCCGGGAGGTGGATCTGCTGGAGTACCTTGCCCTGAATGCCGGGGTGGTCGTCTCGCGGCGCCAGGTGATCGCGGGAGCCTGGGGTGACGACCCCGAGGCCACCCCCCAGGCGGTCACCATGTGCGTGCATCGGCTGCGTCGCAAGCTGGAGGCCGACCCCCACCGTCCCCGACTCCTGTGCACCCGGCGGGGGGATGGCTACGTGCTGGTGGCGGCCGCGTCCGGGACCGCCCCTTTGGCCCGGACCTCGGCGTGAGCAGCGCCCCGGTCCTGCTCACCGGGGCCACCGGGTTCGTCGGCGGCAGCGTCCTGCGGGCGCTGCTCCAGCGCGGGTATCCGGTCCACGCGCTGGTGCGCGACCGCTCCCGGCTCGCGCCCGCGGACGGGTTGCGCGCCTGCCCGGGCGACCTCGCCGACGCCGCCGCGGTGCTCGCCGCCGCCCGTGGCTGCGAGGCGGCGATCCACTGCGCGGCTGACTACCGCCTGGCGCTCCCGCGGGGCGCCGTCGACGGCCTGATCGCCACCAACGTGGGGGGCACCCGGACGGTTGTCGACGCCGCCCGGCGGGCCGGTCTGCGCCGGCTGGTGCACTGCAGCACGGTCGGGGTGCTCGGCTTCACCCGGGCGGCTTGGGTCTGCGACGAGACCCAGCTCGCGACCCGCCCGGAGCGGCTGGCGGGTCCCTACAAGCGCTCGAAGTGGGCCGCCGACCAGCTCGCCCTCGCTGCCGGCGACGACCAGCTGGAGGTCCTCGCCGTCCTGCCCAGCACCCCGATCGGCGCCGGAGACGTTCGCCCCACCCCGACCGGGGCCGTGATCCGCGACTTCCTCGCGGGACGGATCCCGGCGACGGTCGCGACCGGCCTCAACTGCGTCGACGTCGAGGCGGTCGGGCGCGGCCACGTCGATGCGCTGGAGCGGGGGCGGCCGGGACGGCGCTACATCCTCGGCGACCAGAACCTGTGGATGGCGGAGCTGCTCGCCCGGGTGGGGCGCCTCGCCGGCCGGCGCGCGCCTCGCTGGCAGATCCCGCTGGCGGTCGCCTACGCCCTCGCCGGGGCCAGCGAGGCGTTCGCGCGCGGACGCGGCCGCTCCCCGGCGATCCCGCTCACCGCGGTGCGGATGGCGGCCCATCCCATGTTCGTCGACGCCGCCCGGGCCCGAACGGAGCTGGGCTGGGACCCCGGCGACCTCGACCGCAGCCTGGCGGACGCGGTCCGCTGGTTCCGCCGGCCGGGCGGCTGACGATGGCCCCTGGGGTCGACCGGTGGTACGCCTTTGTGCCCTGGATCGTCTGCCTCGGGCTGGTGGGGTGGCGCCACGGGGTGCGCCGCGCCGTGCTCCTCGGGGCGCTCGGGTGGGCGGTCGCCTTCGGCGCCGAGTGGGGCTCCACCGCGGGACCGGGGATCCCGTTCGGGCCGTACCTCTATCGCAGCGGCGCCCTCGCCCACGACTGGCGCCTGGCCGGGGTGCCGATCTTCGACAGCCTGAGCTTCACCTGGCTCGCCGTCAGCTCGTGGACGCTGGCGGGGTGGCTGGCGGCCCGCGGGTGGTGGCGCGGGGTGGCCGCGGTGGTGATGGTGGTGGCGGTGGACGTGGGGGTGGACCCGGTGGCGCTGCGGGGAGCCCACTGGTGGCTGGGCCGGATCTACCTGTACCCCACCCCGGGGCCGTGGTTCGGCGTCACCGTCACGAACTACCTGGGCTGGATCGTGGTCGCGGCGGTCCTGGTCGGACTCTGCTCTCTGCTGCTGCGGGCGCCGACCGGGCGCCCCGCCGCCAGGCGCGGTCCCTTCCCGCTCCGGCTGGTGTCCGCGGCCCTGCTGCTGGGGGTGGAGGCCGAGTCGTCGGTGCTCGCCGTCCGGCTCGGGGTGGCGCCGGCCGCCCTCGCCAGCTGGGGGGTGGCGGCCGTGGGGGTCGCTCTCGCCGTGGGGATGGGGCACCGCCGCGCCCGCCGAGCCGCGGGCGTCCCCGGCTCGGGCGCGCCGGGGACGCCCGGGCCGGGGGTGGTGGTCGCCTGCGCCTTGGCGTGGGAGGCGCGGCTGGTGCGCCGGGCGCTGCCCGGCTGGGGGGCGGTCCCGCCCCCGCCGGGGGTGCGGCGCGCCTGGCGTCGTGGCCGCGATCAGCTGTGGCTGACCGGGGCGGGCCCGTTCGACCTGCCCCCGGCGAGCGGGCCGACCGGGGCGCGCGCGATCGTGGTCACCGGGGTCGCCGGCGCGGTCGGCCCCGGCTGGTCGGCGGGCGACGTCGCGGTCGGGACCGCCTGGGTCGACGCCGCTGGCCGGCGGGGCCGGCTCGAGCCCGAGCTGGGGGCCAGCCCCTGGGGGGAGTCGGGGTCGAGGCGCGCCGCCACGGTGCGCGCCGCCGTGCTGGGAGCCGCCGCCGTCGCCGTGGATGGCAAGCGGGCCCGCTCGGTCTGGGCCGAGCGGGGCGCCGAGCTGGTCGACATGGAGACCGGCAGCTGGGCCCGGTGGCGCGACCGGCGGGTGGCCGCCGGACTGCCCGCGCCCGCCCTGGTGGTGCTCCGGGCCGTGCTCGACACCCCCGCCCGGCCGCTGGGCCGGGCCGCCCAGCTGGTGGGTGCCGGCGCCACCGGACCCAGGGCCGCCGGGGTGCTCGGCTGGGTGCTCGGCGATCACCGGGCGGCCTTAGCCCTCTGGCGTCTGGCGGCCGACCGCCGACGGGCCGCCGGCGCCCTGGGACCGGCCCTGGCGCAGCTGGTCGACGGCCGGTCCGAGCGGCCTCGGGGGGCCCGGCCCGCCCCGGTGGACCCCGCCCCCCAGCCCGCCGGGCGGAGGCGGTAGGGTGCGGCCCCGCGACCTCGGGATCGTGATCGGCACCGGGCGGCCCGGGCCGAACAACGCCATCACCGACGTGGCCGGGGTGCGCGTCGGCCATGCCACCATCGTGCGCGGGCACGGGCCGTTGGTGGTGGGGGAGGGTCCGGTGCGCACCGGGGTCACGGTCATCATGCCCCGGCCGGAGCCGATCTTCCGCCGTCCGTACTTCGCTGGCTGTCACCGTCTCAACGGCAACGGTGAGCTCACCGGGCTGGAGTGGGTGCGCGAATCCGGGCTGCTGACCTCGCCGATCGGGCTGACCAACACCCACAGCGTCGGCGTGGTGCGGGACGCGTTGGTCGCCTGGGAGGTGCGCCAGCGCCTCCCGGGCGAGCCCTACTGGTCTTTGCCGGTGGTGGGGGAGACCTGGGACGGGGTCCTCAGCGACATCGGCGGGCAGCACGTGCGCGCGGCCGACCTCTGGGGAGCGGTCGGCGCCCTCAGCGACGGGCCGGTGGCCGAGGGCAGCGTCGGGGGTGGGACCGGGATGATCTGCCACGGGTTCAAGGGGGGGATCGGGACCAGCTCCCGGCTGGCCGAGCTCGCGGGCGAGACCCTCACCGTGGGCGTCCTGGTCCAGGCCAACCACGGTCGCCGCGAGCGGCTGACGGTGGCGGGGGTGCCGGTGGGCCTGCGGCTTCCCGCTGCCCGCGTTCCCCTGCCGGGGGTCCCCGGCGAGGGCGAGCCGAGCCCCGGCCGCGACCACGATGGCCGCGGCTCCATCATCGTGGTGATCGCCACCGACGCCCCCCTGCTCCCCGGCCAGTGCCGACGCCTGGCCCAGCGCGCGACGCTCGGGATCGGGCGCACCGGCGGGGTCGGCGAGCACACCAGCGGCGATCTCGTGCTCTGCTTCGCGACCGGCAACCCGGACCTGCCCGAGCCGTCGGCGGCGTCCCGGCCGCCGACGCGGACGGCGCTGATCGCGCTCGACGACCACCACATCACGCCGCTCTTCGACGCGGTGGTGGAGGCGACCGAGGAGGCGATCGTGTCGGCGCTGCTGGCGGCGGACACCATGGCCGGCCGCGACGGCATCATCGCCCACCGGCTCCCGCCCGACGCCCTGCGGGGGCTGGTGGGCGGCTGAGCCGTGCCCTCACCCCGCGGCTTGCCAGCTCGCCGGAGCTGCATGATAGGATGTCAAGACATCACGGGGACAGGCCCGTTGCCGTCGGGTCGACCCAGGATCAGCGAGGGAGGTTCTGGAATGGGTAGGACGCGTCCGGCGTGGCGGGGGTTCGCCACCCTCGGCTCGATCGCGGTGCTGGCCGCTCTCACGGGCGGGGGGATCACCGCCGCGGGCAAGACTCAGGCATCGAGGCCGGTGACGCTCACGGTCGAGATCAACGGGGTGCTCCACGGCAAGAACGCCGCCGAGGCGATCTGGCTCAGCCGGGACGTGTTCCCGCGCTTCGAGAAGTCGATGGCGGCCCGGGGGCACCCGATCCACATCACCCTGGTCGGCAGCGGCGTCAGCGGGACCGATTACGCCAATGCGCTGGCGCTCGACATCAAGGCCGGCGGCGGCCCGGACATCTTCGACCTCGACGGTCCCTACTACGGCGAGTTCGCCAGCGCCGGCTACCTCAAGCCGCTCGACAAGGTGATCGGCCCCCAGGTGTCCCGCTGGCCGGGGTGGAAGCAGATCCCGCCCGCGGTGCAGGCGATCACTCAGTTCAACGGTCAGCAGTACGGGATTCCGGGCGGGACCGACGCCCGGGTGCTCTTCTACAACACCCGTCTCTTCCACCAGGCCGGGATCCAGACGCCCTGGCAGCCCACCAGCTGGGCCGACCTGATCGCGACCGCCAAGACGCTGCAGCAGAAGGATCCCGGCATCGAGGCGCTCCAGATCGACGGGGGCGCGGCGATGGGGGAGGCGACCACCCTGCAGGGCTTCTTGCCGATGCTGGCCGGCGCGGGCCAGCTGCTCTACAGCCAGACCACCAGCAAGTGGCAGGGGAACACCCCCGCGATGCGGGCGGCGGCCAACTTCTACCACACCATCTACTCCTCGGGCGTGGCCAACGCCCAGCTCCAGCTGGGACCGAACGGGCGCAACCAGACCTTCCAGGCGTTCGCGGAGAACAAGGTCGGGATCTACTCCGAGAGCGAGTACCTCTACGAGTCGGTGATCGTCGACAACGGCACCGGGCTCTACCCGATGCCCAACCGCAACCAGGACGTCGGCTGGGCATTCATCCCCGCCGAGACCCCGGGCGCGGGTCTGCGCGGCCAGAACTTCGTCAGCATGTCGGGCGGCGGCGGGACCACGATCAATCCCAACAGCAAGCACCCGCAGCTGGCCTGGGACCTGCTCACCTACATGGACTCCACCCAGTCGCTGCTCCGCTACGAGCCGCTCAAGCAGTTCATCTCGTCCAACCGCTCCGTCAACAAGGTCGCGCTGGCGAGCGACCCCCTGCTCACCTTCATCTCGCAGAAGGTGCTGCCGATCACCGCCTACCGACCGTCCTTGGCGGTGTACCCGCAGGTGTCGCTGCTGATCCAGCAGCTGTCCCAGAACCTCGCCACCGGCATGAGCGTCAGCAACGCTCTCCACAGCTACGTGACCCAGCTGAAGAAGACCGTGGGTGCCGGGAACGTCACCAACTCCTGACCCGGTCGCGACCGTGCCCCCCGGGACACCGGGGGGCACGGTCAGTGCGGCGGGGCTCAGCCGGCGGTGGGCGCTGGGGTTCCTCACTCCGGCGATGCTCCTCATCGGAGTCTTCCTGGCGTTCCCCGCGGTCTGGACCCTGTACCTGGGCCTCACCAACTTCCGCCTGCTGGGCCCGCAGGCGCTCCACACCAAGTTCATCGGAGCGGGCAACTACCAGCAGGCGCTGACCGGCGGGGACTTCCTCCACTCGCTCTACATCACCGTCATCTATGTCCTGCTCTCGGCGGTGATTGGCCAGTGCGTCTTGGGGTTCGCGCTGGCCTGGGTGTTCCGGTCCTGGCGGGGCCCGCTCCGGCGGGTGCTGGAGTCGCTCATCATCGTGGCCTGGATCGTGCCCGGCTCGGTGGTGGCGTTCCTCTGGCTGGCCTATCTCCAGGGCAACATCGGCCCCCTCACCGAGACCGGCACCCTCAATACCATCCTGGGCGGGATCGGGGTCAACTGGTGGCTGCAGTGGCCGATGCTCTCCATCGTCGTCTTCAACATCTGGCGCGGCACCGCCTTCTCGATGCTGCTCTTCGGCGCCGCGATCCAGGCGATCCCCCCCTCCTACATCGAGACCGCGCGGGTGGCGGGGGCGTCCAGCTGGCAGCTGCTGCGGGACATCGTGATCCCCCGCTCGCGCGGGCACATCCTCACCAACCTGCTGCTGATCAGCCTGTGGACCTTCAACGACTTCACCCCCTACCTGCTCACCGGGGGCGGCCCCGGGAATCAGACCCAGTTCCTGCCCGTCTACATCTACCAGCAGGCCTTCGATCAGGGGGCGCTCGGCTACGGCGCCGCCATCTCCACCTTGGTGCTGCTGATCAACTTGGTGATCGCGCTCGCCTACATGCAGATTCTCAAGGAGCGCCGCTGATGGCCACCACGCATCCGACGCCCGACCCGACCCCAGTCAGCGACACCCGCTGGCTGGTGCGGGCGCTGGTGGCCAGGGTGCAGCTGTATGTGTTCTTGGCGCTGGTGGCCGCCTTCTTCGCGCTCCCGATGGCCTGGCTGGTGCTGTCGCCCTTCGACAGCCAGCCCAGCCTGGTGGCGGGGCTCTCCCACCCCACCCTGGGCAACTTCCAGGACATGTTCCGCAACCCCGCGGTGATCACCTCGCTGCTCAACTCGGTATTGCTGGCGCTCGGGACCATGCTGGTGGTGGTGGCCGCGGCCGCGTTGGCGGCCTACGCTCTCAGCCGGGCCCGGGTTCCCGGCCGCAACATCATCTTGTACGTGCTGCTGCTCTTCTCCTCGGTGGTGACCGGGTCGGCCGCGATGGTGCCGATCTTCCTGCTCGCCTACGACCTCCACCTGATCAACACCATCACCGGTGTGATCTTGGTGCTGGCCGGTGGCCTGCTCCCGGCCGCCATCTTCATCCTCAAGGACTTCATGGACTCGACCCCGGCCAGCTACGAGGAGTCGGCCCGGGTGTTCGGGGCCGGCCCCTTCCAGATCCTGCGCGACATCGTGGTGCCGCTGGTGCGCCCGGGGCTGGCGGTGATCGCGGTCTGGACCATCGTCACCGTGTGGGGCAGCTTCCTCACCCCCTTCATCCTGCTGCGCGATCCCACCCTCACCCCCGCCTCGGTGCAGATCTACAGCTTCTACTCGGCCGGGGGCACCGCCAACCTGCGCCTGATCTCCACCTTCGGCCTGCTCTACACGATCCCGGTGGTGGTGATGTACCTGGTGGTGCAGAACCGCTATGGCTTCCGCTTCTACGGGGGGCTCAAGCGCTGATGGCATCGATCACCGTCTCCCATCTCACCAAGGTGTTCCCCAACGGGGTGCGGGCGCTCCAGGACGTCGATCTGGAGATCAGAGACGGGGAGTTCTTCGCCCTGCTGGGACCGTCCGGCTGCGGCAAGACCACCCTGCTGCGCACCCTCGCCGGGCTGGAGGTGCCCGCGGCGGGGCAGGTGCGGATCGGCGACCGAGACGTCACCCGGCTGCCGCCCGGCGCCCGCCGGGTGGCGATGGTGTTCCAGGACTACGCCCTCTACCCCCACATGGACGTCGTCGACAACATCGCCTACCCGCTCAAGATCCAGCGGGTGGCCCGAGTCGAGCGCCGCCAGCGCGCCGCCGAGACCGGGGCCAACCTCGGGCTGCAGGGGATGATGGACCGCCGCCCCGCCCAGCTCAGCGGGGGCCAGCAGCAGCGGGTGGCGCTGGCGCGCGCGGTCGCCAGCCACCCCCAGGTGTTCCTCTTCGACGAGCCCTTGTCCAACCTCGACGCCCGGCTGCGGATGGAGGCGCGCACCTTCCTGAAACGGCTGCATGCGGAGGTGCGCACCACCACCGTGTACGTGACCCACGACCAGGCCGAGGCGCTCGCCCTGGCGGACCGGATGGCGGTGATGGAGGGGGGCCGGATCCGCCAGGTGGGATCGCCGGTCGACGTCTTCCACCGCCCCGCCAACCTCTTTGTGGCCTCGTTCATCGGCGGCACGCCGATGAACCTGCTGGACGCGGTGGTGGAGGCCGACGGGGTGCGGGTGGGGGCCGACCTGCTGCCGCTGCCGCCCAGCGCCCGCGGGCTGGTGGCGGTTGGCGACCGGGTCGTCCTGGGCGCCCGGCCCGAGTACGCCGAGCTCCACCACCAGCCGGTGGCGGGCGGGCTCTCGGCGCGGATCGCGATCATCGAGCACCTGGGCACCGCCTACCTGGTCGACCTGGAGAGCCCGGCCGGCCCGCTCCAGGTGGTGGTGCCCGAGGATGAGCCGCCCACCGCCGGGGTGGCGGTCTGGGTGACCGCCCACGCCGCGCGCTCTCTGCTCTACCGTCGTGACACCGGCGAGCTGATCGGCACCGGGGCGCCCGCGGCGCGACCGGCCGCGGCGGTCCCGGCGGCCGGGGCCGACGGGTCGGAATGAGCACCGCCGGGCTGACCCACCGGCTCCATCTGGGACCGGCGGAGAAGGAGATCTCCCGCTACCAGTACCTGCCCGTCCCGGTCGACGCACCGGTCCCCGGCCTCACCGTCCAGCTCCGCTACGACCACTCCATCGCCGTGATCGACCTTGGGCTCGTCGGCCCGGGCGGCTTTCGGGGCTGGTCCGGAGGGGAGCGCGACCAGATCACGGTGGGGCCGCGGGCCGCCACCCCGGGATACCTGCCCGGTCCGATCGAGGCCGGCCAGTGGTCGGTGGTGCTCGGCCTCTACAAGGTGCCGCTGGGCGGGGTGGACGTCGAGGTCGCGGTGCGCCGCCAGCTCGCCCCCCTGCCGCCCCTGCCGCCGCCGCCGCCGCCGCCGCCGGTGCGCCCCCCCGACCGGCCCCCGGCCCGGCCGGGATGGCGCTGGGTCCCCGGCGACCTGCACAGCCACACCGTCCACTCCGACGGGCGGCTCTCGATCGACCAGCTGGCGGCGCTGGCGCGCTCACGCGGCCTGGAGTTCCTCGCGGTCACCGACCACAACACGGTGAGCCACCATCCCCACCTCGCGTCGGCATCCCTGCGCTACGGCCTCACTCTGATCTGCGGGCAGGAGCTGACCACCGACCAGGGCCATGCCAACTGCCTCGGCGACGTCGGGTGGGTCGACTTCCGCGAGTCGGCCGACCGATGGCAGGAGCAGGCCGACGCGGCCGGCGGGCTGATCTCGATCAACCACCCGGTGGCGGGCCCGATGGGATGGCGGCGCCCGATGCGGCGGCGACCCCAGCTGGTCGAGGCCTGGCATGTGAGCTGGGATCGCCGCGACCCGCGGGCGCTCGCCTGGTGGCGGGCCGGGGGGGGTGGAGTGGTGGTGGGCGGGAGCGACTTCCATCGCCGGGGGAACCCGCCCCCGGGGACGCCGACCACCTGGGTGGAGGTCCCCGCCGACGGTGCCGGGCCGCCCCCGGCGGAGCGGGTCCTGGACGGCCTGCGGGATGGACGGGTGGCGGTGGCGGCCGGTCCCCGGGGGCCGGCGATGGTGCGCAGCGGGGACGAGCTGGAGATCCGGGGAGGGGACGGGCTCCGGCTGGTCGCCGAGGACGGTGCCCGGCGGGCCGTGGTCGGGGATCGGGCGCGGCTCACCGCCCCGCCGGGCCTGTGGCGGCTGGAGGCGCCCGACGGGGTGGTGTGCGCCCTCAGCCGCTGAGCCGGGGATCGGCGGCGGCGCCGGGGGGCTCCCGGCGCAGCTGCAGCGTGACGATCTCGAAGGGGCCAAGCGGAAGCTGGAGCGAGCCGTCCTCCACCGCCAGCGGCGCCTGCGGGCGGCCCAGCAGATCGCAGCTCCGTGCCTCCGCCACGCCCCCATGGACGGTGGCATAGGTGGGCTCGGGGTGCTCGGCGACCAGGCGCAGCTCCAGCCAGCCGTCGCGCCGGCGCAGGGAGCAGAGCTGAACCCCCCGGCCCTCGACCGTGAGCCCCTCACCGATCCGAAGAGCGTCCGCCGGGCCGGTGGCGGGGACCGCGAGCAGGGGGTGGTGGTAGCGCTCGGCGGCGCCCACCACGTCCGCCTCGGCCCAGCTGCCGGCATGGGGGTAGAGGGCCAAGGTGGTGGTCACCTCGGCCAGCACCTGGGCGCCCGGGATCGCCAGCTCGGGGCCGGCGGGCTCCTCCCGGAACCGGTTGTCGTTGCGGCTGATCTGGCCGACGGCGCGGACCAGCGTGAGCGCGAGCTCGCCCCCTGGGAGCAGCTCGTACTCGGTCACGTGGTCGAGCAGGACGGCGAGCCCGCCGGCGTCGACGAATCCGCGGGCGGGGTGGGTCGCCAGCGGCACCTCCCCGTGGCCCCCCTCTCCCGGACCGGGGGCGCGCGCCACCACCGCGAACTGTCCCTCCGCATCCGACTGGGCCGCGCTCCGGGGGAGGGGGAGGTGGAGCCGGACCCGATGGTCGCGGCAGGGATTGGTGAAGGTGACCGCGAGCCGGACCCACGGCTCGCCCGCGACGCAGGTGACGGTGGTGGTGATCACCACCGTCCGCGCCACCGGGGCGCGGGCGAGCCGCTCAGCCGTCAGCCCCTCCGGCCAGCTGTAGGTGCGGGTGACCACCAGCTCGCCCACGACCGGCCCGGTGCGCCGCACCGCCACCTCGACCGAGGTGGGCTCCGCCACCCCCGTGTCCTGCTCCGGGGGGGCGAAGTTGTAGGCGTCCCCGGCATCGCCGCCGTCCACCAGCCGCCCCAGCCCGGTGCACACCTGCCCGTCTCCCTCGACCCGCAGGGTGCCCCCCGGCTCCACCGCGACCGTGACCAAGCCGTTGCCGAGGCCGTTCCCGACCGCTTGGACCGGGTGATCGACCCGGCCGCCGCCGGGCGCCGGCTGGAGGGCGGCCCACCCCAGCCCGGGGACGTCCGCCAGGGCGGCGAGTCGGCGGCGCGGCTGCGCCACCAGCTCGAGCCGCCAGGGGCCGGGGTGGGACGCTCCCAGGCGCAGCAGCTCCTCGGCCAGCTCCTCGGGATCGCGGCCGGCGGGAGCGGGACCGATCTCGATCGTGACCCGCCGCCCGGGGCCGTCGATCTCCCACCCCACCACCTGCTGACCGAACAGCTCGCTGCCGTGGATCCGCCGCACCACCCGGCTGAGGCCGTCCCCGTCCAGGGTCTCGCGGTGGACCGCTCCGCCGGTCCGATCCAGCTCCTGGGCCGCGTGCCGCCGACCGTCCGCGCCGATGAGGCAACCCAGCTCCCATTGGGGGGCGGGCGCCAGCTCGACGATCGCCAGCCCCACCCGGGGCACCGGGGAGGGGTTGACCACCAGCACCGATCCGGCCGGGGCCTGCGCCGCCAGGCCCTCCAGGACCTGGCCCACCACCCCCTCGGCGAGCTGGGCGGCCTGGGTCAGCCGTCCCCGAACCTCGTCGGCGACGGCGTCCACCCCGCAGCCGGTGACGGAGTCGTGGCCGGCGGAGTCGATCACCCGGTCCCAGGCGCGCTCCAGGAAGGGAGCCAGCGGCCGCCGCGCCCAGAGCGCCTCGAGCGGCTCGGCCTGGCGCTCCAGCAGCCTCTCCGCCCGGGTGGCGGCGGCCTTGACGTCGACCCGCACCGAGGTCACCCCGACCAGGATGTTGGCGCGGGTGCCGGCGCGGAGCTCCCCGGTCCACCCGGGCAGCCGCCCCGCCTGGCGGTCGGCCTCGGTGCTGGCGCGGGTCGCCTCCAAGTACTCGGCCAAGGTGGCGAGGTGGACGTCGAAGCCGGGGGCCAGACGGTCGAGCTCCGCCACCGCCTCGACCAGGTCCGGCAGCGGCGAGGCATGGTCGCCGCCGCACATCGCCAGCAGCGGGCGACCCTGGAAGAAGGGCTCCAGCTCGCGCGCCAGCCGGTGGAGGCGGGCGCCCGGGTGCCCGCTCGGGCTGAGCAGGAAGGCGGCGTTGCCGTAGCCGTGGGGGAGGTACTCGGTGAGGACCGACGAGCCGTCGGGGCCGGTCCAGATGAAGGCGTGCCGGTCCACCGCCCCCGGCACCCCGCGCCAGATCACGGCGCGGTCCAGCCCGGCGCGGCGCAGGATCTGGGGCATCTGCGCGGTGTGTCCGAACTCGTCGGGCAGGTACCCCGCGGCGAGGCCCCCGCCCAGCGCCTGGGCGCGCCGCCAGCCCCGCTCCAGGTTGCGCACCAGGGTCTCCCCGGAGACCAAGAACTCGTCCGCGAGCACGCGCCAGGGCCCGATCGCGAGCTGGCCCCTGGTCACCAGCCGGCGCACCCGCGCCTCCGCCTCGGGCCTCACGTCGAGGAAGTCGTCGACCGCCGCGGTCTGGCCGTCGAAGGTGAACCGAAAGCGGCTGTCGGCCTCGGCCAGGTCGAGGACCCGGTCAACCAGCTCCACCAGCCGCATCCGGAACCGCTGGAAGGGCTGGTACCACTCCCGGTCCCAGTGGGTGTGGGGCACCAGGTACACCACCTGCGCCGGCTCCGGACGGTCGGGGAGGGCGGGGAGGGGGGCCACGATGATGGGCGCCATGCTACCGAGATGGGTCCGGACCCCGCCTCCGCCGAGCCTGGTCGTGGCTGAGCCCACCGCTCCGATTGCGCGCGAGCGCGCGCTCGCCGAGCTCGGCGACGGCGACTTCGACCTGCTGGTGATCGGGGCCGGCATCATCGGCAGCCGGATCGCCCTCGACGCCGCCGCCGGCGGGCTGCGGGTCGCCCTGCTCGACGCCGCCGACCTCGGCGGTGCCACCTCGTCGAGCTCGTCCAAGCTGGTCCACGGGGGGCTCCGCTACCTCGCGACCGGCGACGTCCGCCGGGTCCGCGAGGCGCACCACGAGCGGCGCGCGCTGGTGCATCGGATCGCCCCCCACCTGGTGCGCCCGCTCCCCTTCCTGCTGCCGGCGTATCGGGGCGGGCCGCACCGCGCCCCCACTCTGGCCGCCGGCCTGCTCCTGTATGCGAGCCTGTCGGCGTTCCGCGACTCCCACATGCGCCTGCTCACCCCGCAGCGCGCCCGCCGGCTGGTGCCGGCGCTGCGGCTGGACGACTGCATCGGGGCCGGGATGTATCTCGACGCGCAGACCCACGACCACCGGCTCTGCCTGGCGACGGCGCGGGGGGCCGCCGACGCCGGAGCGGTGGTCGTCAACTACGCGCGGGTGGTGGAGCTCACCCCGGCGCGGGGCCGGATCGGGGGCGCTGTCGTGGTGGCCGAGGGGTCGCCCGACCCGATCGTGGTCCGCGCCACCGCGGTGGTGAACGCGGCCGGTCCCTGGGTCGACGCCGTGCGCCGGCTCGAGGACCCCCGGGCGGCCCCGGTCGCTAGGCTCAGCAAGGGAGTGCACCTCCTGCTCGCTCGCCCCGAGCCCTGGGGCGCCGCGGTGGTGGCGCCGGTCGACCGCTACCGCGTCACCTTCGCCATCCCCTGGGAGGGACTGCTGCTGCTGGGCACCACCGACACCCCCTACCACGGCGACCCCGGTCAGGTCGAGGTGAGCCGGACCGACGTCGAGGGCGTGCTGGCGGAGGCTGCCGGCGCGCTGGAGGCGGCATGGCTCGGGCCCGAGCGGGTGCGGAGCTGTTTCGCGGGGCTGCGGGTGCTGCCGCGTTCACCCGATGACCCCTCCCGCACCCCCCGCGAGCGGCTGCTCCGGCGCGGGCCGCTCGGGATGGTGTCGGTGGCCGGGGGCAAGCTGACCACCCACCGCCGGATCGCCCACGAGGTGCTGGGCCTGCTCCACCACGCCGGCGACCTGCCCGCGGTGCCGATCTCCGAGCAGCCGCTTCCCGGGGCTGCCCACGCGACTGAGCGTGCCCTGGCGACGGTGGTCGAGCGGATCGGGGAGCGCTTCCCCGAGCTGGCCGCCGACAGCTGCCGGCATCTGGCGCACCTCTACGGCTCCGCCGTCCACCCGCTCTTGGCCGAGGCCCGGCGGCTGCCCCAAGGACTCACCCGGATCCACCCCGACGGGCCCGACATCTGGGCCCAGGTGACCCACGCGGTCCGCCAGGAATGGGCGCTCCACCCCGCGGATGTCGTCCGCCGCCGCACCACCCTGGCCGCGCGCGGTCTGGACAGCCCCGAGCTGGTCGAGGAGGTGGCGCGGGTGATGGCGACGGCGGTGGGGGCGGCGGTGGGGGCGGCGGTGGGGGCGGCGCCCGGGTGGACCGATCCGCCCTGACCGCACACCGCGGCGGCGGTCGGGGCTCGCTGCTAGTCCGGGTCGGATCGGTCACAGTCCGCCCCCGCGCTCGTGGGTCCCGCGCTGCTCCCGGCGGCGCGACGCGGGGGTCGACCGGGAGCGGCCGACGGGGCGGCGACGCACGGGTGCGGGAGGGCACGGGCGACCGCGATCGCCAGCTCCCGCTCGCTCTGGGACGGGCCCCTGTGGGTGATGCCGAGCTCGGCGATGAACGGGGCTCCGCGGCCGGCTGGGCCCAGGCGAGCCCCCGAAGCGGGTACGGGGACCCCCGCCGGGAGCGACACCCGGCCGTGGTCCGGGTGTCGCTCCCGGCCTGATCGCAGGCCATCGGGTCGCGGCGCCGCCAGTCGAGGCAGGATGGCGCGTCCGGGACCCTACCTGGGACATCGCCCCACGGGTGCAGGGTCGCGCTGCCGGGCGCTCCCACCCGCGCCACCCCGGTCGACCGTGGGGCTCCCCCGGGGTCCGGGCGGCAGCCTGGGCGTCGCGACGCCCCCCTCCGCTTCCGCGTCGGGCGCGCGACCCCCGTCGATCACGAGCGGGGGATGGCGTGGCGCCGGGTGGTGCAGCATGGTCCTGACTCCGACCGCCCCGCCTGGAGGCGGAGCCCCGGCGGCCGACCTCGACCACCTGCAGCGCTCGGCCAAGCCGGAGCGTCGCCCCCCAGCCGGACCTCCGCGGGCGACGGGGTCGCGGCTGGCTCCGCCGGGCCCGCCCGCCCAGGGGAGGGGGCGCGAGCACGACCCCCGTCCCGAGCACCTCGACCGCGGTCACGGCGGTCCGCGGTCCGGCTCATCCGAGCGAGGCCGCGACCTGCTCGAGCCGGTCCATCGCCTCGTACATGCCAGCTTCCATGCCCGATTGGATGTGGGCGTCCCGGGTCTGCTGGGTGGGGTGTTGCACAAAGATCGAGAGCGTGGTGCGCCCCTGCCTCTTTGTGAACGTGTGGGTCGCCACCGCCTCGACCTCCGGGTAGGCTTCGTAGACCTGGGTGGCGACCAGCAGCTGGTCGGGGACGATCTCCTGGTACTCCCCGTGGAAGGCACCCTCGAAGCCGCCGGTCGCCACCATCACGTAGCGCCACCGGCCTTTGACCCGCAGGTCGACCTCGGCACTGGTGACCTCGCCCCGCTCGCCGCCCCACCAGCGCGTGATCAGCTCCGGCGTGGTCCAGGCCCGGTAGAGCAGCCGCCGGGGAGCGTTGAACTCCCGCGTGATCAGAATCGTCGTGTCGGTCGGAAGTGTCACCACCGCCGTGCCGCTAGACGCTGCCATCTCCCCTCTCCATCTGCTCGAGCTCCTCCACCACGAGGTCCAGCCGATCGAATCGCTCCGACCAGGAGCGCTGGTAGCGCGTCACCCAGGCATGGATGGGCTGGAGCGGACGCCCATTGACCCGGTACATCCGCTGCCGCCCCTGGTCGCGAACGTCGACCAACCCCACCTCCCGCAGCACCCGCAGGTGCTTGGACACCTGGGGCTGCCCCAGGCCGACCAGCACCACCAGCTGGTTGACGGGCAGCTCGCGTGCCCCGAGCAGGTCCAGGATCTGGCGCCGGCGGGGCTCGGCCACCGCGTTGAACGCATCGGCCGTCGTCGCTGCTCGCGCCATCTCACAATCGTATACCCATATGGACATTTGTCGATCGCGGGGTCGTCCCCGGGTCGGGCTCGGTCGGGCGACCGGGGAGGTGACGCCGCCCCGCCGGGGGCCGCCGGGTGGGGGATGGGCCTAGCTGCGCCGGCTGGGAGGGGGCGCTGCGAGAGGCCGCCTCGTCGCGCGACGGCGCTGACCGGGCTCTCGCCCCGGGGGTCAGCTCGGTAGGGGCCCCGCCGCCGTCTCGGTGGCCCACCCCGCGGGCCTGAGACCAGCCGCGTGCACCACCTGGGCAGCCGCCTCACCGCTGCGGACCGCGCCCTCCATGGTGGCGGGCCAGCCGGTCGCGGTCCAACTCCCGGCCAAGGCGATTCCGGGGTGCGCGGTGGCCGGTCCCGGGCGCGCCCGGGCCGACCCCGGCACCGCCGCAAAGGTGGCGTGGGCCTCACGGGTCACCCGGTGGTGGAGCAGGCGTGCCCGGCGGGCGGCGGGGAACACCCGCTGGCAGGCCGACCACAAGCGGGCGGCCACCTCGTCGCCGGGGAGCGCGGCCCAGCTCCCGGCCGCGCTCAGCGACACCGCAACGTGGAACGGACCCGACCCCGACGGGGTGGAGCCGCCGGCGAGGGCGGTGCGGTCGAAGCACCACTGCAGCGGGCTGTCGGGGGCGACCACCACCGCCGCGGGCAGGATCGGGCGGTCGCAGAACAGGTGGAGGTTGACGATCGGGGAGTCGGGGAGCTGCGCGGCCGCGCTGAGGGTGGGGTCACCCTGCAGCGCCGGGGGCGCCAGGCGACGGACCTGGCGGGCGGGCACCGCCAGCACCACCGAGTCGGTCAGCAGCGGCTCGGACTGGCTCGCCGCCGGTCCGCCGAGCACCCGCAGCCGCTCGCCCCCGTCCTCCACCCCGATCGCCCGCCAACGCAGCCGCAGCTCGACCCCGGCCTGGGTCAGGGCCGTGCGCGCGGGCTGGTCGAGCCACCGGGTGAGGTCGGTGGCGGGGATGCGCAGTGCCCCGGCCTCGGGCCCGCGCATCAGCCCCTCGCGGATCACGAAGGCCGCCAGACCGGCGCTGCAGTTGGCCAGCGGGACGTTGCAGGTGGCGACCAGGATCGGCTCCCACAGCCAGGTGCAGGCCGCCTCCGACTGGCCGTGCGCCTGGAGCCAGCCCAGGCAGGGCACCCCATCCAGCCCCGCCAGGGCGGCCTGGTCGAGCCGGGAGACGTGCAGCCCCAGGCGCGCCGCGCGCAGCCGGTCCCGGGTCCCGAGGCCCGGCCAGCGCGCCAGCGACTGGGCCAGATGGAGCGGGGAGGGGAGCGCCTGGGTGCGCAGGGTCCTGGCGCCCGGAGCCGCCGCGACGGTCAGCTCCAGCCGCCGCTGACGCACCGCCGGCCGGGCCCGCAGCCGTCGCAGCAGCCGCTCCAGCGACGTGCAGCAGCCCAAGAACACGTGCTGGCCGGTGTCCACCCGCCCCGCCACCGGGTCCTCGACCGAGCGGCAGAGCCCGCCCAGGACCGCGGCCCGCTCCACCACGACGACCTGGTGCCCACGGTCCGCCAGCCGGAGCGCGGCCGCGATCCCGGCCAGCCCGCCGCCGACGACCACGGCGTGGCGGGTGCGCCCGTCCCGGTCGCGCGGGCTGGGCGCGGTCACGGCCGCAGGCTGGCTCCGAGCCAGGCGCCGGCCACCGCGCGCGCCTTCGCGCCCCCCCGCAGGCGTACCCGCTTTGACTGCACGTCGTACCCGCGCCGCTCGATCGCCGCCAGCAGCCGGCGATAGACGGCCGCGAGGGCCGCCGGGCAGCCGCGGGCGTCCCGGTGGAGTCGGGGGATGAGGGGCCGGGCGGCGTCGAACGCCTCCCGGGCGCGATCGACCTCGAAGCGCATGAGGCGCCGCATGGGATCGCCCGCAGGGCCGGGCTGGGGCGGGTCGGCGAGGGTGGAGCGGCAGCAGCCGAAGCGGCCCAGATCCTCGTCGGGCAGGTAGCAGCGACCGCGCTGGGCGTCCTCGCGGAGGTCGCGGAGGACGTTGGTGAGCTGCATCGCGAAGCCGAGCCGGACTGCCAGCGCTGGGACGGCGGGGTCGCCCGGGCGCACGCTCTGGAAGATCTCGCAGCTGAGCAGCCCCACCACCCCGGCCACCCCGTAGCAGTAGCGCGCCAGGTCGGCGCCGGTCGCGATCCGCAGGGGGGCGCAGTCGGCGGCGCAGCCGTCGATGACCGTGTGCAGGTGGGCCGGGGTCAGGCGGCTGCTCCGGACCGCGTCAGCCAGCGCCAGCCATCCGAGGCCGGCCGGCCGCCCCGCCAGCGCCTGGGTCAGCTGCTGGCGGTAGGCGTCCAGCTGAGCCCGGCGCTCGGCCGCGGTGCCGGGCCCGTCGGCGATGTCGTCGGCGCGCCGACAGAACCCGTAGACGGCGTAGACGGCGCGCCGCTTGCTCGGGGGCAGCAGCAGAAACGGGTAGTAGAAGTTCCCCGCCACCCGCCGGACCGACCGCGCGGCGTGGCGGTGCGCCGCCCGCAGCTCGCCCGGGACGGTGGCCAGCGCGGGGGCCCGCCCGGAGTCGCTCACGCGGGGCCGCGGCCCGGCCGCCAGAGGGCGGGGACGGCTCCCAGGAGCGCCCGCCGCCGGCCCGCCTTCGGAATCCGCGCCCGCTCGGAGAAGACCCGGTCACCGGCTGCCTCCACCGCCTGGCAGGCGGCGAGCCCAGAGCGTACGAAGGTGGCCATCTCGACCCGCAGCAATCCGCGCACCCCCGCCACCAGTGGCCAGCCGGCCGCCAGCTCCTGGCGGGCCCGGGACACCGCCGCGGCCAGGGCGGTCCGCAGGGGAGCGGTGGCCACGCCTCGCCACCAGCTGTCCTCGTCCGCCCCGGCCTCCTGGAGCACGGCGAGCGGCAGATAGCGCCGGCCTCGGGCGCGGTCGCTGGCGACGTCCTGCCACATGTTGGCGAGCTGGAGTCCGGTGCAGATGCGGTCCGACCAGCCCACCCGTGAGCGGTCGGCGATGCCCTCCAGGGCCAGCACCAGCTCGCCCACCGGAGTCGCCGAGAGGGTGCAGTAGGCTGCCAGCTCCTCCCAGTCGCGGTAGCGCACCACCTCCTGGTCCTGGAGGTTGGCCGCCACCAGCCGCAGGAACGGGTCGGGCTCCAGCCGATGGGCCGCGATCACCGGCTGGAGCCGGCGGAGCACGGGGTGGACGGGGCGTCCGCCCCAGCACCGCCCGAGGTCGTCGCGGAGTGCCCGCAGGGCCGCCACCCGGTCCCCCGCGAACTCGTCGCCGAGGTCGTCCACCAGCCGGCAGAAGCCGTAGATCGCCGCCCGCGCCTGCCGCCGCCCGGGCCGCAGCACCCAGGCGGCGATCGGGAAATTCTCCGCCGCGCGGCTGCCGGCCAAAGAGGCCGCCGAGGGCACCGGGAGCTCCACCGGCGGCGGGGTCACAACCGGCCCGGGGCCTGGCTGCGGCCGCGGCGGGCCTGCCCCAGTCGGGCCAGGGCGAGCACCGGCCAGGTGAGGCGGTAGAGGTGATAGTTGAGGTAGAAGTCCTGCGGGAAGCCGGTGCCCGTGAACGCCGGCTCGTCCCAGGAGCCGTCTCCCTGCTGCTGCTCCGCGAGCCAGCGGACCGCGCCGTCCTGCGCGGCGCGGTGACCGGGGTCGTGGGCGAGCCCCAGCAGGGCCCAGGCGGTCTGCGACGCGGTGGCGGGGCCGTGCCCGCGCCAGCGCGGCTCGTCGTAGGAGCGGACCGACTCCCCGAAGCCGCCGTCCGCCTGCTGGTGGCGGGCGATCCAGCTGGCGGCCCGCTCCAGGTGGCGGCGGTCGCCGAGGTCACGCCGGGCGGCGTAGGCGGTCGCGGCCGCGCCGGTCCCGTAGAGGTAGTTGACCCCCCAGCGCCCGTAGTAGGCGCCATCCGCCTCCTCGGAGCGCCGCAGCCAGCTCGCCGCCCGGGCCGCCGCGGCGGCGTGCGGGCCGGCCCCGGCGCGGCAGAACGCTTCCAGCACGTGGGCGGTGACATCGGGGCTGGGGGGGTCGAGGACCTCGCCGAAGTCGCAGACCGGGGGGCCCTGCACCCAGCTGCGGGTATTGTCGGCGTCGAACGCCGCGAACCCCCCGTCCCGCCCCTGCATGGCGGCGAGCCAGCCGAGCCCGCGTCCGATCGCGGCCCCGATCTCGCTGCCGTCGTCGCGCCGCCACCCCCCGGCGGCCAGGGCGCACACCACGACCGCGGTGTCGTCGATGTCCGGGTACCAGTTGTTGTGCAGCTCGAACGCCCAGGCGCCCCCCTCGCCCCGGGGTCGCCGGATCGACCAGTCGCCCGGGGCACGGATCTCCTTCTCCTGGATCCAGTCGAGCCCCGCCCGCACCGCGTCGTCGGTGGGGGCGGCGCCGGCCTCCAGCAGTCCCCACAGCGCCAGCGCGGTGTCCCAGACCGGCGAGATGCAGGCCTGCAAGCGCCAGCCGTCGGCGTCCTCGACCCCGAAGCTCTCCAGCGCGGCGAAGCCCCGCTCGACCACGGGGTGGTTAGGGGGATAGCCCCGGGCCGTCAGGGCCATGAGGCCGTAGACCCACGGGGGCTGGATCCCGGCCCAGGAGCCGTCGCGCTCCTGGTGGGCGAGGATCCAGGCTTCCGCGGCGGCCAGGCCGCGGGCGCGCAGCCCGGCCGCCGGGGCGCGCGCGTACAGGCGCAGGGCCTGGTCCAGCCCGCGCCAGAGCCGGCCGCCATGGGCTGGGCGCGTCGGCCCAGGGGGGAGATCGGCCCGGGAGAGCGAGGTGCGCCCGAAGACGGTCGCCTGGGTGCGCAGGATCATCAGCGGCACCAGCGTGGCCCGGGCCCAGGATGCGAAGTCATAGATGCTGCCGGGCAGGCGGCCGGGCCAGAGCATCCACTCCGGCGGGATCACCGGGATCTGCTCCCAGTCGTAGAGCCCGGCCAACGCCAGCCACATCCGGGTGAAGACCCGGGTCGCGGGCACGCCGCCGTGGCCCACCGCGAAGGCGTGGGCGCGCTGCACCTGGGGGTCGTCGGCGGACACGCCCGTCGCTCGCAGCGCCACCAGGGCCTCGCAGGTGATGCTGATGTCGCCGGGGAGGCCGGGAGCGATCGGGAATCCCCCGTCGGCCCCCTGCTGCCGGCGCAGCCAGCGCACCGCGGCGGCCTCCCGAACCGGGTCGACGCGGTCCAGGAAGCGACACAGCAGGCAGTACTCGGCGGTGATGCTGGCGTTGCTCTCCAGCTCACCCTGCCACGAGCCGTCTGGACGCTGGCACGCTCGCAGAGCCTGGACGGCCCGGTCGAGGGTCGATCCCAGGGCCGCCTCGGCCACCCGCCCCCGCGGCAGGGGCAGTGGCTCACTCATGCCCAGCGCTCGCCCAGCCAGCGGCCCAGGGTGTCGAGGTCAGCCCGCGCGGAGTCGTCCAGCGGGAGGCGGGCGGCGGCGGTCAGCGCGCGCTCGGTCCAGGTGGTGGTGAGGGCGGTGCAGCGCGCGGCCACGCCGCCCGTGCGCAGCAGCGCGATCGCACTGCCGACGTCCTGCGGGGCGAGGCCGCCCGGGTCCGCCCAGCTCGCGGCCGCCGCTGCCACCTCGGGGGGACCGGTCTGGGCCAGTAGCAAGGGCAGGCCGAGCTTGCGACGGAGGAGATCGTTGCCGACCGGCTTGCCGGTCTCGCCGCTGTCGCCGAACACACCCAGAACATCGTCCCGCAGCTGGAAGGCGACCCCCAGGGTGCGTCCGAACTCGCCGCAGGCGTCGACCACCTCGGGCGGCGCGCCCGCGCCGACCGCACCCAGCGCGCAGGCCGCGCCCATCAGCGCGCCGGTCTTCTGTCCCACCATCGCCAGATAGGGATCGAGGCCGCCCAAGGGCGCTCCGGTGGCGGCGATGTCGGTCTGCTGGCCGGCCACCATCTCCAAGGTGGCGGCGCTCAGGACCGCGGTCGCTCGGACGGTGACGGGGGCGGGAAGCGCGGCATCCGCGATCACCCGGAAGGCGAGCGTGAGCAGGGCGTCGCCGGCATTGAGCGCGGTGGCCACCCCGTCGCGAACCCACAGGGCGGGCTTGCCCCGCCGCTCCTGGTCCTCGTCGACGATATCGTCGTGGACCAACGAGAAGTCGTGGACCAGCTGGATCGCCACCGCCAGCGGCACCAGCTGGTCCGCGACCGCCCCCAGGCCGTCGCCCACCAGCAGGGTGAGGGCGGGCCGGACCGCCTTGCCGAGGCGGGCGCCGGGGAGCAGGCCGCAGTGGTACAGGACCGGCTCGCGGACCACCTCGGGGAGACGCTCGGCCGCCTCGGCGAGCCCGCCGACGATCCGGCCGTGGTGGCGCGCCAGCAGCTCGGCGGCGCGCCCGGGCAGCTCCGGCGGCTCGCCGGCGGGGAGCGCCAGCGGCAGGGCGGGCAGGGCCGGCACTCAGCGGCCCGCGGGGACGGGCGCCTGCCTAGAGCGCACGGCAGCGGGCCTCGACCTCGTCGACCACCCAGTCGGGGGTGGAGGTCCCGGACGCGATCCCCACTAGCTGACCGGGGCGGAACCACTCGGGGGCGATCTCCTCGGCGGTCTCGATCTGATGGGTGGGCCGGCGACGGGCGCAGGTCTCGGCCAGCGCCCGGGTGTTGGCGCTGCCGCGGCCCCCGACGACCAGGATCACGTCGGCCTGGTCGAGGAAGCCCCCCTGCGCCTCGCGCTGGCGCTGGTTGACCACCGGGCAGGTCGTGTCATGCACCCGGACCTCGCCGGTTCGCTCGCCGACGGCGGCCACCACCCGGCCGAAGGCGTCCTGGGGGAAGGTGCTCTGTGAGACCACCCCGCGCCGATCGGCCCAGGGCAGCGTGCGGGCCTGCTGCTCATCGGCCACCACCTCGACCTGCGGCCCGGCCCAGCCCACCACGCCCCGGACCTCGGCGTGGTCCTCGTGGCCGACGACCACGACCGGCCAGCCGCTCTCCCCCAGCTCGCGGGCATGGCGCTGCACCCGGCGCACCAGCGGGCAGGT
This sequence comes from Verrucomicrobiia bacterium, assembly GCA_035532155.1. GTDB lineage: Bacteria > Chloroflexota > Dormibacteria > Aeolococcales > Bog-877 > DAHUZL01. The sequence continues at coordinate 44,525 of DATKRN010000016.1, read as the reverse complement.
GGTGTCGACCACCTCGAGGCCGCGCTCGCGGGCGCTGGCGAAGGTGGCCGGGCCCACCCCGTGGGCGGTGACCACCACGCGCGTGGAGCCGGCGGCGGGGAGCTCGGGCGCCTGACGCAGGCCGCGTGCCTCCAGCGCCTGGAGGGCGGAGGCGTTGTGGACGACCTGGCCCAGGGCCACCACCGTGCGGCCGGGGTCGAGGGCGCCGCGGGCCAGCTCCAGCGCGTCGCGGACGCCGAAGCAGAATCCGGTGTGGCGCGGTCGCAGCGTCTCCAGCGTCCCACTCCTGATTTGCTGTAGCGCCTAAACAATCCCCGCTCCGACCGTATCGCCTGATGATTCCCAATATGGTGAGAGTGATACGGAGTTGTATCACCAAGTTGTGATATTAGCTCGTGGAGACGGTCAGGTCCCACCCGCTACCGTGCAGGGGTGCAGGCGCTCGTGTTCGACCCCGCCCTCCCGCGCCTGGTGGCCGCGGGCGCGGCCGCTCGGGTGAGCCCGGTGGGGGCGCTCTGGGTGCTGCCCCCGCTGCGTCTGCGCGAGATCCTTCCGCCCGAGCTGCCCGGGCCGGACTGGGTCCGGCTGCGCCCCGAGATGACCGGAGTCTGCGGCAGCGACGTGCGTCAGGCGCTGCTCCAGGCCAGTTCCGACAATCCCCTCTCCGGGCTCGTGTCCTTCCCCCACGTGCTCGGCCACGAGGTGGTGGCTCGGGTGCTCGAGGGGGGACCGCAGGCGGCCGGGCTGCGAGCCGGCGAGCTGGTCGCGCTCGACCCCTGGCTGGGCTGCATCGCTCGCGGGTGGAGCCAGCTCTGTGCGGCGTGCGCCCGGGGCTTTCCCCCTCACTGCGTCCATGTCCACCAGCCGGGCCCCGGCGGCCGAGGCGGGCCGGGGATGCACCTCGGCAATGTCCGCGGCCTCCCGGGGGGATTTGCCGAGGAGATGGTCGCGCACCGCTCCCAGTGTCACCCGCTGCCCCCGGGGGTGACCGCGGACCAGGCGGTGCTCGCCGACCCGTTCGCGGTGGCGCTGCACGCGGTGGCGCGTGCCGGTGAGCCCCGGGGCGGCCCCACCTTGGTGCTCGGGGCGGGCACGATCGGCCTGGCGGTCACCGCCGTGCTGCGCCGGCAGGAGCCGGACACCCCGTGCCTGGTCAGCTGTGCCTGGCCGCACCTGCGCTCGGCCGTGCTCCGGCTGGGCGCCCAGCCGGTGGCCACCGACCCGGGCGCGGTGGTCGCCGCCTGCGGCCGGGCCGGGGGGGCTCGGCTGGTGAGCCCGTGGCGGGGGCCGGCGTGGCTCATCGGCGGCGGTGCCGGCCGCGTCATCGACACCATCGGCGCCGCCTCTACCATGGAGACGGCGCTGCGCTGCCTGGCGCCGCGGGGCCGGATCGTGGTGGTGGGGGTGGGGCGGCCGCGGCGGACCGAGACCACCCTCACCTACTACAAGGAGGCGGAGATCGTGGGCTCCAACGGATACGGCCGGGTGGCGGATGACCCGCACGCCCCGCACGCGATCACCCGGGCGCTGGAGCTGATCCAGGGCCTCGGGGCCGAGGCGCGCAGCTGGCACACCCACCGCTACCCGCTGTCGCGCTGGCGAGACGGCTTCCTCGCGGCCGCCCGGCCCCAGCACTCGGGCGCCATCAAGGTCAGCCTGATGCCCGGGGGGGACCGCCCGTGACCATGATCGCGGAGGCCAGCATCGCGGTCCAGGCCTCGGTCGCGCGTCTCCAGGAGGTCGTCCTCGACCCCGAGGCCTACGCCGCCGCCGACACCAAGGTCAGTCGGATCGAGATCGAATCGCGCACCCCCGACGGGCTGGTGGCGCGCATCCACGGGCACTTCGGCCCGGTGCGCTCGGTGCTGCGCGCCCGCTACACCATCCACCCCCACCGCATCGACCTTGACATGCTCCAGGGCCGGCTGCGCGGCTTCCACGCGGAGTTTCGCTTCGAGCCGGTGGCGGACGCGGTCCGGCTCACTCACCGCGAGGAGTACGACTTCGGGTACGGGCCGCTGACGCCCGTGGTGGAGTGGGCGTTGCGGGGCTGGGCTCGGCGCAGCGTGGAGGCCGAGGTGCGAGCGTTGAAGGCGGCGGCGGAGGCCGCCTAGGCGGGAGCGGGTGGATCCGCCCGCCCCGGCCCGGGGCGGGTGGGGACCCGAGCACCGCCGCGGTCCCGACTCACTCCCGATCGCCCATCGCCGCCCCGGCCCGGGAGCACCGCGTCCCGGCTGATCGGGCCGCCTCAGACCCCCGGGAACGCGGTCGACTCGCCGGCCCCGCCCGCGGCGACTGCTGGCCCATCCGGTCGGGTGCCCCGCGCGGGGGAGGGGGGAGGATGTCTGACTGCCGGGCGCGCCGCCGCCCTCCCGCGGCCGCTGGGGCGGGGGCGCCATCAGCGCCCCGTCCCCCTCAGCGGCTGACCGGGAAGCCCATCGAGACGCCGCCCTGGCTGCGCCCGGGCCAGCGCGCCGTCACCGCCTTGCCGCGGGTGAAGAAGTGGACGCCGTCGGACCCGTGGGCATGCGTGTCGCCGAAGAGCGAGGCTTTCCAGCCCCCGAAGGAGTAGTAGGCGGTCGGGACCGGGATCGGGACGTTGATCCCGATGAGGCCCACCTCCACCTCGTTCTGGAAGCGGCGGGCGGCCCCCCCATCGGCGGTGAAGATCGCGGTGCCGTTGCCCCACGGATTCCGGTTGACCAACTCCAGCGCCTGCGGATACGAGTCGACCCGCACCACCGACAGCACCGGCCCGAAGATCTCGTCGCGGTAGACCGTCATCTCCGGCGTCACCAGATCCAGCAGGCACGGCCCCAGCCAGAACCCGCCCGGCTCGCCCTCCACCGGCCACCCGCGTCCGTCGACCACCAGGCGGGCGCCGGCCGCGGCCCCGGCCTCGACGTAGGCGGCGACCCGGTCGCGATGGTCGGCGGTCACCAGCGGACCCATCTCGACCCCGGGCCGCAGGCCCGATCCCAGCCGCAGCCGGCGGGCGCGGTCGGCGATCTTGGCGACCAGCTGGTCCCCGATGGGGTCCACCGCCACCACCACCGAGATCGCCATGCAGCGCTCCCCGGCCGATCCGTATCCGGCGCTCACCGCGGCGTCAGCGGCGAGGTCGAGGTCGGCGTCGGGCAGCACCACCATGTGGTTCTTGGCTCCACCCAGCGCCTGCACCCGCTTGCCGTGGCCGGTGCCCCGCTGGTAGATCGCGCGCGCCACCGGGGTGGAGCCGACGAACGACACCGAGGCGACCTGGGGATGCTCCAGCAGACGGTCGACGGCCTCCCGGTCCCCGTGGACGACGCTGAGGACGCCCGCGGGCAGCCCCGCCTCCGCCCACAGCTCGGCCACCCGCACCGACGCCGACGGGTCCTTCTCGCTGGGTTTGAGCACCACCGCGTTGCCGCAGGCGATCGCGAGGGGCACGAACCACATCGGCACCATCACGGGGAAGTTGAAGGGCGAGATCACCGCGCAGACGCCCAGCGGCTGGCGGAACGAGTAGGCGTCGATCTGGGTCGACACGTTCTCGCTGTAGCCGCCCTTGAGCAGGTGGGGGATGCCGCAGGCGAAGTCGGCGACCTCCAGCCCGCGCTGCACCTCGCCCAGGGCGTCGTCGAGGACCTTGCCGTGCTCGGCGGTTATCAGCCGGGCCAGGGGCTCGCGCTGGGCGTGGAGCAGCTGGCGAAAGGCGAACAGCACGGTGCTGCGTCGGGCCAGCGAGGTATCGCGCCACCCGGGAAACGCCGCCCGGGCGGCGTCCACCGCGGCGTCGACCGTGGCCGCATCGGCATAGTCGACCCGGGCTCGCTGCTCCCCCGTGGCGGGGTCGAAGACCGGGCCGCTGCGTGCAACCGATCCCTCCCACCGCTTCCCTTCGATCCAGTGCGGCACCCGCTCCATCCGCTCGCCCTCCATGCTCCCCAGCCCTCAGCTCGCCGCTGCGCCGCCCGGCGGCGGTGCGGTCCTGGCGGTGATCGTCTCAGACCGACGACGGCTGCCGGCGGGCGCCGGGGTCACCGACTCCGCGCCCCTGCCCGTCGTGTCCGGACGGGAGCCGTGGCGTCCAGCATGACGACCGCGGCCGGCGCGCACCAGCCCGGGGCGCCCCCGCGCGCGAGTCCGAAGCGCGCCCGGCCCGACCTGGGGGAGTGCCCCGGCGCCCGATTTCTCGCCGCCATGACGGCCACCCGCACGCAGTGGGGTTCGATCCGGAGCGCGCCGCTGGCTCGAGGCCGGGTCCCCCGGGCGAGCCGAGACGGCGTCCTCCTCCCCCGGGGCCGGGGGGGAGGCTCCCCCACCCGGCCGGGGGCTGTCAGCCCGCCACCTGCCCGCGGGGGGCCACGCCGGCGAGCAGCCGTCATCCCAGCTCCCCGCGGCGGGGGCGCATCTCGGCGAGCACGCCGGCGGCGGTGGTCCCGGCCCCCGATCCGCCTTGGGGGAGTCGGCCGGTGCCTCAGCCACCCCCGGGAGGCCCGGGCGTGAGCACAACCTTGACGGCGGCGCCCGTGCGCAGCGCGACCAGCGCGTCGTCGAGCCGCTCCAGCGGCCAGAGGTGGCTGACCAGCGGGCTCAGGTCGAGCAGGCCCGACTCCAGCAGCCGGACCGCGGGGGGGAAGCCGAGGTCGCCGACGTACGTGCCCAGGATGCGGAGTTCGCGCCGGGTGAGGTCGTTCTGGGCGATCTCCGCGCGGGCTCGGCTGTTCATGCCGAAGACGACCACCCGGCCGCGCGCTCGGGTGTGCGCGAGCGCCTCGACCACCCGTGTTCCCACCGCGTCCACGGCGAGGTCGGCACCTGCCGGGGCCCACCCGGCCAGAATCGGGCCCACCTCCTGGAGGGACGGGTCCACCACCGCCACCGCCCCCATCTGGCGCGCCGCCTGGCGGCGGGCGGCTAGGGGTTCCACCACAACGCAGCGCACTCCCCCGGCCCGCAGCACCGCCAAGAAGAGCAGCCCGATGGCCCCGGCCCCGAAGATCACCGCCACCTCCCCGGCTCGGGGGGCGCCCTGGTCGACACCGTTGAGGACGCAGGACAGCGGCTCGATCAGGGCCGCGGGTCCCGTCGCCACCCTCTCGCTGACCCGGTGGCAGGCCCGCGCCGGGGCGGACACCAGCTCGGCGAGCCCGCCATCTCGGAAGATCCCGAGTGAGCTGAGCCGCTCGCAGTGGCTGAGGTGTCCCCACTTGCACGCGGAGCAGGTCCCGCAGGGCAGGTTCGGCGCCACCGCCACCCGGTCCCCCGGGCTGACGCCGCTCGCCTCCGGCCCCGCCGCGGTGACCCGTCCGACAATCTCGTGACCCAGGATCACCCCGGGGGTGGCCGGGTGTCCCGGCGGATCCTCGAGGATGTGCAGGTCGGTGCCGCAGAGGCCGCAGGCCTCGACCGCCACCAGCACGTCCTGGGCCGAGGCCAAGCTCGGCGCCGGTCGCGACTCGATCGCCACCCGCCCGGCCCCGGCGAAGACCGCCGCCCGCATCGTCCGCGCCCCCCGGCCGGGCTCGGTCATGCTGACCCGGCCCCTGCGGCCCGGGCCGGTGTGCCCCGGCTGCCGCCGCCGCCGCCCACCAGCCCTCCGCGACCGCAGAGGAGGGTCCCGACTGGGTCGCAGGGGCCAGCCGGTGCCGGCCCGCCCGCCGCGACTCCCGCAACGGGCGGCGCCGGATCGGCCTCAGGCAGGGTCGGCTCGGGGATGCTCGCGCCGGTCCGGGGCGCCCGGTGACCCCGGGCGCCCCGGCGCTGCTCCCGGTCCCCGGCCACATTCCGGCCCCCAGCGGCGCGGACGGCCGCGGCCCCGCGCCCACGCCGGCGGGTGGGGTCGAGGGGGTCGGGGCCCCGGGTCCGTCCGGCCACGACCCAGACCCGCGCGGCGCCGAGCCGGCGGCCGCTGCGGGCCGACCGGGAGGGGCCGGTCACGACCGCGCGGTGGCGACGGCGGCGGCCGCGGCTCGGGCCAACATCCCGGCGTCCGACCCGACGGCGATCACCGTGAACCCCTGGGCGCGCGCCCGGCGGCCCTCCTCTGCCGTGGGCACCATCAGCCCCGCGGCGATGCCCGCGGCGCGGGCGGCATCCACCACCGTGGCACACGCCTCCAAGTAGAGGGGGGCGTCGAAGCGACCGGGGACGCCGAGGGCGTGGCTGAGGTCGTTCGGCCCCACGAACAGGACATCGACGCCGGCGACCCGGGCGATCGCCGCGGCCTGGTCGACCGCGCTCGGGGTCTCGATCTGGACCATGCAGCAGAGCCGCTCGTGGACCGAGGGCAGAGCGCTCCCGCCGCGGCCGAACCCGCCCGCTCGGGTGTAGGCGGCGACGCCACGGTCGCCCCCCGGGGGAATCCGCAGGTGGCGGGTCGCCTCGTCCACCTCGCGGACCGACTCCAGCCGGGGCAGCATCACGCCGTCGGCGCCGAGATCGAGGGCGCGCCCGATCCGAATCCGGGCCGCGGTCTCCACCCGTACCAGCACCGGCACCCGGTGGCACCGGGCGGCGAGCAGCTGCCCCACCAGGCCGGCCTCGCCGCCGGCTCCGTGCTCGAGGTCGACGAGTACGAAGTCGTAGCCCGCTTGCGCGCACACCTCGGCGGCCAGGGGCGAGCCGAGGCTGAGGAAGGTGCCGACCAGCTCCTCGCCCGCGCGCGCGCGTTCTCGCAGGCTGCTGGGGGCCTGGGGCTGGCTCATCCGTGCCACCGCTGGCGCCGCCGGCCGAGCTCGTACTCGTCACGGCGCGCGTGCACCTCCGGCAGCCCCGAGGTGGCGGGCGGGGCGACGTCCCACCACGCGTCGGATGGGGGGAGGTCGTCGTGGGGCCGGGTCTCCACCACCACCACCGTCGCTCCCGACTGGGTGCGCGCCGCGGCCAGCGCGGCGCGCACCTGCGCGGCGGTGACCGCCCGGAACGCCGTCGCTCCCAACCCCTCGGCCACTCGGGCCAGGTCGAGGGCGAGGTAGGGGCCGTCCAGCGGGCCGCCGTCGGGCTGGGAGCGGAGGCGGAACTCGTTGCCGAACCGCCGTCCGGTGCGCAGCCGCTGGAGCCGGTCGATCACCTGGAAGCCATGGTTCTCGGAGATCACCACGGTGACCCGAAGACCCTCCTGGAGCGCGGTCACCAGCTCACTGGGTTGCATCAGGAAGGTGCCGTCGCCGATCAGGGCCAGCACCTCGCCGTCCGGCTGGGCCAGGCGCACCCCGATGGTGGCGGGGAGCTCGTAGCCCATGCACGAGTAGCCGAACTCCAAGTGACAGTGACGGCCCTGGGTCGCATCCCACACCTTGAGGAGGTCGCCGGGGGGACCGCCGGCAGCGGCGATGATGGTGTCCCCGTGGTGGGCGGACTCCTGCAGCACCCCGATCAGCTGACCCTGGGTGAGGGGCGCGGTTCCCGGGCTCGCGAGCGCCTCGGCGCGGGTGGCCCGCCAGTGCGCCTGCTCGCGCTCGACCACGATCCGCCAGTCGGCGCGGGGGCGGGCACCCGCCCGCCGGGCGGCGAGCCGCAGCGCCGCCAGCGCCGGGCGGGCGTCCGCCACGATCGGGGTCGCTCCCTGCTTGCGCGCATCGCGATCGGAGATGTTGATCGAGGCGAACCTCACGGTCTGGTCCTGGAAGAGTGACTGCGAGGCCGTGATGAAGTCGGTGAGTCGGGTCCCCACCGCGAGCACCAGGTCGGCGGCGGCGGCGATCCGGTTGGCGGCGGGGGTGCCCTCCAGCCCGATCCCGCCGAGCCCCCACCACCGGGGCGCCGTCACCGCGCCCTTGCCGGCGAAGGTCTCGGCCACCGGGATCCCCAGCTGGGCCGCGAGCGCAGCCAGCTCGGCCTCCGCCTCGCTGTAGAGGACGCCGCCGCCGGCGATCAGCAGGGGCCGACGCGCGCTCGCCAGCAGCGCCGCCACCGCCTCGACCTGGCTCGCCGGCGGGAGCGGTCGGAGCACCGGCCACACCCGCACGCGGAAGAAGGCCTCGGGGTAGTCGGCCGCCTCGGACTGGACGTCCTGAGGAAGCGCCAGCACCACCGCGCCGGTCTCGATGGGGCTGGTGAGCACCCGCATCGCCTCCGGCAGCGCGTTCAGCAGCTGCTCCGGTCGCATCACCCGGTCGAAGTAGCGGGCCACCGGCCGCAGGCAGTCGTTGACACTGATGTCCCCCGCCACCGAGCTCTCCAGCTGCTGCAGCACCGGTCCCTGGCGCCGAGTCGCGTAGGTGTCTCCCGGCAGCAGCAGCACCGGTAGCCGGTTGATCGTCGCGAGCGCGGCTCCGGTGACCAGGTTGGTCGCCCCCGGGCCGATGGACGAGGTGACCGCCAGCAGCGCGCGCCGACGGGAGGCCTTGGCGTAGGCGGTGGCAATGTGCACCAGCGATTGCTCGTTGCGCCCCTGCATGTAGGGAAGCTGATCGCGGTACTCATCGAGGGCAGCGCCCAGCCCGGCGACATTCCCGTGCCCGAACACCCCGAGCATGCGCGGGACCAGGCGGCGGCGCTCTCCCTCCGCCTCGGAGTGCTGCTGAGCCAAGAAGCGCACGATCGCCTGCGCGGTGGTGAGGTGGACGGTGCGCATCGGTGCCCGGGCCTCTCAGCTGGTGCCGTGCCGGATCACGGCCGCGGCCGGCGCCATCCGCTCGAGCCTTGGGCGCTGACCCTGCTCGCCGCCCCCGCCCCGCCCCGGAGCCGGGGCGGGGCCCGCGCCCACGCTCTCTCGGGGTGACGTGAGCGGCCCCGGGGTTGCGGCGACCCGGTCCGCCGCCCCCTCCCGCCGCGGGGAGGCGGCGAGCCGTCCCGGCTCGATTGCGCCTGGGTGCGCCGGGCTCACGGTCGTCCCCCACCCGGGGGCGGGGCCGAGCGGACAGCTGATCCGGGCCGGCCGCAGCCGGAGTGCCGACCGCCGCGGTGCCCGCCCGCGGGACCAGCGAGGGGGGAGCGTACGGGTGCACCCGCCAGGACGGCCGGGACCCCGGTCACGGCCGGGCGCCCGAGGCCGAGGTCATCGGCACCCGCGGGTCGGGCTGCTCCCGCTCCCAGGCGGCCCGAACCCAGTGGTGGGCCGGATCGTCGCGGAAGGCCATCGTCCGCTCCTCGCCGGGTCCGGCCAGCACATTGAGGTAGTAGAGGTCGTAGCCCGGGGCCGCCGCCGACGGGCCGTGGTAGCCGCGGGGGATGAGCACGATGTCGCCGTGGCGGACCTCGGCACAGAGGTCGATCTCGCCGTCCGCCGTGTACAGGCGCTGCAGCCCGAAGCCCTCGCCCAGGGTGCGCCCGCCGTCCGGAGCGCGGCGCGCCACCTCGAAGTAGTAGATCTCCTCCAGCACAGCCTCAGCCGGTCCCGGCTGGTCGTGCTTGTGGGGAGGATAGCTCGACCAGTTGCCCGCCGGCGTCAGCAGCTCGACCGCGATCAGCCGGTCGGCGGGGAAGCCGTGCGGAGCGAGGAAGTTGTTGACCTGGCGCGTCGCGGGACCGCGTCCCCGGACCTCCACCGGCACCCCCTCCGCCGGCCCGTAGGCGGGCGCGAGCCGGGCGGTGGCCTCGGCGCTGGGCAGTGCGAAGCGTCCCCCGTCGCGGCTGGTGATCCGGGCCGCGGCGTCACGCGGGAGGTAGGCGAAGTCGGACACGCGGCTGAAGACATCGGCTCGTCCCTCCAGCTCGAACCGCTGGCCCTCGCACTCCACCCCGCACGAGCCCGCGAGCGGCAGCACCGCGAACTCGCGGGTCCCGGTCACGATGTCGAGATGGCCACCGGGGGCCACCTCCACCACCCGCAGCCCGGCCGAGGTCCAGCCCGCCGAGTCGGGGGTCACCTCGACCGGGCCCGAGTCGCGGGGCCAGTGGAGCCGGGGCCTCATGGACCTGCACCCTCACCGCGCGGCACCCCGTCGGAGGCGGCCCGGATGCGCTCCACCACCCGGTCGACGGCCTGGGCGACGTCCCCCCCGGCCGGGTACAGGAGCGAGCGTCCCATCGCCGCGCCGCACACGGTGGGAAGTCGCAGCGCCGCCCCCCAGCGTGCCAGCGCGGCGTCCGGGTCCGGGCTCACCTCGCCGCCGAGGATCACGACCGGCAGCAGCGACGCTCGCATCACCCGCTCCATCTCCTCCACCACCGGGACCTTCAGCCAGGTGTAGGCGGAGGTTGACCCCAGCCCCGACGCCACCGCCATCGAGCGGATCACCGCCTCGGGGCTGAGGTCATTGCGGGTCCGGGTACCGACCCGGTGCGAGAGGAACACCTCCACCATCGCGATCAGCTGTCGCTCCGCCAGCTCACTCACCGCCCGGCCGCACGCCTCCAGGGTGGACGCGGTGGCGGGGTCCTCGGGATCGATCCGCAGCAGCATCTTGCCGCCGTCCAGCCCGAAGCGCTCGATCGCGGCCGGGGTGTAGCCGGTGAAGCGGTCATCCAGCTCGAACACCGTGCCCGCCAAGCCCCCGCGGTTCATCGACCCGATCACGAGCTTGCCGTCGAGCACCGGGTCCTGCTCCAGCACGCTGACCGCGAGCAGATCTTCGATCAGGTCGGCGGTGGCGAGGATCCCGTCCACCCCGGGACGCCGCAGCGCCACCAGGACTCGGTCCACCAGGTCGCTGCGGTCGGCCATCGCGAGCGGGTCGGCGCCGACCCGCAGGGCGCCCCGCGCCGGGTGGTCGGCGGCGATGACGACCACCATTTCGCCGCGGCTGCCAGGAGCACGCCGGACGCGGCGCTCCGCCGCCTGCCGGATCGCCTCGGGCTGGCGCCAGCGGAGCTGGCTGACCCGGCGAGCGCGGTCGTCAGTCATGGCCAGGATCCTCCAGCATGGCGTCCACCTCGAGCGCGGAGGGCATCGCCTGGGCACAGGCCAGCCGCGATGCCACGATCGCGCCCGCGGTGTTCGCATACCGCAGCGTGCGGGCCAGATCCCAGCCCGCCAGCAAGCCGTGGCAGAGGGCGCCGCCGAAGGCGTCGCCGGCACCCAGACCGTTCACGACCGTGGTCGGCACCGGTGCCACCTCGACCTCCTCGGGGCCGCGGCGCCCGAGCACCCCCTCGCCTCCCCGCTTGACCACCGCCAGCTCGGGACCCAGCTCCAGCAGCGCCGCGGCCGCGCGCCGCGGATCGCGGGTGCCGACCGCCATCTCGCACTCGTCGAGGTTGCCCACCACCACCGTGACCCGGCCCAGCGCGGCCCGCACCTCGGTCCGCGCCGCCTCCGGCGAGGACCAGAACATCGGTCGGTAGTCGAGATCGAGGATGGTGTCCGGGCGGCGCGCGCGCGCCTCCAGGGCGGCGAGCACCGCCGACCGGCTGGGCTCGTCGGAGAGCCCGGTCGCGGTGACCCAGAAGATCCCCGCCGCCTCGATCGCGTCCCGGTCGAGCTCCTTCGCCTGAATCTCCAAGTCGGGAGCTTTGGGCCAGCGATAGAAGTAGAGCGGGAACCGGTCGGGCGGAAACAGCTCGCAGAATGTCACCGGCGTGGGCAGGCCCGGGACCGGAGTGACCCAGCGGTCGTCCACCCCCAGCTCCTGCAGGGCGCGGTGGACGTAGGTGCCGAAGGGGTCGGCCCCGGTGCGGGTGATGACGGCGGCGCTCCGCCCCAGTCGGGCGGCCGCCACCGCGACGTTGGTGGGGCTGCCACCCAGAAACTTGGCGAAGGTGGTCACCTCCGACAGGGGCACGCCGGTCTGGAGCGGGTAGAGGTCGACCCCGACCCGGCCGGTGGTGACCACGTCGAAGTGGGGGGCCATGGCTCTAGGGCCCGCCCGCGCCGTCACCAGCTGGGGGCTGCCGCCGACTCCTGGCAGCCCCCAGCTGGTCCGCCGCCATGTGCTGGGGAGAGCCCCGGAGGGGGTGGCAGGAGGGCGGTCGGGATCGGCGGGTCCGGTGCGGGCCAGCGAGGCCAGCGTGGGCCCGGGCCCGGCGACCGGGTCGGTCCCTCCCAGGAGCCGAGTCGATCGGGCCCCACCCCCGATCGGACGCCGGGCCACCAAGGGCGAGCGGGCGACCGCCGCCACGCCCCGGCCCGCGGTCATCGGTGCACGGACCGGTCCCCACCTGGGTGCTCTCCCGCCACCGCCCGGGCCGAACCCCCTGGGCGCGAGCGGGCGCCGGGCCCAGGGTGTCGGCATCGCCCTGCCCGATCCCCCCCACGATCGCGCCCCGCTGGCGGCAGCGGCCGCCGGCCCCCCGGGTCGCCACCGGCCCCGCGGCCGACCCGACCGCTCGGGCCAGGACCCCAGCCGGACGCGCCCCGACGGCCCCGGCGTGCGGGCGGACCGGTGTCGAGCGGGGCCGGTGCCCCGCTCGAGTGTGCAGCGCCCAAGAACGGATCACGATATCTCCGATCAGTGCGTGGTCGTCATGGGTGGAGACGCTGGAGCCGGAGCGGCCCGGCTCCGCCGGCCCGAGCCCTGCGGACCTGCCGACGTCGCCGACCCACCGTGCCGCCATGAGGGTACCCCCTACATATCAGGACGTAAAGTCAACCGTACGACCTATCATGAGTCTCGTGCTATGCTAAAATAAGGGGAATGTCAGCCCGTCCGACCCCCGACCCCGGCGACGAGGTGGGGTCGATGCGGCTCAACCGGGAGAGCCCGGTCCCGCTCTACTTCCAGATCGCCGAGCAGCTGGAGGGGGCCATCGATGATGGCCGGCTCCCGCCCGGGCGGCAGCTGCCCAGCGAGATCGAGCTCAGCCAGCGCCTCGCCGTCAGTCGGCCCACGGTGCGCCAGGCGATCGACCGGCTGCTGGAGCACGGGTTGGTGGCCCGCCGCCGAGGGATCGGAACCTGCGTCGTGCCGCGGCGGATCCACCGCACCCTCCAGCTCACCAGCTTGTACGACGACCTGATCGAGGCCGGAAGGGGGCCGACCACCACGGTGCTCGCGCTGGCCACGCTCCCCGCCGACGACTCGATGGCTCACCTGCTGGGGGTTTCCGTGGGTCAGCCGGTGGTGCACCTCGAGCGGCTGCGCCACGCCGATGGGGCCCCCCTCAGCGTGATGCACAATTACTTCGCAGAGGGGCGCCTGACGCTCGACCGCACGCGCCTCGAGGCCGAGGGCCTCTACGGCCTCTTCCGGGCCCACGGCCTCCATCCCCGGGTGGCGGAGCAGACGGTGGGCGCTCGCAGCGCGACCGCAACCGAGGCGCGCCTGCTCGAGCTCCCCCGCGGCCATTGCCTGCTCACCATGACCCGGACCGCCTTCGACGCGGCGGGCCGACCCCTGGAGCACGGGGTTCACTGCTACCGCGCCGACCGGTACGTCTTCGAGATGCGGCTGGTGAGCCGGTAGCCGGAGCCGCGGTCGGGTCGTTTCAGGGGCGCGCCCCTGGGGGACAATGCCTCTCGTGGACCCCGTGACGGCGGCTCGCTCGCTCGCCTCTCGCCGTGGCTGACCGCCCCCGCCGCGGGCTCGCGGCGAGCGCCGCCGCGGCCGTTGCCCCGCCCCCGGATGCGAGCGGGGAGGGCGTCCTCGAGACCCTGCCCCTGGTCCCGCTCCGGGACAACGTCGTGCTGCCCGCCCAGCTGGCTCCTCTGGGCGCCGGACGGGAGCGCTCGATCGCGAGCCTGGAGGCGGCGGTCGCCGCCAGCGGCAAGGTGGTGCTGGCGGTGCAGCGCGTGAGCGAGCTGGACGAGGTCCAGCTGAGAGATCTGTATCCGGTCGCCACGGTGGCGCAGATCGGCGCCTTCCGGCGCGGTAGCGGCGGCGCCCAGGTGCTGGTCGAGGGCCAGTATCGGGTCCGGCTCCGCGACCTCACCGTCGGGGACGGATGGAGCGCGGTGGTGGAGACCGTCCCCGAATCGGAGCCGGTGGGAGCGGAGGTGGACGCCCTCGCCAGCTCGGTGCAGCAGCTCTTCGCCGAGTACGCCGCCGCCGGGGCCCAGGTCGCCCCGGAGCTGGCCATCTCGGTGGCCCGGACCCGGGAGCCGGGTCGAATCGCCGACCTCGCCGGCGCCGCGCCCGACCTGCCGGCCGAGGAACGGATCGCTCTGCTCCAGGAGGAGGACCCGGTGGCGCGGCTCCAGCGCCTGCTCCCGGTGCTGGCCCGCCAGGTTCAGGTCGCGCAGCTGCGCAGCAAGATCCAGCAGGACGTCGCCCAGACCATCAACCAGGGCCAGCGGGAGGCGATCCTGCGCGAGCAGCTCCGGGCGATCCGCAAGGAGCTCAGCGATCTGGGCGGGGACAGCGAGGCCGAGGAGGACCTGCGCGAGCGGATCGAGGCCGCGGGGATGCCCGACCCGGTCCGGGCCCGGGCGCTCAAGGAGCTCGAGCGCAGCGAGTCCCTGCCCGCCGCCTCGCCCGAGGTTGGGATCCTGCGCTCCTACCTGGACTGGCTGCTGGAGCTTCCCTGGTCGGATCCACCCGCGGAGACGCTGGAGATCGAGACCGCTGCCCGGATCCTCGACGAGGACCACTACGGGCTGCCGCGCGTCAAGGACCGCATCCTGGAGTGGATGGCGGTGCGGCAGCGGGCGCTCCGTCGCGAGGCCGCCCGGGCGGCGGCGCCCGCGCCCGACGGCGAGCCCCAGGAGGCGCGGGCGGCCGGGGCCGGCACCCGACCCCCGTCGCTGCGCACCCCGATCCTGTGCTTCGTGGGCCCGCCCGGGGTCGGCAAGACCTCGCTCGGCCGGAGCATCGCGCGCGCGCTCGGGCGCAAGCTGGTCCGGGTCTCGCTGGGGGGCATTCGCGACGAGGCCGAGATCCGCGGCCACCGCCGCACCTACGTCGGGGCGCTGCCCGGGCGCGTGATCCAGGCGATGAAGCAAGCCGGCCGGCGCGATCCGGTGATGATGCTCGATGAGATCGACAAGGTCGGGCTGGACTTCCGCGGCGATCCCTCGGCCGCGCTGCTGGAGGTGCTCGATCCGGAGCAGAACAAAGAGTTCTCGGACCACTACCTGGAGGTCCCCTACGACCTCTCGCAGGTGCTGTTCATCACCACCGCCAACATGGTGGACACGATCTCCCCGGCCCTGCGCGACCGTCTCGAGGTGATCCGGATCACCGGCTACACCCCCGAGGAGAAGTACGAGATCGCGCGCCGCCACCTGATCCCCCGGCAGCTGGACGAGCACGCGCTGGAGCCGACCGAGTGCACCATCGACGAGGCGGCGCTGCGCGCGATCATCCGCGGCTACACCCGCGAGGCCGGGGTGCGCGGGTTGGAGCGCCAGATCGCCCAGATCCTGCGCAAGATCCCGCGCCAGCTCGCCGGCGAGTCCGCCCCGCTCCAGGTCACCGTGACCGAGCCCGACCTGATCGCCCACCTCGGTCCGGCGCGCTTCGACGCTGGCGAGACCGAGCCCGACGATCGGGTCGGCGTGGTCACCGGGGTGGTGGTGTCCGAGGCCGGCGGCGACGTCGTCACGGTGGAGGCGCTCGCCACCCCCGGGAAGGGGGAGCTGCAGCTGACCGGCCAGATCGGGGACGTGATGCAGGAATCGGCGCGGGCGGCACTGTCGTGGGTCCGCGTCCACGGGCGCGAGCACGGGATCGAGCCCGGGTTCTTCGACAGCCATGACGTGCACGTCCATGTCCCCGCGGGGGCGATCCCCAAGGACGGACCGTCGGCCGGGATCACCCTCACCACCGCGCTCATGTCGGTCGCGAGCGAGCGGGCGGTCCGCCACAACGTGGCCATGACCGGAGAGGTGACCCTGCGGGGCCGGGTGCTGCCGATCGGAGGCGTCAAGGACAAGCTGCTGGCCGCGCGTCGGGCCGGGATCACCGTCTTCTTGCTGCCGGAGCGCAATCGCCGCGACCTCCACGACATCGATCTGGCGATGCTCGAGGGGATGGAGCTGGTGCTGGTCGATGACGTGGCGACCGTGCTGGAGCGCGCCCTGGTCCCCCAGACGGTGCTGCGACGGCCACGCGGCCGCGCCGGCTTCGAGGTGAGCCCGACCCTGCTCCAGGCGTGAGCCGGGAGCGGGCCGGCCGCCAACCCCTCGACGACCTGGTGGCGTGCACCGTGGTGGTCGATCCGGTGTTCGACCAGAACTGCTACGTGCTCCTGCGGCGGGACACCGACCAGGTGCTGGTGGTCGACCCCGGGCTCCAGGGTGAGGAGGTCGCCCGGCTGCTGGAGCGCCGACGATGGCGGTGCGATGCGATCCTCGCCACCCACGGCCATCCCGATCACGTCCTGGGCGTCCCCCACCTGCGCCGGGTGGCGCCGACCGCGCCGCTGCGGCTCAACCGGGCCGACTGGTCCCTGCTCGACCCGGACGGGTGGCGCGGGCTCGGGATCGGCCAGCCGGCACCGGTCCCGATCGTGCCCGACCAGGACCTCGCCGGGGGCTCGGTGGTGAGCTGGCTCGGGCTGGAGCTCGCCGTCCGCCACACCCCCGGGCACACCCCGGGGTCGGTCTGCCTGGTGGTGGCCGGTGACTGCTTCAGCGGCGACAGCCTGTTCGCCGGCAGCGTCGGGCGCACCGATCTGCCCGGAGGCTCCTGGCCCCAGCTGCTGGTCAGCATCCGCGCCCAGCTCTTCACGCTGCCGGGGTCGACGGTGATCCACCCCGGTCACGGTCACCCCACCACGATCGCGGCGGAGCGCCGCCACAACCCCTTCGTGCGCGAGCCGACCGGGGGCTGAGCGGCGCCGGCGTCAGGCGGTGGCGCGCACGCGCTCGAGCAGGTCGCGGAGGATCCCCGCCGTCACCCCCCAGACCGTGTGCCCGTGCAGCTGGTAGCGGGGGTGGGCGGCCGCGGCGCCGTCGACTGGCTCGCCCCGCTCCCCCGGGGCGGCCGCCAGCAGCTCGTCCAGCCGAAGCCCGAAGCACCGGGTCACCTCCACCCCGTCTGGCCGGGGGTGCAGCCGGCGCGTCCCGGCGGCCACCACCGGCGTCACCAGGAAGCCGGACACGTGGGTGGGCCGGGTCGGGAGCTGTCCCAGCAGACGGAGCGCGCGGGGCTCGACCCCGACCTCCTCCTGCGCCTCCCGGAGAGCGGTATCGGCGAGCGAGCGATCGTCGGCGGTGACGGCGCCGCCGGGGAACGCCACCTGGCCGGGGTGGTGGCTCAGCTGGGATCCCCGTTGGATGAAGAGCAGCGGAAGGCCGGACGCGAAGGGATCGACCACCAGCAACACCGCCGCCGCCCGCCGCCCCGGCGGGGGCGGCGGCGGGCGGGCGAGGTCGATCGGTCGGTCGCGCAGGGCCCGCTCCAGCCGCGCCACCCAGGCCTCGGCGTTCCCATCCCCAGGGAGGTCAGCGGACGCCGTGGGGCACCCCGTGGGCGAGCAGGTAGATCACCGCGGCCGCGGCGGCGACGACCCCGACCACCAGCGCAATCCCCACCGCGAGCCAGATCGAGCGGCCCCGGCGTTCGCCGGCCGGCTCCGAGGGATCGCCGAAGGGGCTAGGGACGCCGACCGCTGCCGAGGGCCGTGGCGGCGGCGGAGCCGATGGCGGCGGGGGCGCGATCGGCACCGCCGTCGTCGGCGGTGGCGCCGGGGCCCGCGGCAGCACCGACCCCGAGTCGACCCGCGGGACCGTGGGCGGCGCGCCCACTGCCGCCCCCCGCCCCTCGCTCTCCTCGACCAGGACCGCGGCGTCACCCCCCGGACCCGGCGCGGCCGGGGCCGGGGCCGGGGCCGGCACCGCGCTGCCGGTGAGGGCGGCCGTGAACAAGCTGGCGGTGGGAAAGCGGTCGGCGGGCCGCCGGGACAGCGCGCGCATCACCACCTCGTCGACCCGCGCCGGCACCCCCGCCCGCCAGCGGCTGGGGGGAACCAGCTCGTCGCCTTCTGTGGGGCTGTGGCCGCACAGGAGGTAGAACACCAGGGCGGCGAGGCCGTAGCGGTCGGCCGCCGCGTCCGCCTCGGTGTCGAGCGGGCGCTCCGGTGGACGGAAGGCGGCGGCCGAGGGTGAGCGGTCGGCGTCCGGGCTGACCCGGGCGACGACGGTGCGGATCGCCAGCCCGATCAGGGCGGGGCGCCCGCTGGCGTCGAGCACCACCGTGCGCGGCTGGACGTCGCCATGGACCAGTCCCAGCTGGTGGGTGGCGTCGAGGATGGCGCCCAGGGCGATGGCAGTCGCGAAGACCCCAGGAGCGCGGCGTTCCTCCAGGGCGGGGACCAGGAAGCCCCCCGGGGCATCCCCGGTGACGACGAACGCGAGCGGCTCGGTCTCCTGGACCGTCCCCACCTCCTCGACCGTGACCAGCCCGGGAACCGAGCGAGTCCGAGAGTCGCCGGCCAGCTGCTCCAGCGCCTCGACGAAGCCCGCGGCGGTGGCGTACGGGTCCTGGAAGCGCCAGAGCAGGACGGTGCGGTCGTCGCTCTCCCGCTGGGCGCGATGGACCGTCGCGTAGGGGAAGACCTGGAGCGGTTCGGTGATCCGGTAGGGGCCGACCCGGGCCCCGGCGGCCCCGCCGTCGGCGCTCATCGCCATCTCACGACCCCTGTGGAAGCCCCCACGGTCATGCCCCCCCCGGCCGCGTCGGGCGCTGGCACAGGGCACCGAATCGGCGCAGTCCCTTCACGGTGCCGCCATCTTACGGGGCGGCCGCCCGTCGTTGGCCAGCGCGCAAGGCGGGGGGCCGGGGCGGTTGACACCGCGGTCCGCCCCGCCTACCGTCAGCCGTCGGAGGGACGGGGTCGGCAAGGGGAGGCTGGGTGGCGAGCGGGTCGAGCCGGGTGCCGCAGGAGGCGAGCCTTGTCATCGTCGGAGGCGGGATGGCCGGCTGCAGCCTCGCCCACCACTGCGCCCGGCTGGGGCGCACCGACCTTGTCCTGCTGGACCGTGACCAGCTGACCAGTGGCGCGACCTGGCACGCGGCGGGTCTTTGCACCCTGTTCCACTGGGACCCGGGGGTGACCGAGCTGCTGCTGCGCAGCCGGGACGCCTACCGCAGCCTGGACGCGCAGACTCCGGGAGGGATCGGCTGGCGGCCGGTGGGGAGCCTGCGCCTCGCCACCGACCCCGCCCAGCTGGCGGAGTACGAGGCGGTGCTCCTGCGGGGGCGGGAGCTGGGGCTGAGCGGGAGCCTGCTCGACCCGGACGCCACCCGCCTGCGCTGGCCCCTGCTCGACCCAGGGGGGGTGGTGGGGTCGGCTCACCTGCCCGCCGAGGGGTACGTCGACCCGGCCCGGGCCGCCGGTGCCTTCGCGGGCGCGGCCCGGGAGGCGGGCGCCCGGGTGCTGACCGGCTGCGCCGCCCGGGCGATCGAGGCGGCGGCCCACGGGTGCTGGCGCGTGGTCACCGACCAGGGCTCGGTGACCACGCCGACCCTGGTGGTGGCCGCCGGCCAGTGGAGCCCCGAGCTGGCCCGCCCGCTCGGGGTGCGTCTGCCGGTGGTGGGGATGCAGCACCAGCACGGGCTCACCGCTGCGGTGGCGGGGCTGCGGCTCGGGAAGGGCGAGCTGCCGGTGCTCCGCGACCCCACCGCGTCCTTCTACATCCGGCAGGACCAGGCCGGGTTCCTCTGCGGCCCGTTCGAGAGCGACCCGGTGGTGGTGGCGGAGGAGGTGATCGCGGGCCAGAGGCCGTTCCAGCTGCGCCCGGCGGACCCGGACCGCCTGGCCGACGGGTTGGGAGCGGCGGCGCGCCGGCTGCCCATCCTCGACCAGATCGGGATTCGCAGCGTCGTCACCGGGATCGACGCCTACACCCCGGACGGTCTGCCCCTGGTGGGCGAATGGCCCGGGCTGCCCGGGCTGGTGTGGCTCACGGGCTTCAGCCTGTTCGGGATCGCCTTCGGCGCCGGCGTTGGCGCCCTGCTCGCTGAGCGGCTGGTCCGGGGCGGGGCCGCTCCCGCGCTCCAGCCCCTGGCGGCCCAGCGCTTCGGGACGGAGCCGTGGGACGACGATGAGCTGCGCCAGCGGGCGCGGGCCACCTACGCCGCCGAGTACCGTCCCCCGGCCGGCCGCCGCGAGGGGCTCCCCGCGGGCGGCGATGACGCCGGCTGACCTCGCGCGTCTCCCGCGCCTGCCCGAGCTGCGGGCCTGCGGGTGCGGCGGCCCGGTGCGGTGGAGTCACACCGACTACGCCGGCCACGGCGAGAGCGTTGGGGTGTACACCTGCGGCCGCTGCGGGCTCGCGTACCGCGGCCCGCTGCGCGCCCGCAGCGACACCGGCCGCGGGCGCCGCCATGCCCCCGACGCTGCGGCGGCCGGGGGCGGTCCGCCGGAGAACCCCGTGCTGGATGCCGCGACCGTGGAGCGCCTGCGGGGATTGCGCGGCGGCTGAGCCCCGTCCGTCACGGCCGGGCGGGGCTCAGCCGCGGGGGAGCGCGGGGGGGACGTGCTCTCGCAGCCAGCGGGTCGCCAGCTGCGCCACCTGGTCGCGGTCGACGTCGACGCTGAGCGCGTGGCCGCTGCGCTCGAAGCGGTGCAGCGCGCGCACCGCCGACCCGATCCGCCCCACGATCTCGTCGGCGTTGGCGGGGTCGACGACGCCGTCCCGGCCGCCGTGGAGGACCAGGGTCGGCTGCACCACCCCCGGGAGCTCCCGGCGGACCAGCCGCGCCAGCCGGTCGAGCTCCAGGATCGCGATCGTGGGCCGGCGCCGGTAGCTGAGGAGGAGCTGGGCGGCCGCGGGCTCGTAGAGGTCGACACCGTCGCCGGGCCGATGCCACCGGACCACGCCGTGGAGCGCCGGAAGCAATCGGATGCGCCAGTCTCCGAGCCCCAGCAGGGCCGCCTGGGTCACCACCGCGCGCACCTCCGGGCGGGTCGCGGCGAGGTGGAGGGCCAGGGTTCCCCCCGCCGACTGGCCGGCGACCCCGACCACCGGGCAGCGGCGCAGCAGCTGGTCGAGGCCCGCGTTCGCCGACGCGATCCAATCGCGGTGGGTGGTGCGAGCGAGCGCCTGCGGGCGGGTGCCGTGGCCGGCGAGCAGCGGCGCGTGGACCAGGAAGCCCGCTCCCGCGAGCCGCTCGCCCAGCCGGCGCAGCTCGGGCGGCGTCCCCGCGAAGCCGTGCAGCAGCAGCACGCCCCGCTCCCCGTCGCCGAGCCAGTACGGGGCGACCCGATCGGGGTCGAAGTCCGTATCGGGGCAGGCCGTCATGGTGCAGCCGGAAGTCTAGGCCCTGGGCGGCGCCGCCCGGTCGGCGCCGGCCACGGTATGCTCGCGCTCCGATGGCGGGCGCAGCCTCCGACTCGCCGCTTCTCCCCGCCGCGCTGGCCCGCCTGGCGGCGGGCGAGCAGCTCGGGCGCGAGACCGCGCGCCGCCTCGGCGATGCCATGATGAACGGCAGCGCGACCGACGCCCAGGTGGGCGCGCTGCTCGCGCTCTGGCACACTCGCGGGGAGACCGTCGAGGAGCTGATCGGCCTCACCCTCTCGATGCGGGCCCACGCCGTCCCGGTGGACCTGCCCCCGGGCGCGGTCGACACCTGCGGCACCGGCGGGGACGGGGCGGGAAGCTTCAACATCTCCACCGCCGCCGCGCTGGTGGTGGCCGGAGCGGGGTGCCCGGTGGCCAAGCACGGCAATCGGGCGGCGACCAGCCGGGCCGGCAGCGCCGACGTCCTGGAGGCGCTCGGCGTGCGCGTGGTGCTCCCCCCCGAGGGGGTCGCCGCCTGCGTCGCGGCGAGCGGGATGGGGTTCATGTTCGCCCCCGCGTTCCATCCGGCCGCTCGCCACGTGGCGGGGCCCCGTGGCGAGCTGGGGATCCGCACCGCCTTCAACCTGCTCGGCCCGATGGCCAACCCCGCCGGGGTCCAGTTCCAGGTGATCGGCACCGGGGACCTCGGCACCGCGGGCCGCATCGCCGCGGTGCTGGCCGAGCTGGGCACGGTCCACGCGCTGGTGGTCGTGGGCCCGGACGGCCTGGACGAGCTGGGGCTGAGCGGTCCCTCGGTGGGCCACGAGGTCCAGCACGGCTCGGTCCGCGAGCTGGTGGTGGACCCGGTCGAGCTGGGGCTGGAGCCCGCCCCCCTGAGCGCGCTCGCGGGCGGCGACGCCGCTGCCAACGCGGCCATCATCACCCAGGTGCTGGCGGGCGAGCCGGGGCCGCCCCGCGACGTCGTCCTGCTCAACAGCGCCGCCGCGCTGGTCGCCGCCAACCGCGTCCCCACCCTCGCCGCCGGGCTGGCGGCGGCCCGTGCCAGCCTCTCCACCGGGAAGGCCCAGGGCGTGCTCGCCCGGCTGGTGGCCGCCTCCAACCGGGCCGGTTGATGCCCACCGCGGTCGGGGCGACCGGTCCCCGGCTCCGACCTCGACTGCGCGCCTGCCTCGACCTCGCCCCCCGGGAGGGGCCGGTCGCGGACGTGGGCAGTGCCCACGGTCGGCTGGCCCGCGCCCTGCTCGCGCGCAACCCCGAGCTCGGGGTGCTCGCCACCGAGGCTCGCAGCGGGCCGGCCCGCGAGCTGTGCCGCGAGGTCGGTGGTCGCCCCGGGATCTCGATCGTGGTGGGGCGCGGGCTGGAGCCGCTGCGGGGCCGGCCGCTGCGCGGGGCCGTGATCGCGGGGATGGGAGGCCGCACCATCATCGGGATCCTCAGCGACGGCGACGACGTCGTCCGGCAGCTGGGCTGGCTGCTGCTGCAGGCGATGCAGGGGACCGACCTCCTCCACGTGTGGCTGCGCCGGCAGGGGTTCCGGCTGCGGGCGGGGGCTCGTCCGGTCGAGGCCGGGCGCACCTACCCGACCGTGCTGGTGGCGCCCCCGTGCGCCTGATCGAGCAGCTCGCCGAGCTGGCCGCCCTGGACCTGGAGGTGGCCGCGGCGGCCGCCGAGCTGGAGCTGATGGCGGCGCGCGAGGCGGGCGACCCGGAGCTGGTGCGGCTGGAGCAGCAGCGAGCGGAGCTGGAGGGGCGGGCGGTGCAGGCGACCCAGCTGCGTCGCAGCGCGGAGCTCGACCTGGAGGCCCTCGCCGAGCGGGTGCGCCACCAAGAGCGCGCGCTTTACGACGGCAGCGTGCGCCACCCGGCCGATCTGCAGCGGCGCGAGCACGAGCTGCAGGGGCTGCGCGAGCGCCGCGCCGCGCAGGAGGAGCGCGTGCTGGCCGCGATGGAGGCGGAGGAGGCGGCCCGGGCCGACCTGGATGGGGCCGAGCTGGCGCGGGGCGCCGCGCGGGATCGGGTCGAGCAGCGGCGCCGGGCGGACCAGCAGCGGCGCCCCAGTCTGGAGCGCGACCGGGTCACCGCCGCCCACCGCCGCGAGCAGGTCGCCGCCGAGGTCCCCGCCGCCGCCCTGCGCGTCTACCAGCGCACCGCGCAGCACCGCACCCCGGCGGTGGCGCGGATCCTGCACGGGACCTGCACCGGCTGCCGGCTTCCGGTCCCGGCCCGAGTGCTCGACCAGGCCCGGCGCGACGAGCTCGCGGTCTGCGAGACGTGCGAGCGGCTGCTGCTCCTGTGAGGGGCTGAGCGTGTACCACGTGCTGGCCCGGCTGCTGCGGGCGAGTCCGCACCGCCAGACCGGCCTGCTCCTGGGGCTGGCGGGCCTCTGCCTGCTGGCGGGGTCGGTGGCCTTCGCCGCCACCGATCATGTCGGACTGGGGACCGCCCTCTACTGGGCGGTCACCACCGCCACCACGGTGGGGTACGGGGACGTGACCCCCCACAACCCCGTCAGCCGGGTGGTGGCGGTGGCGGTCATGGTCACCACCATCCCCCTGTTCGCGTCGGTCTTTGCCGTGCTGGCGGGAGCCGCTGCGCTGGCCCGCGTTCGGAGGCTGCTACACATGGACACACGCGTGCCCGACCATCCCTTTCGGCTCCTGGTGGGCGATCATCCGGCGATTTCCGGGATCCTCGAGGAATTGCTGCGGGCGCACCAGCCGGTGGTGCTGGTGGCCGATATCGACCCCGCCACGCTGCCGCCCGACGTCCACCTGGTCCGGGGCGCCCCCACCGAGCTGCGGGTGCTGCGCCAGGCCCATCCGGAGCGCGCCGACCAGGCGCTGCTCTGTGGCCGCGACGACGGAGCCGTGCTGGTGGCGGCGGTCCTGCTCCGCCAGCTCGCCCCCGGGCTGCGCTGCTCGGCGCTGGTGGGCAGTGCCACGGTGGGGGAGGCGCTGCGTGCGCTCGGGGTCAGCCGAACCGTGTCCAGCGAGGATCTGCTCGCCCACACCATGGCCAAGACCCTGGAGACGCCCCACGCCGGTGAGCTGCTGCTGCGCCTGGTCGACACCGATCGCTACCGGCTGGCCGAGGTCCCCGCCGAGGCCGCCTCGGTGGGCGCGCCGCTCAGCCGGGTCCGCCAGAGCGCGCCGGGCCTGGTGCTGGGATTGGTCCAGGGCGACCGCGTGACGGTGGGGGTGGCGCACGACCCGGTGGTGACCGCGGGCGACCAGCTGCTGGTGCTGCGGGCCATGTCCGAGGGGGGCTGAGGGTGACGGCGGCGCCGGACCCGGTGCGCTCCTGGATCGACGGCTATGCCGACGGCGCCTGCAGCGGCAATCCCGGACCCGGCGGCTGGGCCTACCGGGTGGAATGGCCGAGCGGGGTGGAGGAGGCGAGCGGCGGGACCCCGTACACCACCAACAACCGGATGGAGCTGACCGCGGTCGCCGAGGCGCTGAGCGCCTTTGCGGCCCGGCGCGGCGGCGCCGATGGGCTGCGGCTCCACGTCGACGCCCAGAACGTGATCGGGTGGTTGGCGCGGGGCTGGAAGCGTCGCGCCAACCTCGACCTCTTCCCCCCGATCGACCGCCTGCTCGAGGGGCTGGGCAACGCGGTGGAGCTGGTGCACGTCCGTGGTCACGGCACCTGCGCGGGCAACAACCGGGTCGACGCGCTCGCGGTGGCGGCGGCGCGGGCCGCCGGCGCTCGCTCCTCCGGCTGACCCCGGGCGGCGGGGCGCCGGGGTCGGGCGGAGCCCGGTCGACCCCGGCGCCTGGGCCGCCGCCCGGCGCTACGATGGCGTGGGCGGCGGGCAGATGACCGCGGCCGCACCGGGTGTGGTCGAGGAAAGTCCGAGCTCCACAGAGCAGGACGCCGGGCAACACCCGGCGGGGGAAACCCCAGGGAGAGTGCCACAGAAATGACACAGCCGGCCGCGGCCGTGGGCCGCCGCCGGCAACGGTGAAATGGTGGGGTAAGAGCCCACCGGCGGCCGGGTGACCGGCCGGCCAGGTAAACCCCGTCCGGAGCAAGACCCAGCAGGGTGCGGATCGTTCGCGGTCCCCGGGCTGCTCGTCCGGCTGCACTCGGGTGGGTCGCACGAGACGGCGGGTAACCGCCGTCCCAGAGGGATGGTCGTCACCCCCCGGGGGGAGCCCGCCCGGCGCCGGGCGCCGGGCGTGAGGCCCGAGGGGCACAGAACTCGGCTTATCGCCCGCCTCACCCGCTCCCCGCAGGGGGCTCAGCCCCCTGCGCCACTCCCGCCAGGGGGTCCCGGGCGCTCCACTCCCCACCGCTTCACTCCCCACCGCTCCCCACCCGCTCGCCCGCAGCTGCCCCGCCCGCGATCTGGCCACCCGGCGAGGCACTTCGACTCGAGCATCCCGTGGGCAGACCACCGGGAGTGGGGTGTGCGGGCCTGCGGGTCCGACCCGGCGCCGTCAGGCGAACTGGTGTTCCGGTTGACCGATCTCGCTGCGCTCGATACACTGCCGACGGTTGATAGGTCGGTGGTGAAAGGTGGGGCGCTTGCTCGATGGGTGTCGATGGAGTCCTCCGGGGCACGGTGGGAGCTGAGGAATGTTCTTCGGCACCGTCCGCCACAGCCTCGATGACAAGGGCCGTTTGGCCCTGCCCGCTCGCTTTCGCTACCAGCTCGATGGCGGTGCGATGATCGCTCGCGGCGCCGACCGCTGCTTTGTGATCTATCCGGGCCCGGAGTGGTCCGAGCTCACTCAGGGAATCCGCTACACGCCCCAAGCCTCCGGCGCCCAGCGCGACTTCATGCGCGCCGTCTTCGGCAACTCGAAGGAGCTGGAGCTTGACGCCCAGGGCCGGTTCCTGCTCCCCCAGAAGGACCGCGAGTGGGCCGGGATCGAGCGCACCGCGGTGCTCGCCGGCATGAACAATGTCATCGAGGTCTTCTCCGAGGCGGCCTGGGACACCCTCCAGGTCGGTCTCGACCCCGGCCGGCTGGGCGAGCTCGCCGCCCGTGCTCACATGGCCGCCGAGGTCCCGGCGTGACGGCGCTGGGCCTCTCCGCCACCATGGGCGCTGTGACCGCGCGCCGGCTGCGACCCGCCCGCCGGTCCGCGCCCCTGGTGGCGTCGGCGACCGAGCGGGTCGCCGACGGCCACACCCCGGTTCTGCTCGCTGAACTGCTGGCGCTGCTGCGACCGTGCCCGGGGGAGACCGCCCTCGACGGCACCTGCGGGGGCGGGGGCATGACCCAGGCGCTGCTCGATCACGTCCTCCCTGGCGGTCGGGTCCTGGCATTGGACCGGGATCCGGCCGCCATCTCCCGGGTTCGCGATCGGCTGGGATGGGCGGGCCCGGCCCTCACCCTCGAGACCGGGTCGTTCGCCGACGTCGACGCGATCGCGCGGCGCCACGATCTCCAGTTCGATGTCGCCCTGCTCGACCTCGGCCTCTCCTCGCTTCAGCTCGATGATCCCGAGCGCGGCTTCAGTCTGCGGCGTGACGGACCGCTCGACATGCGCTTCGACCCCAGCGCCGGGGGGGTGACCGCGGCCGATCTGCTGGCCGAGCTCTCCCCCGACGCGCTCGGCCAGCTCTTGCGGGACAACGCCCAGGAGCGGTTCGCCGGTGCGATCGCCCGCGCGGTGGCCCGACAGCGGACCCGGGGCCCGCTGACCCGCACCGGCGAGCTGGCCGCCGTCTGCGAGCGCGCCATCCCCCGCCACCTGTGGCCACGCCACATCCATCCCGCCACCCGCACCTTCCTCGCCCTGCGCATCGCCGTCAACGATGAGCTCGGCGAGTTGGAGCGGGGGCTGCGCACCCTCATCAGTCTTCTCCGGCCCGGTGGGCGTGTGGGAGTCGTCTCCTTCCACTCGCTCGAGGACATCTTGGTCAAACGTCTCTTCTCACGTCTTAGCACCGTCTGCACCTGTCCACCTCCCCAACCGGTCTGCACCTGCGCTCACCGGGCCACCCTCTCCTTGCTCAACCGCCGCGCCGTGATGCCGGGCGCGGCGGAGCGCCTGCGCAACCCCAGGGCTCGTTCCGCTCGCCTGCGCGCTGCGGTGATGCTCTGGAGTCCGGAGCCGTCTCCCGACTGACCGTGGCCGGGGGCCGGTTCCGCGCCCCCCGCGGGTGACGCGCAGGCGCGCTGCCGTCGCCCTCCCGTTCGTCCCGTCGTCCTCCACCCGCCCCCTCCACCGGATTCCCCACCCCTGTGCGCACCTCGATTCCGGCACCCTCCCCGCGGGTCGAGCTCCCCGCGCTGGACGGCGTCGACGTCAGTCCCCGCCCCTCCCGTCTCGCCTCCCGGGGACGGCGGCGGCATCGCGCGACCGGCCGGGCCGCGCTGGTCCTGCTCCCCGCGGTCGCGGTGCTGGGCGTGGTCGGGACGCTGCTGGTCGCCGAGTCGGCGACGGCGGCGGCGGTGGGCGAGCAGATCGCGTCGCTCCAGACCCGGGGCGGTGCGCTCCAGGCACGCGCCGACCTGCTCCAGAGCACGCTCGCCGAGGTCCGCTCGGCGGGCGCGGTAGAGGCCGGCGCCACCGCCGCCGGGCTTGGCCCCCCGCTCGCCTGGGCCAGGCTGGTGCCGGCGGCGACCGGGCCGGCCGACCCGCTCAATCCGGTGCTGCGGGTGTTGGGCGTCCTGCCCGCGGCCCCGGCGCGCCCGCTCGCCCGCACCCGCACGATCACGGGCGGCTGAGCCGGTGGCGAGCCGTGCGGGGCGGTGGACGCCTCCCGCCCCGGGAGGCCCGCGCGCGGACCGGCGCCGGCCGGGTGAGCGGGCCGTGCGCGCGCCGCGAACCCGCATCCTCACCGCCTGCGCCGCAGTGGCCGCGCTCGCCCTGGCCGCCCGCTGCGTCGAGATCCAGGTCCGGATGGGACCCGCCCTGGCCGCGGCCGCGCTCGCCCAGCGGCTGGTGCAGGTCCAGGTCCCGGCCACCCGCGGCCTGATCCTCGACCTCCAGGGCCAAGTGCTGGCCGGCAACCTGCCCACCTACGACGTGGTGGCGGACCCGGCGGTGATCCCGGCCGCGCAAGTGGGGTCGGTGGCCGACCAGGTGGCCCGGGCGCTCCATCTCGCCCCCGCCGTGGTCGCAAAAGAGCTGCGGCGCCCGCTCCAGTTCGAGTACCTCGCCAAGGCCGAGTCGGCGTCGGTGGCCACCCGACTCAGCCAGGAGAACCTGGCCGGGATCTCCACCACCTTGGTGATGCAGCGGGTCTACGGCCCGGGGCCGGTCCCGGGCACCAGCCTCGCCGCCAACGTCCTGGGATTCGTCAACGCCTCGGACCAGGGCGCCTACGGTTTGGAGGGGTACTACAACCAGGTGCTCGCCGGCCGGGCCGGTTTCCAGACGGCGCTCCAGGACGCGCTCGGCAACGATCAGGTGCTGCGCCACGCCGCCCACCGGGCCGCGGTCCCCGGCCGCACCCTCCAGACCGCCATCGATGGCCCGGTCCAGTACGCGGTCGAGCAGGACCTCGCCCAGCGCGTGCAGGCGGTTCACGGCAGCTCCGGCACCATGATCGTGATGAACGTGCACACCGGCGCGATCGCGGCGTGGGCGGACTACCCCTCCTACAACGCCGACCAGTACGCCACCACCAACCCCGCGCTCTTCCGTGACGCCGGCATCGCCGACCTCTACGAGCCGGGGTCGGTGATGAAGGTCGTGACCTTCGCCGGGGCGCTCCAGGACGGTGCGATCACCCCGAATCTGCACTTCAACGAGACCGGAGTCGCGGTGGTCGACGGCTACGCCATCCGCGACTGGGACCTCAAGGCCCACGGCTGGATCTCGATGAACTACGTGCTGGAGGACTCTCTCAATGTGGGCGCGATCCACGTCGAGGACCTGGAGGGGACCCCGCGCTTCTACGCCAACCTGCAGCGCTTCGGCCTGGGCCATCCCACCGGCGTCGACCTCGCCGGCGAGGACTGGGCGCCCTTGCCCCCGCTGAGCGCGATGTCGGCGGTGCAGCTGGCCACCGCCAGCTTTGGCCAGGGGGTGGTGGTCACCCCGATCGAGATGCTGGCGGCGATCAACGCGGTCGCCAACGGGGGGGTCTGGGTCCAGCCCCACCTCGTCACCGCGATCACCGGGGGTGGTCGGCCCCCAGCCCCGTTCCACCCGGTGACCCGGCGCGTGATCAGCCCGACCACCGCCGCGACGCTGGGCCAGATGATGGTGAAGGTGGTCGACGCCCCGATCGGGTCGGGCTTCATGGCGCGGATGTGGCCGACCTGGCGCGGCCAGATCGCGGGCAAGACCGGGACGGCGTCGGTGGCGCTGCCCACCGGGGGCTACGGCAACCAGACCATCGACTCCTTCACCGGCTTCTTCCCCGCCTCCCATCCCCAGTACTCGATCCTGTGCATCATTCGCGACCCCCAGGTGACCGCGCCCCTGCGCGAGGGGGCCTTCGACGCCGCCCCGACGTTCAAGCAGGTGGCGCAGGTGATCATCGATGAGCATCACCTCGTCCCCTAGGATCGTGAGCGTGACCCCGCTGGCGGCCGCCGCGGCCACCCTGGCCGCGGGCTGGCTGGCCTATCCGCCTGCGATCGCCGGGATCCGTCGGGTCGGGCTGACCCAAAGGATCAGGCCCGAGGGCCCGGCCGCCCATCGGGGCAAGGCCGGGACGCCGACCGCCGGCGGGCTGGTCTTCTTGGTCCTGCCCGGGCTCGCCTGGCTGCTGGCCGGGCGGGGCCCGGGCGGCGGGCTGCTGGTGGCGGCGGCGGCGGGGGGGGGCGCGATCGGTCTGGTCGACGACTGGTTGACGGCCCGGGGCCGGGTTCGCGGCCTGCGCGTGCGCGCCAAGCTGGGCGCCCAGCTGCTGGTCGCGGGAGCGGTGGCGATCGGCCTCGCCCGGGGCGGGCCCGCGCCCCAACTGGGACTCGGGCTGGGGGCGGTGGCGCTCGGCACCGGCCTGCTCGCGCTCGCGGCCGCGGCCGGCGTCGCCACCAGCAACGCGGTCAATCTCGCCGACGGGGTGGATGGCCTCGCGGCCGGGCTGGCGGTGCCCCCGCTGGCGGTCTGCGCCTGGCTGGCGGCGGTCCAGGGCCGCGGCGGCGCGGCGGTCGTCTGCGCCGCCGCCGCCGCCGCCTGCCTCGCCTTCCTGCGCGTCAATCGGCCCCCGGCCCGCATCTTCATGGGCGACACAGGGGCGCTGGGCCTGGGGTTCTTGCTGGCCGCCGCCGCCACCCAGGTGGGACTGCTGCTGCTGCTGCCGCTGCTCGGCCTGGTCTTCGTGCTGGAGGCCGGGTCGGTGATCGTCCAGGTCGTCTACTTTCGCCGCACCGGCGGGCGCCGGCTGCTGCGGATGAGCCCGCTTCACCATCACCTCGAGCTGGGCGGGCTCGGGGAGTGGTCGGTCGACCTGCGGCTCTGGGGCGTGGGCGCGCTGGCGGCCGCCGCCACCGCCCTGCTGGCCCTCCACGGCGGCCTGGCGGCCCCGGGCCGATGATCCGCCCGGTCGACCGCTGGCTGGCGGCAGCACCCCGGGCGCGGGTGCCCGACGCGACCCGGCTGCGCGCGCTCGCGCAACGGGTCCAGGTGGATCCCTGGCTGGTGCTGCTCACCGCCACCCTGTGCGCCTTCGGGCTGGTGATGGTCTATGCCGCGAGCGCCTCGATGGCGGCCGCCACCTACGGCAATGCCAGCTTGTTCTTCCACCATCAGCTGCTCTGGATGGGCCTGGGCACGGTCGCGCTGGTCGTCGGCGCCCGGGTCGACTACCATCGGTGGACGCGGCACGCGGGGCTGGTGGCGGCGGGGATGCTGCTGCTCCTGCTGGCGGTGCTGGTGCCCCACGTCGGGGTCGAGGTTCTGGGCGCCCGCCGCTGGATCCACCTCGGTCCGATCGACCTGCAGCCCAGCGTGGTGGCCCAGCTGGGGGTGCTGATCGCCGGCGCCGCCTGGCTGGAGAGCCGGACCGAACGGCTGCACAGCTTCGTCGACGGCGCCGGCCCGTTCATGGTCCGGCTGGTGGTGGTCGCGGGCCTGGTCTACGAGGAGAAGGATCTGGGCTCCACCATGCTGGTGGTGATGATCGGGATGGTGCTGCTGGTCGCCGCCGGGGTGAGATGGCGCCAGCTCGCCCTGATGGCCTTGTCCGGCATCGGCGTGGGGGTGCTCCTGATCAAGGCGGAGCCCTACCGGGTGCAGCGGTATCTCGCCTACCTGCACCCCTTCGCCCACCCCCTGGGCTCCGGCTACCAGGCCGTGCAGGCGCTCTACGCGCTGGGGTCGGGCGGGGTGGTGGGACTCGGGTTCGGTCAGAGCCTGCAGCGGACCCAGTGGCTGCCTGAGGCCCACACCGACTTCATCTTCGCCATCATCGGCGAGCAGCTGGGACTGATCGGGTCGCTCCTGGTGCTGGCCCTCTTCGTCGCTTTCGCCGTTCGCGGCCTGCAGGCGGCCCGAAACGCTCCGGACCGTCTCGGCGTTCTGCTTGCCAGTGGGATCACGGTCTGGCTGACCGGCCAGGCCCTGCTCAACATCGGCGGGGTCACCGACAGCATTCCCAGCACCGGCGTGCCGCTACCGTTCATCAGCTACGGGGGCTCGGCGCTGGCGGTCTCGATGGCCGCCACCGGGATCCTCCTCAACATCTCGGCGCACGCGCGCCGACGGCAGGAGACTACCCGTGCGCGTCGTGATCGCGGCTGGAGGGACCGGCGGCCACACCACCCCGGCGCTGGCGGTGGCGGAGGCGCTGAGCTCGGCTGACCCCAAGGCGGCGATCACCGTGGTGGGGCGGTCCGGCGGCCCCGAGGCGGAGTGGGTGGAACGGGCCGGGCTGCCCTTCGTGGGCCTGCCCCTGCGCCGGCCCGGCGACCGGGGCCGGGTGGCCACCGCGCGGCTGCTGACGCGCCTGCCCCCCGCCTACCTCGCCGCCCGCCGGCTGCTGCGCGCGGCCGAGCCGGACGTGGTGCTGGCGGCCGGCGGCTACGTCTGCCTCCCGGTCGCCCTGGCCGCTCTGGGGGCGCGCCGGCCGGTCGTGCTGCTGGAGCAGAACGCCCGGCCGGGCCGCACCGTCGCCCGGCTCGCCCGCCACGTCCACGTGGTCGCGTCCGCGTACCGGGACACCCAGCAGCTGCTCCCGGGCGCTCGGGTGGTCTGGACCGGCAACCCGATCCGCCGCGAGGTGACCGACCGGCTGCCGTCGCCCTTGCCCCCGGCGGCGACCCGCCTGCTGGTGATGGGAGGCTCCCAGGGGGCGCACCGGCTCAACTGCGCGGTGTGGGCCGCGCTCGCGCCCCTGCTCGGCGAGCGGCCGGCGCTGACCGTGACCCACCTCACCGGCGGGGCCGACGCCGACACGGCCCAGTCCCAGCGCGCCGCCCTGGGCCCGGGCCTGCGCGACCGCTACCATCCCCGGCCCGCCACCAGCCAGGTCGGCGCGGCCATCGTCGCGGCCGACCTGGTGGTGATGCGCGCGGGCGGCAGCTCGATCGCCGAGGTCGCCGCCTGCGGCCGCCCGATGGTGCTGGTCCCCTATCCGTACGCCGGGGCCCACCAGGTCGCCAACGCTCGTCCCCTGGTCGAGGCCGGGGCCGCCGAGTGGCTGGCGGACGCCGAGTGCACCGGGCGGGCCCTGCTGGCGGCGGTCGCCCCGATCGTGGATGACCCCCCCCGCTGGACGCGGATGGCGGAGGCGAGCCGGGCGTGGGGCCGTCCCGATGCGGCCCAGGCGGTGGTGGCCCTGCTTGCTGGGGCGATGCCGCCCGGGCCCGGACCGTGACCGTGGGGGTGGAGGCGGCCCTGCGTCCCGGCGCTCACTGGCACTGCCTGGGCATCTGCGGCTACGCGGTCTCGGGGCTCGCCCTGATCGCCAGGGCGGCCGGCCGCCGGGTCACCGGGAGCGACCAGGACGCCTATCCGCCCACCACCGAGATCCTCCGCTCCGCCGGGGTCCCGGTCGACCCCGGCCACGACCCGGCCAACCTGGTCCGCCACGGGAAGGTGGACCTGCTGGTGGTCGGCAATCAGGTCCGGCGCGGCAACCCCGAATGGATGGCCGCGCGACGGGAGGGGATCCCCGAACTCAGCGAGGCCGCCGCCTACCGCGCGCTCACGGCCGAGCGCACCCGGGCGGTGGTGTGCGGCACTCACGGCAAGACCACCACCGCGGCCCTGCTGGCCCAGATCCTGGACGCCGGCGGGCTCCGGCCCGGGGTTCGGCTGGGGGCGACCGCACGCAATCTGGGCGCCAGCGCCCGACTCGGCGACCCCACTCCCGGCAGCCCCTTCGTGTTCGAGGGCGACGAGTACACCACCACCGCCCGCGACCGGCGCGCCAAGTTCCTCTGGTGGGACCCCCAGGTGGTGGGCCTGCTCAACCTCGAGCTCGACCACCCCGATGTCTACCCCGACCTCATCCACTACCGGCGCCCGTTCCACCAGCTGGTGCAGGGACTGCCCGGGCACGGCCGCCTGGTGGTGAACCGCGACGACCCGGAGGCGCTGGCGGTCGCCCGAGCCGCCCCCTGCCCGGTGGTGACGGTGGGCCGGGACGCCGGGGACTGGCACCTGCGGGCCGCGCCCACGGTGACGGGCGGGATGACCCGCCTCGAGGTGCGCGCGCCATCGGGGGAGCGCATCACCGTCCGGGTCCCCCTCTTCGGCCCGGCCGGCGCCACCGACACCCTGGTCGCGCTGGCGATGGCGGACGCGCTCGGGGTGGGCCCGGCCGCGGCGGCCGCGGCCGCGCCCGGCTACCTCGGGCTGGCGCGCCGGCTGGAGTGGCTGGGATCGGCCGGCGGGGTCGAGGTGGTGGACGACTACGCGCATCACCCGACCGAGGTGGCCGCCAGCCTCGCCGGGCTGCGCAGCCGATTCGGCCCCGCGGCCCGGCTCGTGATGGTCTACGTTCCCCACACGTACTCCCGTACCCGGGCACTGCTGGACGATTACGGGGGTGCCTTCCGGCTCGCCGACCGCGTCCTGCTGGGGCCGCTGGAGCCCGCCCGCGAGCGCCGCCGTGCGGGCGCGGTCACCTCCGCCGACGTGGCCGCCCGGGTGCGGGGACCGCGCCCTACCCTGGTCGACGACGCCGACCAGGCGATCCGAATCCTCTGCCGGGAGGCGCGTCCCGGCGACGTCATCTGCTGCTGCTCGGTGCGGGGCTTCGACGGCTGCGCCCCGCGTCTGCTGGCGGAGCTCCGCCAGCGGCCCCACACTTGCATCGTGGCGCCGGATGCGCCACCGTAGACGAGCTGGACCCCGGCGGGGTCCCCGCGTCCGGCGCTCCTCATCCCCCCCACGCCCTCGCCGAGGATCATGATGCCCGACCCCTGGCCGACCGGCCGGCGCCCGTCCCGGGCCGGACGCTCGGCTCGTTCCCTGCCCTCTGGGGTCTGGCGCTCGAGCCGGCTTGGGGCCTTCGTCCCGGATGAGCCGGCCCGGCGCCGCCCGGCGTCGCGGGCCCCCCGCGACGGCTACGCGCGGCCCGCCGGGCCGCGCCCCCGCGCCGACCGCCCGCGGCGGCGCCAGGCCGCCCCCTGGTGGGAGCGGCTCAGCGCCGACGCCGCCGCCGAGCTGGAGCGGCGGCGGACCCTGCGCCGCGACGCGCGCCGCCGCGCCCGCCCCCGCCTGCGCCGGGTGCGGGCCTCGGCCCCCCGGCCGGTGGGGCTGCTGGTCTGGTGGGGGGAGCAGGCGGTCGTCTTCCGGCGCACCGCCGGGGCGGCGATGGCCCTCTTCGTGGCGGCGGTGGTGGTGCTCGCCCTCCCCGTGCTCCACCTCCAGCGGGTCACCGTGACCGGGGCCGGCGGCCTCTCCCGCGGCACGGTGCTGGGGGCCAGCGGCCTCACCCAAGGGGAGAGCATGCTGTTCGTGCGCGCCGGCCCCGCCGAGCGCGGTGTGCTGCGGCTGCCCGGCGTGCGCGCCGCCCGGGTGCGGGTGCTGCTCCCCGACCGGGTGGTGATTGCGCTCCAGCTCTGGACGCCGGTGCTGGTCGACGTGCGCGCCGGCCTGGCCGCGCCGATCGCCCCCACCGGCGCGGCGCTCGCGGCCGGTCGCCCCCTGGCCAGCCTGGCCCCCCAGCTGGCGCGCCTCCCGCGGGTGGTCGAGCTGGGCCGGGCCACCCCGGTGCGGGCGGGCGCCCCGGTGATGGAGGCCCGCTACGCCCAGGCCCTGGCCGCCCTGGTGGCGGTCTTTCCCCGCGCCTACGGGGTCGCCGTTCGCGAGGTCGCGATCTCCGGGGCGGGCAGCCTGCTGGTCTACACCAGCGCCGGCTGGGTCGCCGACCTCGGGCCGGTCCTCACCCCCGCCCAGCTGCGGGGGTTGGCGCCCCGGCTCGAGGCCCTGCGCACCCTGGCCACGCGGGTCGACCTGACCCGGCCCGGAATCGCCGCGATCGACCTCCAGGACCCCGCGCAGGTCGACGTCACCGACGGGCGACCGGCTGCTGTTCCCGCCGGCGGTCCGCCGGTCCTGCGGGCGAGTCCGGCCCGCGCGTGACCGGGGCGCCCCGGCTGGTCCCGGAGCCCGGCGGGGCGGGCGCTGCGCGACCGGTCACCCCCAAGGGCAGGGGCGACCAGCCACCGCGCCCACAACATCCTGTGGATGACCGCCCTCCGCGGGCTTGTCGTCGGGGGCCGGAGCGGCTACACTGGCGAGGTCGCCGGAGCCCGCCCGCGGCGGCTCCGGCGGATCCGGGCGCGAGGGTCGCCCGCGCCCGGCGCCATCCTGTCCTGGCCGTGCTGCCGTTCCACGTCGTACCCGTTGCTCTTGCGAGGATGCCCGCCCTGAACGGCCTTGACCGCGCCCGTCCGTCCCGCGCCGCCCCCCCCGTGCGGTGGAGGCGCCCGCCGCGGTGAGCCTGCGCCATGTGGTCGCGCTCGACGTCGGCTCCCAGTCGGTCCGCTGCGCCGTCGCCGAGGTGGTTCCCGACCGGATTCGCATCGTGGGGGTGGGGGAGGTCCCCGCCCGCGGCGTCGTGCGCGGGGTCGTCGCCGATCCCGCCGCCGCCAGCCAGGCGATCGCCGAGGCGGTGGAGGGGGCCGAGCGCGGCTCCGGGGTCGAGATCGACCAGGTCGTGGTGGGCCTGGGTGGACCCCACCTCGGGTGCGCCACCCGCCAGGCCAGCGTGCGCGTGCTCGCGCGGGACGGGCGGGTCGGGCCGGGCGATGTCCGTCGCGCACTCGACCAGGCCCGCTCGGGGCCGGCGGGGGAGGGGCGCGAGGCGCTCCACCTGGTGCCCCGCAGCTACGTCGTTGATGGGGGCGAGCCGGTCCGCGACCCGGTCGGAGCCGCCGGCGAGCGGCTCGACTGCGTCGCCCATCTGGTGACCGCCGCCACCGCCGCCACCTCCGCCCTGGTGGATGCCGTCCACGCCGCCGGCCTGGCGGTCGAGGACGTGGTCGCCGCCGGCCTGGCGGCGGCCGAGGGGGTGCTGCGCGACGTCGAGCTGGAGCGGGGAGTGGCTCTGGTCGACTGCGGGGCGGCCACCACCACCGTGGTGGTGCTGGCCGGCGGAGCGGTGGTGCACACCGCGGTGCTGCCGGTGGGGGGGCGCCACGTCTCCCAGGACCTGGCGGTCGGCCTGCGCTGCGATCCGGAGCAGGCCGAGGCGGTCAAGTGCCGCCACGGCAGCTCCAACCCGCTCGCCGCCCAGGGGTCGGAGCTGATCACCCTGAGCGGCCCGGGCGTGCTCGGCGCCCACGAGGTCTCCCGCCGCCTGCTGGCGGAGATCATCGAGCCCCGGGTGCGCGAGATCACGCGCCTGGTGGGCGACGAACTGGGCCGCGCGGAGCTACCGGGACCGCTCGCCCGGCTGGTGCTGACCGGGGGGGCGGTGTGCCTCGACGGGTTCCCCGAGACGGTGCACCGGCTGCTGGAGATGCCGGTGCGGGTCGCCTGCCCGGAGGGGTTGGCCGGCCTGGATGGTCAGCTGGGCCATCCCCGCCATGCGGTGGCCGCCGGCCTGCTCCGCTGGGGCTCGCGCCAAGAGCTCCGCCGGGAACGCCACAACCGCCGCAGCCCCGGCGGCGTCGGGCGCATGAGCCGCTGGCTGCATGACCTCTTCTGACTCGGCGGGAACGCCCGCGTGCCGCTCGACCCCCACCCCACCCACCCCGTCGTCGAGGAGACGTTGATGCCGCAGGACGAGCTCGATCGCACCATCGCCGGCAACGCCCGCATCAAGGTCGTGGGGGTCGGGGGGGGCGGCAGCAACGCCGTCAACCGGATGATCAAGGCCAAGCTGCGTGGGGTGGACTTCATCGCCATCAACACCGACAAGCAGGCGCTGGACGCCGCCGAGGCGCCCACCAAGGTGCACATCGGGCGCAAGGTGACGCGCGGCCTCGGCTGCGGCGGCGACCCCGATGTCGGCGAGGCCGCCGCGGAAGAGTCGCGCGACGAGCTGAGCCGTCTGGTTCACGATGTCGACATGGTGTTCGTCACCGCCGGGATGGGCGGGGGCACCGGTACCGGCGCGGCGCCGGTGATCGCCGAGATCGCCCGCTCCAGCGGCGCGCTCACGATCGGTGTCGTCACCAAGCCCTTTCCCTTCGAGGGCCGCAAGCGGATGGCGGCGGCGGACCGCGGCCTGGACGCGATGGCGGGTCGGGTCGACACCCTCATCACCATCCCCAACGAGCGCTTGATCGCCGTCACCGACCGCAAGACCACCATGGTCGACGCCTTCCGCAAGGCCGACGACGTGCTCCGCCAGGGGGTGCAGGGGATCAGCGACCTGATCGTCTTCCCCGGGCTGATCAACTTGGACTTCGCCGACGTCAAGGCGATCATGCAGGGGCAGGGGGCCGCGCTCATGGGGATCGGCCACGGCAGCGGCGACAACCGCGCCGTCGACGCCGCCCGCGACGCCGTCGCCTCGACCCTGCTGGAGACCACGATCGCCGGCGCACAGGGGATTCTGGTCAACATCACCGCCGGCCCCGACCTCACCCTCTACGAGGTCAACGAGGCCTGCGAGCTGGTGCGCTCCAGCGCCGACGCCAACGCCAACATCATCTGGGGCACGGTGATCGACGACCACATGGGTGGCGACGTGAAGATCACCGTGGTCGCCACCGGCTTCACCGGCGGGCCCGGCCAGTCGCACGCGGACCGATTCCGGCAGAGTCGTCCGCAGGAGCTGATCGAGCCGCCGGCGGGGGCGCGTCGCGACCCCGAGCCGCAGCCGGCCAGCCCCTTCGACGAGCTCGACATCCCCGCCTTCCTGCGCGAGCGACGCTGAGCCTGGCCGCCGCCCCCGCTCGGGGGATGGAGCGGCGGCCGGCCATGCTACGCTCGCGGCGACGGGTCGCCGGTCGCGCCCCGACCTGTCACCGCTGGGGGAGGACCGCGCTCCACCGCCCCGTGCACCCGCCGACGGGACGGGTGGGGGAGTGTGTGCCCGTCGCCCGGCGCCCTCCGCCGGGCGCGCCGTACACCGGGACCCTGTCAGGAGCCGATGAGCGTCTTCGCCCCCGTCACGCCGCTGTTCGACATTCCCAGCCTGGAGGCCGAGGTGCTCGCCTTCTGGCGCGAGCAGGACGTCTTCGCGGCCGGGCTGCGGGCCCGCCGCGACGCCCCCCGCTTCACGTTCTACGAGGGCCCTCCCACCGCCAACGGGCTCCCCGGCATCCACCATGTCCTGGCGCGCGCGTTCAAGGACTGCGTGCTCCGCTACCAGCAGATGCGCGGGCTCCGGGTCGAGCGGCGGGGGGGGTGGGACACCCACGGCCTGCCGGTGGAGCTGGAGGTGGAGCGCCAGCTCGGCTTCACCCGCAAGTCCGACATCGACGCCTACGGGGTCGAGCGGTTCAACCAGCTCTGCCGTGAGTCGGTCACCCGTTACATCGGCGAGTGGGAGGAGCTCACCCGGCGGATCGGCTTCTGGCTCGATCTCACGTCCGCCTACCGCACCGACAGTTCCGACTACATCGAGTCGGTGTGGTGGAGCCTCAAGCAGATCTTCGACCGCGGCTGGCTCACCCAGGGTTATCGGGTCAGCCCCTACTGCCCGCGCTGCCAGACCTCGCTCTCGACCCACGAGCTGAACCAGGGCTACCAGGAGAATGTGCCCGACCCGGCGGTGACGGTGCGCTTCCGGCTGGTGGACGAGCCCGGCACCAGCCTGCTGGCCTGGACCACCACCCCGTGGACCCTGCCCGGCAATGTCGCGCTGGCGGTGGGGCCGGAGATCGTCTACGCCCGGGTGCGGCAGGGGGAGGAGGATCTGATCCTCGCCCGCGACCGCCTCGACGCTCTGACCGGACCGTACCAGCTGCTGGACGAGCGAGTCGGCTCCGAGCTGGTGGGGTGGCGCTACCGGCCGCTCTTCCCGGATGTCGCCCCGCCCGAGGGTGCCTTGCGGGTGGTGGCGGCCGACTTCGTCAGCACCGAGGAGGGCACCGGGATCGTCCACACCGCCGGAGCCTACGGCGAGGACGACCTCCAGCTCTGCCAGCGCGAGGGCATCCCGGTGCGCCACACGGTGGGACTGGATGGCCGGTTCCTGCCCGAGGTGACCGCGTTCGCGGGCCAGTTCGTCAAGGACGCCGACCCCGCCATCATCGCCGACCTCAGCGCCCGCGGCCTCTGCTACCGGGCCGCCGAGATCCGCCACACCTACCCCTTCTGCTGGCGCTGCGGCACCCCCTTGCTCTATTACGCGCTCACCTCCTGGTTCATCCGCACCACCCAGGTGCAGGAGCGACTGGTCGCCGCCAATTTCGAGGTCGCCTGGGTGCCCGCCCACCTGCGCGAGGGGCGGATGGGCAACTGGCTGGCGTCGCTGCAGGACTGGAACCTCTCCCGGGCGCGCTACTGGGGCACCCCGCTGCCGATCTGGGTGTGCCCGGGGTGCGGGCGCCAGCAGTGCGTAGGCAGCCGCGCCGAGCTCGGGCTGGCGGCGGGGAGCGACCTCCACAAGCCCTTCATCGACACCGTGACCCTGGCCTGCGAGTGCGGCGCCGCCATGCAGCGGGTGCCCGAGGTGATCGACGGCTGGTACGACAGCGGAGCGATGCCGTTCGCCCAGTGGCACTACCCGTTCGAGCATCAGCAGGAGTTCGCCGGGGCCCACCCCGCCGATTTCATCTGCGAGGGGATCGATCAGACCCGCGGCTGGTTCTACACCCTGCTGGCGGAGTCGGTGATGCTCTTCGACCAGCCCGCCTACCGTCACGTGATCAGCCCGAGTCACGTGGTCGACCGCACCGGCCGCAAGATGTCCAAGTCCTGGGGCAACGTGGTCGACCCCGTGCGGGTGCTCGACCAGTCCGGTGCCGACGCGCTGCGCTGGTGGTTCTACACCACCGTCTCGGTGGGCCAGGAGTACCGGATCTCGCCGGAGCGCGTCCACGAGGTCGTCAACCGCTTCCTGCTGATCCTCTGGAATGTGCACAACTTCCTCATCACCTACAGCGTCGTCTGCGGCTACGACCCGTCCGCGCCACCACCCGACCCGGCCCAGCGCACCGTGATGGATCGCTGGCTGCTGGCTCGAGTCGGCGAGACCGCCCAGGCGGTGCGCCGGCGGATGGACGGCTACGACGCCAACGGCGCCTGCCGGCAGCTGGCCGCCCTGCTCGACGACACCAGCACCTGGTACGTGCGGCGCTCGCGGGCGCGCTTTCGAGATGATCGTGACCCGGAGCGCGCCCGGGTCGCCTGCGCCACCCTCTACACCGCGCTCGTGCAGCTGGTGCGGATGCTGGCGCCCTTCATTCCCTTCATGACCGAGACGATCTGGCGCAACCTCACCAGCGGCCAGCCGGATCTGCCCTGCTCGGTCCACCTCACCGACTTCCCCGAGCTCGACCCCGCCCATGCCGATGGCGAGCTGCTGGAGGGGATGGCCCGCCTGCGCCGGCTGGTTGACGCCGCCCGCCCGCAGCGGGAGGCGGCCAAGATCCCGGTCCGCCAGCCGCTGGCCTCGGCGACGGTGGCCGGCGACCCCCTCCCGCCGGAGCTGGAGGAGATCCTGGCCGAGGAGCTCAACGTCCGCGCCGTCCACCACGCCGACCTTCCCCAGGACGGCCGCCCCACCGTGCTGCTCGACCTCACCCTCACCCCCGAGCTGCGGGACGAGGGCTGGGTGCGCACCCTCACCCGGCGGATCCAGGATCTGCGCCGTCTCGCCCGGCTGCAGCCGGGCGAGACCATCGAGGTCCGCTTCGCGGCCGGCGAGCCGGTGGCGCGCGCGCTGGAGGCCGCACGGGCCCAGATCGCGGCCCAGGTGTATGCCGATCGGATCGAGCGCAGCCGGAGCGGGCGCCGTCCCCAGGACGGGCAGGTCAGCGAGGGGGTGCTCGCGGAGGAGCCGTACTGGGTGACGCTGCGGTCGGTCGGCACCGGTGGCCTGCCCCCGGAGGCGCCCGAGCCCGCCGAGCCGGGGCCGCCGGAGGGCCCGGGCTCGCCATCGGCCGCCGAGCGTCCATAATCGGAGCCCACACCCCGTCGGCGCCCGGCCGACGGCAGGAGCTCCTCCATGCCCCACGAGAGCGCAGCCACCCGCGACGACGAGCTGGCGGGGATCCGCGGCCAGCTGGAGGGGGAGCGCGCCCGCCTCGACGGCGAGCTGCGCGGGCTCGCCGGCCCGGGCGGAAACGGCCGCCGGGACGCCCCCTTCCCCGAGCACCCCACCGAGCACGCCGGCGACATGGCCGAGCACGAGCGGACCCAGGCGCTCCAGAAGACGCTCCGGCAGATGCACGCTCAGGTGGAGGAGGCGCTGGGGCGGATGGGGCGCGGGGAGTACGGCCGCTGCCGCAGCTGCGGGGCGGAGATCGCGATCGAACGGCTGCGCGCGCTGCCCCACGCCACTCGCTGCATCCCCTGCCAGGAGGCGGGCCGCGGCTGAGGCGGGTCCGCCCGACGCCCCCCGCCCCGCTCGGAGCCCCGGGCGCGACGGCGGCGGGCCGGAGCCGTCGGCCATCGCCGGCCGGGCCCGGCGGTGGCCGCCCTGGCTCATCCTGGCAGCCGTCCTGGTGCTGGTCGCCGACCGCCTCAGCAAGATCCTGGTGGTCAGCCACCTGAGGTTGGGGGTCGCGGTCTGGCCCCAGTCCCCGGTCACCCTGCGCCGGATCGAGAACCGCGGGGCGGCCTTCGGGATTCTCCCCGAGGCGCAGTGGCTGTTCGTGGCGGTGGCGGTACTGGTGATCGCCTACATCGCGACCCACTGGCGCCCGCTGGCCGGGGAGAGCTGGCTGCTCCAGCTGGCGCTGGGGACGCTGGTGGGGGGCGCGGTCGCCAACGCCGCCGACCGGGTGGTCCAGGGCTACGTCGTGGACTTCATCGCGGTGCGCAACTTCGCCACCTTCAACGTCGCCGACTGCGGCATCACGGTGGGGGTCGTGATCATGATCGCCCGGCTGGTGCTGCGCCCGAGTCCGGGGGCGCCCGATGGCTGATCGCCAGGCCGGCGCCCGCCTGGTGGGTGGGGACGCCGACGGCTGGCGGCTGGACCGCTGGCTGGCCCAGGCGGTGCCCACCGGCCGGGGCGCCGCCGCCGAGCTGGTGCGGACCGGGGCGGTCACCGTCAATGGCACAGCGCCCCGGCGGCCGGCGGCGCCGGTGCGGCGGGGCGACCGGGTGAGCTGGCGTCCGGTGCCCCCTTCGGCCGCCGACCCCGGCGCCGACGCGATCGCGCCGGCCGTGCAGCTGGTGTACGCGGACGCGGAGCTGGCGGTCGTGGACAAGCCCGCCGGCCTCACCGTCCACCCCGGCGCGGGCCGTCCCCGGGGCACCCTGGCCGATGGCCTGCGCCAGCTCGGGGGCGGCT
Source organism: Verrucomicrobiia bacterium (assembly GCA_035532155.1). Lineage (GTDB taxonomy): Bacteria > Chloroflexota > Dormibacteria > Aeolococcales > Bog-877 > DAHUZL01. Next base: position 1,808 of record DATKRN010000016.1, on the reverse strand, counting down.
GGTCCACCCTCGCCGGAGCCGACCGGCCGGGGATCGTCCACCGGCTCGATCGGACCGTGAGCGGGCTGCTGGTGGTGGCCCGCACCGAGGCCGCCCACCGGCATCTCGCCGCCCAGCTCCAGGACCGCTCGCTCGGCCGCGAGTACTTCGGCCTGGTCCACGGGGTCGTCCGCGAGGACCGGGGACGGATCGAGGCCCCGATCGGGCGGGACCCCCGCCGCACGCTGCGGATGGCGGTGGTCGCGGGCGGTCGTGAGGCGATCACCGAGTTCGAGGTGCTGGAGCGGCTCGCCGGCCACACCGCGCTGCGGCTGCGGCTGCTGACCGGCCGCACCCATCAGCTCCGCGTCCATCTCGCCTACATCCGGCGGCCTTTGGTGGGCGACCCGCTCTACGACCCCGGACCCGAGCGCCGCCTCGGCCGTCCCATGCTGCACGCCGCCCAGCTGCACCTGATCCACCCGGACGGGCGGCCGCTCGCCTTCCGCAGCCCGCTGCCCTCCGACCTGGGGGAGGCTGTGGGCGAGCGGGGGGGGATTCCCGGCGAGTGGCCGGGAGCGGCGCCGGCGGGGCGATGCGGGTGAGCCCGGAGGCCGCCCGCGGTCGCCTGATCGTCATCTCCGGGCCCAGCGGGGTGGGCAAGGACACCGTGATCCGCTCTCTGCGGGTGCGCGCGCCCTGGCTCCACAAGTCGGTCTCCGTGACCACCCGCCCCCCCCGTCCGGGCGAGCGCCACGACCACGACTACACCTTCGTCGATCTCCCCACCTTCGCGGAGCTGCGCCGCTCCGGAGCCTTCTTGGAATCCGCCCAGGTCCACGGCGCGGCCTGGTACGGGACGCTCCGGGAGCGGGTGGATGCGAGCCGGGCCCGGGGCGAGGACGTGCTCTGCAAGATCGACGTCCAGGGGGCGGCCCAGCTGCGGGCCCGCGAACCCGAGGCCGAGCTGATCTTCCTGCTGCCGCCCTCGCGGGCGGCCCTGATGGAGCGGCTCACCGGGCGCGGGACCGAGAGCCCCGCCGAGCTCGCGACCCGTGCCCGTGACGCCGACCGCGAGCTCGCCGAGGCCGAGCGGTACCCTCACCGGGTCGTCAACGACCGGGTCGACCGGGCGGTCGACGAGATCCTCGCCATCCTCGGCCCGGCCCCGCCCGACCTCCGCCCCGCCCCGCCCGCGCGCGTGCCACCATCATCGCCATGACCGATCCCACAGGGCTGGCGGGGCGTCGCATCCTGGTCCACGTCTGCGGCGGGATCGCGGTGGTCAAGGTCTTCGAGCTGCTGACGGTGCTGCGCCAAGAGGGGGCCGCGATCCGGATCGCGATGAGCCCGGGGGCCTTGGCGTTCGTGGCGCCGATGACGCTGCGCGCGCTCGCGGGGGCGCCGGTGGCGACCGGGCTGCTGGGCCCAGCCGTCGGCGCCCCAAGGGGCGCCCCCGCCGAGACCGCCGACGCCGGCCACGGCATGGCCCATCTCGAACTGGCCGAGTGGGCCGAGTGTCAGCTGGTTGTGCCGGCCACCGCCGACATGTGCGCCCGGCTCGCGCTCGGGCTGTCCGATGAGCTCGTGAGCGCGACCGCGCTCGCCTGCCCGGCGCCGCTGGTGGTGGCGCCGGCGATGGAGGCCGCCATGTGGCGGCACCCGGCGACCCGGGCGAACCTGGCCACGCTGGCGGCTCGCGGGGCCCGGGTGGTGGGGCCGGTCCCGGGCCGGCTGGCGTCCGGCCGGGAGGATATCGGCCGGCTGGCGCCGGTGGCGGAGCTGGTGGCGGCGGTGGCGGCGGCGCGGGCCGCCCCCACCGCGGGCGC